>NZ_CBCUCO010000003.1:0-582485 GCF_965152625.1 Candidatus Nitrospira salsa
CGGAATAACTGTTTGAGCAACAACATTTCCTCCGCCCAAAAAGGTACTCAGCATAAACGCCAAAAAACACAGGAGCGTTTTGGCGGTCTGAACGTGCAGCAACAATTGATTTTGCTTAGGGAGAGCGAACTGCATGTTATATAATGCGTTCATTTAAAGAAGGTAAGAAAATCTTACTATTTATCAACTATGGGCAAACCCCAGACGTGGAATACCGTATTTACAACTAATATGGCACCAAAAATCAAGCTCAAACTTGGCCACGGCAAAAGATCTGGCTCTCTAAAACCTGATGAACGATCTTTCCCAAGCGCCAGGCACCGTTGTCTCTGGGCCCACTTCATACTCTCATGGACCTTAGGTAATTTAATGAATCACCTTGCTATTTTCACACATGACTAGACAGGAAGCTTAGATTCAGACCAGCGAAGTTGATCAGTGACATGTCCTTCGTCTAAAAGCGTTCTCAACTGACTCATGCGCACAAATCGTGGTTTTGTTAAGATTTCATCAGTGATTTTCGCTGATTGATACGCTTCGTAGATTTCCTTCGCCCCTGCACGTGCATCCCAGCGTGGTTGAAAGCCTGGAATCTTACGGCTAACCTTACTGCAGTCAACTCGATAGCAGCGCTTATCCGGACCGGCTCCCTCAGCATATTCTATTTCACAACCAGGGACAGTTTCTTTCACAATTTCCCCTAACTCACGAATTCGATAGTTTTCCTGTGTGCGTCCAATATTAAATGCTTGATTATGAATGACGTCTACTGGGGCTTCAAGCACTGCTAAAAATGCTCTTGAAACATCCTCAACATGCACAATCGGACGCCAAGGAGTTCCGTCACTCTTCATAAGTACACGACCTGTTGTCACGGCAGACGCCATCAAATTATTAAGGACAAGGTCCACTCGAAGTCGAGGGGAAATGCCATACACCGTCGCATTCCGTAAGAATGTAGGATGAAAAGTGCTATCAGCAAGTTTTTGCAGGTCTCTTTCTACCCAAACCTTTGATTCGCCATAAGGCGTAACTGGATTCAGCGCTGAATCCTCGGTAAGGAAATTATCTCCAGAAGCACCATAATTGCTGCAAGAGGAGGAAAAAAGAAAACGAGAAACACCCGCAGCTTTAGCCTTCTCAGCAAGCCGGACGGAAGCTGCATGGTTAATTTCATAAGTAAGAGTTGGATCGAGGTCTCCTAAAGGATCGTTGGACAGCCCGGCCAAATGAATGACCGCATCAAATCCTTCTAGCTCAAGGGCAGATGTATCACGTATATCGATATTGAGAGAAGGAATTCGCGGAACATCATAATCACCAAAGATACAGTCTGCAAAAAGATCGGTATCTAACCCTATGACCTCATGACCATCGGCGAGCAGCATAGCAACAAGAACGCTACCAATATAGCCATTCTGACCAGTAACTAAGACTTTCACCATTTACCTCCCTGATTTCTCATACTCTCACATAACCGAGTGCCAAATTAAAAAACCATCTGTGCAATTTTACAGTCAAGATAACGACAATGAAGCCTTGAAGCACAATGATCCGTAGAAAAGATCTACAAGCAACAGGAGGAAACGAATTAGAGCTTCAACGAATATAAGCATTGTTGTTCTTCTTGTTGCTGAATCGACCAAACATTCTACATTTCGAAAACCTCTTGAGACTTAACGAATAACCGTTCTCGCTAAAAGAAAATTTCAAGGAAGTATTCTCATACCGGTTCTCGTCTGTAACAACAAACCGTCACAATTTGAAAATGATTCAACTTCAATCTTTGCCAGAATTACGTCGCACGCACTATGAAGTTTAAACTTATCCTGTCATTTATTTGGCTCATCATTCCTCGACGATCGTCTTCGTCAATACTCAACTAGTCGTTCGGATAAGCATTTGACAGGCAGACAAATGAGATCTTACTTATTGTAGAACAAATCTTGCTCGCATCTGGGACATCGGCAAGTAAACCGCATTTGACCTAGACCAATCGCAATGCCCAGAAGCCTTTTTTCATTTATCTTTAGGAAAATCCCGCACCGAAGAAAGATAGGTATTGTTTATAAATTAACAAGCTACTTGAATTCATCTTGTAAGTGCAACTCGTCACGTGGTCTTGGTCTGGCCTTGCGACACATTTAGAGAGACAAAAATGGCGGGCCACCCTGGCTTGACGAAATCTCAAAGGGGAGGCTTCGGTGAGGGAAGCAACCCGACAACATGGATTGACGATGGCCGGGATGGAGGGCTGGTATAAGCAGTTTTTACTGACTGAGCATAGGTTGAGACGGCATCCCAAGAACAAAGAGGTGCTTAAAGAAGAGCGGATCAACAAACTCAAACTGAAAATCGGGTACTTGGTCGTCGAGAACGATGTGTTACGGGTACGGGACGCGGCATCTCAGTGAATTTCTGCATATACTGCTTGACTCCAGAAATTCTCGAAGCCATTACCATGTTTGTGTTTCGTCACAAAGCGTTTGGAATGATTCATGCGGTAATGTTTGAATTCAGAAACATCGAGAACATTCGAGGAGTGAGAGGTGTCCGTACCGATGATGTGTTCCGGAATGATCCGCTCCCGCATAACGCCCATGAACGTCTTGGCTTTCGTATCCGGAATCACGTCCGTGTACGAACACCCGCCCCCACATTATGAATTTCCCAAGGCTGGCACATTCCCGGCTGCCCCTCGTCTACACGTTCCTTTTCGTGGGATCCCAATATAACTTGCATTGACTTCGATTGCCCCGTCGAGCGGTAGGTCATCCTGGAGCGTTTGAGGAATGATTTCTCGTACCCAATGAAAGTATTAGGCCGCAGTGTTTTTACTCACGCCCACTAAGACTGGAGCCGTCCAAGCTGTCGCCCTAGATACAAAGCCCTCAATCAACCGCACCAACTTTACTTGGTTGAGCCGACTCTTTCGCCTTCAATCACCCTAAAATCACTCTGTGATCGAGGATGGCTCCTCTTCTGTTCCTCCCGATTACACAACGAGTCTCGCGCGAGCATCGCAATGCCACATGAGGCTAAATGTAAAATGACATGAGTCAAAGAGACCAAAGCCACAAAATGGGGTCATACTCGACTTAAAATGATTCCCTTGATCGTGGGACAGGATAGTTCCTATTTTCTTTGTGACAATGCAACCCCATTTTACTAAAGAAAAATAAAGAGAAGGGGTGTTACACTGTCACAGGATCTATTGGAGATGAAAATCAATCAAATTTCATTAAAGCCTTCTGCAATTGCTTGTGCCTTAGGAACAGTGGCGATACTTTTGGTTCTGGCTAGTATCGGAGGTCAATTAATGACCTATCTAACTGGTCATAACCATATTTACGGACTTGTGTTGTTATTTAACGTTGACGCTGAGGTAAATATTCCGTCTAGCTTCTCAACGTTTTTATTATTCTTCTCCGCCCTACTACTTGCAATCATCGCCATTCTCGAAAGGAAGCAACTTAGATCTCATGTGTTGTATTGGGCAGTCCTTTCATTAGGATTTTTGATTATGACAATGGATGAGGCATTGTCATTTCATGAGAGATTGATTTATCCGATACGCGACCTGATTGGCGCTGACAGTTTCGGTATCTTTTATTACGCCTGGGTCATTCCATTTATCCCCCTTGTTCTCATTCTTATTCCGTTCTATGCAAGGTTTTTGTTACAACTTCCTGAAAAAACCAGATTGGCCTTCTTCGTAGCTGCGGCTCTATATCTCGGAGGGGCTATTGGGGTTGAACTCATCGGAGGGTACTATGTGGAATTACATGGGAAACACAATTTGACTTACAGCATGATTGTTACGGTTGAAGAAAGCCTTGAGATGGGAGGGGTGATATTATTTATTTGGGCACTTTTGGTCTATATAGCTGATAATTACCAAGAAGTGCGATTCCGGATTGAGTAAACCCCAGGATTTTGAAGTATTCATGATAGCGAAAATGACCCGAAAAATGAACCTTTTTAATTAAAACCTCGGAATCACTGTTCAGGCTACCCATGTCCATTGAATTCATGCAGCAGCACATGTCCATTGAAGATGTGCGTATTGATTCTCTACGTTTACTGTGCGAAGGGAAGAGTATCGTAAGAGTATCGAAGATATTCGTTGCGCACATGAGCCGATAGACAAAGAGGCCTTACTCCTTTCACCTGGTCTCCGTCTCACGGTTAATGGCTTTGTCTTATTGAACTCGAACCGGGATGTAAGCACGGTTGTTTGAACCGCTCACCTCATTAATATCGTTGCCTGTATCGACGATAATTGCCATCCAATAGTTTGAACCGGATTTTATATTATTCAGAATGATTACCGGAATAGTTGTGGTATGCACCTCAACTGGCTGGATTGAGTCACATGACCCACATCCAATGCGTGTATCACTTAGCTGATACCACCATTTATTAAGATGTAGATTAGTGCAGACGTTTGGATGGGTCTGATTGCCATGATTTTCAATCATGAATTCTGGTGGTATGGCATTGTCTGAACTCACACGGCACCCAGGTTTGCCCGTGAAAGTAATCCCTTGCAACGTCCGCGTCTTTTGCACTGCTTCGCGCGCGCTGCCATGGCCTGAACATTCACCAGTGAATTCTTGCACATCACGCTTGGCTCGAATCCAGAAATTCTCGATGCCATTGCCATGTCTGTGTTTCGTCACAAAGCGTTTGGAATGATTCATGCCGGTTTGAACTCAGAAACAGCGAGAACATTCAAGGAGTGAGAGGTCTCCGTATCGACGATGCGGTCTGGAATGATTTGCTCCGGCATGACGCCCATGAACGTCTTAGCTTTCGTATCCGGAATCACGTTCGTGTACACCCGCCCCCACATTATAAGGCTTCCAAGACTGGCACATTCCCGGCTACCCCTCGTCTACACGTTCCTTTTCGTTGGCTCCCGAAATCACTTTCATTAACTTCGATTTCCCCGGCGAGACGTAGGGCATCCTGAAGCGTTTGAGCAATGATTTCTTGTACCTGATGAACGTATTAGGCCACAGTGTTTTTATTTACGCCCACTAAGACTGGAGCCGTCCAAGCTGTTGCCCTAGCCACAAAGTCCTCAATCCAACTGCACCAGCTTTATTTGACTGAGCCGACGCTTTCGCCTTCAATCACCCTAAAATCACTCTATGATTGAGCATAGCCCCATATTTGGTGGCACATGAAAATCCTACAACAAGGTTTGTGGGTGGGTGACAGGACTTGAACTTACAGAAGGCCTTGGACCGAAAACATAATCGTATTACTATAAAAATCGAATTGATTCTGACTTGAAGCTCTTCTCTCAAATGAATACGCGAGTTTAAAACCTAGCCATTTCACCGTTCGGTAGTCCAGCTCTATTCTCCATCGAAATCGATCATCATTTCTCGAACCCGAAAAGTCGCTATTGGAATAAAGAAAGGACCCTCTGCTCGAAAGCCCTTTTCTGAATACCTTGCGCGCAGTAATCCCAATTCCCGTCTGTGTAAATGTTGAAGTATTAAACACCGCAGATTGCTGGATAAATCTAAAAGGAATAAGGCGGAAATCTAATTGAGACGTTGGCCTCCATCTCAAATCACCTCTCATAAACAGCAATTCCTGCTGTTTTCCACCAATACTCAAGTTTCTTTGCATCAGATCTATCACTTGCGCCGGGTCTGATGCTGGGGAACGGTCAAAATTCAGCACAGAATATCCTAGATTAAATTCTCCTGTGAGTTGACTCTTCGCTTCGAGTCTAAATCCAGTAAATATGCCGTAGGAGAAACTATCCAGTTGTGTATTTTCATCATAGCTTACATCGGAGACCTGTACACCTAACAGCGCAGAGACGCTTTTGCTCGCTGGCACAATTACCGTCATATCAATCGTGCCAAAACTCTGATCTCGTGGCGCGGCTTGATTGTTATTTCTATAATGCAACCGAGCATAGTTAATTCCGATACGTAGACCAATTTGGGGGCCAAGCATTTCAGCCTGAACCTTAATCAGGTCCGACCTCCATTTCGTAATATCCTGTTGCTGAATATCAAGTTCTGATCCTCTGGGATCAAAACCTTCAACATGCTCTGCCTGAAAATCGACCTTGAGACCACCAGGGAAGTCTAAACGTAGGAGGCCGACACCATTTTGAGCCAACGCATTATTTTCAGAAAACTTTCCATAAAGAAATTGTGCCGCGCGATAATCAAATAGCAGCTTATGTCTTTCACCAATCGGGAGAGATGCTTGAAGACCAGGAGCGATCGTGGTTAAGAAGTCGCCCCGCCTCCTTTTCTTCGTTCTGAATACATTATCCGTATAGACTTCAGCCAAACCCAAGAATGGATGCAGTCGAACCGGACCAGCTTTCAACCCTTTACCTGGAAGATCTTGACGAAATCTAGGATAAATAAGGGTGGGATTCACGGGGTTATGACTGCCTGTATATGAGAAAGAACCCGTATCTGAAAATGATTGGGCCCAACCGTTGATAGGTCCGAACAGATTCAAAAGCATAAGAAGGAAACATACAACACCAGAACGCCATTTTAGGTATTGTTTGTGGAGAGGGGGGATCGAATAATTCACAATGGTCTCACAAAATTTCAGACACTCAGATAAATGAAAGAGGGCTAAAATCAATTGTAAAAAATGGCAAACCTTGCGTCTTCTAACTTAGAATAAGTCTGCCAGGACCATGCATATTCGACATGATCGAAATCATAAGCACGATTTCCGCAAGACCTATCAGAAAAATCTAAAAAACACCGACCTTATCATAGAACTCCGAGCTAGCAACAGCTATCTCTGATTAGAAGAGATATTTAGATGTCTCTTCCAGTTCATCAGACCGTCACCATCGCATTGGAAAATTCACCAGAGGAGCCGGCAGCCGTTTTTCTGTCAAATCGACAATAAACGTTTCTATAAGAAACTTGGATAGGATTATTAAGGAATGGAGACAACCTTGCTTTTGGAGATCCGAACCAAGCAATAGATTGAATGGGACTTGGCTGACTCGTTTACAAATTCACTCGAATGCCATTCGAAACATTCCGTATAACACAGTACTCAATAAGCCGACTGCCTCAGTTAGCTAAAAGCGGAACATCCCCAACACAGAAAACCAGCTACAATCGAAAGGTGAAAATCTTTGACTCATCATTCACACAAATGTTCCTTGATCATTGTGCATACACGAAGTATTAGAGCTAATACAGATTACCATTGAGTAGAAATCTACAACCTCACCTTCAAGAATCAAATTTCTGACTTTACCTTTCCCTATGCCTAACTGAGGTCAATCAATGTTATTTATTTTCGGCAGATAACATTCATACAACCTTACCGCTAAACTCCTGACATCAAGGCTTCGAATATTTATGTTTCGTGGAGGCACAGGTGTCGAAGGTGCAATCTTCAAATCGACGTCTCCGCGAAGACACCAGCTTATAGACTTTAGGACCGATCGTGGAGGCAAAGGGAAGGTAAAAGAACGGAACCGCGAACCAGAACAGTGGAACAACCTTCACTAACTCCTGAAACGCAAAAAACCCTTTGCGTAATGAACCATCTGGCATCACCAGATACATTTCACGTAAAAATTCAGACAATGGAATATCTATTTGTCTTTCCTGCCGTAAAGCGTCCCAACGATCCAACACATTTGAGTATCGTATCCGCTCAAACCAATCTCCGTATTGAAGAATGGTCATCGATCGAATACAAAGAGGACACTGTCCATCGTATAAGACTTCGAGTTTCTCTGGTTTTGCAAAAAAGAGAGAAGAAAATTTGGTCAATGCACCTTTCCAATTCACAAACACTCCATACATGGCCATCCAGGTAAAAAATGGAGCTCGCATCGTCAAATATACGACAATGTGAAAGGTGAAACCCAAGGGAATATAGACCCATCGCAAAATCGGAAAGATGACGATGAGAAAAAACGTTCCTTGAAATACTAACGCCGTCCATTGAGATAGCCACGCTAACCAATGATGATCAGCAAACCATAATCCTAATGAGCTGTTCCATCGCAGACCATCTCGTGCCAGATAATATTGCAGCGTGAAGCCGTTAGCCCACTCAAACCCAGAGTAACGCATTTTACTCAGAAAGCTTGAGAAATAGCATAAAGCAAAAATCCACTGCATAAGCAAAACGGGCCATCGAGCGAATTCGCTAGACTCCTCTAACAGTGTAGAAGGGATAAACTTTCGTTGTTTCGCCGAAACCGAAAGTCGACGCAATAGATCATCAACGGACAGCACACGTCCGCATGGACTCAACGCAAGAATGGCAAGCGCAATCATCATCACAGCTTGCACATGATGAAATTCGCCAAACGAATAATTGAATGACCTCATGAATATTTGCCCAACCACAAACACAATCAGACTCAGATTGGTGAAAAGCCCAACAAAGGCCGAAAGGCCAGCACCCATCGTGATAACAAATATCACGGAAAGTAGAAATTCCGATGGTAAAAAAGGCTCGCCAAATGGAAGGGTCAGTAATTTATAAACAAGCGGAGGGGAGTATCGCGTCTGCACCATCATTGGGGCATTGTGTGCTGTATATGACACGACCTGGTAGAATTCTCGTCCTACCGACAGTAATAGCTCAACCCCAACAAGAAGCAACCGACAGCAGGCGAGATTGAACAATGGAGCTGGTGCAAACCAATAGGATTTCCAGAAAGTCCACATGTTCACCCCCCCCCACCGATCGACTGCAAGTCAACGACCTTAAAAATCTGAATCGGAACATCAGAAATTCCAGTTCGACTGATTCGTACAGGTGCTGCTTGAATACGAATAGCCTGAAACGCTCCATGATCGATCACACGTAATATTTCTACATACGGTTGAATCGATGGATCGCTTTGATTGTCTCGGAGACGAGGGATAAGCCAGTCGTTGAACTTAAAAAAACTCAGCCCAAGCTCTTGTCGAGTGATCCGTCGTTCCTGACCATCTGACGTGACCCCAACGAGTTCTAAGTTTTCGTTGACGAGCTCATTCTCAGCACGAGTTTTGCTATACATTGGATAATCCAGAAACGGCCAGTAATAAAATGGAACCGGGAGAATAATGGCCACCAGTTGAGCGATGAAGAATACGATAATAACAATGGAAACGACAGGGAACAGTAGAGCGTGAGAGTAGAGTGGAAATTTCCTCATGACATTAGCAACGAAGACTTAGCGGCTATCCACAAAAGAGACGGAACCGCTGCATGAGTAACGGGTTTCAGTATGACGTAAAGTTAGGAGTGAGGCAAGCACACAGGGAGACATCGACATTAATCTAGCCAGCCATGGGTACGGTACCAGCTAAATATTTTTTCCACTTCAGCTTCAAATGTTAACTGGGGATGAAACCCTAACTCTCTTTTGGCTTTGGAGGTATCGAACGAACGCGTTTTGGTAAAGAAATCGACTCGTCGCCTATGAAGTACAGGCTCAATGCCCAATGGCTTACACATAGTCTCAGTGAGGGATCCAAGAAGCTGAATCGGTAAGGCTGGCACTTTGAACGGCCAAGGCTTCACACCGGCCACACGGCTAATGGTCATAACTAATTCAGAAATAGAAACTGGCCGCTCTCCTGCAAAAATATACGTCTGTCTTTTCGCTACATCATTTTCAGCCGCTAACACAAAGCCATCGACTAAGTCATCAACATCAATCCAATGCACAAGCGTGCGTCCATTTCCAACAATAGGAAAACGACGCCTTGCCAGACCTTTAAACAGTTTTAATGTCCTGGTATCTCCTTGCCCCCAGATCATAGCAGGCCGGACAATGGTTCCATCAAGACGGCCAGACAGAAACCGTTCGCGTGCCAACTTTTCTCCTTCGCATTTCGTTAATTGGTAAATATCTCCTGGACGATAGTCTTCGTCCTCTGCTGCAGGCGGATACGGAATGTGACTATGAACTCCGACTGTGCTGCAGTGAACAACTCTCTTCACGTAAGCCTGTTCCGCCGCATCAAGAATATTTCTGGTCCCCTCAACATTGACGTCATAGTAGGTACGATCGTCATGTTTAGCCGAACGAAAGAGCGCCGCAATATGGAAAATACTATCAACATCCTTCACCACCTCAAATACCGCGGCTCGATCAGTGATATCACCATAGACAATTTCAGCTCCAATAGACTTGTGAGCATCGATGACTTTCGGATCGCTGCTTTTACGGACAAAAATACGAACATGAGCCCCATCACTCACCAAACGACGCGTTAAATGGCCTCCCACAAAACCCGTCGCTCCTGTTACAAGAACACGTTTACCGACAAGACGATCCAGCTTCATGATGTTTCGCTCTCTACCGTTCACTTGGTGACTTGAAGTATCTATCAGTAACCATTGGGGAACCTATCGTATGACACACGTGAACGTGTGCAAAACCTTTTGAGAAATAGCTCAATCTAACCGATGTAGGCCATGATAGACTTATATTTGTGGACGTAAACGAGTCCCCGAGAATCATCCATATACCTTCGACCTTAAAACAGGACCTCCAACAATCGCGCGTGATCTTGTGACCTCAGGCATTCGTTCATCCGCATTCATTTCTTGCTCTTCAACTCACCCGTAGCATCTACATAAACTACGGACTATAGCCAATCCAAACAAGTTCCAGTCGTGTGCTAAGGCCATGGACGTTTAACGCACCACTCGTTTTCTCTGTTCAACCTTCACTGAGCATTCCTATGGTCATTCTATATAGTGATCATAGATGGCCTCAGTGGATACGATTGACCAAAGACCAAGCGTAACTGAGGGACAATCTCTCGTGGCGACGTTATCCTTTAGATGCCACCATTATGGATATTCAAGTAACCCAGTGTAATTACACACATAAACATTGAAAGTAATTGAATCGGCTATAGACAGCAACTTCGTCAATTCTGAACTCAGCTGGGATCCTTACGTATCGATGATAGACTTCAGTGTTGTCATTAGGAGATTAGCAGAATGTCTTCAATGAAATGACATCAGAAATCATCTTAGGTGCCATAGGGTAATACGAATGATGAAATCATCGTGACAAAATTCTTCTGTAGGATCAGAAGGATAGGGTAACACGTGTACTATCGTGTCGAAAGGTAAGCACAAACTTTTTCTGAGACGAGATGAGCGGCAAGATCATGCCCTTTTTCATTCCAATGCCCTGCCCCCATTCGATAGTTAGGAAATCCATGGAGATATTCTTGATGTTCATCCACATATTTTTGAAACGCATACACAAGCGGCACAACGGGAACGTGTAATTTTCCACCGAGTTTCATGATTCGTTGTTCGGGATAATCCAGCGTATCAACACCAAGCCGTTCCTTTAAGTCACGTCGTTGCATAGGATCAATTTGACTAGGATTGGTCACCAGCGCCCAAAATGGCTCACCGTGATGTGCAAAGATTTCCTCAGTCAACAACTCAAGAATGCCTTCCGTCATTGCCCAGGCTTCATGATGCAGAGCACTACGAGGAGGAGCATAGACCCACTCCGATAATCCAGTTTCCTGAAACGCAAAATTGGTATATTGTTTGACCCGCCAGTTATTGATCACGCGCATGGCCTTATTCAGCACTTCAAGGGTGCGAGAATACTGAACCCCAGTCAGTAACATTCGATCCTTGAAGGACTCGAACGTCCAATTTCTAAATGAACTATCAAGCTTCAACTGTCCTTCATCCCAATAATAAAATGGGCGTCGATAGTCGGGACATTCACGACCTTGACATGTATTGATTTTCGGGAAATTATCGACTAAATCGTTTCCGTGGAAAATGGCCGTGAGAACCATATCAGGTTTGTATGGCCAAACATGATGCCTGAGGGTTAACAATTCATCTGTTGTTGAGTACCCGCCTTGTCCAAAACTCAACACTTCTATTTCATTATACTGGGGAGACGTACAAGATCGAAGGTAATCTTCTAAGCGTTGTCCAAATGTATCCTTCAGCTCAACCTGGCGTGCTTCCATATATGAATCGCCTAAGATTGCAATCCGATACGTGCCCTGCTTCTTTTCCACTGTGTGCTCACGATCTCGAAATCCTGCCGAATTAATCCGTATATACGCCGCGCCTTCAGAACGATACCATCCCTCTTTTCCCGCTAAAAGCGCTTTCCCTCTAATCGGATCATAGGTATGAAAGACGGGATATGAAATCCCCAAGACCCGTAAAGTGGCTTCTGCTATGGTAAAAGAAATAATGCCGCACAGACACAATACCGTAAAGATTATACCTGCCTTGTGGAACGAGCCTTTGCCCTTCATCAATTTCCTCTGAATCAGTAAGAACTGATGTTTAATTGTCTTTCATCGGATCATGTAGAGAGTTTTGTAAACGAATCATACCATGAATGTCGAATAACTTCGCCATTCATCACCCGTTGTTCCTCAAAATCATTGAACTTCTTGTTCATGAAGCAACTCCGAGATGCTCTGTTTGCATATTTCAACATGAACGATCATCGAGAACCATACCAACCAGGCCCTCTGGCATCTCAGCAAAACAGAGTCGGAAAATAATGAAGAGCAGAGCAATCTATAATTTTAAGCCAAAAATTTTAAGCCAAATGGCTTGAATAACATATCTAATTGAAATATTTATGAAACGTGCTGGCTAGACATGCAAGACCATGATTGCCTGCCCAAATTACTCATATCCTACGCACAATTCAACACTTAAGACAACAGAACCCTTGGCCTACCGAATCATGAGCCCTGTAGGAGCCTTAGGAGGTACTGTATCTGCCTTCCCTTTGGAAAGGAGAAGGACCGTATCACCTGATATTGGGGAATAGAGAGTTCGAGATCCTCCACCCTTGACCTTTCCACCATTTTGCGTTGTCCCAGTTATAGGGTTATACCAGAGCACATCATAGGTATTTGAACTCCCCGCACCTGAAAGATTGATCGTAATGGACCCACCATTTTCATCGTAGACTAAATATTCAAGCCCCTCTTTCCCAGAGGCAATTTGCCGACCTGATTTTGAAACAAGAGAGTTAAGCTGTTTGTATTCGCGATACTTCGTCTTCGAGTAAAAAAAGTCAAACATACGGCGAAAATCTTGCTCGCCTTTTCCTGTTCCTCCAATCCAAATACTCCATTCTGAATACAGCGGCAACACACCAGCCATCAAACTTCCCCAGGCTCCCCGTCTCACTTCCCTGGCATTTCTAGGTTGGTCATTGTGTCCACCTGGTGCTTCCCAGTGATCTTCTGACCCTATGATGGGTTTATTGACAAATTTTGAACCAATGCCAGATTGCCCACAGAATTTCTTACGATCCTCAAACTGGGCCCAAAAGGCTTGTCGAGAATTTCCCTTGAATATATCTCTTGTTGGGGTTTGTCGCATCGAAAAACCTAACCAGGACGAGAAACTATTGAGCGAACAGTCATGATTACTGAGGAGTCGTCTCCAAGGGTCAATACTATGAACGTAAGACATCACTTGATTAACTTCGGACCCACCCCAAATATCGTGCCATTCCCAGCTTGGGCTCCAGCCAAAAAAATTGTAATACCCACCAAAGCGTGCCACAAAATATCGAAGAAAAATCTTAAATTCTGAAAATGAGTACTCAGACTTCTGAGCAATCATGGCGGCAAATGTAATCGAATACACTTTCTTCTTTGCTAACCTTGTCATAATTCGTTCCCAGGTATGCCAAACAGGCAAATCAAACCTTTTCTTGTCGCTGGAATTGATCCAGAAGGATCGATTTCCCCAAGCATCTGGACGCTTTTTCGTGCGGTCGACCTCTAACATGACCATCGTAAAATTATACCCATTCCCAACAAGGTCCCGATCAATGACCCTGTTGATACGAGTTTCTTCGTCAATGATGCTTCCCCCAGTTCTCGTGGAGACATGTGAATTGTCATAATTGATTCCGTGTAAATCGTATCCTCGAAGATGAAAGGGCTTATTACGGGAATCCATAAAATACCATGGATTGTCGCTTGCCACTTTCAGAGGTCCAGGAAGTCCAGTATCCACAACATTGAAACTCCCTGAACCACCAGAAGTTCCGTCCGTCCATGTGTAATTGTATTTCCATGTCCCAGTCTTGTCGGGCATGAAGCGTAATTTCCACACGTTACCGTTTTGCCCACCTTTCCCATTGCCATCATAAAATCCAAAAAAATTAGTTTTACTCCCAGTAGGTGAAGTAAATGTCGCTCGTAATTCAATAACGTTATAGTCAAAAGGATTCGAATAACTTTTGGAATTCGTCACCTGAGTTTCCCACAGATCATACAACCCCACCTCGGTCCCTGCAGAAACGACATTCGGCACCAACACTGAAAGACAGCCAACCAGGACCCAAGAAAGGACACATACCTGATATCGTTTAGTTATATTTGTTGTTTCCAAGACGGGACTCCCTTTCGTCAATGAGCAGATAGAAATTGCGGGCTCGCGATAACGAATGTCGCTTACACACCTGTCACACTTTTGTTTTTTCGGCCGTTCCATCATGATTCTTGAGGTTATGCTTGAGTAAGAAAAGGATTGAGCATAGGTGTACCGAATTTCCCATCGGATATGTAATCAACAATCAACAGCCAAGACTCCGGAATTGTAGTGCCTATAGCGAATCCAAATACGTTCCAGTGGTGCGCTGAGGCCATGAACGTTCAACGCACCACTCATTTTATCTGTTCAACCTTCACTGAGAATTCCTACGGTCACTCAATATTGTGATCATAGATGGCCTCAGTGGATACGATCATTCTCAAGACCACGCTTTTCTGATGGGCAATCAATAATGATGACCTGGTAATCCTTTTGGTGCCAGCACGACAGGCATCCAAGCAACCCAGCATAATTACCTACTGCAAACATCGGAAGTTATTTGAAACGGCTATAGCAGTGACAGTCTCAGTCAGAAGGATTGCCGATCATCTTGGCTTACACTCCAATCCTCACGCGTTGTTTTTGGGGATGATTGGGAAGTCATAGCCATGCTCACATTCAACCCTGGAATCAACCTTGTATTGCTAGGTAGACTTCATAGAACATTTGATAGGATGGAAAAATTTTGCAGGCTGGTTTAGAGAGACAGTTGACTCACATTTAGTTCAATGTTAACGAGAAAGACCTTTCTTCGGCATATATTCTTTATCTCGCACGATTACTTTGATGGCACCCAACTTGACCGCATAGGACATCGAAAATTTCGATGGAAAACGCTAGAATCCGGAATAAAGAGACACGCATATATCGCAGACTGGACCCACCAGATATCAAAAAATACCATAAACATCTTCTCTACTCATCTCTTTCCATATGCTCGCGGAGTGGTCACCCAGAAACACTCAACAATTCAAATGGTAATTGAGCGAGAGCCGCTCATATGCCATTGCCATTTTTTATCTTACGATCCTGATTCCATCATTGTCGTATAAAGTTGACGATACTTTTCAAGAAATATTGTCTGGGAAAACTTTTTCTCAATAACCGCATGACAGTTCACGGCATATTCATCATAGCATTTCATAAGCTGACGAATTCCTCTATGTAGAGAATCAACACTAGGCTCAAAGACAATACCACAATTATATCGCTGGACGAGTGAAGCCAAAGAGCTTGGCGAACTCACAAGCAGGGGCTTACCCCATGCCAACGATTCGATGCCACTATGAGGAGATGGCTTAATACTATGATACTCAAGGCCAGGAAGGATTGTGGCGTGCACTGTTTGATAAATCTTGTCCATATCCATTAATCCATTTTTTATCTCAACGTTTTTCACACGGAGTCGTGTAATTGCTTCTTGTAGTTCAGCAAGATTTTTATTTCTCCATACGAACACAAATTGAACCTCTGGAACTCGTTTTGCCGCATTCAACATGAGAAAGATGCCTCGCGACACGAGGTCATAAGGAGATGTCGGACTTGTAGCAAACAGAATTTTAAATGGACCCGTGGCAGGTACGATCGGTTTCAATTCTACACCAGGGTATATTAATTTCACACGGTTTTCTTCTAAACTACATTGACTCATCACATCCTGATGTCGTTCAGATTCAACAACAATATATTTTAGTTGCCGTAGATAGGGAATATTCTTTTCTACGTTCGCTAGCGATACAGTGTCTTTCGTAATCGTGAGGAGAGCATTCATGGAACACAGTCTCGGTGTCAACAGACGTTCTCCCCCAGACGCAAAAATATGATTGATTTGAAATCGAGAAGCAAAGGTTCGTAAGAAAGGGAATAGAATCAAGCAATAGGGCAAAGGCAAAAACTTAGTATTCTTAAAGATGCTGACTTTCTTCGTCGTTTTCTGGTTACAAGTAATGAGGTTAACCCTATTTCCTTCCTCCATTTCATGGACCAAGCAATCGACTTCTTTTGAAGAAGCCTCCCACTCAGGCGCATAATTATATAACCAATAGGCAATACTAGGACCTGTTTTACCATGTTCCATTATTGAAATTTCCCCATGCGATTGTCCGCCTTCTCGTTTTGAATTCTATAGTTTTTGGGAATGTTTATTGCCTATGGACACAAAGGCGAAAACCCTGATGGCAGGAAATCCGTAAACCGAAGAAGAAAAGCAGTAAAAAAGATTACAACTTCTTTTGGCACACAAAAATCTGATTTTTCGAGAGTTTGTTTAAAACTGGAGTGTTCGATATCTTTTCTTCCAGCTTGATTAACATGTTTCTTGGCAATAACAGAATGTTATTATTTCCCGGCAAAACAAATAATCGATGAACTTCGCGAACAACAAATCCGGCTTCGGCCAAATGTCCTCGCAACTCCCCTTCAGACATCGTGTCGATAATTCCTCGCTCTCCTGGCTGAAGCTGACTTTTCTTTTTATACCCTAATACCTTGCGCATGAACCAAGCAACCATTCCCAACAACGAGTAGCGATTCATATGATTATCCAGAATCAATACGCCATTCTCATCCAATACATCATAAAGACCTTTTAAAACAGGCACACGATTTTTTTTCTCAAGGTTAAGAAAGAGTCGGAATGAGGTAATAAAAGAGAATTTCCTTCCACTCAACAATTGAGATTCTGTCACAATATTTCCTAAGATCAATTCTGCCCCAATGTTTTTGTCTTTAGCCTTTTTCAGTTGAATAGCTGACGCATCCATTCCAACTTTAGTCGGGATCACATCTTTCAATACGGAAAGAATGCGACCTGTCCCACAAGCATAGTCTAGCAGGGACAGATTTGAACCGAGTTGAGACCATCGATTGAAAATCAATAACAATATTTTCTTCTCAAGTTCGAATATGGTTAATTCAAAGTTATTACTAATTCCCTTATCGTAATTTTCTCCACTTGCATCTCCTTGGGCGTAGGATTCTAAATATGGGGAATGATAGTGCTTCATTCAACGATGACCTTTTTAACTTAAAATATTCTCAACATGCAGAATTTGAATTGGGGGGCCACTTCACATGCTATTTTTTCTTGAAGACGAACGTAGTCTCATTTGCGTTCATAGATATGAAAGATTGCTCTTCCACATATTGGCCAGGACCCCAGCCTCACTTCAACAGTATGATGTACGATTAGTAGCATCATACAACAATGCTGAGCAAGAGAGGATTTTCACACAAAGATTATCAAAAGATTAAGCATAAGGAATATCGACTTCCACTTCGCTAACCATGGGGTTGGCAATCTTTCAAAAATTCATCAGAGCCTTGTCTCCTTATGCACGGGAATGCTTAATAGGCGAGCGACTGCCATTTTTCGTACATTCCGGCGAATCATTTTGAGCAAATATCTGTAACGCATTTAACAATCGTAACAGATAGTCTATTTGAACATTCACCGCCCACTAAGGCAATCCTGAAAAAGAGAGAACTCAATTGTCTTTTTGTATAAATAGGGACACCGAGGACATATCCCCCCTTGATTAGACAGTTTTGGCCACATTGACTAGCGCTTGAGAGTTTTGATGAGGAGATTGTGAAAATGGCTTTTTCGGTTAACCCAGCCGAAGAAACAGAAAAATCTCCCGCTGAGGCCTATAGCCGTTTCGAATAACTTCCGACGCATGGAACGTATACTTCCGATCTGCCTGCCTGAATTGCTCAACTGGAAATTAATTGAGTTCGTGATAGTTGACAAACTTACCTCACTCCAACTTTAGAAGTGGCTTTAATGCTCTAGAGGGAAGAAAGATAATGAGAGAAGGATTGACTGGCGGTAGGAGACGTATTTGTAAAAACTATCGGTGCTATCAACACGATAGCACGCCTCAATCCACGCTGAAAAAATCTCTGATGAAACAGATTTTCTAAAGATTGAAAGAAGAGGAAGGCATATCATCCGACAACCATTTAGAAGAAGGCAACCCGGCAGATTCGGCAATGCAGGCATTGGGACTACAAGGGACACATTCTCCAAGCCCTACACTGTCGAATCTTACATGACGGCCTCAATCCAATAAGTAATAATTGGATAAGGAGTGCTGAGCTACCTAATTGTAAGACCGGTTGGGGCCTTCGGAGGTGTCGTATCAGCGTCCCCTCTAGTCAGTAGGAGAACCGTATCACCGGAAATTGGAGAGTTAAGCGTTCGAGACGAGCCTCCTGTCACTTTACCACCATTCTGAGTTGCGCCTGTTGTCGGGTTATACCACAAGACATCAAAGGTAGAACCGCTGGCTTTTGATAGATTAATCGTAATCGATCCACCATTTTCATCGTAAACCAAATATTCTTGTCCCTCTTTCCCTGAGGCAATCTGGCGACTGGAATTAGAAACGAGAGAATTGAGCTGCTTATACTGACGATACTTAGTCTTAGAATAAAAGAAATCAAACATGCGTCGCATATCAGGCTCACTCTTTCCACTACCACTAATAACAATGTTCCACTCAGAGTACATTGGCATTACACCAGCCATGATGATACCCCAAGCAACGCGACGAATCTCCGTTCTATTTCTTGGTTGTCCATTCGCTCCATTTGGATTTTCCCAAATATCTTCGGATCCGATAATTGGCTTATTCAAGAATGCACTTGCCACACCCCCTGTAGTATTACAATTCCCTTGGCTTTGTCCCGCAGTCCGTGAATTGGCTGAGAAGATATTTCTCATCGGAGCCGGTGGATTAGCAGCCTGGCGCATGGAAAAATCCAGCCAGCCTGTAAAGTCGCTCTTAGAACAGTCGTGAATGGTCAGCAGCCTTGAGAACGGGTCCCAAGCCTGTACTTGTTTCATAATCTGATTCACTTGTGAAGCATTCCAAATATCGGTCCATTCCCAGGTAGGGCTCCAGCCAAAATAATTGTAAAAGGGTGCAACCCTAGCAACCCAGTACCGGAGAAAAACTTTAAAATCTTGAACATTATATACATCTGGGTGATGGATCATACCATTGAAATTTATGATATAGACATTGTTATCTTTAGCTAGCGTAAGGATCTCTTCATAAGCCTTCCATACAGAGATATCAAATGTCTTGGTATCCGTGGTGTTCAGCCACCAAGAGTCCTTCCACGTATTGACACGATTCGTCTGACGTGCTCGGTTTGTCAGACCATCCAACATCGTCAAGTTATATCCGTGATCAATGACTTGTGTTTTAAGGAGGTTTTTCACTCTCGAAACCTCACTTAGAATCTTTCTTGTTGCTGTGCTTTTGGCAACACCATGCAGATCATAACCTCGAAAATCAAACGGTTTGCCTTTGGAAGTCATAAAGTACCAGGAATTATCGGTAGCCACCTTCAAAGGGCCTGGCAAGCCCGTGTCCACGACTGTAAAGCTCCCAGAACCACCCGACGTCCCATCCGTCCAGCTATAGGAATATTTCCAAGTGCCCACTTTGTCTGGCATGAATCGCAACTTCCATACATTCCCAGTTTGTCCCCCGTTGCCATTCCCATCATAAAATCCAAAAAAATTGCTTTTCTGTCCACTTGGAGAAGTGAATGTTGCTTGCAACTCAATCTTCGTATAATCAAAAGGATTAGAGTAGCTTTTAGAATTTGTCACCTTAGTTTCCCACACATCATAAAGACCCACTTGAGCCATCCCAAGGACAGGACTTCCCAAGCAAAATAAAAAAATGAAAACGAAAGTCCCAATGGACCCATATCGTCGATACATCCAGTTAGTGATATCAAAAAATTTCAATGGTAATCTCCACGGTTATAATTATTGGTGAGTAAGACCAACAATATCTTCTTGCTGATCCAGTAAATGACCTAATTGCACGAAACCTTCACTTTCTATTCGGCAAAATAAACAGGTACTTGAGAAAATCGGTAATAACGTGAAAATCAAAGCGCCACAATTCATCAATTGTTCTTGCGATACACTATTCGTTAAAAGAGCAAAAAATGAAAACGCATTGTACTAGGCAATGGTGGAGGTAATTACGGCTGTGCAACAAGCATACCCTAAAGGACAAGGTTAGAATTTGATAGGAAAAGCTTGAATTCGCAGGTATGAAAATAAATATAATCGACTATTTAAAAATATGAACCACTCTAATGCATTAAATGACATTCAGATATTATACGTAAGATAAATATTCATCGCCTGCTACAATTTGTTTATTTTGCTTATTTCCGCAGACTATAACGAATCCAAATAAGTTACAGTAGTGCGCTGAGGCCATGAATGTTCAACGTGTAAGCTTCCCCGTCAAGCGGACAATTCATAGTAGAGTTTTCCGGTGTGTTGACGTTGGCCCCGTTTCGAGACAGGTCTTAACCAGAACAGACGGCTTGTTCAGTGATCTCAAGTCCCTGACGTTGTCGCAGAAACTCATTCGGGGTCAGGTGCCCAATTGTGAGCTATGCGGACGATGCTGCTTATAGTCTAGTCGCCACGTTTGGATGATAACTCGGGCTTCATCGAGTGACCGGAACTGGTGGACGTTGAGACACTCATCTCCTAACCGCCCGTTAAAGGATTCAATACAGGCATGTTCGACCGGTTTGCCAGGGCGAATGAAATCCAGTTTGATGCCCTGCCGATACACCCAGTCTTCCAATGCACGCGATTGGCCTTCTCTCAATCTGGGAGTGCCTACAACTGTTTGGCACTGGCCTGCGTAAAGGTCCGCGACACCATGAAACTCGACAAGTCAATCGCGCCGGGGACCGCCGCCGCCGCGGCTTCATAATTCCGACACGAAATCTCATATTGCGATCGCCAATGATATTAATCTGTTTGACTGATCTGATGCTCGAGACAAATTGATCCTCCCCCACAAAATCAGACACGGGGTTAAGCTGTCTGCTCAAATATCATCAGTATATAATTCTTAACTCGGTGTCCGATATCATGGGGGAAGATCAAATCTCGGCTACGTATTTGCGTATGAGTCTCTCTAACCTGAATGACGTCATCGGTTTTCGCATCGCACTTTCTTACAATCATGGTCAATCGTTCCTCAGTTGATCGACCACACTGTATTGAGTTTCAGGACCCTTGTTTTGATGAGGCTAAATAAAGTAGCCTTGACTTTACAAATGGTGAGTTATGTGATGATAGAATGTAGTCGGAACTGTTTTCGTTCTAAGAAGCTCATGTATACATTTGGACTTCACTATAAGCTTAATGAAAAATATGAGGGCATCGACTCGGATTTAATGCACGAATTATGTGTTTAATTAGGTTAGGTAAAGATTGAACAAAAAGATTGAGTAAAGACGTGATGATTAAATCAAAGCTAGTCCACAGTCTTATCAATATTAAAGGCATTAAGAAGTTCCTGTGTTCGAACCGATTGTTGAGCCGGATATATTTCGAATACCTGTATCTCCAGAGGGATCCATACTTTATCGTAAACAGCGCTGAGAGGGACCAAAAGATGAGTGCGGTTGATAAGGCATTTGGTCTCGTTGAGGGGTTAAAGTTTAAGAGCGCGTTAGAAATTGGGTGTGGAAATGGAAAATTATCCCATTATCTAGCTATTATTTCCGAAAATGTTCTAGCAATAGATGTTTCAGAAAATGCCATTAAGTGGGCAAGGGAGATAAACAAAGGCATGACAAACCTGCAGTATCAAAGAGCAGATATGATCACAGATGATTTCGGATCAAAAAAATTTGATTTTATCTTTTGTTCAGAAGTTCTGTATTACCTGGATCGCTCACAATTGCCCAATGTAATCCTCAAAATAATCAGCCTTTTGAAGCCTGATGGAAAAGTTCTGTTGGTGCATAGCCGATCAGTTAAGGATGAAAGCAACAGCGCTGGCCTTACCCTGAAAGAATTTGGGGCAAAGACGGTCCATGAAATCTTTTGTAATGCGCCTGAACTCGAGAAAGAACAGGATATCATTATGGAAAGAAACAGAATTACGTTGTTGCGACGCCATATGTTTTAAGCAAGGAGAAAGGCCCTGGAAGAAGCTAGGGATGTGGATTGAAGGATAATGTGGCCCAGTCACATCATAATGAGATGACCAAGCCTCATAGGCGCTGTCTTTATAAGTCTTTCCCAGAAGAACCTCTAGACAGTCCAAACGTCTCGAAAGAGAGCTGGCAAGCAAATGGGTTTTATACTATTATTAAAAGTCTCAGTGCTTCACGTGGACTGTTCGGATCGCTTTTCCAAAAATTGACCTAATGGAATGATTTGAGCCATAAATAGATGGCGCAAGATGGGCGAATGACAGGAACGAAAGATCCGCTTTGTCGTAGCGGGTAGCTACACGTCGGAAATGCTTAAAGTAGCCAAATAATCGTTCCACTGTAATCTTTACATGCGCACTCTGGACCATGTAATTGGTTTTGGGCACAACCCTTGGGGCCATCCCGCTCACTGTCTCGACGATTGCTTCCATATTCGTATACGCCTTCTGTTTGCGTATATCGGACTATGCATGATGTCACACACATGATTGCGGCAGGAAAATACCACAACACTAACCTCGCAGCTTGAAGATTGCCTTAAAAAGCATCTTATAAAGGGTTTCGCTCTCCCCCCAAATGATCCCAGTATTTGTAGATCTCCTCATATGAATGTCTTTCGTTTTATATTTGACATATTTCAGCAATTCCAGAGCCAACACAAACGGGGAAATAATTTTTGAATACCAACTTACAACCTTTTGCTCATAACAGAATTTCTCCATAAGTTTGCCCGTCAATTTCTGAATAATGTACACTTGAGACATTGATAGTTCTTGTCTCCACCGTTCTACATTATCGGTGGTCACTGGCACAAAGGTTCCCTTCTTGCACTCTTCATTTTTAATATACCTGTCAGCAGTTTTGTAATATTCAAGCATCTTGGCATTAAATTCCTCACCGATAAACCTACAAATCATAGTAAGTTGCTTTTTGGGATCTGCCACAAGATCTTCATATCGCAATTCATAATATGATCTAAAACGTTTTGAGATTTCCTGGCTTTGCAAAACATCAAGCTTCCATTTTATTGTGTTTATTGCAATAGAAGGTCCAGACCAATCCACCTTTCGTAGTGAAGCCACAACTGCTCGTGGATCGCGAATTATGTGAATGATCTTCGCATGTGGAAAGATATCAATGAGATGGTCAATATATCGAATATTTTCAGGAGTCTTTTCTCCATACCTTCTGGCACCTTTCGCCACGGCACCTTCTTCAAGCATATACCTATAAAACATCTGATACGTTCGGGCATTATCACAAATCATACGTCGTTTAACTTGATCAAGTACTGCATCAACCCCGACGAGGAATTGACTGCCATAGGTCTTCCTAACAAGCAAGAAAAATGTTTGAAGGTCATCAATCTTCTCTATCGAAGGTAGCCGCTTCTTAATCGTTAATATTTGATCAAAATAATGTATCTCACCACAGATGAAAATATCTGGATGCGAATTAATCATCAATTGAAGCAATGTTGTACCAGATCGGCCAGATCCAACAATGAATATCGGAGAGCAATCTGTAAATTGTGTCACGCCCATACCTAACGCTTCATTGCCAAGGATTCACGCGACCATGAAAATTACAGCAAGCGGGATAGCGACAGCAGCCGTGGATCATATCAGCCTACATGCTTAGTAACAACTAAAGATGTTATCGGCGAATGCACACATCTCGAAACGATCATAATGTCTGTTTGTGGAGAGTTGAAACTTGCCGCTTGATCAGTATTCGCATAAGTTCTCTGTCAACCGGGTCAATCAAATAGCCGAGCGCGTAGAGAATATAGATAAAACTAAAGCACATCAACGGAAAAACTGTCACCGAAATGATATCCGAAACAGCGTCGGTGAACTGGTGCCAGCTCCACGCTCCCACAGAAGCGGTCAAGAGCATGAAGCCTAAATTGTGAATGTATTGACGAGCAAACGGATGGATGCCAAACTTCCACTTCAGCACGACCAAACACGTACCATTGATGGCAAAAATACTCAATAGTGATGCCACAGCTGCACCTTCGATCCCATACACGGGGATTAGGATGGCATTGCCTGCAACGTTAAGGACGAAACCACAAAAAAACACCACGAGTTGGGTCTTCGTCATGCCAGCGATGGCAAGGTTTAGTCCGGTGAACCCAACCATGGCATTACCATAGTAGGCCACAGCAAGGATTCGCAACGACGATGCCGCTTCGATATATTGCTCTCCATAAACTGTAACAAGCACTTCCTCGGGAAAGAAAAATAGTGTCGCGAAAAGTGGGAAGGCCATCACCGCAGACCACCGCGCTACACGAGCATTCATATCCTTCCACTGTTTGTTCTCACCCTTCGCGATAAAATCTGAACCTATTGGAAGATATAGGAAAGCAAAGGACATGAGGATCAAAGTCATTGCACTTGCTAGGTCGGAAGCTGATCGATAAAGCCCAACCTCATATGATGCAGCAAAAACTCCGATAATAATGACATCGATAAATCCTGTGAATTTCGCCAAGGGCTCTGTAAAAATCAATGGCCAGGAAAATTTTAATATTTCACGTGGGCGGTATTGAGGTTGAACTTGCACCATATTTCTGTAAGGAGTCTTTGTCCGCACAAATGCGACCGCCAATATACTCGAAAGGAAGTAGACAAGGACATATCCACACACAATCTGAAATTCTTTCCATCCCATTACCCACGCCGACAGGACTACGATCAAAAAACCTGCTGGGACCATAATATCCTCAACCAGCACCTTATACTTCGGGAGTTTGAACCCGCTGAACACTGCGATCATGACCCGCTGGAGATTCAAGAGAGGCAGAGCGACAGCCAATGTCGTGAGGATTAAGGCTTCACGGTTATCCCCCATCACACTCGCAGCGAGCCACCCTGCACCGATAAACAACCCAATCCCTCCAAGAAAGCCTCCAATTGCACTAACGAGTGTCGCAAGATTTATAACTCCACACGCTAACTCAGGTTTGCCCTCACTTTGATATATTGACACGAACCGTCGTATGGCTGTATTGAAACCGAGGCCAGTTAGTATGCATAGAAGGTTGAGAGACATCATCCCCCATGTGATCAACCCATAACGTTCTGGGAGAAGAATGCGGGCGGCTAGCACCTCTGTGATAAAGGTCAAGAGAACTTTTATCCCCATTCCCAGCATAATGAGACCGCTTCCTCGCACCAACATGTTCAGTGCTACGTGACGGTCTGCAGGTGGGTTTGATAAGACGTCTGAATTCACTTCTAATCCTGATTTCCGGGCGACAGATGAGATGTATCAAAATAGTGGGAACGACGACAGCGTCTCGCCAAACAGCAGCAGGGTTCTCACAGCTTCAAATCAACCTATCAAAATCCCTTATCACCCTTTAATCTTCGCTTAATTTTGGATTCAATGATTGACAGAAGGCTCGCTCTCCCTTCTCCAGGGAGTCTAAAGATAAAATCATTTTTTAGCCTCACACACCTGTACGGATTGTCCCCCTTTTTATTCGCTGGCTTTCCCGGGATACAACCACAGAAGTTGGTTAGATACCCTGCTTCCATAGATAGCTTGGTGGAAAGCTCGCTATACAGACAGTTCGGGTAGCAAAGATGATTGACAGGTTTTCCCAATCTGTTTTCTATCATCTCCTTGGAGAGGGAGAGATCCTTAAGGATAGCGAGAGAAGTGTCTTGGGCAGTACTGTAATAACTTGAACCATTTCTTTGCATTTTATGATGTTTGGCAAACCTCATCATTTCCTTTCGCCTGCTCTTAACGGATCCGTTTCCTTTTACATGCTCCTGATAAAAGCGAATACACGAAGATTGTAACTGAACATCACCAACATAATACCCCTTGCCTTCCATGAGCGAAGCGGACTCATAGATGGGCATTCCAAAGAAACATTCAGGGGGACTTGCAAGGTATTCTGGCTCAAAACCATATGGCATTACTTGATCATATATTGGTTGGATCCTATCTTCATCAAGGAAACCAATAAGCCGGTCACTTGTGAAAACCTTATGGTGGTAAAGGGAATGGCTTTGAATATCAACCAAACCACTTTTGTGCATAATCTCTATTTCCTCCCACGACAATAGTGCTTCTCCATTTATTGGTTCGGAGGTAGGGCATATCACGGTTTGTTCAACCGTGTAACCAGGGATTATAAACACCACCGCGGTAAATCCATATTTTAGGAGGAGAGGATACCCGTATTCCCATACGCTCCTACGCCCATCATCAAACGCAAGGAGGATCGTTTTGGGTGGAATTGGGATATCATTCGTTAGATATGCATACAGCTCATCCGCATTTATTGTCCTATACCCATTGCACTGAAGATAGGATAACTGCAGCTCAAAGCTTTGAGGATTTATCGTATGGAAAACGAAAATTGGGATTTCACTAAGACGAGCATTTGGAGATGATGACGTTACAAAATCCGGATACGCATGACGAACAAAACAGTTCATCTCACTAACGATTTCTGAAAGAGTATCCATCGATTACCCCAAAAATGGAGGTTACAATAACCTCTTGATAACCAACCAGTATACGTTAAATACCGCACTTATAGTCGTTAGTGTGACTGACACACCTCTACTGCACACTAATTGAGGCGATACATACAATCGCCCACTAACAAGAATTTCTTTGTCAAGAACTTTTCTTGAACCCTGTGAACTGTGCAGTTAAAATTTCTGTGGACATGTCAGACAAGGTATGAACCCGAGGTTATCTATAAACACGCTAGCAATAAAACTACAATATCTTCCGTGCCCCGGTATCACAACGCTATGGCATATCACAAAGCTCTTTTAACCATAGCCCAATAGGCGTTAAATATATAACTTGTGATGAGCACGAACAGCGATAGAAGTTTATTGTTCATAAGGTAAGGTGATACATATATGGGGCCACTAACCAGAAGCTGCCTATCTGAGACTTTTCTCGTCTTCTGGATTTGTTTTCTGCGTATCCTCAATTCATTTACTTCCTTTAGTAATTTATACAAGGCTTTAAAATAAAGGCTAGGAAATCGCTTGTAGAAAAAAAACCCTAATTGCAACAGATCATACACACATAACACGGGTAGGCAAAATACCATCGTTCGGGTCGAGTAAGACGTTATAATCAACCGCCACCGATTATAGACTTGGCCAAATGCTCGGAAATGTCTTGCTCCTGACCATTCTTTCGTTTTATGGAAGCATATAGCTTGAGGAATATGCCAGCATTTATAGCCTGCCAGTTGAAGTCTGTGATATAGCTCTCCATCGTCACCCCAAGCCATTAAATAGCCTTCATCAAACAAACCAATTTCTTCAACTTTTTGTTTTTTCAAAAGCAATATCCCACACCCTGTCTTCATCTGTGGCACACTATACTTGACGCATTCCGTCAATGGTGCATCTCTATTATAGGCAACAGCTGTTCCTAAATAATGCAGCTGTATCACATCCATATTTATTTTTGAGGGATCCGTATAATAGAGCAGTCTGGGCGAACAAATCGCCACATTATTTTCTGAGTTTATGAAAGCAACCAATATCTTAAGCACGCCTTTTCCTAGGACTATATCATTATCTATGAGAAATACCAGACTCGATTTCGCATTTTTAATAGCAACGTTTCTAACTCTATTAAGGTTTTTGGTATTCCCACCCATTTCAATTATGACAACTTCTGGAAATTTACTTTTTACAAACTCCACACTTCCATCATTTGAACCATCATCAACCATGATAATTCGTTTAGCTTCATAGTCTTGATCCAGACAAGAGCGAATAGTATCACCCAATATATCCCTTCCATTATAATTAACAATTGCGATCGTGACCTCTTCATGCTTCTGACCTGGAGACCTCATGCCTAAATCTAAATGCTCCTTTCTGTTTCTTACCATCCAAAAACTTGGCCGCCGCGAACGGGAAAATCTGAGCTTCTGAAATAGGCTTTTGACCTTAAATCTCTGTGAATTCGAATGGCGTCAGGTGGCCCGATGAGCCATGAGGCCGTTGCTCAGTGTAATCGATCCGCAAGACCTCAATTTTCTTGAATGGGTGCTAAGTCCAGTTGGAATTTGAAACGGCTCCTTCCCGGTGGTGAGATGGCGTTCGAGCAAGAATCGACTTCATCCCTCTGAGAAGAGAGGAGCCACCTCATGAACAGTATTGCGAAAACTCCTATAGAGAAGCAAGTAGGCGCGCCGCTTGGGACCCGAGCGTGTCCTTCTACCGGCGCAGTATGAGGGGTTCGATGTGGAGACGAAGGCCGAATGCATTTGTGCGCTTATCCCCTTGGGGCCGATGCATCTCCACGACCTCTTGGAGGAGGAGGTCGGGAAATTGGCAGGCACCCGCTATGCCCGGAAAGCCTCGCAGTTGCCTGGGCAGCAGCATGGGACTAATCCCGGCAGTGTGCAGGTGGCGGGCCAACGGCATACGCTTCGTATCCCCCGCGTGCAGCTCGTGGCTGGCAGCGAGATCCCGTTACAAACGCTGGACCACCTTCGTAGCAGGGGGCATTGGATGAGGTCCTCCTCAAGCGGCTGCTCTATGAGATTCCGCGTCGGAATTATGAAGCTGCGGCAGTACCCTGAGCCATTGGCTTGTCGAGTTCGACGGTGTCTCGTGCCTTTACGCAAGGCAGTGCCACGCAGCTCAAGGCCCTCCCAGAACGCGACCTGAGCGCGCTGGCTCTCGTGGCCGTCTTTCTGGAGGGGAAGACCTGCGCCGACATGACGATGGTCGTGGCCATTGGCGTCTCGCTGACAGGCGAGAAACACGTGCTGGGGTTTGTGGAAACAGGGACAGAAAACGAACCCAGTCTCACCACATTCCTGTATACGCTGGGGGAATGGGGCTCAATCCCTCGCAAGGCCTGCTGGTGATCATTGATGGTGGGAAGGGCTTGCGGGCGACAGTACGAACGGCCTGGCATCCTTCGGCCGTGGTTCAACGCTGCCAGTAGCATAAGCGAGAGAATGTGGTAAAGCATTTACCGAAAGGCGAGCAGGAGTCCTGACGGCACCGCCTTCAACGGGCCTATCAGCGTCCGACGTATGCGGAAGCGAAGATGGCGCTCGGTCACCTGCAGCGCGTACTTGAGACTCGGAACCAATCAGCGGCTCGGAGTTTGGCGGAAGGGCTTGCGGAGACATTGACGTTGCATCGGCTTGGGGTCTTTGCTCTGCTGGGGCTGTCCTTGAAGACGACGAATTGTCTAGAGTCGATCAATGCCTTGGTCAGCGGTGTGCGAAGGTGGATCGGTGGACCAATTCGAATCAACGCCAGCGCTGGTTGGCCACCGCGCGGTTGGGTATCAAGGCACGGCTTCGGAAAGTGAAAGGCTACCGACTCTTACCCCGATTGCGAACGGCACTCCAACGTGAACTGAACTTGGAGCCGACCACGACACAAAGGGTTGCCGAAGGAACAACTTGGGAGCCGTGACGAATTTCAACTAACTTTGGGCTTGACTCGCGTCAACGGGTTGAAATGATTGTTGTGCATCTAGATTCAAACACAAAGGAGACATCCTACTACGACCCAGTATACCTGTTACCTTGTTTACCCATTATAGCAACTGTGATTTGAAATGTATGGGAAACACTCCCAGCAAACGTTAGCACGACCGAAACCCCGTTGACCTAATAACATAATTCATGCTGCCCAGATTTAACGGAGACACACTCGAGGTCCTTCATTTCTTCATTCAAATAAGTTCATTGGAATTTTTTGAGTTCCTCCTTGGTACACCAGCGAGCCACAAAATGCATAGGTGGGTTTATTAGAGTAAGCAGTAGGAGATCTCAACGGGCGAAAACGAATATGTATAGTTGGAAACTCTCCAATAGTCACTTACTACTGAAAAGTTTTAAACCATTTCAACATCTATTCCGCAACTGAGTACAGGGGCCAAGCCTGTGCCCTCTCCTATCTCAACCGGATAACGGTCAGTGCAATTATTGACCCTCTAGTAAAACCCTAATATCCATGGCACAAAAATCTTTAGAGGTATCCCCTTTCCTTGTACCACGAAGCTGTTCGGTGAATACCTTCTTTCAAGTTAATCTTTGGTTGATAGCCGAGTTCCTTGATTGCCTTAGAAATATCAAATGCTCTGTTTTTTTTAAAGAAATCAATACGCCTCCGATATAGCGGCGGTTCAATGCCAAATGGTTTACAAATAACTTCACAAGCAAAGCCTGCTGCATACACGGGCCATAGAGGAAGACGCAATCCTGGAGGCTTCACCTGCAACTCATCGGCAATCATGGTAACCAGTTGATTAAGTGGAATATATTCTTTTCCACCCAGAATATACGTTTTCCCAATGGCCTGTTCTGATCGACTACACAAGATAATCCCATCCACGAGATCATCTATATAAGTAAAGTGATAGTTCACCGTCCCAGCTCCGATCATGACAAACCGACGACGGTGAATCGCTCGAAAGAGTTTGAGAAACCGCATGTCTCCCGGGCCATAGATTCCGGCAGGACGAACAATGGTCACCGGCAAATGACCATCCTTCATGTAGCGACGCGCAATATCCTCACCCTGCAACTTTGTTTCTTGGTAAATATCTCCAGGACCAAATGGAGCTTCTTCAGTAGCTGGTGATGTAACAACATGCCCATGAACGCCAACCGTGCTACAATGCACAAACCTCGACACACCACATTCAATCGATGCTTTGAGTAAATGCTCAACACTCTCCGCATTCACTTTTCTAAATACTTCAGGGCCGACTCCCTGCTGACGGAATAATGCTGCAATGTGGAAGACAATGTCGACACCATCCACTACATTCCGAAACGTGTCAGGATCACACAGATCACCCCTCACAAGTTCAACATTGAGTTTCTCTAATTCGCTGGCGCGAGTCTCTGGTCGAACCAAACTCCGAACGTGATAGCCCTGCCGGACCAACTCCGCACACAAATGGCCACCCGTAAAACCTGTTCCCCCCGTAACAAGAACCTTCACCACTCACTTCCCATCGGACAGGTTATTCATACAACAAAATAAACAAGCGAGAGAGCATTCCATACAAGACAGACTGTCAAGAACAATTTCAACCTCGAAACGTTAGCTACCTGGCACTTTCGGTCAAAGCCTCTTGCCAGCTCTTTGGCATATTTTTCAATATCTCAACTCCCTCGAACGTCTTTCCTCGCTTTGCACCGACCTTTTTAGCCCATGCCGCCATCCTCAGCACGCCATCATCCAAGCTCACTTTAGGGGCATCACCAAACACTTCGTGAAGCTTTTGATGACTTGAGAATGCATGCAGCACCTCATTTCGTGCATCTAAATATGTAATCTTCTTCTCGCACTCCATAGCCCCTGCAACAATCTCAGCTAACTCATTGACGGTATGCGGGGTTTCAGCACCCACATTGAACACCTGGTTCAACGCCCGCGAATTAAAGGGAGAACCAGCAATAATCGGAGCCACATCCTGGATATAGGAAAATGCTCGGCTCTGCTCTCCATCTCCAAATATGGTCATCGGTTGCCCCTGCATCAGTTGATTCATAAAGATGCCTACAACATTCCGATACCGATCACCGATATTCTGCCGTTCGCCATAGACATTATGAGGTCGAAACACCACATAATCGAGACCAAACATCTCATGACTTGCTTGCAAATCTTGTTCAACGGCCAATTTGGCAATACCGTATGAATCTTCAGGAACCGGAACCATGTCTTCAGTCATCGGTAACTGATTCTGCCCATACACGGCGATGGATGAAGTAAATACCACGCATTTGACCTCATAATTGACGGATGCATTGATGAGATTAATACTTCCAATCAAATTATTCTCATAATTGAATTTTTTAATGAAGTGACTTAATCCCTCCGCCGCATAGGCGGCAAGATGATACACATAAGAAAATTTGTATTTTGTGAATAACTCATGAATCAACTGAGTATCCACAATACTCCCTTCAACAAACTCTGCCCCCTCAGGAACATTTTCGCTGAATCCACCACTCAAATCGTCCAACACCACAACATGTAAGCCACGTGCAATCAATTCATCAGCGACATGCGAACCGATGAACCCTGCCCCACCAGTAACAAGTACCGTATCGGCCATGGTTTTCACCCTCCCTTCAGGCAATAGGCGCGACCCCTGCATGTTTCCCGTAGACTTCCCGCAACTGATATCCAACAGCTTCCCACGAATACTCTGACGAGGCTTTTTGATAACAATTTGCCCCAAGGTCCTGCGCTCGTTCATGATCGAGTAAGAGTTCCACAATCATCTTGGAAAAGGTCACGAAATCATTATTGGGGGCATAGACCCCTAAATTCCCTAAGATTTCTCGATTGACCGGATTATCAAATACGACACATGGAAGACCCAACGCCATGTACGTAAACAATTTTAAATTCGCTTCGGATGACGACACTTTTGGTGAAACCGACACACTTCCTAACGACAGATATCGAGGAGCATCGGCATACTCGATCTTACCGGTAAAGATCACTCGATCCCCAAGTCCCATTGCGATCGCTTTTTTCTGATACGATTCTTCGGGAAAACCAATAATCAAAAATTTAGCTGTCGGAACTTCCTTGAGCACTAACACAGCCATATCCAATAATAAATCAATACCTTGATACGTCGTCAACACGCCAATAAACACGACAACTTTATCATCTGGAACAATCCCGAGTTTTGTTTTCAGGGCAAGATCCTCAGGCTGACGAGAGAACACATCCAGATCAACACCATCTCCAATCGTTGACACATTCGTCACGCCGAACGTTTCTGTGACCTGTTGGGCCGTGCGAGAGGCACTGGTGATCAAATGACATGGCATGGCATTGACCTTTTTTTCTATCCATCGCACAACTGTTGCAAGCCACGTCCAACGAGGAAGAAACCCATGATCAAGGACTTCTTCCGTCAAACTTCCCTGCAAATCAGCAACCATGGGGATTTTGTACCACAGACTCGCAAGTTTCCCGATCACAATCCCTTCGTGCAAATGTGCATGAAGAATGCTAGGACGAAACGACCGACAGGCCTGAAGCACTTTCCATAACAACAAGACATCAATATAGAATTTATGGATAGAAGGACCAGCGGAAAGTTTTTTGTACCAAGGAATCGTCATGGTTCGAATCGTGTCAATGCCGTCGATATCTCTTCCCAAATGATACGTACAGAGTTGCACAACATAGCCTTGACTCTTTAACGCTTTAATCTCGCCAAGAATCCGTACATGGCAGCCTCGATCCGCAAAAAATGGTGTGGGCGCGATGACAAGAATACGATTAGACGCTAGTTCCTCCGGCATAGACTTGCTCCTCTCCGACGAAATTCAGCATTTGTCTCATCCAATTCACTTTGGATTCTGCGTTCGTCCCATTTCATTTCTTTGGCCATCAACATGGCACATGAGTGGAGACATTCAGTGCCAGGATATCCAATCGTGCCGAGCCCCGTCCGTCGAAATACCACATCACTGAGCGTCTGAGCCATTTCTTTCCTTACTCCATGAACGACTTCCGCTTTGGTCACTGGCATATGCGCGATTACTTGGGTGCCGAATTTCTGATCTTCTCCACTGTACTGAAAAATTTCAGAGAAACGAGACCCGTAGGTACTCACGATATGTGAGACACATTGAGGAGGTAGACTGTCAGGCTTTTGCTCCATTGCTTCCCGAACAAGCTTGTCTTGACAAAAAATATCCCCACCGTAAACTGGCACGGTCCCAGTTGTACATGGAATTGATCGTTTCCTTAATTTGAACAACACCAGATCAACCGTTTTTTCGGCTACCGCTCGCGCAGTCGTGAACTTCACACCACTTACGGAAAGCATTCCTCTGATGCCTGATTTTTTTTCATGATCATAAATCACAGCATGCTTGGCTAATTGAACATCTTTGTTGACACCTAACGCATCACTTCTCGGCAGGAGACCCCAGTTGACCAACTGGACATCATTTCGTGTAATCCTAGCTTCGGGAAGACTCGCGTTTATTTCTTCTAGCTGAGCCTCGATCTCCTCATCGGTCACACTTGCATCATCAGGATTTCCATCATATCGTGCTTGAAAGGTCCCAACTAATGATCGATTGCGCCACGGAGTAATAAAGAAATACCGACTTCCTTTATTGATGATCGCGTCAGCATCAACGTATGAATATTGACTGGGAACTCCAAGAGCCACACCATCAACAAGGGAATTGGTGACCAGAACGACAGCCTTGAGTAGCGGGATTCGAAAGGGGACAGCTGAACCATTCCCCGATGACATGAATCGATCCAACCATGGGCCACTACAATTGACGACCAATCTTGCTTGAATTTCCATGAGATTGCGGCTCAGGATATCCTCTGCTTGTACCCCCATAACTGAACCACGAGCCAGGAGAAGTTTAGAAACTTTTACATAGTTAAGCAAATCTGCCCCTTTGTCATAAGCTGACTGCAACATAGCCAGCAAAAGACGTTCAGAATTATGAACTTGAGCATCAAAATAATACGCCCCTCCAGTCAATTTTGATTGATTAATGACTGCGCAACGCTTCAGGGATTGTTCATTGGATATCACATGGCTTGGAGGAAACTGGACGGTTTCAGGTAATTGGTGATTTCGATCAAACGCAATGAGATCATTGACCTTCAGCGCAATACGCAGCAGAGATTTTTTGGCCCCAATATGCTGGTAAGTCGGGATGAGAAACGGCATAGGCTTCACAAGATGAGGGGCAATTCGTACGAGAGTACTCCTCTCTTTAATCGACTCTCTCATTCGAGTTAAATTCCCATGCTGTAAGTAACGTAATCCCCCATGAATGATCTTGTGGCTATTACTGGATGTTGCATGACCGAAATCACCTTTTTCTAAAAGAAGGACTTTCAAGCCACGAAAAGCTGCATCTCGTGCAACACAGGCACCGTAAATCCCTCCCCCGATAATCAGCACATCGTATTCTGTTCGAGAAGCTTCTTCTGGTGCTCGTTTCATCTTTTGCTCAGTAAGTCCATCCTAGTAGGTACGGAAGCCTCATATAGTCAATAAAAAATTTCGCATTAATACGACAAACGCGGGCAGACCCTATTCCTTTAATCATGAGGAACAATGTCGCTATCTGTCAGGTCTTGAGATATTTGCTGCGCCTGTGATAGAGACAAACTCATTTCCATGTCACAGACGCACCACGAGATTTCTGTAAAAAAATAATCAATTACGCCTTTTCTCATACTGAGAGTCGGGTTCGAAATGAGTCAAAGAAAGATTAGCGTTTCCGCTTGAGACGGACACTGTCAAACAAAAATAATCAAACAAATAAGAAAGACACCACTGTGAAGCTCAATGAGCTTACGCCCATAGCATCTTCAGATTTCTTCGGCTGAACCTGCCGAAGCCTCATCCTCCTTCGCGCTCGCCTCTGAAGCTTTGGCGCGCAAGCGGTTTAAGCTTCAGAGGATAACCCGTTTCGCATTCATCTACGGATTGAGTCTACTCCGCCGAAGTCGCTTTGGCTACGAAGGCCGAGCACTCGGCCTTTCTGCGGAGACGGGTGAAAAGTGTGCCAATAAAAGCTAAGATTTGAGCGAATAAAATGCCTTGCCCAAGTTATTACACCTGACAGTTAATTACCCAAGTGTTAGAAATAAAAAGCGATCTCTTCTTCATATAGGATATAGACGGGCTATGAGAATCAGCAGTGGATCAGAAGCCGTCGATAAACCACTCGGTCGATTGAGTTACCAAAAAACAGCGGATAGCTCAGAATTGACTAGGTGCTTGGGTCGTTATGTATGTCTAGGGTTTCAGCGTTTCTCCCTGTTGTGAGTTGTACCCCAAACCATCCCTTAAGTAAAGATACCCTCCAGGTAAAACAGCTAGGATCAAGAGGAGTCTCAGAATTAATGCCATAGTAAGGATGATTGTAGGGTTCGTTCCCGTCAATGAAAAAAAGTAGACAAAAGCGCCTTCCTGAACACCTAGACCCGCAATCGATACTGGCATCATGGCAATAAGCGTGATGACTGGAATAAATAATACATAGTAAGCCAACTCCACAGTTATGCCCAATCCCAGGCCAACGAACCAGGCGCCATAGACACGAACCAGTTGAATAATAAAAGAAAGGAGAAAGGCTAAAAATAATCTCACTTTTATTCCTTGATAAAAGAAAAAAGGCTGACGTAACCGTTCAACCAACACAGTGACTTTGCTATGCGGCTTTAATCGTGTTTCAATCCAAGGAATAGCAAAATAACAACCCATGAGTCCTCCAACAATCAAAGCAAATACGGTCATAAAAACCCTACTAATCGCAACTGAATGTATTTCATCCAGTTGAATGTTTAAAAACAAAAATCCTATCAAGGCCGTTCCTAAAAGTGAAATGAGTCCTAATAACCTTTCCATAAATATTGAAGAAAATGAATCTATGGCTCCCGAACCAGATTTCATGAGACCATAGCCCTTCAAAAACTCACCCCCTACACTGGATGGCATGACAAGTCCCACAAATGAACTTTTGAAATAAATCCCTAAAACATGCCTAAAACTCAAAGTCGAAGATGCCTGATTAATTAAAGTATGCCACCTAAACGCATTAATAAAACGGTTGAGCAACACGAGCATCCCAGCTATACAAAAATAGCCAACTTTGACATCGTTTAACCCAGGAAAATCATCCCACTCAATTGCTCGCAAGAGAAGCGCCGTGACGAGGATACTCACGATGAGACGAAACCAAAAGGCATAGTTCATGGAGAACGATCCATCTGTACGAACAAGATCAACATAAATTGCTGTCAAGATTTTTTAAAGATCATATCACAGTGACAGCATCTCTACTTAAAACCACTGCACATTCATTTTTTCTCTTAACGTCTCATTGAGAATTAGATGTATCGGCCTGGAAGAATCAATCTTCACATGATACTGATTGAACCATACATGCAAGAGGTGACGCGTGACTTCACACCTACTATCACAAAACAATCTCCTGAGAAAGCTGCGAGGTGTCGGCGTTCACATTGAATTTCTCATGCATGCCCACCTTATCAGGTGTCAAGCTTCGCTCTCATCTTTATTTCATTCGAACGTCTATAGATAAGTTTCGACAATTCCTTTCGACTTCTTGAAGTTTATCTATCTGAATTTCTAAACCAGACTCAAAAGAACTGAGGTAGCCAGGAATTGAAATACACCTAATAAAAAGGAACACGATTCCTTGGGGATATGTCTGATAGGCATGCAAACTTATATGGCAAAGTTTAAAAGTGGGAACCACGCGAGCCCTGAAAATTGCTCGTACACTAAAGACCACGCAAGACTAAATGCGTACATAGCAAAGAGAGCCTACAGTTCTCGAGGACTGCACATTTTGAAGGGCTCCAAACTGCAACCAGAACAGAAGAATGAAGCGAGTCGGCTAAAATAAGCATAGACACAGGGCACCAAGGAGTATGAAATCTTGAAAAGAGGCTGGATTGCTTGCCAAAGAACTCGAGAGGTGCATGCTTGAACCATGCACTCGGCAAGAGTTCAAAATCATTTGGTTGTGTAGGGTTTTGCAATAGGTTAGATGCGTGACAGCGCCTGATTTCAAAACGAAGTCTTCCTGAAATAAAATAATTCGAAAATTTATGGCCGCGGCCAAGAAGTTCTCAACCACTGCTCAGGCCCACTTTTAAAACCCGTGATTGGTGATGCTATCTGGTGGTGCTGCAGGAGCCCTATTTCACTGGACCCTGAGACTCGTAGGTGCGGCAGGAGGTGTGGTATCAGCCGCCCCTTTTGTGAGTAGGAGAACCGTATCACCTGAAAATGGGGAATGTAAGGTTCGAGATGCTCCACCATTTACCTGCCCACCGTTCTGGGTCGCTCCTGAGATGGGATTAAACCACAACAGATCGAATGTACCTCCAGCGCCTCCCAGGTTTATGGTGATTGAGCCACCATTTTCGTCATAGACCAAGTATTCGAGGCCCGTTTTCCCTGAGGCAACCTGCCGATTGGACTTCGACACGAGAGAGTTAAGCTGTTGGTATTCTCGATACGTTGTCTTAGAGTAAAAAAAATCAAACATGCGACGGACTTCAGGCTCCCCGGGCATATTGCCAGGATTATCACTCCATTTAGTCCATTCAGAATACAGAGGCATCACGCCCGCCATCATGATACCCCAAGCCGCTCTTCGAACTTCCGTCTTGTTGCGAGGCTCCCCAAAATTCCCACCGGGAAGCTCCCAAATCTCTTCAGACCCGATGATCGGTTTGTTCAAGAATGCACCCGCCACTCCCCCTGTGGTATTGCAGCTACCCTGACTTTGACCGGCAGTACGGGAATTGGCAGAAAAGATATCTCTTGTCGGCTTTGATGGACTTGCTGCCTGTCGCATGGAAAAATCAAGCCAGCCTATAAAATCGCTCTTAGAACAGTCATGGATAGTAAGCAAAGATGCAAAAGGATGAAAAGCCTGCACTTCATTCATGATCTGATTGACTTCTGAAGCACTCCAAATGTCCGTCCATTCCCATGTCGGGGAAAACCCCATATACGAGGCATAGGCTCCAAAGCGAGCAACCATATAATGAGCAAGTATCGACGTCATATGGTTTTTGTTTCCCTGTGAAACGAATCCATCAAAAGGAAACACATAGACCCCTTTACTCAACGCATGGAGGAGCATTTTTTCATAATCTCGCCAAACCGCAAGGTCAAACACATCTTTTTGTCCGTTCTTCCACCAGCTCCTCGAGTTTTCCGAGTTTGATGGGGAATCCACCATGGCCATATTGTACCCGCGAGCAATCATCTTGTTTGTCATGATATCAATATACGTAGACGAAGCAGTTGCCCAAGTCGTTGATGTATGAATTTCTGGGCCAACGTGATGAAGATCATAGCCTCGAAAATTAAATGGCTTACCCCTAGAGGTCATAAAATACCATGAATTATCAGTCGCGACTTTTAAGGGCCCTGGTAAGCCCGTGTCGACAACTATAAAACTCCCTGAACCTCCCGGCGTTCCATCCGTCCAATTATAGACATAACTCCATGTTCCTATCTGGTCGGGCATAAACCGCAGTTTCCAGACATTCCCTGTTTGTCCACCTTTTCCATCGCCATCGTAAAAGCCAAAGAAGTTGATCTTCTTCCCAGTCGGTGAGGTATACGTCACTTCTAGATTTATTTCATTAAAATTAAAAGGATTATTATAGCTTTTTGAATTAATCACCTGAGCCCACCACGCATCATAGAGCCCTACCTGGCTCATTCCCATGGCAGGACTCCACATGAAAACCATGACCGCAACAAAGAATGCCCCTACACACATAATCTTTTGAATACACAGAACAGTTCTCTTGGAAATCATAGTTACCCTCATACAGATCAAATTGGTAATTGAAGTATTAGCCGAATAAGGCTGATGTTTTTGGGAGAAGCTTAAACACTCAGGTGGGGACAATGCCAAGTGTAGACACAAACTGGAGGATTAAGAGCAACGTTCTCAGATCATTCCCTCAGTGGTGGGCGATCATCATGGAAAGAGGCACTTACTCTCAGATGTATCAATTGAATCTCGAAATGATAGATAGTATAAGTTCCAATCATGTTTCATCCTAGTCATCCTGACTTGACAAGATACTATGCAGATCGATGCATTTTAAGTTTCCACGAATTCTTCACCCAAATACACCTCAATCTCCCTCAACAATGATATATCAGTAGACCTCCTTAATTGTCTTAGACCGACATTTGCCTAAGAAGGTTATGAAAGATTTTATAAACTTACTACAAATGATAGGACGATCACACAATGCCCACATTTCCCGATGTGGAAGGCCACTTGGTACCATTGTTATCAAACACATTTTGAACCTAACATGTTCTTGTTACGTTTTTCTATAAACACTATGAGAAATACCCAACCTATTTTTTACTTCCAAGTAATCAAAATCATATGCTTCATTTCCCCTGAAACCAGAGGCTTTTCCTACATTGACACTTCTACGGACTCTATAGGTACATATATCTCCTTTGATGGGTGACTAGTACCTACTGAATCCGGATCGAAGTTTCGACTCATCTAATATGGGGAAGGGATCAGGGGGAACTCTTGAAAATATCTATGCAATCATGCCATGTAGGAATGCGGTTATGGTATCCCCAAAATGTGCTATTTGGGGTCTCGGGGCCAAGACCTATGGCCAACATAAGCTATTAGACTTTTCAAGCAGAGTAGATTTTTCGGTATTAATAAAAAAGGCATTGAGAAATCAACGGCTAGGAATTAGCAGCACGAGAATGCCGAAACACTGACACTGAGGCATTAAATAGAACTTTGTAATGGGATCATGAAGTTTTGAGCACGCATATCCACAAAACCAAAGACTGGCTCCACAAAGACATCCTATACTTCCGTCCTTGCCAAATATCTTTGGCACCATAATTAAGTATAATATACTAACTTAATAAACTAGCTTTACAAAAAAACAGCAGAAATTGAGGAGGGAATCGACGAACAAGGACCGGATCAATTTGCTTCAGCAACGTCGATGCAAAAGCAGATTAAGGATAAGTATTTCCGATGGAACATCCCCACACTCGTTAGCCAAGAAACCACTTGGCACAAGTCCAATACCCTCTAAAAAATCGGCACATGGCATGATGGCCAATGCGGACGAGTGGATTACGACAAAGGTCGGCTCTCATATTGATGAATCCGCCCGAGAGTAACTCACTGTCACCTCGACGCTTAAGAGCTTGAACCATTCGTCGCTTTCTCATAGTTTGAGGTAACATCTTTATCACATCCCAATTGGCCGTAACGTATCGTCCCAACTTCTTGTTAAGCGCCAAGAAGACAATTACTGACACTTCGTACACCACAAATGCTGGGAACAAAACCAATACTGTTCTCCACGAATATGTTTGAAGTATCATCGACCAACGATTCTTAACCTGACGATCCACGTGTGTAAATCCCCTCTGTTTCATCCGATGATATACCAACGCTGCTGGAACCGAGTAAATCTGGTGCCCTGCCAAAGTTAGGCGAAAGGTGAATTCACCGTCACTTCGACCGAAAAAGTAGCTTTCGTCGTATCCTCCCATCTTTGAAACTGCTTCCTTTTTTATGAGAAAGGCTACTCCGCCCTGTATATTGATACGGAAGGGATCAACTGGAAGAGGGAGCCTATCATGTAGCTCTTTTTCAATTAGTTGATTTGATGCCGTGTTTTTTGTTTGGGACTCTGTCCCATACGTGATCCGTCTTTCTGGATTCACAAGGACGGCTTCTCCAAGAAAATGAAGGTCGACGCCATCAAATTGCACTAACCCAGGATCTTGTTCATAACAAATGCGCGGTGACCACACTGAAGCATAAGGGATTTTCTGAACAGCCTTTTCCAATTCACTTAAACAATCTGGGGCTAAAAATGCGTCGTCATCTATTATCATCACGAAAGGGTACTTTGCATGACGAACCTGAAGGTTTCTCCCCCCACTACAACCGGAATTAGTCTGATTAACCACGAGACGAACATTAGGGAAATCATGCTTAACAATTACAGCCGTTTGATCAGAAGAACAATTATCAATAACGATAACTTCATCTGGAGGATGTGTTTGATTCATAACAGAGTTTAAACACTGATGAATACGGTGCTGAGCATTATAGGCTAATACAGCGACACTGATCTCGACACTTAGTTCGGAATTGGTCTTCCCACCTATCGATGTCGATGACCGAGACTCTGTGCTATTCAAGGTGTGCAACTCAGAAACTCCCTAAGTATTTACGGCAGTCGTAAGACACCCTCCTCAATCCCCGAGAACGCGTCTCGCTAGTGGGAATGTCTGAACTCGTGGACTTGCTTTTCTGCTTGTCCTACCTCCATCTTTTCGGAAAATCTGCCGTAAACTTAACCGACGCTGGGTGGGGTGGAAGCTTTCTTTATGGACGTGTCAGGCATGTGTGCAGCTGAGATCAACTCAACGGTGCTACAGCCCTCTCCCTTGATGATGTAAGATGCTTAGATCAAGGCAGTTGTGCGACCCACACAAAAACGGGACGGGCAATAAAGGGATTTCGGCGTTGCTTCATGAAGAGGGATGTCGACTGAATCTCATCAGGACGAAAAAGATTTGATGGAATGAAAGCCTAGAGGCATCGAGGAGACAACCCAAAAAAGATCGACTCGGGCTCGATACTTTCGGCCTCAGTATGGGCGAGAGCTAACGGTGAGAGCTATGAGTCCGTCGCTCAACCTGCTGGGCAGCGTTGGCACGACGGTTTACTACAGATGGAAGTCATAGGAGAATGGCGACCATACGAGTTTGAATGGGGAAGCCTCGAGATGAACTTGCGAATGTCGAACTCTTTGCTACCCTTTGAGATGGGAAAATACTGATTGATGATGGGGGTTGAAAGTGAAAGAACGGTGACAGGGATACGTCAGAAGCTCGCTCTCAATGTCGTCTGAATTATAGGAGAACCAGGCAATTGTTTATCAAAAACCTGATAGAGCGGCGTTTAAAACCTTTCTGAGGCTGTTTAAAAAAACCGCCAGCAGCGTTCCCTGCCTACGCCGAAGCGGCTACAAGTCTACGCGCCGAAACGCTTCGACGTGCAGGCGCGCATGCAGGTCATTATTCGAAGACCCTGACGTATCGAAAAGTGTCCTTCGACACGATAGTTCCCGTGAGCAAACGCAACCTATCGGGCATCCTTTGTTGGGGATATGACGGCTCCTGCCGTGTCAATCGCAGATGTCAAAGCCTCGCGGCATGCGGCCTTGCTGGTCGTCTGTTTTGAACGGTCCCTCGATGCCGTATAGAACTCAGCAAAATCCATGTCGGATTTGTCTGCTAAAAACGAGAGAATGAATGATTCAACAGGCTTTCTCTCATGTGAGCACGTTCTCGAGTCCGGTCGAGACTACCATTACCCTCGGGGTTCAAACGTTCGTTCACACATTGGCTTGTTTGATCGTCATAGCAACTGCCATGAGTGACGTATGCGACATACTCACAGCAAAAGGTATAGGGACAGGAATTCCGTTTTGATAATGTCGGAAGATTGGTGGAGCCCCATTGCTGGAAACGACCTCTAGGTTTTTCATTTCTTCAGAAAGATATGACGATTCGCATTTTTTGAGTGCCTCTTTGGCACACCAGCGAGCGGCAAAATGCATACGCGGATTCTCTTGCAGTAAGCAATAGGCAATCTCAACAGAAGAAAATGAATTCGTATAAAACGAATCTTTCCAATAGTCATCAACTTTTGGAAAACTATCGACCATTTCAATGTCTATTCCGCAACTGAGGACAGGGACCGATCCGATGCGGTTCTCCCCCAACATTACAGAGGGCTTCACGTTTGCTCCCATCTTGACGCTCGAAGATGACGTATCGGTCTCAGCACCGTTGACAGAAACCCCGAGAACGGCCTCTTGCAGTTCACCATAAGTTTGTGCCGAATAGACCCCACGACATTTCACTCCAAGACGATGTCGAATGGCCGCATCGAGTTTAGCCCGAGCCAAGGAACCTTGCATGCGCCTCGTGGACAAAAGAAAATCTGCATTGACTGCATGAAAATCTGTTTCGAAAAGTTCAGCAACGATCTGTTTAAGTTCATGTTCCATACGAATGGCTACCAACCCCGTACGCAGACACTACACAAATACCCACGCTGACCATTTGGCTTCACCATTGACACCATAAAGTGATCCCAATGATCAAATTTATCCCATTCTTGAATTTTCCCAAGCGGTGTGAGGCAACGAGCACAGCTGAGTTTTTCCACATCTTCTGCCTCTTGATCTCTCGAAATATCTCCGGCCAGTGCGGCCTCGTAAGCTTGAAGATGTTCACCGAGTTCGCGCAAAAACTTGGCCGCTTGACGTCCTTCAGACACTTGATGATCAAACGCTAAAATCAGGTTAAAGACACCCTCTCGACTTCCAGGTGGGAAAAACTCTCCACCAACACCCAAGATCGCCGATTGTCCCTGATTGAGAAGTGGGTGAAACGCAAAGACGCCTTCACCTGACAAATCTGTGACCGTGCACGTTCCACCCTGAAGATGAGCGTTGGATAGCGTATTCCCGAGATAGGCGACCATCAATTCTTGGATTTCATTAGTGATCTCAGCAATACTTTTGGTATCTGCAGTCCGGATCACCGGGACCTTTAAGCCATGATCTCCATCAACAGCAAAACCAATATTCACTTCACTGTAAAAATTCACATGGCCATCTTGATAAAACGCATTGAACCATGGGTAATGATGCAATAAACGCGCGACTTCAAAAATAATGACTGCAGTGGCTGAGGCTTCGACCTGTTTATTCTGTTCAACCGCAGCCCGGAGCCCTCTAGTCGGAATAGCCACGGTAATGACGCTCGGCAATGCATTCTGATAACCAGACGTTAAATATCCAATTTCTGTTCGTTTGCTTTTTGACAGCTTTTCGGTTCGGTATGGTATATCCAACGCAGGGGTCGGAGAGGCAAGGGATCGCGGTCGTTCCCCTCTCGAAACAACCGGCAAAGACGATGGAGATGTCGACGAAAGCCCTTCACCTAATTCATGGAGAATATCTTCCGTTCTGACGAGACCTCGACCAGCAAAACGCTCACGCGGAAGACCTCGTTGCTCTAGCAATGCGAGGGCTTTTTTCGTAAAGTGAGACTGAGCTTCCTTCTTTGGAGGGACAACGTTAGGATCTTCGCCGTTTTGATGGGTATCCATGGACGACCTTGGAACTTCTGGTGTAGCCGGGGACTGACTCTCCACTCCATTTCCTTGGTCGTCACCTCGAATAGAACACAGCATCGCTCCAACATCGATATCACTTCCTGGCTCAAGTGAATACTCTAGGATTCCAGCAGCTGGGGCTTCAATTTCCATCACCGCTTTGCTTGTTTCGATTTCAGCAATTGTTTGCCCTTGCGATACCAGGTCTCCATTGGCAACAGACCAAGACAGCAGCGTCACCGACTCATCGTTCACATTATCCTGTGGAATAATAACTGGGGTATTATTCTTCATGAATTTATCATCTTTAAAGCCGTTGCTACCACGTGATGCTCACCAGGAAGACACTGCTTCTCGAGAGGTCCGCTCGACGGAATTGGGTGTTTCGGTGACGCGACTCGGCAGACCTGTTGCAAAATCCCTGGCTGATGTTCAGCAATTTGGGCCAACAGTTCAGAGCCAAGAGAGGCAAAATTGATTCCTTCTTCCACAATCAGAAGCTTGCGTGTCGTTTGAAGCGACTCGATCACCGGCCAAGGGTTGAATGGGTATAACTGGAGAGGGCAAATCACTTCACACAAGATCTCATGCTCATCACACAACTCCTGGATGGCACGCTCGACATCGATCAGCATACCACCGTAACACAACACCGTAAGATCAGGGGGACTCAATGGTCGTATACGCGTTGTGGGAAATTGTTCATGGCTGTGTTCAAGCAGGAATCCACCGGGAACCTGATCGCTAACACGAAGACCATAGAGCAATTTATTTTCAATGATGATCGTCGGTCGGTCGATGGAAACAAAGACTTCATCATAGACGAGCCCAGGGTCAAATCGAGAATGCAGAGCCAACATTCTGGTTCCAGGAAGACCCATAAAATGCTTTTCGATACTTTGACTATGCGTTGGTCCATAGCCACGCTTTCCTCCCATTGGAGTTCGCACGACCAAAGGCACACGCACTTGATCATTGTACATATACCGAAATTTAGAAGCATGGTTTAAGAGTTGATCGAATGCCAGACCCAGAAAATCACCAAACATGACTTCACACACGGGCAGTAACCCGTTCAGTGCCAACCCATTCCCCAATCCCACCAATGCCGATTCACTAATTGGCGTATTTCGCACACGGCCTGGAAACTCTTGGCTCAAATTTTTCGTGACTTTGAACGCTCCGCCATAGGGGCCTTCAATATCTTCACCAATCAAGATAATGTTGTCATTCCGTTCCATGTTTCGCTGTAACGAAAGATGAATCGCATTGACCATCCGATCAGTCGATGGGATGCATGTGGGTTCCCATTCAACAACGGTCGAAGTTGGGTCCTCCTCATTAACTTCACTCATCGCTGAATAAGGCGTTGCATCAGATTTCGATACCGCAGCATCAATGCTGACTCGGATCTTCCGATCCATTTCATCTATATCCTTAGAAGCAGTCTGTTGCCGGAACAGTTCAATAGGATCTTTAGCCCAGTACTCTTTAACTTCCTCAGGATCACGGTCATCGTCGCCTTTGGAATGAGCCATTAGCCGATAGGTATCAATTTGCAATAAAAGTGGTCGGCATTCGTTTCGGACATAATCTACTGATCTGGCGGCCGCAGCCATGAGGTCTTCCGTTTCCCAGGTATTCGCATGAGCACTTTTGATCCCAAACGCTTCACCACGCGTAAGAATGTTGCCAGCCAACGTCTCACGTTGGGAGGTACTCTGAGCGTAGTAATTATTTTCCAGGACAACCAGTAGAGGTAACTCCCACTTGGAGGCAATATTCAGCGTTTCGTAGAGCGCACCCTCACCCAACGTTCCATCTCCAATAAACACGACAGCAATGAACCCCGTTCCCCTCATTTTCTGAGACATAGCGAGACCTGCAGCCACGGGGACAATTCCACCTTGAATTCCATTACTATAGAATCCTTGAGAACAGATGTGCTGACTTCCTCCCCGCCCCCCACACATCCCGTTCTGTTTGCCCATAATCTCGCCGATCAGACCTTCCACATCACCAGTTTTTGCCAAATAATGACCATGACATCGATGATTGCTGAAAATAAGATCTCCATCTTTGAGTGACTCCGCGACTGCCACTCCAGTCCATTCCTGCCCAATACAAGTATGAACTGTCCCAAACAACCGACCCTCTTTGAATAATTCAAGCAGCCTCTGCTCTACGCTTCGAATGAGTATGGCTTTCGCGTAAAGCTGTAAACTCACTGGTGCCGACTTTTCAGAAATCATCGCTTATCCGTTCCGTTATAAATAGACGTAGACATTCTAGAGATACGAGCTACACTAAGGACTCACCTCGAGGAAGGAACAGAAGCTTCCTATTAGGAATGACAATGGCATAATCAGGAATATCTTCAGTCACCACAGCTCCCGATCCAATCACACATCCGTTTCCTATCCTCACTCCATCCTGAACAATCACCCCGGAACCAATCCAGACATCGTTTCCAATGAGCACTGGACCTTGCGAATAGAGTCCTTGTTCCATCATCGGGATCTCTCGGTCAGCGGTATGATAGCGTCCGCCACCAATATAACATTGCCCTGCCATCATGACCGATTGCCCTAAGGTAATCCCTCCAACCGAGCTCAACTGACATTGGCTCCCGATTGAACAAGAGTCTCCGATCACAATAGGGCCATTTTTGGCCTGAATAATCGAACTACGCGCGATCAAGACATCATTCCCAACTTTTATCCCGTGGGCTTCACTCCCTTTCGCATCCACCAGACAATAATCGTCAATTGCCACCCGGTCACCAAGTTCAATTTTCCCTGGATGACGGAGGGAAACATTTCTTCCCCATACCACTCCAGCCCCAACCTTTTTACACAATGAGGGGAAAAACTGCTTTCGGAGCAATAGCCCAATCGCGCCTGGGAGTGGCCCAAACAGCATCGTCAACAATTCAAACTTTAACAATGCGCCAAAACTGGAAGAACCAACAAAAAACATCTGGTACTTTTTCAAAGCCGAGGTCTCTGTTTCTGCTAAACTTTTGACGAGCGGCTTTTTAGCAATCGCCTGTTCGGGCTTTGCCGAAATCATGACATCTCTACCTTTATCATTCCCATACTCGCCTTGAACATCACCTTAAAGTTATCGGCCATGACGGGTTGCTCATTAAGCAAAAAGCATGCTTCTTTATATCGATGACGGCCAGCATTATCTTTGTTTGCATGATAACATTCCGACTTCAATAGGTGTGGTAAGACCTGTTCAAGAAATTTTGGGAAGACAGGCATTCTACGGTTCTTCTTTTAACCCCATCATTACTGTGAATTGATAGTCTATGCCTCAAGTTACTATTGTAAGGGCATTATCCAAATTAAGGAACCCAGCCTCAACCATTAAGGCCTACACATGCTCTCTCACCCAGACATTCACTGTCGGCGTTTAATAATCGTGAGATAAACACGCATAAATGAATGGCTTCCCTCAAACATCCTTACCCAGGCAAGGATGTTTTCTTAGGTTTATTCGTCACGACTTTCCCAAGCCAGCCGTACAGATCATTAACCTTTTCGCGAAATGCCGTATAACTAAACTTTTGTTCAACTAACTGCTTACCTGCCGCCCCAACCTTCACCGCAAGGTCCTGATCATTGATCAAGCAAAGCATACCTTCGGCAAATGAATCGGGGGACGGTTCAGCAAGTATACCCACTTCTCGATTGAGCACTTGAGTATGTGTTGGCAAATTCGTTGCCACAATTGGTTTTCCACTTTGAAGATAGGAATACAGCTTCATCGGAGTATTCTGACCTTTGATGCGTGGCGAAACCAAGATATCGGCTTCGGCAAGGAAAGAGGCAAGTCGGTAAATTGGTTTTGGGCCCAAAAAAGATACTCGCCCTCGCATTCCCAAATCATTGGATTTTTGCTGATACTTCTGAATATCAGTCTTTTCCCCACCCACAATGACAAGGTCAACATGATCCGCTTGTGACGAAATAAGAGAAAAGCTATCTAAGAGTAGGTCAATACCCTGATACATTTCCAAGTTCCCGACATACATCACCCGTAACCGGTCCTGCTGAAATTTATGGTCAAGCGAACCAGCCCCTAAAGGCGTGCTCTTCACCAACATGGGTACATCATGGAGTGTCAGGACACGGGGATGACCATGACTCAATGCAATTTTCCCAAGAGAATCACACACAGGTACAACAACAAGAGCGTGCTTTAAGGCGACTGACTCAACGTAGTTGAGGATAAAGACCACGGACTTTAAGATGGGGAACTTTTCAACCATTTGCTGCGCCAACGAGGAATCCATATCATACACATACGGAACTCCAAACAGCAGCTTGAGGACCAGAGCAATAAAAACAGACTCCTCCACAGCATGAACGATGTGGTACCGTTTACTCCATGAGAGCTGAACAGCTTGTACGGTCATCAGGACATCAGCAAACAATTTCTTGAAAGAAAAACCAGGAAGGATACCTTGCATAAACGGCATGCTTGGAATCCGATGCATAGTCAATTGGTCATACTCCACATCGCTTCCCTCATGATAGGTCAGTAAGTCGACCGACTCCTTCCGCTCAGCCAGCACTCGCAACATCAAATCGACAGCAATGGGAGTGCCTCGAGTTTGATAGAAGGGATGAGGAGCGAGAAATAAAATATTCATGGGATCGACCATTCTCGACACATGACATCAAGCCTATCCAAAAACCTTCTCAAAGACATCTTGACCAACATATGAGAGCTTTGGAAAATTCATGAGTTAGCATATCCGCCAACCTACGTGTCCTTAATTTGACTAACATTCTAACGTCTTTAGAGCTATTTAAAGTAAAAAGGTATCAGGAATTAGAGCAAAAACTCCAGATCGCACAGCAACTTCTGGATAAGCCATTCAAATATGACTCATGACCCCTCACATAATTCTATTAAATCAACATGATCTCACGATTGGCCTCAATGGAGAAACAATTATTGACGATGCACGATAAGTTTCTTGTTTTTTTGCACAATACATTTCGAGCGCAAGAGAATCCATGGCCGCTCATGAACCTTTACCCCGAACCGACGATACCAAGTCTTACACGAAGCAACACACGCATCAGTTCCTCAACGCTCTGATTTGTTATTTGATACAAAACATAGGCTTACGCTCAAGAGAAAAAAACGAACCCGCGCAGATCATGCATGAAGGGAATAAAGGTTATTCACGCGACTGTAAGTGAAGCAAAGCTTATTTAGGCGTATAGCTATTGGCTGAATCCGAATGACTAGGCAGACTCGCAAATGACTCAACCTCTTCATGTCGTTGGCCAGAACTTGAGTGCGGATCTAAAGAGTAAGAGAAGGAGGGAAGCGTTTCACGAATTGGAGAAAAACGAAAATCCTGAAGAAGCCAAGTCATCCGTTTTTGTGTTTTCTGGAGATTGACATAATGTCGAAACTTAGAAAGGAGCGAACCATTCATCTTGGGCTGCTCAGGATCAAGTTCCCAGGGGTGGAAATACATCACCAAGGGATGCCCTTCTCGTTCAACTTTGGTAAGAAACCAGCGAAATATCGAATATGGAAAAAGGCGAAAATATCCACCTCCTCCCACTGGAATCCGCGTCCAGCCAAGTTGACAGGTAGAAGGCGGGACCTCCCAAAGCATCCCTGAACTCGTATCGAGAGAATGCAAACTCGGACTGGAATCAGGAATCCCGTATGAATCATGCATGGCCGGAACGATGCTTGAGTCGTACAGAAATCCCTCCTCCACAAGAATCGGCAAGGCCCATGTTGTTTCCTTCGTGATCGAGAAGGTTGGAGCACGATAGCCGAGCACAGCCTGTCCTGTAATATCTTCAAGTATCTTTTTAGCGCGACGCACGTCTTCACGAAACGTTGCTGGATTTTGCACTGAAATAAGTTCATGCGAATAACCATGACAGGCGATTTCATGCCCGGCATTCGCAATACGCTTCACCATACCGGAATGCCGCTCGGCCACCCACCCCAAAATAAACATTGTCGCTTTGACGTTCGCCGAATCAAGCAACGCAAGAATAATGTCCGTACTCTTTTCGACTCGACTTTGAAGAACCTCCCAATGTCGACGCCGAGCAGGACAATCGAATGCCGCAACTTGAAAGTGTTCTTCAATATCAAAACTTAAACTATGAATCACGTTTCATACCCCGTTAAAAGTTCTAACGCGCTCCTGTCCCAAGCAAGACCACATGAAACGTCCGAAGCAATATGCGAATATCAAGCCAGAGAGAGAGATTCTTGACATAATAGAGATCGTATTGCAGTTTCATATGCGAGTCTTCTAATGATGCGGCATATTGAAAACATGTTTGAGCCCACCCTGTGATTCCGGGACGCACTGTATGACGAAGATCATAAAATGGTATAAACGTCCGAAGCTCTTGCACAAAATGCGGACGTTCAGGCCTTGGCCCCACAAGACTCATTTCGCCCTTCAACACATTCATAAATTGTGGAAGTTCATCTAATCGCAACCGCCTCAGCCAATAGCCGACCCTCGTTACACGATCATCTGAAACAGAAGCCCATTTAACACCATCATCTTCGGCATTGTGTCTCATGGAACGAAACTTTCGAAGAACATAGGGATAACCATGAAGTCCTACTCGAGTTTGCCGATAAAAAACGGGTCCCTGCGAGTCTAATTTGATAAGAGATGCAATGATGAGAAGAAGGGGAGCAAGAAGAAATAGCCCTAATGATGCACCAACCACGTCAACTAACCGCTTGAGAACCATCACCACAGGTTTGCGTCGGAAACCTTGTGAAAAAATCAAAAAGCTTGGTTTGAGCTCATCAATACTCAGGCGTCCACACTCTGCCTCATACATCCGATGTCCATCGACAACTTCAACACCGAGGGATTTAATATCCAGCAATGCATCCAATGGCATCGTTCCGCGTCGATCTTCAAAACAAACGGCAATCGTTTGCACACGATGATTCTCAGTGAGTTCAAAAAGTTGATCAATGGTCCCAATAACTGGAGGAATGGAAGACGCCGTACCAACGGTCGCCACGTTCTTCGACAAGAACCCAATCACATCAAATCGACTTCGCCCATGGGTGACCAACACTCTTGCAAGATTACTTGCCAATCCACCGTCACCAAGGATTAATACTCTCCTTCGGAGACCTAGGACTTCAAAGAGCCGCTCAATAAACCTAACGTGCCCCGACATCACATGCGGTAAATCACCTAAATGAGAGTCAATCATCCTCTTTCGCCAATGGCATACGGGACCTCATACCCTTGTCGCACATAATAGGGCATCCCTTGAGACCATGCATCGGTCAAGATTAAACGAGCCTGTGCTGTCGTCTTTAACATATCAGTGGCTTTCATGACGACATCCTTCGGCGTGCTTCCGGATCGAACGACAAAGAGGAGGATTTCAGCCAGACCGGTTAATGCATTGATATCAGCTAACGGAAGAATAGGGGGAGCGTCTAATAAAATATACCGAAAACGTGGCTTTAACGCATCAATGACCGATGCCAGTTGGGGAAACTTTGACAGAGGTACAGGAAACTCTTTGATATTTCCGACAGTAAGAATCCAAAGTGGACCGTCAGAGACTTGATGCATACAGGCCTCAAGTGGTTCTTCCCCATGAAAATACTCGGCAAGACCCGGCTCACTCGCTATGGACATGAGCTCATGTACAGCCGGCCGCTTAAAATCACAATCAATAACAAGCGTGGGTTCATTCAGATCATTGGCTAACGTGTAGGCGAGATTCGCAACCGTCGACGTTTTCCCCTCACCTTTCATGGAGCTTGTGACGAGAACAACCGTACTTTCTTGAGTCGAATGCATGAGATTCAGCCTCGTCGCAGCCACTCGAAATTGCTCTGCGACAATAGAGCCAGGCCTCCACTTTGCCACCAGGCCAAGTTCCTGAGGAAAACCATTTTTCGAATGATTTCCAGACTTCCCATTCGTGGTCTTTGCCGGAAAACCCTGCGGTAAGTAATGAGTGCTCAAACCCCGTTCATCATGAGGCCCAGAACTAAATTCCGATGATGCATGAGACAGACTTTTAAACGATTTCCCGTATGCAATGTGAAAACTCGGAATGGTTGCAAGAATAGGCAGTCCAATAGACACTTCCGCATCTTCAGAGCGACGAAACGTCGGCTTCCATTGTTCAAGAGCAAAAGCTAAGCCATATCCCAGGCCACATCCAACGGCAAACCCGGCAAGAACGATGAGGTATCGAGGAGGACCCTCCGGAAGTGTCGGTAAATTCGCAGGATCCAATATTCGAAATCGTTCAGCTTTCTGACGCTTCTCTAAATTTTCAGAGATTCGAGAACTGAGCTGTTTTTCGTGCAAACTCTGATAATTTTCCCGCATATTTGAATAGTCACGTTGCAAAACGAGTAACTCTTGTTCATATTGTGGAGTCACTTCAATATTTTTCTGGTACTTCGCCATGTCAACAGTAATGTTCTTTGATCTCGATTTCAGCGTTTGTATTTGCATTTTGAGTTCAGCTTGGGTGTTGATCAAGTCTTGAAGATACGGATCAAACTTTTGGGCCTCCTGCCCCAAACCATCAGTCAAGAAATCTTCGGCAAGAGAATCTTCTGCACCCAGACCGAGTGCGCCTCTCTCTTCTATTTCAGCTTCAAGCCGTTTAATATGATTCTTCAACGAAATGACATCTGGGTAAGAATCAGTATATTCCACCAACATTTTAGCTAAATCTTCTTTCATGACCCCCAAACGATTGGCGAGCGGATCAGCCGGAGTACTTGCGCCTCCCTGGATTGGATTAAAGCTCGACATATCTGCCATGGTCCCGGCCATGGACTCATAATCACGAATAGACTTTTTCGTCAATTCAACTCTCGTGCTCAGGTTATTCAACGATTCTTGAATGGACTCCTTTTCCGCTTGAAGTCGATCTAAACTTCGAAGATTGGTAGTCAGTTGTCCGGGAAGCTGACCGACATGTTGTAATTTAAATTCGCTTAACAATTTTTCCTTCGCGTCTAATTCTTTCCTCGCAATCTCTAGCTCCTGATTCAGAAACTCGGATGCACCTTCGACAAACTGCTCACGAATTTTCAAATTTTGATCAATATATTGAGAAGCAATTTTGGACGTTACCTTCATGGCCGTCATCGGATCGCCATGCGCAAATGAAATCGTAAACGACTCTAAACGGCCTCGAGAGCCTTTGGTCTCCAATGTGACATTTTTGGCAAAAGCCGCAATAACAGCATCATAGCCATCCTGCTTAATAATTTCAGGATATAAGTTCAGCTCTTCAATCACCTTTTGAAGACTTGTGCGACTCAGAACTCGTTGCGTGATCGTTGAAACCCGTTCAGCCACTCCATCTGCAACCATCGGCCGCACAATGTTACCTGGAATTTTTTGGTGTTCAACTAATATGGTCGTGGAGGATCGATATAATTCAGGTTGATTCCACGCAAAAATCCCAGACGCGACCGTGCAAACAAACACGATGCTCATGATCAACCACTTCCGGCGAATGGCGATATCCAGGAGTTCTTCCACATACGCCTGGATCATAAGATTGTCGCCACCGCTTGCACTATTTGAATTTGTGATGTTTCCTGATTCCATACGTGTTACGAGACGAATCGTCCCCCTAAGATAGAGTGCTCACCCTCAGTTCATAATAGACACATTTAAAAGCTATCGATTTGGCAGTAATTCGTTGAGTCTCTGTACGCTTACTAGCAACGCGTAGGGTCAGGGAACGACAATGGTATCCCCCGACTGCAAAGTGACATTGTAGGCTGCACCATCATCTGAAATAAGATCGTCATATCTGACGGGAATACGCAATTCCTTGACTTTCCCGTCACCATTCAAAACATTTCTAATAATCCGAATGTCATTCTGTGAAGCAAACTGCGTGAACCCTCCGGCGAGAGATACCGCTTGTAAAATCGTCGTATAGGATTTCATCTGAAGTTTTCCAGGACTGTTGACTTCACCAACAACAAAAACATAATAACTATTCACTTCAATAACATTCACAGACACAGCTGGATTTTCTTTAAACGCCTTGTAACGTTCTTCAATTTCTTCTGCAAGTTGATCAGCTGTCAGACCTGCCGCAGGGACATCCCCAATCAACGGTAACGAAACCTTCCCATCTGGACGAATGACGACTTCCTTGGAAAGATCTTCATTCTTCCACACCACAACATCCAACACATCTTCTGGACCCAAAAGAAATCCTTCTTCTGGAGGTCCAGGAGGAACAATGACATCAGGCCGAGGACAGCCCAAGAGCAGACTAAAAATAAAAACAATCAACAGCGCAAAGAACAGGTGCTTGCATCGGGTCATGTATTCCACCGCCTATCCAGAAAATTTTGTATTCGTAGAATGCTCAAGGTAACAACACCATGGTTTCTGAAGGCACGACAATCGTATCCCCAGGTTTGACAACAATATTTTCTGCCCCACGGAGGATAATATCGTCATAGTTCACGATAAGTTTGTCCCCCCCATCACCATTGACCCCTAATCGAAAAATGACAATTCGACTTCTGACGGCATCTGGTGTTAAGCCACCCGCCAAAGTAATCGCTTGCACCAACGTCGTGCGACTGAGAAGTGGAAGTTTCCCGCTTGTTCCAGTGGCACCTTGTACGTAGTAGTAATAACTATTCACGGCTTTGACAACAATCGCGATCGTCGGACTTTCTTTATAGGCACTCAAACGTTGAGTAATTTCCTCACGAAGTTCTTGAGTCGTTCGACCAACCGCCTTGACGTCTCCGATTAACGGTAAGGTAATACGACCATCAGGTCTGACGACCACTTCACGAGATAAATCTGTATTTTTCCATACACTGATTTCCAAAACATCTTCTGGTCCAATGATATATTCCTCTGTAACAATTAACGCGGTCTTCTCCGCTCGTCTCTCTGTATCATCAGGAGTAGCAGTCTCCTGGGCATAGCCTGTCCCGACACCCACAGTCATAGCAAATACGAAAATCATCACCACGACGGATCCACCTTTGCCTCTGCAAACTCTCATAATCTCACCTCGTCCCTGAGAGATACTTAACAAGTATTCTCATTTAATCGATTTCTATTGATACATCAGTGGCATAACAAATGTGCGTGCAATCCACCCCGTGCGTTCTCTTACTTCTAAAACATTAGACAACAAAAACTTTCTTCTATTAATGTTGGCAGAAATACAGATTCGGTTGCGATGTTTTAACCATCGCTGAATACTCGCTTGAGTTTAACGTGTAATTATACCTAGACAATAATAACCAGGAATCGATGGGGAATTATTGTAAAAGTATACTATATTAGTAGAAAGAGTGATACCTCTCAAGACCATGCCTTATCACGTATTTTTCCCATCCGCCGTATTAGGTCCTAGGAGACCCCTAACGGCCAGACCTATCCCACATCGACTCATCCTCAATGACTGACATGCAATACAAATACCATTCATATAAGTTAGAGTTTGCATGAGGACCAAACATTCCTTAATATCAGCCATTTTTATACAATCAACATAAAACATCAGACTGACAGTATTGAACCTTCCTACTAGTCATCCTTCGGTTACTTAGATACGAATTCTTTAACAAAAGATTCATGTGAAAAATATCGACACCCTAGAGGAAAATATTTTTTCTAACACTTTCAATTCAACTCTGGCTGGATGAAAAAATTGGTGATAATACTCCCCATCCGTACATAAACGCATACAGTGTCTTCAATAAGTTAAGAGAAAACCATGGATTGACCAGATCAATTGAGACCTGTCAATAAAACTTCCAGCATGAAATGAATGAAATGGTGCCCCCGAGACGATTTGAACGTCCGACCTCCGGTTTAGGAAACCGCTGCTCTATCCACCTGAGCTACGGGGGCAACGAGAAAAGCCTTTATTAACAGGCAACGACCTTAAAAGAAGTCTACAAGAATTCATGTAACCAAACAAGGAAACACCTTAAATAACAAGTATCATGGAAACACCAGGGTCGTGATCATACATGATCCTGAAAAGAGAATGGCCCCTCGCATCTTCATGATGACTTACTGACCGGATTACCGACAGATCACCCTGCTGACAAAAGATGCACCGCTTTGTGTAGATTGTTTTTGAGCAACATCATGTGTTCTTCTCGACACAAGAAAAAATGTTCAATCTGAGATCAGAAAAACAGTCTAGCCGACAGAGAATTCTTCGAAAATACAGAGAGCAACATATTCTCTAAAAATGGCCAAATCCATACATCATTTCATCAAAACACGTATCATGCAAAGGCTTATACATCCGATTGTCCTGAAGAAAAAAACGATCGTTCATTCATGAAAGTCATTTCCAATCCAGCAAATCGTTTCCTGTCAGAACAACGAGAGCTTCTCGACCCGACAACTCAGACGACAATCACCGTTTATCATGAAGACGCGAAAAACATCCTCAGTCGCAACGAAAGCCCTGACCTGCCTTTTCGCTGGAGTTTGAATCCCTATAGAGGGTGCTTCCACGCGTGCGCGTACTGCTATGCCCGACCAAGCCACGAATATTGGGGATTTGGGGCAGGTACTGACTTTGACGCAAAACTTGTCGTCAAAACAAATGCTCCAGAGCAACTCCGCCGTATCTTCAACAAGCGATCATGGAAAGGAGAATTGGTGGTCTTTTCAGGCAATACTGATTGCTATCAACCGCTTGAATCCACCTATCGACTCACCAGAGCCTGTCTCAAAGTTTGCCATGAGTACAGAAATCCAGTCGGAATTATTACGAAATCACCCCTCATTACCCAAGATCGAGATATTCTTCAGCAACTGCACGAAGACGCCTGGATTCGTGTGTACTTCAGTATCCCGTTTGCCAAGAATGAGACAGCACGAAAAGTTGAAACTCAAGCCCCGTCAATCTCACGGCGATTTGAAGCGATGGAGCAGCTTTCTCAAATGGGTATTCCAACCGCCGTCTCCCTCGCCCCAATCATTCCAGGCCTTAACGAACAGGACATTCCCGCCATTCTGAAGAGAGCACATGAGGCCGGGGCCACGGCCGCGACCTACAGCCTCCTTCGTCTCAACGGAAACGTGGAAGCCGTCTTTATCGAACGAATGACCCGACAATTTCCAGGCCAAATACAGAAAATCATACATCGCGTACGAGAATTGCGGAATGGCTCACTTTCAGAAGAAAAATTCTTCGCACGCCAAAACGGACACGGCCCAACCTGGCAGATGATTGAACAACTGTTCCAGTTGAGTTGCAAAAAATTAGGGTATCACACAAAGACTGACCAACCCATTCCTCAGACATTTCGACGACCAGGACCTCAGCAAATAGACCTCTTCCACAACATATAACAACCAGAAGCTTTTTCCTTTTCGAACTGACAACCATCAAATCAGTGGAGTACAATCGTCCGATAGACCACTTCGAAGAATTGTCAACGAATAGGAATCAGACACAAACCATGACTCACTCACAACCAACAACGAGACCAGACCACACGCTCAACCATTGGCTAATTGGCCTATGCCTTGTCCTCACAATCAGTCAAGGTTGCACAGAAGAAACCACGGTTTGGGATGAATATACCGAAAATGGAGACCAACTGCTCCAGCAGGGTAAATATTCAGAAGCGGAAAAAGAATACACCGCCGCGTTACAGGAAGCTCAAAAAGAAGATAATCAAGATTCTCGTCTTGCCAAAAGCTTAAACAAACTGGCCATCCTCCACGACGCCCAAGGTGAATATGAGCAAGCCGAACACTACTTAACGAAAATTGTCGAGATCTACAAAAAAGGTGGAAAATCTCAACTCCTTGACCTGGCAACGACGTTGAGTAACTTAGGAGCTGTCCATTACGCACAAGAACAATACGATAAAGCTCGACCGTTGTTTCAACAAGCCATTGAGATGAGAGAGCAGGAACTTGGAAAAGATCACAAAGATTTGGTCAATGACCTTAAAAACCTTGCCGGCCTCCACGCTCGCCAACACGAATATGATCAAGCCGAGCCTTACCTCAAGCGTGCTCTGAGTATCATTGAAAAGGTTTCAGGACCAGACAGCACCAATTTAGTTCCACACTTGAATAATTTAGCGCTTCTCTATCAAGCCCAGAAACGTCTGGATGACGCAGAAGTCTTGCTCCAACAAACTATTACCATTAATGAGAAATCCATGGGAGTCGACAACCCACGACTCACCGGCAGCTTAAACAACCTGGCCATGCTCTACAATGAACAACAAGATTACAAACAGGCTGAAGCCTTGTTGGAACGAATTCTGAACATCTATGAGAAAGCATTAGGGCCAGATAGCCCGCAAGTCGCTGCAAGCTTAAGTCAATTAGCCTCATTGTATCATGCTCAACATCAATACGATAAAGCTCAAACGCTCCTCGAGCGTGCTCGAGAAAGTCTTGAGAAAAAATTAGGAAAAGAAGATCCACGATTAGCAAGAATTCTGAACAACCTGGCGTTAGTCTATGCGACTCAAAATCAAACACAAAAAGCCGAAGAACTGTTTCAACACACCATCAGCATGATTGAAAAAACAAAGGGGAAAGATCATCCTCTCTTGGAGCGCACGCTGCGAAATTATGCCAGCCACCTCAAAAACAATAACCGTGACAAGGAAGCAAATTCACTCGAATCCCGCGCTAATGCCATTCGCGATAAACATCAACAAAAAAAAGCATAGAGTAAAATCACCGCTAACTGCCTGCAGCAAAGACAGCATCGAACACCAGCCTACTGCTCAGCGATGACTGAACCCTATACTCGCATTTTTACATTTTTCTGAATAAGGACATGGCAAGCACTGAGAAGACAAAAGGCTCCATGATCTGGCATATTTGATCGTCCAGACCAAGGATCGCGAGACACAGGAACAGCTTCATCAAGGAGTTGAATAATGGATGAGATGCATGGACGAGTCTTCAGTGTCATCGAGTGTAAGAATCCATCCTGCAGACAGAAGATGACGAGGGAAGGCTATCCAGACGACTGGCCAGACAATGAAGTTCCAGAAGACCGAATTCATTCAGATTGGCATAACGAGCTGACGCCCTTTTGCGTACATTGCACTAGCTGTGACCATTTCACAGGAAATAAAGTCGAGCGCTCCAAGAAAAGTTTTGAATGAAAACGCAATCAAGCTATTTAAAATAATCCTAAGCCTAACAATCAAAATCTCGCGCTAACAATTGTTCCCTTTTCAGACATTTTTCTACCATAAGAAGTCGTCTACTAAACTTCCCCCCATAGGGCTCTGCTCCTAAAGTCAGAATCCACAACTGAGAACTGAGCCCCTTTTAGATCACCTAATTATCCATTTTGATACGATACGTATCGAATTTGATAACATCATCACTACCAACAAACGTCCAATGGTCGAGCTTTTGCGTCACTGGTACAAAGCAATGACTCATACCTACAGGGAGTATCACACCCCAATCTCATAGTAGAAAATTTTGTAGATTTTATAGGAGGCAACACTACTTATTAGTGAGTACCAGACGTTTTTACAACAACCGGTCAGTCTATTTATCAATACCCCCTCTAATGGACGATGGAAGAACTACGTACCAAACATTCTTTTCATTGAAAAAAATTAAAAAGCATTCCTATACTCTCACGTGAGAGACCACAATGAGGTGGTCAAGATGTAAGGAGAAGTTTGTGCTAGCTAAAGTATTGAGCGCTGGCCTGTGGGGATTAGAAGCGCACTTAATCGAGGTCGAAGTTGATATCGGCGGTGGGTTACCTCAATTTTCGATTGTGGGACTGCCGGACGCTACCGTGCGCGAAAGTCGTGATCGCGTTCGAGCCGCCCTCAAGAACACCGGATTTAAGTTTCCGCCAAAAAAGATCACCGTCAACTTGGCTCCTGCTGGCATCAAAAAAGAAGGTGCCGGACTTGAACTTGCTATTGCCATCGCCATGCTGGTGGCGGAAGGCATACTTTCGCCAGACGTGGTTGAACGGTTTGTCTTTGTCGGTGAACTTTCACTCGATGGACGGATTAAACCTGTGACGGGGGCACTCTCAATCGGAATGGTGTGCCGCAACATTCATCCGTTGCTTCTTCCCGTTGCCAATGCCGAAGAAGCTGCCGTCATTGAAGATGCCACGGTCTATGGCGTTCACACCCTACCGGAAGTTGTCGAATTTTTGAATAGCTCCATTGTGCTAACTCCGACGCAACACCACACACGCCAGCCCATGTGGCCCGAAACCATATTGGACGAAGATTTTGCCGATGTGAAAGGACAACTGCACGCGAAACGCGCACTTGAGGTTGCCGCGGCCGGTGGCCACAATATCTTAATGGTTGGGCCGCCGGGGTCAGGGAAAACGATGCTAGCTCAACGATTGCCCGGCATTCTTGCTCCCATGCAGATGCAGGAACGCCTCGAAGCCAGTCAAGTCCATAGCATCGCAGGGACACTGGGCTCCAATTCTCCACTCATCACGACACGACCGTTTCGATCCCCACATCATAATATTTCAGATGCCGGACTGATCGGTGGAGGGACGATTCCCAGACCAGGTGAAGTCTCATTGGCTCATCACGGTGTGTTATTTTTGGATGAAGTGCTAGAATTTAAACGATCGGTGCTTGATGGACTTCGGCAACCATTAGAAAATGGAACCGTGACCTTAACCCGTGTGAACGCCACACTAACCTATCCAGCACGCATGATGCTCATCGCCGCTATGAACCCCTGCCCTTGTGGATATCTTGGCGATCGCAGCCATGAGTGTCTCTGCACGCCCCGTCAAATTCGTCGCTATCGCTCCCGCCTTTCTGGGCCATTACGCGACCGATTGGATATTCAACTGGATGTTCCGGCTGTTCCGGTTAGTGATTTATCCAAAGCTGTGGTAGGCGAGACATCTGCAGTTATTCGGCAACGTGTGACAGCTGCCCGGGAACGTCAAACGTCCCGATATCAAAAAGACCGGTTATTCAACAATGCACAACTCAAACCACGCCACCTACAACAATACTGTGAGATTGATCCGGCAGGGCAGAACCTGTTAGAACGTGCTGTTTCCCAGCTTGGGCTGTCAGCGAGGGCCTTTGGCCGTATTCTCCGAGTCGCACGAACCATTGCCGACTTAGCCGAATCCGAGATCATTGCTCCCCCACATGTCGCGGAAGCAATTCAATATCGGACATTTGATCGTCCCATAACCGTGTAGACCAACTAGGAGCCTGTCCGAGATTAGCGATCGTCACGAGGTTTTAGGTGAATGTCTAGACCACGATTGATGGGGGTCGACGGTCACTGAGACTAGACATTGGGTGCGAGGTTACGAAGATAGTCTGAATGTGCGGATCACAGGTGGTCTAGTGAGTCAGATTTTGCGATCGTTTGAGGCGTATAGTGGGGACTATTTAACAAAAGGATCGAAAAATCTGGCCAAATTCTGTGCAACCGCAGTAGATGAGTCGAATCTTGGATAGGTTCCTAACATGCAGTCTTTTAAAATCTTTCGATGGTGGTTCATGGTTGGAGCCATGATGGCCTTAGCCGTGATTATGATCCAAGGGGGAATGCGAGATTTGATGGTCGCTCAAGAACCTATATGGGATGCTAAATTAGTGGAGTTGGTCCCACCCATTGTGGGAGGAGGGCTTCTTGGGGGTTGCATTGCCCTCATATTGAACCGTATCAAAAAAAAATAGAATTGAATCTAGCTATTCCCCGTTGCTTGCTACGGGGTACCAAACAAAGGGAAGAGCTTGAGAAACCGTGGTGTCTCAAAGAGAATAGCTCTTCCTCTGAATACCCCGTTGCTTGCGGCGGGGATCTTTTATTTGAGCCTGTAGTTCGATTAAGGAGTATAATTCGATAAACCCGCTTGTATCCTCATTGAATTCGATTTTTGCACATTATGATCTTCACAGAGAAAGGAAAAATGAACGTATGGATGTCAAAGTAGGACCACATTGGTATCGAAATTCAGATGGAATCATAGAAATTGAAGGGCTCCCGCAAATTGAACTCCTTTTACGAAAACCAGAGGGCCCACTCGGCGTTAACTTTGCTATTTTCGACTCAGTCGGAAAGCTTCATGCCAAGGTAGAACGTAGTTCGATGGTCATCAATGAGCAAGGAACCTATGATCTTGTGAAAAGCGAAAAGCGATTTCTCCTTAGAATAAAAGAGTCAGGAAAGACCGTTCTTGACTTGCATCTCAAAGACGGGGGACACATAGAAATTCCACAGGGGGAATTTCATACACTGAAAGGCCATCTACTCACGATTACCCCAAAGGAATGGTCAGTTGAGAAAAGTAAAGGCAAGGAAGGCGAATCTGACATGAAAGGAAAGGCCGTAGCTGTCGCCTCAGAGTGAGGAGAAAACACGTCGCGTCTTTTGGCTAACGCTTCTGCTGGTCGCACCTATACATACATTTGCCTCTCCCGTCATCCCTAACCAACACTCGTTTCTACGTAAAGAGGACATTCGTTCATGACGTCAGACGTGGTACGAATATGGGAGTAAAACGGATACAGGCGGGAGAGATTCTAAATTTCTGCAGCTGGCGCGTGACAAGTCCCGTCACATATGGTGCAAGTTCGACAGGCAACTCCTTCACTCACCTGAGCTGGGCCTAACGCGCAGCTCAGATCAAGAGCCACGACATCACTTCCCTGAAAGGTCCAGAGGCGACCACACTTTTGGCAACAATACCAACTTGTATACCCCGGCCAATCTCGATCACGAACCGCCATCCATAACATCTTTCTTTCACATCGGAAGTTTCTCGACCAGCTGATCAACAATTCTGTCAATTCACCGATTCCCTTTAACTGCACTCGTCCCTGTTTCTTATTCCTGCATTACAGCCTGAATCTTTTCCTGGATGGTAGGAAACCATTCGTCAAATGGGATATCAGCATCCACCACGACCTCAAGCTTTCCATTGGGTAGTTTTTTAATCGACCCCGGACTTTCTGGTGAAAGCGGTATCTCCACCCACTCTCTAGAGAGATTCAATTCATCTGTTAATTCTAAAATTTTCGTGATTTGTTGAAACGACACAGCTTGCATCTTATTCACGTGTTCAGACTCCTTACATCAGGATAGATATGTGGACGAGTAAATTGTAGGAATGGTCCTGGCAGACTGTCAACGTTGCTCAGTTAGGTTGAGGAAAACGCTTTGGCAAACATGCGCCCCGCACTTTCAATATCCTCCGCGGACACATCCAAATGCGTCACCACCCGAAATGACCGATCACCCACGGAATTTAATAACACCCCAGCCTCCCGACAATGAGAAAGTAATTCATCCGTTGTCCCAAGTTTTCCGTCAACCTGAAACAGAACCATATTTGTTTCAACGTCGTCTGGGGAACACTGAACGCCGTGGATTTTGGATAATAGGTGCGACAAGCGTTTGGCATGTTGATGATCTTCAGTTAACCGCGCCACATGATGTTCTAACGCATAGATCCCCGCGGCCGCTAAAATACCAGCCTGACGCATCCCGCCACCAAACATTTTCCGCAATCTTCGAAGTTTGGCAATTCGTGTATCATCTGACACAATGAGTGATCCAACCGGAGCCCCCAAGGCTTTTGAAAGACAAAAGGAAACTGTATCAAACGGGCTCGCGTAATCCGCAGCCGAAATTCCGGTTGCCGCCACTGCATTAAAAAGCCGTGCCCCATCCAAATGCAAAGCCAATCCGTTCGATCGTGCCACGTCTGTTAATTCGTGAATCGTCGACAAAGGATACACCGTTCCTCCACCGCAATTATGTGTTTGCTCTAAACACAACAACGTTGTGGGAGGAGTATGAATATCAGGTTGTCGAATAACGGCCTTCACGTCTTCGGCTGCCAAAATTCCCCGCATTCCAGATATACATGTCAGTTGCACACCGGACAACGAAGACGCGGATCCTCCCTCGTATCGAATGATGTGCGACGAACTTTCCACGATAACTTCATCTCCTGGTCGCGTATGCAATCGAATGGAGAGTTGATTCCCCATGACCCCGGATGGTACGAACAGACCAGCATCTTTTCCGAGAAGTTCCGCAGCCATTTGTTCGAGTCGATTGACGGTCGGATCTTCTCCGTACACATCATCACCAACATCAGCATGGGCCATCGCCTCACGCATCTCCGGTGATGGTTTCGTTACGGTATCACTTCGTAAATCAATCATGGGCATTCCTTATATTGTATTTGCACCAACCTTCAATAAAAGAGGTTCTATAAAAATTGTACGAAAGAGCGGCAGGTCCACACAAGCAAACAACCATCAACCCATCGGGTTCAACGCAGAGTATGAATGATGATGGTCCGTTGACTGACCACCCGTTGTTATTGACCTGGAATGATCGGAGCCATAACATGCCACCCACACTACTTATCACCGGAGGAACTGGATATTTAGGATATCACCTCATCAAACTGGCGAAATCATGGCATACCCACGCCACGTTCTTTCAAACACCTCCACCAACATCATCGCCAGCGATCTTCCATCAATGCGACTTGACTGAAAAAGATCAAGTCCACAAACTCATTATATCAGTCAAACCTGACGTCATCATTCATACCGCCTGTTCGAACAAGAGTTCGAAGGAAATTGATGCGATTTTTCCGGCAGCTCATCATCTTTCGACCATCGCACACCAACAATCGATTAAGTTCCTACACCTCTCAACGGATCTGGTCTTTGACGGTACACTCGCGCCCTACCAGGAAACAGACATCCCGAATCCTCTACACCCATACGGTAAAGCCAAAACCGAAGCTGAACAGATTGTCAGTCTTCATTGTCCGGCCGCGATCATCATTCGTTCATCCCTCATGTATGGCATCGATCCCCTTGATCATCAAACTCGTTGGCTGGTCCGTGGCATGGACACAGGAGAACCCGTCCGTCTTTTTACTGATGAACGACGATCACCAATTTGGGTGCACACACTTGCTGAAGCTCTCCTTGAATTGACTAACATGGACTTTCAGGGAATCCTTCACTTGGCTGGCCCAGAGACCATGAACCGATGGGACTTTGGCCTTGCGATTCTTACGCTTTTGGGACGCGGCGCAACATCAAATATTCAAACTTCCACCATCGAGACTTCTGGAATGATTCGTCCCAAAGATCTGGCGTTTACGATCGATACGGCAAGACAATTACTCAATACACCACTTCTTTCTATTTCAGAAGTCACAAATCAGCTTCGGGAAGAAAAACCCCGAAATCGTTGACCAAGAAGTTTCAGAGCCTCTTCGAGGTGTGCAGTCGTGATAGGACCATGCCGTAACACACGAATATCATCGACCACATTGAGAAGCGTAGAAGGGGGGCCGCCTGGAGAAGGTCCACTATCCAAGATCATGTCGACTTCTTCGCCGAACTCTCGCATAATCTCCTCTGAGGTTGTTGCTGGAACCAACCCTGAACGATTGGCACTCGTTCCCGTTAATGGGCCAACGGCCTCAAGGAGCTGCAGGAGTCGAGGCTGATCAGGTTGTCGAACGCCAATCGTATTTGTCCCAGCCGTGAGTAAGAATGGAAGATTTGGAACAGCAGGAAGAATGAGCGTCAACGGGCCTGGCCAAAATCGATCGATTAAAAACTCTGCAATGGGCGAGAGCGCCGAAACAACCTGAAGCGCTTGAGCTTTTGAACTCACGAGTAACAAAATTGGCTTACTCTCCCGATCCCCCTTCATCGCTGAAATTCGGTCAATGGCCCGAGGATGCTTGACGCCGGCTGCCAAAGCATACACACTTTCTGTCGCTACCGCTAAGACACCATCGGCAACAATACACTGAGATGCGGTCTTGAGGATATCTGAAGTCAGTTCACGAGGAATATGAAGAAGGGACGCCACGTATGGACCTTTAAGACGTTAGGTCAGTGGAACGGCACGATGGGCAATATCGCGTCTATGATGCTGGCCATCAAATGTGACCAAATCCACGGCCTCATACACACGATTTCTGGCAGATCTCAGATCATGACCAATAGCCGTAATCCCCAAAACCCGTCCACCACTTGTGACGACATCATTCCCTTGAGTTTCAGTCCCGGCATGAAAGACAACCAAGTCCTTTGCATGATCAAGAGTCGACAAGCCAGAAATGGGCAACCCTGATTGATACGACCCTGGATATCCATAGGACGCAAGAACCACGCAAACGGCCGCGTCATCATGCCATTGAATGGCTATTTGGTCTAAACGGTGTTCGACCACGGCTTCAAGGACATCGACCAAATCTGTCTTCAGCAATGGCAACACGACCTGAGTTTCTGGATCGCCAAAACGTGCATTAAACTCCAAGACATAGGGTTCTCCCTGATGAATCATCAGACCGGCATAAAGTACCCCATAGTAAGGACTGCCCACACGCGAAAGTCCTTCAACCACAGGATTGAGAATATCCCGAACAATTCGCTGGCGAAGGGAGTCCGTAGCAATTGGCGCCGGTGCATAGGCTCCCATTCCTCCGGTATTCGGGCCGGTATCGCCTTCACCGACCCGTTTATGATCCTGGGCCGCAATCATGGGAATCACTGTCCTTCCATCAGCAAACGCCATCAACGTCAGTTCCTCGCCATCGAGAAACTCTTCAATCATCACCCGCATACCAGCCTCGCCAAATTGACCGTGTTCGAGCATCTTGGTCACGGCTTCATGAGCTTCTTCTTTTGTCTGAGCAATGATGACTCCCTTGCCTTGAGCTAATCCATCGGCCTTGACCACAAGGGGAACAGCATGGCTATCAATGTACGCTCGTGCTTGGTCAAGCTGATCAAAGGTCTTAGATTGTGGAGTTGGAACATGGCAGCGAAGCAGCAAGTCTTTGGCAAAAGACTTACTTGATTCAATACAGGCGGCATTCCGCGTCGGCCCAAATATCCGAAGTTTTGCCTTACGGAATTCATCAGCAATACCGAGCGACAAGGGCAGTTCAGGCCCCACAACCGTGAGATCGATCTCTTTCTCTTGTGCAAAGTTTTTTAACCCAGCAAGGTCATCGACTTTGAGTGGGACGCATGTCGCCAACTGACGAATACCCGCGTTACCTGGCGCACAATACAAAGCTGAGACGCGTGGAGACTGTGATAATTTCCATACGAGAGTGTGCTCACGTCCGCCATTTCCGATGACAAGAATTCTCATATTGCAATTGTCTACAGTTGGAAGATCGTTAGCTTGTAGCCGCTTCAAATAACTTCCGATGTTGAGGCGGATATTACGCTGCCTTGGGTACCTCTAATCAACGCCTCAGGGGTGGAAGGCCGGGTTCAACGTTCAATGCCTATTCAGCTCTCTGTCAGGCATACTACGATCGTCGCCTAGACAACCTTTCCTCATAAACTGGAAATTAAATAGATACGCTACAACGTTTCACCAATACATTCGAACTCACAGATTAAAACCAATACAGACCGCATAATGAGTACCGAAATTCGTTAGACAGCAGGGGTACTGTCGGTATGATTGAGGACAATACCTCAAGAAACTCCGTGTGTGTCTCAGTTGTATTTTAATGTCTAAAGTGGCGCATGCCAGTGAAAATCATGGCCAACTGATGCTCATCAGCAGCTTTAATGACTTCCTCATCACGTATCGAACCACCGGGCTGAATCACAGCCGTCACGCCAACCTCGGCAGCTGCATCAAGGCCATCTCTAAATGGGAAAAAGGCATCAGACGCCATCACCGTGCCTTTGACCGGCAACACCGCCTTCATTTCAGAGAGTTTCACCGAATCAATCCGACTCATCTGTCCTGCACCAATTCCCACCGTTTGGTTATTCGACACAAGAACAATGGCATTCGATTTGACGTGCTTGCAAACCTTCCAGGCAAAATCGCAGGCTTCAAACTCTTCGGTTGTTGGTTGTCGTTTGGTCGGAATACTCAACTCGCCGAGATCTTTGAGCGTGCCAAGATCTCGGTCTTGAACCAGCAGCCCGCCAACGAGTTTCTTTAAATCAAATCCCTCCCGCTGATCGACATCAAGAGAGCCGACTTCTAAGAGCCGAAGATCCTTCTTCCGGCGTAATTCGGTCAGGGCTTCTTCGCTAAACCCCGGAGCCACAAGGACTTCAACAAACGTCGAGGTCACCTCTTTTGCTGTCTCAAGGTCAACTTGACGATTACATGCGATGACGCCACCAAACGCTGAAGTCGGGTCTGTGGCCCTTGCTCGAACATAGGCATCCACCGCGGTCGTCCCCAACGCGACCCCACAGGGATTATTATGTTTGACAATCACCACAGCCGTGTCATCAAACTCTTTGACTAATTCCAGCGCCGAATTCGCATCTAAATAATTGTTATACGACATGGCCTTTCCGTGAAGTTGCTGGGCTCTGGAAATTGACGGTTCCTGCGCATTCACTTCTTGATAAAAAGCGCCCTGTTGGTGTGGGTTCTCTCCATACCGTAGATTTTGAACTTTCTTATACTGCAGAGAAAGTTGAGAGGGAAATTTCAGATCGGAAGTTTCGCTCGCCTGTTGTTCAAAGTAAGCGGCGATGAGACCATCATAGCGGGAAGTATGGCTGTACACTTTCCTCGCGAGCTCTCGCCGAAGATCTAACGAGACGGTTCCAGACTGTAAGGCATCGAGCACACGAGCATAATCATCAGGATCAACGATCACCAAAACATCTTCGTGGTTTTTCGCTGCCGACCTCAACATGGATGGACCACCAATATCGATATTCTCAATCGCTTCTTCAAAACTGCACCCAGGCTTCGCAATGGTGGCTTCAAATGGATACAAATTCACAATCACCACATCAATGGGTTCAATGCCATGCTCGTTCATTTGTTTGACGTGAATATCCAACTTCCGTCGTCCCAGCAAACCACCATGAATTTTCGGATGAAGCGTTTTCACGCGCCCGCCAAGAATCTCCGGTGAGCCGGTGTAAGCCGAAACATCCGTCACGGTGACACCTTCATCTCGCAATGCTTGAGCCGTCCCTCCAGTCGAGAGAATTTCTGCACCGAGCGCAACCAATCCTTTGGCGACGTTCACCACGCCAGTTTTGTCAGATACACTAATCAAAACCTTATTCACGTTAGCCATGATGCCTACCTTTATGTTCGTTCGGGAGTCAATGTAATAAGGATTTTCAGGAGAAAGGAGCCGTAGCTTATCAAATCACTCCCAGGAACTTCAACGAACAACGCTCATCATTGTTCTTGCTTCCATCATACAGAGCGGAACGTTTCTGATTACTCTCCACAACCCACATCTTGGCATCAAAAACACCTTAATGGAAGACCATAAAATCTCCGCTAAACTCTTAATTTTATGATTTTTTTTGATTTCGAACTTTTAATTAAGTTCGTGTGTATTTCGGCCGAAATTATTCTTGAGACGTTAAGAGATCTACAGTATTTCCGTTTTCTTTTTTTCATAACAGCTTCAGAGCTTGTGACGAAACACGCCAATGCAGTGGAGGGTTTCCTTTTGCCTAAATCCCTCATAGACATAAACACGAAACGTTCTGTTACTCAAGGGAAAAGTCCGTTCTTCGTGTTTTCTTCACCATGCGATAATACAACACCCGCTACTGTCGGTATTGGTTTGACGTCATCCTCACATCTCCAATGATTGAACTCGTCATCATCTTCATTATCCTTGTGGTCTTACTCGGCATAGGATTTAGTATCCTGCACTTAAGCAAAAATTCTTCAGTTACGGCTCCAGATCCGACTTCGTCGACATTTGCGGATTCACATTTCACGCCCACTCAAATGTACTTAGATCATGCCAGTGGAACAGGAATCGCCATCAATGAATCCACTCAAACAGTTTGCGTCATCCAATCCGCAACACGGCCTCCACACTTTGTTCATTTCACTGAACTCGCAGCCTCGTTTATTCTAAAAAATGGCGAGATCATTCACACAACTCTGCGAACGCACCCTCAGGAATATGCCGCTATGGCTAATGATCTCCAAGGTCAGCTGAGAACTAAAGCTGAATCAATGCCGTCGACCTCAACAGGAAACACACAAAACCAAAAAATTGAACTCGGCATCGCGTTGCTTGGACAAGAAAGTTCAATCCATATGATTGATTTTTTGGATATGGAGACGAAGGAAGAAGGCATTATGTTCACGAAAGCCATGGCCAGTACAAAACACTGGCATCACTTACTGTCCGATCTGATCCAGGAAGCTAATGGAGTCAAGGCTAGTTCAGAATCTGTACAACCACCACACCGTCATGCTCAAAACAACGCCGCGTTAAATCGCTGATTGACTCAACGAAGGCACAAATCCGAATCAAAGGCTATTTTTGTGACCGCCGCCTCGCAACCTTCAAAAAGGACAACGCGCACCGTTTTCAGTATTATTCCATAAACAGGACAAATCTTTCAGGTCGTCTGTCATGCAAGTGCCTGAACAATTTTCTCGCAGACATAGCTCGAAAATGGCATGGCACAAGTAAAACCAGGTGATACGGCATTCAACACATGCATGGACCTATCGTCCCCTTCAATGACAAAGTCCATCTCTAACTTTCCTCGCTTGACATCAATCAATTGCGCTCGAATACCTGGTCTTCCCCATCTCGTATAATCCTCAACTACAATATCGTGAGCTAAGGTCGAGGCCAAACGAATCAAATGGGAACGAGAATACTTCCGAAGTTCTTGAAAGGCAAGACGGGAAAAATCAAAATTCGAAGAAAGCAATAGGCCCGCTTGCCGTCTGAGTAAATCAACCAACTCCATAAGATTCAAGTTGTCAAACCCCTGATACTGTTCCCTCCAAAATGCTGGGATGGCCGTTGGGCCAATTTTTGCCTGTCCTTCAACATTTACTGTCACATGCACGCCTAAAAAAGGGTTGTTCAAGTCTGGGACTGGATAAATATTGGTACGAAACGATCCGACTGGTTCATTGGAATACAGATACAACCCTTTGAATGGAAGGATCTGATACCGGTCAGAAAAACCAAATTCTCTGGCAATCACATCGGCGTACAAACCAGCGGCATTCACAATATACCCGGCTTCAAACGCTCCCGATGAAGTCTGAATCACTCCCCCTTTTCTTTCCTCATATCTCGTATGATAGTGAATCGCGACCCCCTCACACTGCGCGTCATCAACAATCGATTGCAGAACTTTTACAGGGTCCACGGTAGAAGTTGTTGGAGAAAACAGCGCCCGCTCACAGGTCTTCACTCGAGGTTCGATTTCTTTCGCCTGCTGCTCTGTAATGTCTTCGAGCGCAATAGCGTTCCCTTGCCCCCGGGCGAGCAGAACATCCATCGAAGCATGATCCTGTCGATCTTTGGCCACAACTAACTTTCCACAGCGATAAATCGGTAAGCGCTTTGACTCACAATACTGTGTCATCAAGGCATTTCCAGTTTTTGTCAACTGCGCTTTCAAACTGTCGGGAGTATAATAAAAACCAGCATGAAGGACTCCGCTATTTCGTCCACTCGCATGTCGATCAGATGTATCTTCTTTTTCTAAGACGCTCACTGAGGAATCATGGAACCGTCGCTTTAACTCTCGAGCAATACTTAACCCGATAACTCCCCCACCAATCACCAGAAAGTCAGTTGTCTTCATCCCATTCCATTTCTTGCTAATAACCCCTCTTTTGGGGAATTGCTTACAGACTCGTCTTATCTGGTTGAATGCTCTGATAGAGCACAATTGATTAAAACCGCGGGCCCGGGCCAATAACCAACAGACAACTCATTCTTGTTGTAAAAGAAAACTTCATGAACGAAAAACCACGGATACCAGAAATCCCGAAAGTCTACTACCGCATCCTCTTCGTAGCATCAGCTCTCATACTCACACTCATACGTTCTCTTTCTTTCGACCATTCTGAAACACTCCACCCATTTGTGAAAACAGGGGACGTTGAAACCGTTCGCGCACTTATTACAAAAGGAGCGCACGTCAATACTCAAACGACTCAAGGTGCTACCCCCTTACACTTTGCCGCCCAACAAGGCAGTCTTCCTATCACCAAACTGCTCCTTGAGAATGGCGCAGATCCCCAGGCACGGTATCAACACACTTGGACCCCATTACATCTCGCAGTACAAGAGGGGCACGAAGATCTGACCAAATTCCTTCTTGAACAGGGAGCTATGCTCAACAGTCAAAAAAACGAGTTTACTCCTCTCCATATAGCCGCTCAACAGAATCATCTCAATATCGCGAGAATACTCTTAACATACCAAGCTAATATTCACGCACAATACCGTAACGGATGGACCCCACTGCATCTTTCAGCGCAAGAGGGACATAGTCAGATGGTCAATTTTCTGCTCCAACATGGAGCACATATTGAAGCACAAAATGCTTTAGGAATGACTCCTTTACATTGCGCGGCTCAACTCGGTCGTCTAGATGTCATCCAAGTTTTACTCAAACACGGAGCCGACCCTACCAAACAAGACACAACTGGACAAACCCCAAAACAACTCGCCATCATCTTTCAACACGACGAGGCCAGTCAGCTACTCAACGAGCCATTTGACACAAAACGTCCTTTTAATGTAGAGCTTTTGGCTATACCAACATACGATTCCTCCATACTCTTAACCAAGACGTCAGACTTCTAGACGGCCTACCCGTAAGACAAATTGTCTGCCATAATAGAAAGAAACAAAACACGTTCCAGTATCTGCCCCTCTCGACAATCCTTGCGTCAACCTCGGAATACCAATTAGGTATTCCATGTTTAAACTTGTCGCACCTGGACGTGTCGATTAGCGTAGCCTATAGACGCAATGTAACGTTGAAAAATTTTTGAACGGCTGTCTATCTCCAAAACACACGTGTCTTCACATATCATTGCATCTCACTTCAATTTCAGACCACGGAGGGATAGATTATGACAGTGTTCTACAGACTCGGTGTATTTTGTATGCTGGCAAACACTCTCACATTGGGATGTTCGACGACTCGCTCGACAGTTCATTCAGACCAAGAGAGTCTCGGCCAAGGCATCGTTGTCGGAGCATTAGCAGAACAACAAAAACTACAAAATGGCATTGAATCCTGGCCCCCTTCTCTAACCGTCACCGGACAAGTCACCAAAATTGAAGGTGCGGCCTACCTCCTGACAAACAATGCTGGAGATACCATACGCCTCCCGGTTGATCAAGAAACGATGATTGATCGGCCAGCGCATGTGGGCGACTGGCTCAAAGCCTACACCGATAATAGCGGCCGAGCCTTACAGATCAGAAATATTGATGAAGAAATGATAGTAGCAGAAAATTAAGACAACATGGCGCCCTTCAGGTAATCAGACAGAAAGAACGCCGCGCCAAGAACGTTAGGGAAATGAAATCACGGCCGACGTGGTCACAGAGACCAGAGGTCCTGGGAATACTCCCAAGAAAACCACCCCTGCAAGCGCGCAGGCCAAGACAACGGATGTGGTAGGAGAAAATGCGAGACGGGTATCGTGCTCTTGAGTGGCTGAAGGTTCCCGCATATACATTACCATCACCACGCGTAAATAATAGAAAGCAGAAATAGTCGCGAAGATCAATCCAATAATCGCCAACCAAGCCATACCAGCATTTACCGCAGCCATAAAGAGATAGAATTTCCCCATGAACCCAGCCGTTGGTGGAATACCGGCAAGGGAGACCATGAAAACCATCATGAGAAATGCAGCGCCTTTATGACGCTTTGAGAGACCGGTAAAGTCATTAAGCTCTTCGCCTTCCAACCCCCCCCGCCTCAAAATCCCAATCATCGCAAATGCCCCCATGGTCATAAACGAATAAATTGCTAAATAGAGCATCACACTGGAAACCCCACGAGAAGCAATGGGATCGCCATTGACTACGGATCCTGCCACCACAATGCCAATTAAAGCATACCCGGCATGCGCAATGCTGGAATACGCGAGCATACGCTTCAGATTGGTCTGGACAATCGCAACGAGATTACCAAGCACAATTGTGATTAAACAGATGACTAATATGAGACCTTGCCAATTCGGTTTCACCCCACCAAACCCTTCGAGCAGGACTCGGAGAAACGCGGCAAAACTGGCGGCCTTGGATGCTACGGCCATAAAGGCCGTCACGGATGTCGGAGCCCCTTGATACACATCAGGAGTCCACATATGAAAGGGAACGGCGGAAACCTTAAATCCAAATCCGACAATCAGCAGCATGGTCGCCATCAAAACTAGCGGATCATCGAACCCTCGACTATTGACCGCCTGGGAAATGTCCGTCAGTTTCGTACTCCCGGCAACTCCATACAGAAGAGAGATACCATACAAAAGAATGCCCGATGAGAACGATCCAAGAATAAAATACTTCGCCGATGATTCAATAGATTTCGCTTCGAATCGTTTGAACCCGGCCATGATATACAGCGCGATCGACATGAGTTCGATTCCCAAATAGATCGTCAACAGGTCAGCACCCGACACCATGATCATCATCCCGGCAAGCGACAACAGGATGAATCCATAATACTCGGCAAGATCAATTTTTTCTTCTTTTAAATACGTCATCGAGAGAAGAATCGTCAGCCCACTGATGACATAGAGCAGCAATTTCCAGAAAGCGGCATACGGATCAATAATGACCAAATCGCTAAACGCCAAGACACGATGATTCAAATCGCCAATCGTAACGACAAAGCAGGCAACGAGAGCCCCAAGACTCATCCAAGCCAAGAGATCTTTTTTCGACGAAGGGGTAATAGGATCGAGGACGAGCAACAAGCACGCGGCTCCAACAATCAGGAGTTCCGGCAATATCGCTCCGAGATCAACCAGTGAAGGGGTCATGGCGTGTGACTCCCTGAGGTGAATGATTGTGAGCGAGAATTTGAAATGAATGACAGGTCCTGTAAATCATGGACAGGCCGATCAACTGTCATCACTTGAGCCTGCCGTTGAACCAGACGATCAACGCTAGCATGCATGACGTCGAGGAATGGCTTGGGATACAGTCCAATCCAGAACACCAAGATCACCAAGGGCACCATCATGCCAAATTCACGAAAGTTGAGATCTCTAAGCTTGGGAGCCATCTGTTCAGATGGCGTGCCATACACCACTCGCTGCAGCATATAAAGAATATAGGCCGCCGCTAAAATGATGCCGAGTGAGGCAAGCGTCGCGGCAAATTTACTCCACACAAATGCGCCAATAAGCACAAGGAATTCACCAACAAAACTATTCATCCCAGGAAGCCCAACAGACGAAAGCGCAAAGATTACAAGAAATGTGGCGTATTGCGGCATCGGCGTAGCAAGTCCAGCATTATCAGAAATTTGTCGACTATGGGTTCGTTCATAAATGATTCCGACACACATAAAGAGGGCACCTGTCGTAATCCCATGATTCACCATCTGTAAAATGGCGCCTTCAATACCCTGCGCATTGAATGCAAAAATCCCAAGCGTCACAAACCCCATATGGCTCACACTGGAATAGGCAATAAGTTTCTTCAGATCAGACTGCGCGAGCGCCATATACGCCCCATAGATGATCGCGATCACAGACAACGTCATCATCGCAGGCGTAAAAAGTTCGGTGGCATCAGGCAGCATAGGCAACGAAAAACGAAGAAACCCATAGGTCCCCATCTTGAGCAACACACTCGCCAAAATAATACTGCCGGCCGTCGGAGCTTCAACATGCGCATCCGGCAACCACGTATGAAATGGGAACATCGGCACTTTCACGGCAAACGCGGCAAAAAAAGCCCAAAAGAGTAACGCCTGAAGACTTGGCGCATATTCAGCCTGGCTCAACGACAAAATATCGAAGGTCTGACCGCCTTGGAAAAACAACACCAAAATCGCCACGAGAAGAAGAATACTCCCGGCCAAGGTATAGAGGAAAAACTTAATGGCCGCATACACACGATTCGGGCCACCCCACACACCAATCAACAGGTACATGGGAATGAGCATGGTTTCCCAAAACACATAAAACAGCACAAAATCCAACGCGCAAAAAACTCCAATTGTCGCCGTTTCCATAACCAGCAAACTGATCATAAACTCACGAACCCGTGTTTCAATCGCCGTCCATGAGACAAGGATACACAGTGGAGTCAGGAAGGTCGTAAGAAGCACAAGGGGCATGCTGATCCCATCAATTCCCACAGAATAATTGATGGGTGGTGAGGCAATCCAAAAATGCCGTTCGACAAACTGCATCCCGGCATTGGTGTTATCGAATAATATCCAGAGTGGTAACGACGCAAGAAACACGAAGCCTGAGGAGGCGAGTGCAACCTGTCTCGCGGAGGACTCTTTCGCAAGAAGAATGGCTCCGACTCCGATGATAGGCAAAAAAATCACCAACGTCAGCCAAGGAAATCCACCTGCTGGCATCACCATATCAGTCATAGCGTAAGAGAAATGTCATAGTGAAAGTAACGGATTTTCTTTGCGACACCATCGCATTTTTCAATTGACAGTTTTCATGTTGCATTGTCTGTTAGTAGAACAAATAGACTCCTAAGATTGTTACCGCACCAACAGTCATGGCCAGCGCATAATTTTGCGCCTCCCCACTTTGAAGTAATCGAGTCACCCAACCAATCCATGCCACGCCACGTGCGATTCCATTCACCGCGCCATCAATGACCGCCACATCAACACGTTTCCACATTTGATCTGCGGCTTGAAACGTCGGATTCACAATAGACTTATCGTAGGCCTCATCGACATACCACTTATTCAGAGAAAATTGGTAAAGGGCTTGCCATCGGGTTGCCATCCGTTCCGGTAACCCCGGCGATTGAACATAGACAAAATACGCAGCAGCGATTCCCGTGAGGCCAAGGAGTGTGGCGACAATCATGATGCCCGCGGCTGCCGTGCCATGGTGGGCACCCCCACTTCCAGGAAATGCCGGTTGCAGAAATTCAGGAATGCCAATATAACCAGCCACGAGGCTTAACACCGCAAGAACCAAGAGCGGATAGGTCATGGTCTTGGATGGTTCATGGATATGATCGGCATGATGAGGATCAACTCTCGACTCTCCCCAAAAGGTCACAAACACTAATCGAAAGCTATAAAATGCCGTCATCAGGGCCGTCAGTAACCCTAACACCGTTAGGATCTTCCCCAAATCGCCAGACATCCAGGCGACCAACAACAGTTCGTCCTTACTGAAAAATCCGGAAGTCAATGGGAATCCGGCTAAGGCTAATGATCCAATGACAAACGTCCAATACGTAATAGGCAACTTATCTTTCAACCCACCCATTCGCCGCATATCTTGTTCATGATGCAACGCGATGATCACGGAACCACAACCTAAAAAAAGCAGCGCCTTAAACGCGCCATGCGTCAGCAAATGATAAATACCTTCAACATAGCCACCGAGACCACATGCCATGATCATGTACCCGAGTTGGCTCATCGTCGAATAGGCGACCACCCGTTTGATATCGGTTTGCGTCAGAGCAATCGTTGCGCCGACTACCATCGTCAATCCACCCACCATAGCTACGACATTCATCGCCACTGGCGACAAGTTATACAGTGGCGACAATCGTGCCACCATAAATACGCCAGCCGTGACCATGGTCGCGGCATGGATCAAAGCAGAGATAGGCGTCGGCCCTTCCATCGCATCCGGCAGCCAAACATGAAGAGGAACCTGCGCTGACTTCCCAATGGCTCCGACAAAGAGCAACAGACAAATCAACGTCAAGGCCGAGACGTCCCAACTACCTCCAACAGAACCCAACAGATTCACTGTGGCATTCACCATCTTCGGGGCCGCATCAAATACCGGCAGGTAGGCCAAACTTCCAAACATGACGAAGACCAATAAAATTCCCAGTAAAAACCCAAAATCACCTACACGGTTCACAACAAACGCCTTTGTCGCGGCGGCTCTCGCAGACTGTCGTTCGTACCAATGACCAATCAACAGATAGGAACACAACCCGACAGCCTCCCAAAATACAAACAGCTGCAGGAAATTATCCGACATCACGAGCATCAACATCGAAAAGGTGAAAAGCGCAATATTGCTAAAGAATCGATCGTAGGCTGGTTCCCCGTTCATATAGCCAATCGTGTAGATATGGACGAGAGAACTGACAATCGTGACCAAGAGCAACATGACCGCGGTCAACTGATCGAGATAAAGCCCCAACTCAATACGCAGATCTCCTGATGTGGCCCAGGTATAGAGCGGAATGTGCAGGATATTCCCGTTGGCCACTTCAGAGAAAGCCACAACGGAAAATACGAAGGACAGCAGCACAGCCGGAACAGCAATCAAGTGACTTCGGCCTTTAAAATATTGGCCAAAAAGTCCAATACTGACAAACGCCAAAAGTGGGAGGAGAGGAATTAAGACGTAGAGCATTGACTTACCACTTCAACAACCGGAAGTCATCAACATTAATACTCGGAGTATGACGGTATAAAGCAATAATGATCGCTAATCCAACCGCAACTTCAGCTGCCGCGACGGTTAACGCAAAAAACACAAAAACTTGACCGGATAAATTCCCGAGATATGCAGAAAAGGCCACAAAATTAATATTTGTCGCATTGAGCATCAACTCAATCGATAACAAAATAATAATAATATTTCGGCGTGTGAGGACGCCGACCAAGCCGATCAGAAAGATCAACCCACTTAACATGACGTAATAGCTAATAGGAACAGCCATCAGGATTTTTGATCTAACAGACCTTTTTTAGAGAGAATGACAGCCCCGACCATCGCCACAAGCAAAATTAATGAGGCCACTTCAAACGGGAACAGATAGGTTGAAAATAAGACCTGTCCAATCGATTCGGTATTTCCCGTCACAGCCCCGGCAGATTCGACTGCAGCAGGAGCTGGAAAGACGGGCCCTTTGCTCTGCAACACCAACAAGACCGCCTCAGTCAATAGCGTCACCCCTAAAAATAATGCGACAAACGATTGTCGATGCAAACGCAATTCTCGTTTCACATTGAGTAACATCACGACAAAAAGATACAAGACAAGAATGGCTCCGGCATACACAATAATTTGAATGGCTGCCAAGAACTCCGCATGAAGTGTGACATAGAGCCCGGCCACATGAAAAAACATCACCAGAAGCGATAAGACGCTATAAATTGGATTCCGAAGTGCAACCACGAGCGTCGCCGTGACGACGATAATACTCGCGAAGTAAAAAAATATGAGACTTTCCATACTCTAATTAAACCCAAACAGTTTCTAGCTTCCCGCGTGTCGTTGATACAACACGAACACATACATCACTCAAACTCGATCCTCTGTACGCAAATACATCGTCATTTGCCAATTCGGCAAAGTCCTGCCCATAGCGCATCACGCCGGCAGCAAGGAGTCTTTAGCTCTCCTTTTGAGGAAGACTTTGGAATGCCACATTGAAGTGGGCAACATTGGGATGCTGAAATTCGATGCGTTTTTCACGCACTGGGAAGGCTCGATCCCCGATCGCTAATAACTGTTGCTTATCCAAGTGGAGATTCCGCTTATCGTACACGGCCCATTCGAATTCACGTGTCATACCCAATGCATCGACAGGGCAGGCTTGCACACAGAGTCCACAAAATAGACACCGTGTCATATCCATATAATATTCTTTAGAGTAGCGTTTCGTCGGCTCGCCAGGTACTTCGGCACTCACCACTCGAATCACTCGAGAAGGGCAGGCGGCTTCACATAAGTCACACCCAACACATTTTTCCGTTTCATCATCATATTTCAAAAGAGCCAGCATCCCTCGATAGTTTTCGGGAAGAGGCTTTTTCTCATGAGGATATTGAATGGTAATGGGCTTGTATCGGAGAAGATGAGACATCGTCGTCTTCATACCTAACAAGAGTTCATAGAACGTGAGCGTCTTAATCCATTCTTTAATTTTCATATTTCACCCACTTCTCGATTACGAACCCGGAAAGATATAGGCAAAGATGGACGTAACGACAATATTCCCAATCGCAATTGGCAATAAGACTTTCCACCCAAACCGCATCAATTGGTCATAACGCAATCGTGGTAACGTGGCACGAATCCAAAAGAAGAAAAACAAAAAGGCATAGACTTTTAACGTGAACCAAAAAATTCCGGTTATCCAGACCATCGACCCCGACCCTTGAAGAATCGGCAACGGTGCCTGCCATCCACCGAAAAATAAGACAGAGGCTACACAGGACACCAAAATCATATTCGCGTATTCAGCCAGGAAGAAGAAAGCGAAACGCATTCCGCTGTATTCGGTAAAGAAACCGGCGACCAATTCACTTTCTGCTTCAGGCAAATCAAACGGGACTCGATTGGTTTCCGCAACAGCTGAAATAATGAACACGACGAAGGCAATGGCTTGCGGAAACGGCAACGCAAAAAAGAACCAATTCCAGAACCCGCCAGCTTGAGCTTCGGTAATTTCCACCATGCTGAGTGACCCGGTGAGCAACAAGACGCCAACAATCGAGAGACCAACATTCAGCTCATAACTAATGAGCTGAGCCGCCGACCGCAATCCACCCAATAATGAATACTTACTATTCGACGACCACCCACCCAAAATAATTCCATAGGCCCCAATCGACGTAAACGCCAGGATATACAAGATACCGATATTGATGTCGCTAATTGCGAAAGGTTGAAATTCAACTCCAAAGAAGTCAACAGTCCAATTGGGTCCGAACGGAATAACGGCAAAGCCGATCAACGCGGGCACTAAAGACAGCACCGGAGCCATCATAAACATCATCCGATTGGCTCCTGCAGGGATAATGTCTTCTTTAAAGAACAGCTTCAGCCCATCAGCTACCGGCTGTAAAATTCCATACGGTCCGACTTCCATTGGCCCCATACGATCCTGCATCCAACTCAACACCTTCCGTTCCAAAAGAGTCAGGATGGCAACGGTCAGTAAGACAATACCCATAACAGCAGCAATTTGGGTCACCGTAAGCGCGAATTTTATGCCGAAATCAAACACGAGGTTACTCCAAGATTAAGAAAGAATAACGATGCAACACCTCAACCGTTGCATGACCCACCACAGAGCTCAGGAGACCTTCTCCACAATCACCGACGTACATTTATAATATGGCACCTTCGTCTCGCCATCCACGGACACGGACAAGAGCGTCCGAATGTCTTCATCAAAATGCTCGGGGAAAAACAGCACTCCCGTTGGCAAACGATCAAGCAATTTTACGGTGGTATCGACTTGACCTTGGGCATTCGAGACACGAACACGAGATCCACATTCAATTCCCAATCGCTCCGCATCCTCAGGATTCATGTTCAAGATTCCTTGGTCTTGAATTCGGAGTAGGCCTTTTGCGCGAGTCGAAAACTTTCCTGAATGAAAAAGTGACTGCCCAACGTTGAGGACAAACGTCGCCTTATCGATCCTGTCTGAAAGCTGATAACGCGTTGCGAGAGATTTGCGATACCCCTCTTGAAGGTAGTGCGCCATGGTCTCAGAGCTGGGTTCGGGAGGTGACGGCGAGGGACCCAACGTTCGGGTTCCAGGAATCACATTCCGCATTTCCTTGCCAACGGCTTTTACACCTTCATACTCTAAAGGATTGTCCATTAGGGCAGAGAGTGCGGAAAGAATTTCCCAATCCGGACGACTGTCGCCCAGTGGATCGATCGCCTTTCTGACCGCTTGGGTGTGTCCCTCAGTATTGGTAAACGTGCCATCTTTTTCAGCATAAGAACAAGCTGGCAACACGACATCCGCCAGTTTGGCCGTTTCCGTCAAAAACAATTCTTGACACATAAGGAACTCAAGATTTTCCAAGGCATCTTTTACGCCGATTGTTGGAGGAAGTGAGGCAACAGGATTTTCCCCAATCACCATCATCGCTTTCAGCTGTCCGCTTTTGGCTCCATCCAGCATATCCATAAGCGACAAGCCCGCGTTCGCTGGCAGAGCACACCCCCACGTAGTTTCAAAAGTTTGCCGAGCATCTTCCGATGCCACATCAAGAGCGCCTGGCAGCCATTCAGCAATGGCTCCCATCTCGACCGACCCTTGATCATTATTTTCTTCAGCCAGCGGACCGAGTCCGCACCCTGGTCGACTCAACTTTCCCGTCAAGACGAGCAAGTCTAAGAGGTTTAACGTTATGCCAAACCCACCCTGACTTCGGAGAACACCCTGGCCAACAAGAACCACCGCACGTTCAGCCTTAGAAAACGCCGTCGCCGCATCATTGAATCCGGAAGACATAAGACCTGTTTGAGCCTCAATATCACTCCAGGAAATCGCACCAACACGTTCCTTAATATTCAGAACATAATCCTTGGCCTTCGCTGACAGGTCGGCATCAACCAATTCTGCTTCAATCACTGCCTTGAGCAGACCAATCACTCCTGCACCAAACTGATCTGGCGAAACAGGTAAATGATGCGTCGACAACAAGGTAATATTACTGATGGTCCCGATAGTCGGCCGTAAGGCTTCCAGGGTGATTAAATCTGTCCCACGTCGCTTAACCGCTTCTTTGACCTTGAGCGCTGTAATGGGATTGGTCTCAGTGATGTTGGTTCCAACCAGGAGCACGGCATTGGCAGCAAGAATATCTTCATAACTGACTGTCCAGCTATGGGTCCCTTGAACCTGCCGAAGCGCATGAATACCATTCACATGTCCAAAGCGCGCACTACTATCCAGGTTATTCGTGCCGATCACCACCCGCATGAATTTTTGAAACAGATACAGATCTTCATTCGTACAGCGCGATGCGATCAGCCCACCTATGGAGTCAGGACCGCTCTCAGTTTTTATGCGCATCAACTGTTCAGCGACGACCTCCAGCGCCTCTTCCCACGTGACTTCAACGAACACCCCATCACGACGCACGAGCGGCGCCTTTAAACGATCTTCGTGAACGTTGGCATGATAACCGAAATATCCGCGAGAGCAGAGATCCCCGTTATTTCTCCCTGCACCGTGGGTTGAATTGACTTCAATGAGGTCGTCATTCTTCGCCTGAAACGTCATCTGACAACCATCCCCGCAATAGCCACAGATGGATTCCGTTCGTTTCAGCATCCAAGGCCGAAACTCATACATCGAGAGACGACTGGTGATAGCTCCAACCGGACAAATTTGGACACAGCCCCCACAAAACTCGCAATCAAGTTCATGCACGCCAAAGGACTGAATTTTCGTCATAGTCCCTCGACCTGCAGGAGCCAACGCCCGCACATCCATAACTTGATCGCAATACCGCACACAACGCAGGCACTGCACACATCGATTCATTTGCGTCTCAATAACTGGACTAAAGTACTCTTTCTGAAACACCCGTTTGAGTTCGACAAACTTTGTCCCTGATGCTGTATATTCGTGAGAAAAATCTTGCAAGTCACAGCGCCCGCCTTGATCGCAGACCGGACAATCAAGGGGATGATTCGCCAGGATAAAGTCGAGGACCGATTTTCTCGCCTGCGTCACCGTTGAAGAAGCCGATGAACGAACAACCATGCCGTCTGACACTGGAGTGCTACAGGACGTTTGAAGCCTCGGCATTTTCTCGATTTCAACCAAACACATTCGACAATTGGCATCAGGCGTAAGTTTCGGGTGATAGCAAAAGTGGGGAATCATCACGCCAACTTGGCGTGCGGCTTCAATGACCAGTGTGCCTTTCGGCACTGTGGTTGTGTGGTCATCAATCGTGACCGTCACCATGTCAGTTGCGGTTTGTTCACTCATCACATGCCCTACACTTGACTCAACACTGGAATTTCCTGTTTCCTATTTGGGCGAGACGCCTCGGCTTCTCGAATCAATTCCTCATACTCCGATCGCCAATGCCGCATTGTGCTCACAATGGGAGAGACTTCAGCTTCTCCAAACGCACAGACCGTCCGTCCTTCGATGCTTTTGCAAAGATCCAGCAAGAGGTCGAGATCAGACATCCGACCTTCTCGACGCCAAATCCGTTGCATGGTTTGCACAAGCCAGGAACTCCCCTCTCGACATGGCGTACATTTCCCACAGGACTCGTGATAGAAAAACTCCATTAAACGAAGGGCCGCCCACACCATACTGGTCCCTTCCTCCATCACCGTTATCCCCCCAGACCCGAGCATCGATCCAGCCTTGGCCACCGACTCAAAATCCATTTTCACGTCTAAGTGTTCTGGAGTCAGAAATGGTGCTGATGCACCACCAGGTATAAACGCTTTGAGCGGTGTGTCCGAACGCATCCCTCCACCGATCTCATAAATCATTTCACGAAACGTCACGCCCATGGGCACTTCATAATTGCCGGGACGTTTGATGTGCCCGCTCAGACAGAAAATTCTGGTTCCTGAACCCTTAGGCGGTTCACCGATCGCTGCAAACCACTCAGCTCCGCGATTCAAGATGTGAGGAATATTCGCCAGAGTTTCGACATTATTCACGACCGTTGGTTTTTGATAGAGGCCATGTGTCGCTGGAAAAGGTGGCTTGAATCGTGGCTTTCCACGTTTCCCTTCCAAGGATTCAAGCAAAGCCGTTTCCTCTCCACAAATATATGCACCCGCGCCTCGATGGACATAGATATTGACAATCTTTCCAGTACCCAATACATCGCCACCAAGATAGCCCTCTTGCTTCGCTTCTTCAATCGCGCGCTCCAAGATCTGAGCCCCGAGCCAAAATTCACCCCGAATATAGATGTAGGCCGTCTCTGCGCCAATCGTATAACACGTAATGGCCATGCCTTCTAGCACTTGGTGCGGATCACGCTCCATGAGCTGGCGATCTTTAAAGGTCCCGGGTTCACTTTCATCAGCATTACAACATAAGAACTTTGGTCCGGGATGGTCTTTCGGAATAAAACTCCATTTCACGCCTGTCGGAAAACCGGCGCCACCGCGTCCCCGAAGACCGGACTGTTTGACGGTTTCGATAATGTCGTCAGGGGCCACTCCACCAAACACTTTTCGCAAGGCTTGGTACCCACCATATTGCTCATACTCCTTTAAAGAGCCGGCATATCCCGGTTGCTCCATATTTTTGAACAGAATTTTTTCGTATTGCGCCATACGTATCAGGCTCCGCCTATTAAGACATAAGGCCAAAATGTAAGAGGGGAAATGTTCATAACTAAAGACAGGACATCCTCATGACATTTTCATTTTAAATTTTGCACTTTGATTTTTCACTTTGCCATTTCTGGAAACATAAACGGACCACTCTTCTTCGAAGAAGCCCCCTTCTGCTTCAACTCATCAAGAACTTGTCCAACCTTTTCCTCAGTCAAACGTTCATAATAATCATCGTTCACCTGCATCATGGGACCCGTGCCACATGACCCTAAGCATTCTACGACACTCAGCGTAAAATTTTTATCTGACGAAGTTTGTCCAGGAGCGATGCCGACTTTTTTATGAATCCATTCTACGACATTATCAGAACCCACTAACGCACACATCAAAGACCGGCAAACCTGTATATGAAACTTTCCAATCGGCTTGAGGTTGTACATCGAATAAAACGTCACCGTTTCATATACCTGAGAAGGGGTCAGATCTAAGAGCTTGGCAATTTCTTTCATGGACGGCTCACTCACATACCCCTCTTCACGCTGCGCGATATACAACAACGGTAACAATGCCGAACGCTTCACCGGGTAGCGCGATAAAAGATCATCGACTTCGTTTTTAAGTTTGTCAAAAATCATGGTCAAATCAATGAAAAGTTGAAAATGTAAAATTGAAGAAATGTGCTCCGAACTTCACAGTAATTTTGCACTTTGCTATTTACATTTTGCATAGCATTTTCCTATCGATCACACTCCCCCATCACAATGTCATATGTCCCAAAAATTGTAATAATATCTGAAATCAGGTATCCACGTGCCATATGATCAAATGCTCCCATATGCACAAACGAAGGCGACCGGATTTTCATACGATACGGCCTTGGACTTCCATCACTAATGAGGAAAAATCCCAGTTCACCCTTCGGCACCTCGGTTGCACAATAGGTTTCACCTTTCGGTGGCTTAAACCCCTGCGTAAAGATAATAAAATGATGAATCAGACTTTGCATATCCCGCATGACATCAGGTTTAGGAGGCGGGATCACTTTTGAATTTTCAGCAATAATCGGCCCTTCCGGAAGCTGTTCCAAACATTGCTCGATAATGCGCGCACTTTGTCGCATTTCTTCAACGCGAATCCAGTACCGATCATAGGTATCGCCATCTTTCCCGACCGGCACTTCCCAGTCAACTCGATCGTAGACGCCATAGGGTTCTAACTTTCGGATATCATAGGCCACGCCCGACCCGCGAAGACTAGGACCAGTCAAACCAAAATTAATGGCATCTTCAGCTGAAATCACAGCAACGCCCTTCGTTCGGGCTACCCAGATTCGATTTGACCTCAAGAGCGTATCGTATTCATCAATGTGCGCAGAAAAGGTTTTCAAAAATTCTTTGAGTTCTGCAAGAATTTCCGGTGTGAGGTCGCTATCGACTCCGCCAAAACGGAAATAATTCAACGTCAGGCGAGCTCCACATAACTTCTCAAACATATCCAGTAAGACTTCACGCTCTCGGAACGTGAAAAAGAACACCGTCATCGCCCCGATATCCAGGGCCTGAGTTCCCAGCCAAAACAAATGACCGATAATTCTCTGCATTTCCGCTACGATCGTCCGAACGTATTCTGCTCGCTCTGGAATCGTGATGCCCACTAATTTTTCCACGGCACGAACGTACGCGTAATTATTGGTCATGGCACAAACATAGTCCAACCGATCAGTGTGAGGGAGGATCTGCATGTAATGAAGCCCCTCAGCGAGTTTTTCCACCCCACGGTGCAAATACCCAAGATCCGGTACGGCCTTTGTGACACGCTCACCATCGAGTTCTAACACGACTCGCAGGACACCATGCGTACTTGGATGCTGAGGACCCATGTTCAATAACATCTCGGTCGTCCGCTTAGAATCTTCCGGCGAATCCCCTGCCATGAATTGATGACGCTGATCAGACGGAATCTCCTCTTCCGACCAGACCGTCTCAGGTTCGTCCAACCTGGGAATAAAGTCCATTTGACTTCGCCACCCTCTGCCTTCAGCTGGAAAATCCTTTCGCAAAGGGAAACCCTCATCATAATCCTCGGGCATCAAAATCCGGCGAAGATCGGGATGTCCGGAAAAATGAATCCCCATGAGATCATAGACTTCTCGTTCCAAAAAATTTGCCCCAGCCCAGATATCACTGATCGTCGCAAGACTCGGATCGTCCTCAGGCACCCGAACCTTCACACGTATTCTGATCCCATGCGGCAACGAGAGAAAGTGATAAATCACCTCAAACCGTTCAAGAGCGTCAGGGTAATCCGCGGAACAGATATCCGTCATATGATCAAACGCCATCGCGGGGTTATCGTGAAGAAACCTGGCGACTTCCCCCCACCCACCACGTGCGACCTGGGCAGACAGCTCGTGACGCTGCGCATCCTCATTCACCGATTGCACAATCGATGGAAACTGTTGCTGTAAGGTTTCAAGAACTACATGCATGGTTATTCAACCGCAGACATAATACTTCTGGGTACGATCCCAACCCCCTCGTAACATGAAGACGGTGGCAATCGACATAATTGGCGATCCACCTATTTAACGAACACCTTCTCTCGCTGAATTTTTTCTTGTAGCTTAATCAGGCCATCTAGGAGGGCTTCCGGACGTGGAGGACAACCAGCGATGTAGACATCAACGGGGACAATCTGGTCAACACCTTGCACAACACTGTAGCTGTTATAATGATTACCAGACGTCGCACAGGACCCCATCGAAATGACGTAACGAGGCTCGGCCATTTGGTCATAAATACGACGAATGACGGGCGCCATCTTTCGACAGACGGTGCCGGCCACAATCATCAAATCCGATTGCCGCGGGGAGGCCCGGAACACTCCAGCTCCAAATCGATCAATGTCATAACGAGATGAAACCGACGCAATCATTTCAATGGCACAGCAGGCTAACCCAAACGTCATCGGCCAGAGCGCAGACTTGCGAGCCCAGCTAATGAAATAATCGAGTTGCGTGGTCACGATATTCGGTTCAAGCTGTCGTTCGAGAAAACTCATCAAGCTCCATCCGACCGAGCATGGCTACCGACCACCCAGTCACTCTCACTATGGTTAATATCCTAACCAGTTTACACCCTGATTAGGGATTTCGCGTTAGCGGGCTATTTTATCTGGTCACACCCCTTTTTGGCTAGGCCTAATGGCCTATTTTTTATTCCCAGTCCAATGCTCCTTTTTTCCAGACATACCAAAAGCCAACTACAAGAATGGCGATAAAGAGACCCATTTCAATGAGCCCCAGCAAACCAAGATCTTTGAATGCCACAGCCCAAGGAAACAAAAAGATAATTTCAATATCAAAGATGACAAACAGCATGGCAATAATATAGTAACGCATCGGAAACTGGATGCGGGCATCCATAAACAACGGACTTCCACTTTCATACGGAAGTAATTTCGCACGGTAGGGACGACTGGGACGTAAGGCAATACCGACGAGGAGTGACACCAACCCAAAGGCTGTCCCGATAACCACAAATATGACGATAGGGATATAATTGAATGGAACCGCTTCACCACCCATACATTACCTCTCGTGAATCCTTCGATCTTGTCGGCACAGTTTGCATAGTCATGACAATCATCAACAATACTGACATCTTTCTTTGTATCTCGTCGTTCGTTGCTCCTATCTCGTAAAAAGAAGAATGAATTCGGCTTAGTGTTCTGAGCCGATATCAAGCAAAGCCTCTTCAAAGAAGGGCCGAAATTTGAGACCTGCTAACGTCGGAGACTCAATCGCTTTGTGTTGTACCAAAAATTTAAAGGTTTGTCCCATACTCTGTGGTCGCAAAAACTGAATGGCTGACTGCATTTCCTCTGATTCAGGATCGACATCGGCCAGCATTTCATCAGCTCCAAGTCCAAGAAGAAAATTCATCAGGTTGGTAAAACCGGTCACTGACAACCCAACTTGCGTTCCCTTCCCCGCCAGCGCCGAAAAATTCACATGTGCCGTGATGTCCTGTTCTCCAACTCGAACGAACGGATTCGAGGAAGCGGTATGCTTGTGATAACACAACAAGGTTCCATCTTTCCGGGACATATCGTAATAATCCGAAGCCGTATGTCCATAGTCGATCGTGAGCACAAAGCCGCGCTGGAGCACACGAGCGACTTCTTCTATCCAATTCAGCGACTCCAAATGAGCCTCTGTGCTGTAGCCATCTGGCCACTTCTGACTTAAGCCATCGGTATATGATTCAAGATAGTCTCGAACGTCTGACGTTGAAAGCTCCCCTATGTGTTCGCACAATGCCCCTCCCTGATAATCAACAAAGACTTCATGAATCCTATGATCCGATACTCGGACGCGGTGAACGGGCAAGGCATCGACTAACTCATTGCAGAAAATCACACCATGGACCGAGTGCTGATCCAGTGCTGATAATGAGGTGCGCCATTCAATAGACCACCCTTTTTCCACAAATTCGGCAAGATGATGCGCTTGCGTTTTTTGCATCATTGGACTTCGTTCAATCAAGACGTAGGTCAACCTCGCGGATAAGTCAGCATCCTCATCGATGCAGGCACGCAACACATCACGTGCAAGCAGCCCTTTTCCTGGCCCCACTTCCACGACCGACAATTGAGGGGGGCGCCCCAGTAAATCATCCATTTCACGAATCTGTTTTATTAAACATTTCGCCAGCAACGGATGAACATCGGATGATGTATAAAAATCTCCAGACCATCCAATGCGTGAATTTTGCGTTGACTCCTCAGAGGCTTGCGTCCCGCTGGTCATATAATACCCTTCGTCTGGATCATAGAGGACTAACTCCATAAAACGCGCGAAGGTTATTGGACCGAGCCGAGCAATCTCGTCAATGATTCGTTGGGAAAGTACAGTGTGGCCGACCTCTGTTGAATTCGAGAGTGACACAGGCATGTTCCTAACATACGAAAACTCGCTAGAAAATAACCTCGTACGATACGGGGCCAAGGATGAGCAAGTCAAGCAAAGAGCATGAGGGCACACCGAGAGAAACGATAACTCATTATTCACCGAGAATCACAAACGCGAAGACCGAAACCCCTGCAACTCAAACGTGAGAATGGCCACGGCGACACACCCACATGACACAACCTGGGATTCCGATTTTTCGAGAAAAGTTCCGGATAAGTTAGAAGACTCGAATAGAGAAAGAAGAGCGGCAGACAGTACGGTAAGCAGAATAGTCTGTCATCTGAAAAAATTAGGGCAGAACGTGGTAGGTAACACTCTGTGCATGTACATCATACAGAGCTTTTCTGACGGCACATGACGCACATTCATCATTTCGTGTGAGTACAATGAAGCTTCACGCAATTTTTCACCAAGCACCTGGGATGTCATGTACTTGGAGCAACGTCGCACGCGCGATATAAGTAAAATCTCTATCGCGGTGGAATAACTCGACATCATTCGCAATACACACCGCGGCGATAAGACAATCAACGGTCTTGCGAACCGTCAGCCCTCGCCGTCGACAGGCCCGGTAGATACTCGCGCTTTGTTCAAAAATCACAAGACTGTCCATGCGGAGGATTGGATAGGAGAGGAGAATAGTCCGGGTCTGCGCATAGACCGCGTCATCTCGAATACTTTGGAGAATTTCGCAAAAGATTAGATCGGTCAGAGCAAGAGAGTGGGATTCGCGAATGAGATGTTGGAGATAACGGTCCTCGGGAGTCTGGGCACGGTTAAAGAAATCGATCCACACGGTCGTGTCGACCACAATCACACGCGAGACTCGCGGGTCTCGTCAATATTCCCTTCCCATCTCACTACTCCGCGAAGCTGCAGAATTTCCTTTCTCTTTTCCTTCTTCAACAACTCTTGCAACGCTAAATGAACGAGTTCTTTTTTCGACTTGCACTTGAAGAGGCGCATCCCCTCCTTGACCAACTTGTCTTCCAAATCTATATTTGTTCGACTCATAGTATACCTCCAGGCGACACCTTTACTGTAACACATCATGGTGTATGCCGCTATAGATTTTGGTGTATAGGTCGGTATTGAAGGAAGGTAGAGAAACTGAAGGTCGGTACACATTCTCGCAGGCGACACTTACGACTCAAAACTCCATGGCTTCCGATAAGATTTCAAGATCATCTATATCGAGCCAATGTCCATTGGTGTACACCACGCGAATCTCAGATCCTTGGCGTATGAGATATTCAAACAAGTCATTCATTCGAAGGGCATGGAAATCATCTCGGCCATGAAGTTCTGCTAACGCTGCCTGAACATGTTTCGCACCCTCGGCACTCAACTTCACCATCCCAATCCATTCGCCATCGGCCTGATCTGGAGGAAGAGAAGGGTTCACCTCTAGCAATCGCACAGACTCCTCAAAATAATCCGTGTCATACCGTCGCGAACACCGAACAAAATCGGTAAAGCGATTGAGGACATGGGTTCGTATTGGATTTGCGTCCACACTCACGACGATGTCTCCAGGCTCATTGAGCAAGCGGAGCAAGATATAGTTTTTGAACAGAATATCCCCGTACGACACAATGACTGGTCGATCTAAATCGTCCAACACCGTATACAAGGAAGACAGTTCTTTGGTCTGTTCATACTCCGCATTGATCACTAATTTGATGTCAGGAATATCAATGGTTTCAGATTTATACCCGCCCACGACAAGAATATCGTGAATTCCAACGGTATGAAAATGGTCAGTAAGCCGCTGTAACAAAGGCTTTCCTTGAATAGGCAACATGGCCTTCGGCCTATCAGCAGTCAATGATCCTAAATCTGCCCCTTTAGATGCCGCCAACACAATGGCACGCCCATGCTCAGTTTGACGGCTGGGAAGATATGCCTCCTCGGCAATCTTTAAGGTTTCTGCATCTTGCAAACGAAACACTTCTCGAACCGGCACAATGGCATCTTCCACCGTCAAAAGTGATTGTTCGGTATAAATCTTTTTGGCAATATCCTGCATCGCTGAAATACTCGCCCGGACTAAGTGATTCGCCCAAATCACCATGCTAATCTTCGCTTCTTCAAACACGCTCGTTGGAGTGGCATAGTACATCGTGGGAACAATAACCACCGGACAGGGCTCGTGCCACTCTTTCATAAACGTCAAAATTTGATCAGGCTTCGACAACTTGCTATGGATCAGCACAGCATCGGCCCCAGATCGAGCATAGGCCTGAGCTCGCTTCAATGTTTCAGTCAGACCCCAGCCGGCAATAAAGGCTTCGACGCGCGCCACCACACAAAAATCTGAATCCTGCTGCGTGTCTTTAGCCGCTTTAATCTTGCCGCAAAACTCATCCATGTCTGCCAGAGGCTGTTGCTCTCCCAGAAAAGAATTGGTTTTGGGGAATAACTTATCTTCGAGGCACACCGCCGCCACATTGCGTTGCTCCAGTTTCCGGACAAGCCTGCAGACATTATTAAAATTTCCATAACCCGTATCTGCATCCAACAATAACGGAATCGTCGTCGCATCACTCATGAATTCGACAACCTCTAATACTTGCGTCCAACTCGCCTCATTGTTGTCTCTCACCCCTAAGGCCGCCGAAATACCTAGGCCACTGCCCCAAATTCCCTTATGCCCCGACTCCTCAACGATTTTGGCACTTAGACCATTATGGGCTTCGAGGAGAAACTCCAGTCGATCTGATTGCAACATCCGTTTAAATTGCGTGGTCTTTTTCACTCACTTCACCTTCGATTGTCGGACATGGCAAAACATGTAAACAAAACACATGAGTTTCCAGCGAATGGCAGCATAGTGGAACTATCATCAACGTTCTAAGAAATTTACGAGTCGAATCGCAAGAGAAGCAATAGGTGAATCTAGGAGGAAATCGTCACGTATCTCAATTCATCCGTCAGTGATCTCTTTAACCATTGCCTCACGCCGCTCAAATAAAAAAAGCACTGCAGCACAATTACTGACCATGACATTTTTTATACTTTTTCCCGCTACCGCACGGGCAAGGATCATTGCGTCCGACTTTTTCCTCTGTCCGAACAACCGTCTTCCGTGCTGGAGCGGAGTCTTCGCCTCGATTAAAACTCATCTCTGGGGCACTTGGGACTTCGGCAATAGGTTCAGGTTGCTCTCCTCGAACCAACTGCACCTTAAACAACCGTTCCAACGCCTCTCCTTTGATCCGCGCCATCATTCCTGCAAACATGTCGTAGCCTTCACGCTTATATTCCGCCAACGGATCTTTCTGTCCATACCCGCGAAGGCCAATACCATCCCTCAACTGATCCATGCCTAACAAGTGGTCTTTCCATTGTTGATCAATAACTTGCAGTAAGACCATTTTTTCTAAATATCGAAACATCTCCGAGGTGACGCCCTGCTCCTCAGCAGACCGTGACTCTTTATCTTTATAGGCCTGGTGTACGTGTTCCTGAACCTCCTCTTTCAAACCATCTCGTCCCATCTCTTTGAGGTCATCAATTCGAAGGAAATCAAGACCAAATTGCCCGTGAATTTGTTCTACAAAGCCTTCAAGATCCCATTCTTCGGCATATTGATCTTCTGGACAGTAGGTATCGACTAAGGAGTTGATCGTATCTGTGATCATATCCTGAAGTTCTGAAGACAAATCTTCAGCACCCAACACCATCGAGCGATGTTCGTAGATAATCTCACGTTGCTTATTCATCACATCATCATATTCAAGAAGGTGCTTTCTAATTTCAAAGTTATGCGCTTCGACTTTCTTTTGGGCATTTTCAATGGACTTACTCACCATCCGATGTTCAATCGGCACCCCCTCTTCCATGCCCAGCTTGAGCATCAAGTTTGACACACGCTCGGATGCGAAAATTCGCATTAAGTCATCTTCCAGGGAGAGAAAAAACCGAGAGGAACCAGGATCGCCCTGACGCCCCGCTCGACCGCGAAGCTGATTATCAATACGCCGACTCTCATGTCGTTCAGTACCAACAATATGCACGCCACCCGCGGCTAATACTTCGACTTTGTTCTCTTCACATTGCCGCTTGATTTTTTCATACGCCTCAGCCTGTTGTTCTTCCGTCAAACCTTCATCTTTATAAATGACCTGCTGCTTGAACAACGCCTCAGGGCTGCCACCCAAGAGAATATCCGTTCCGCGACCGGCCATATTCGTCGCCAATGTTACGGCACTTTTTTGGCCGGCCAACGCAATAATTTCGGCCTCTTTTTCATGGAACTTGGCGTTCAAGACATGATGTTGAATTCCACGGTGCTTCAGCAGGGTCGAAAGCCGTTCTGACTTTTCAATCGAAATGGTTCCCACCAACACCGGCTGACCACGGTCATGAAATTCCTTAATTTCATCGGCAATGGCATTGAATTTTTCTTTTTCCGTTCGAAAAACCACATCAGCATAATCGATGCGGACCATCGGACGATTGGTGGGAATAACATTGACATCCAAATTATAAATCTTGGCAAATTCTGCGGCTTCAGTATCTGCCGTTCCAGTCATCCCGGCTAATTTCTCATACATGCGGAAAAAGTTTTGGAAGGTGACAGAAGCCAGAGTTTGATTTTCATTCGCAATCTTCACCCCTTCTTTGGCTTCTACGGCTTGATGCAACCCGTCACTCCATCGACGCCCAGGCATTAGTCGTCCGGTAAATTCATCAACAATAATGACTTCACCATCTTTGACGACGTAGTCCACATCTCGTTTCCACAACGCATGAGCCTGCAGCGCCTTAATAACATGGTGCACAAGACTCAAATGCTTCATGTCGTAGAGATTGTCAACTCCGAGCTGTTTTTCCACATTTGCATTGCCTTCATCCGTCAGCGTCACCGTCTTGGTTTTTTCTTCGATCGTATAATCTCGTTCATGCTGCAAGTTCGGAATGATGCTGTTAATACGGTAATACATATCGGTGCTGGCTTCAGCCGGCCCGGAAATAATGAGCGGGGTCCGGGCTTCATCGATCAAAATACTGTCAACTTCGTCCACTATCGCAAAAAACGGTTTTCGCTGTGAAAACTGGCTCAAATCCGTGACCGTGAGATTATCGCGTAAATAGTCAAACCCATATTCGTTATTGGTTCCATACGTAATGTCAGCACGATAGGCTTCTGGCCTCGAACAGGGGCGTAAATATTGTAAGCGTTTATCAGGGGCGTCATACGTAGAATCAAAGAGGAACGACGCATCATGTTGAATAATGCCAAGTGTCAGACCTAATCCTGTATAGAGGGGCCCCATCCACTGGGCATCGCGTTTTGCTAAGTAATCATTCACCGTCACCAAATGGGCACCCTTGCCAGCTAACGCATTGAGATAGACGGGAAGCGTGGCAACCAACGTCTTTCCTTCACCCGTTCGCATTTCCGCAATCCGTCCCTGATGCAGCACCATTCCGCCCAAAAGCTGCACATCGAAATGCCGCATGCCTAAACGCCGCTTGGACATTTCACGACAAACCGCGAACGCCTCTGGCAAAATATCGTCCAAGGTCTCACCGGCTTCTAATCGTTTTTTGAAGGTTTGGGTTTGATCCGCCAGCCCTTCGTCTGAAAGTGGCGTGAGTGACGATTCTAATTCATTAATCTTATCAATAACCGGCTGAAACGCCTTAAGTTCTCGATCGTTCTTACTTCCAAAAAGAATGTTCAGGAGTTGAATAAACATGTGGCAGAACCAATCATTTAGCAGTTAGCACAATTGTGGGATGTGACATACGAAGGGTAAACGATGTCAAGAATGTATCTAGATGAGATAGCGTAAGACGAAATCAAGAAGAATTACTTACTGGCTATCCGACTGTTGGGTTCAGGAATTCACGAGAGAAATGCGAAATCCCCGACCTTGGCCATTAGTATACCTGAATAGGGGAAGGAATCAACAGAATGGTTGGGTAAAGTACTTCGCTAGTCACATACCATTATACTTGCATCGCACATGACTTACCTCGGAGAAAACGACCAAGTCCGAGGGCTCAACAATTTAAAAACGACATGAAAGATCGTCACTCAGACTTTGCATTCAATTTTAAATCTCCGAAATGAGTGATTCGAGTATGATGCTCAGCATTATGGGCCGTCAATCAATCGCCAGTATGGAGGCCAGAATCAAGCGAGACGATTAGCTTTCCCCACCGTCTTTCATGAACTCCGCATAGCTCCTAAAGAATCTACAAAAGTGACCAAATGCATAAGTATTTCTCTGAGATTTACAAAAAGAATCTAATAACACCGACCAAGTGTTGCATCCGTTAGTATCCATAAGCAAAGACTCGTAGAAAATACAGCTGTTTTCGGAGTAACGTAGCACTTAGTAGAACGCATGACAGTCATGACATTTGTCATCTCGATTTTCCTAGTTTTATCAGTATATTGAAAGGAGCAAGAGATGTTTGTATTTACACAAAGATGGCCTTCTTACCTCTGCATCACCTTACTACTGAGTTTGGTCGCTACGACTCCTGTGTTCGCGCATGGCATTACCTTTAAGACGGACTTTAATGACCCCACAGCTGGACCAGGAACGATTTTAGACCAAAGCTCCATCAGCCCCTCTCGAATTTTTCAATATACAGAAAATGATGTCTATGCAACGGCTATTCGAGATCTAGACGCTGAAAGTCATTTTCACCTCTTCGGAGACGGTTTGGTGATGGCGGGAGACTCCGAAGGTGTCAGATTCACGTTTGGCGGAGCAAATCCGACTACCCCGTTCAATGCATTTAGTGTTGACGTCACGGAACTCGGTACGGTCGATACGTTATTCACACCGTTTATGGGAACAACGGCCGGACCATCGTCTCTCATTGCCGGAACAGGACTCTTCACGTTCGATGAAAATGCATGGAGCGGCATTTCGTCGTTCACGGCGACGTTTGGAAACCCACTGCCGGGAGAAACAGCCAGACTCGTTCTCACCGATTTGAACGTCCATCAAGCCGAAACGAACCCAAACCCGGTCCCTGAACCTGGAACCCTCGGACTGTTTGGCGCTGGCCTGATCGGGCTAGGTCTTCTCCGTTATCGGAAAAAATCTGCCGGCTCATCGTCTTGCGAGTAAGGGATCGTTTTCTTTTCTCGAACGAACACATTCAATCTCTCGCTATGGGTGGACAGAACCAAGCGGATCTCACCGTCAACGCAGGAGGACACCACGCGTAGCAAATTGGAAGTACGTTCTTCGTTCAGTCACTATGGAGGGACAGGAGTCTCACACGGCATCTTGACACTCTGAAAATTCCTTCCATAAGATGAACGAACCTTCCAATATTGAATGCGAGCACAACGCATCATACACCTACTTTCATTCAACGTGGAGCGAATCACCAACTATCTGTGTTCCCATGACACATCAATCACTGAATGTCATCATAGGTTCCGCCATGATCCTCTTTTCACCGTTTCTCATCGGAATCCCAGGCGGACTGGCGCAAGCACCAGAACAGGATGAAGTTGAAACACTCGATATCATTGAAATCCCGGGTACCGCCGTGACGAAAAAACCTCGAAACTTGGCATTTCCAGAACCGGACACCACTTCGTTGCACCCCGTTTTCGATGACTCGTTATTGCACATTCCGGTTTCCCTCACCATCGATCATCCCATTCCGCAACCATCTCCAGCGCTCGATCCAATCGGGCACCTACAGGGAGTACGCTCACCAGTCAAACCGATTAAAGCCGAGCATCCGCCCTACCCACGTTTCGCAAGGGAGCAGGGATGGGAAGGTATCACCGTGGTTCGAATAACCGTTGAGACTGATGGACGTGTAGTCTCGGCGACAACTCAGAAAAGTTCAGGATTTCCGGTTTTAGATGAAAGCGCTGTCCAAACGGTAACCCAATGGGTCTTTACTCCAGCAAAAAATGGAGAATTCAATGTTGCCTCAACTGTCGACCTTCCGATACGCTTTGATTTGGATCAACCCAATTAACATGATGCGGCCTCATCACCCCCCAACACAGAGCCCTCGGCGAAAGATGCTCAGCCTTCAGCAATGGTTGATGATCATGACCGGGTGGATGATCTTGATTGTTCCATTGACCGCGTTTGCAGATGAAGCACTCGATCATTTCAACCTGGCCCATCAACACGTCCAACAAGGTCAGCATGAGCAAGCCGTCACCGCACTTCAAACGGCCATCAACGCCTACCCACACTTCGCAGAAGCCCATCATCTGCTTGGGCTGGTCTACTTCACAGGCCTCCAGCAGCCGGAAAACGCTATCAATGCCATGAAGCAGGCTGTGGCCTATTACCCAAACTTTGCACGCGCTTACATGGATCTGGGGACAGTCCTTCATCATCAACAGAACATGGCCGAGGCGGAAGCGGCTTACCAAAAAGCCGTCACACTCTATCCTCGTTTTCTTGAGGCTCAACTGGCCATGGCAAACCTGTATGACCAGACTAGGCAACCACAAAAGGCTATCACGGCCTATACCTCCGCATTAAAGCTGAAACCTGATCAGCCGCAAGTCCTCTATAAACTTGCGTACTGGCATCATCAAGCCGGAGAGGAGCAGGACGCGCACACGATGCTTGACCGTTTACTGAAAACTGATCCCGATCATCTGGAAAGCTGGTTACTCAAAGGAGAAATGTTCGAAAAAGACAATAAACCCGACAACGCCATACAGGCCTACGAGCAAGCGATCAGCATCAAGGGAGATTTGCTTGGCCCACACCATGCGTTAGGATTTCTGTATCAGGATCAAGGGAAGAGTGAGAAAGCCGCCAAACACTTTGCGGAAGTCGTCAAGCTCGACCCCAACAATCCGGAAGCCCACCTGAATTATGGGGTGATGTTAGCCGGCTTGAAACAACTCGACGAGGCTGAACGAGAATATCAAACGGCGATTTCATTAGACTCGGACCTCACAGAAGGCTATTACAACCTCGGGGTGTTTTATGAATTTCACCGGAAAGATACAGATAAAGCACTGATCCAGTATCAAGAATACCTGAAGCGTGGCGGAACAGATGAACGCATCACGAAGCTAGTCAAAAAAGTTCAACCATGACCTCGGCTGCTGCCATACAGGAAGAAATCTCACGTCGAACATTCGTCATGTGCGGCGTCTTGTCGCTCGCATTGCATGCATGTTTGCTTGCGGGTTTAGGTCTGATCCAAACAGCCAAACCTGTCGCCGAAACCGTACCGGTCGTCAAGGTCACCCTGCGTCCCACTGAAATCCCGACCAAAACTGAAAGCCCTAGTCCGACACCCGAGACGAAAGCCCCGCCGCTGCAAACCGTACCACGCCGGATTCCCTCACCACCCATTGTTCAACCAACTCGACCTCAGATTTCGCAACCGCAACCGATCAAAGCAACCGCCGCACTCCAACTGGACCCAATGCCAACGACCATAGAGCCTTCGACCCCAGTACGAAAAACGCGAACGTTGAAAGATACGTTGGCATCAAATGCCTTGTTTGCCCAAAGTGCTACCAAAATGGTGAAGCGTTCAAGAACAAACGTGACGGTTCCATCCGCAGCGAACACTACGCACATGACCATTGACAAACTTCCGACGGTCGGGAGCTCCTCCTTGAGACCAATCCAAAGCACACCTCTGGCAGCGATGCCGCCACGATCACGACGATTGACGGCAAGCCTTCCAGCAACAGAAGGATTAGGTCTTAAAAAAATCGCTATTCGCCATTCTGTACGTCCGGTCTATCCGCGAGTGGCAAAAGAAGAAGGCTGGGAAGGCATCGTGCTACTCCGAGTCCTAGTTCATCGCAGCGGCATGCCAGGAACAGTCACCATTCAAAAAAGCAGTGGATATAAGATCTTAGATGACGCCGCCATTGAGGCCATTCGTCAATGGCGCTTTGCCCCAGCCAAAGATGGCAACTTTGCCATTGAGAAGCATGTCGACGTCCCGCTGAAGTTTGGACTCCACGGTTAACTTCTTGATATTTTTAGAACAGTGAGGCAATGCAACAGATGATTCAGGTACTGATAGCTGGTGGATGGATGATGGTTCCCATTGTGCTCTGCTCCGTGCTGGCTGTGGCTATCATCCTAGAACGGCTCTTCTATTTTCGTCATCTCGGCTATGAATCAGAAGCGAAACGGATCCTCACGCTCACCGAACAGGAAAAGTTTACCGACGCACTGGCGATTGCCGAACAAAAACCCAAGCCTCTCTTGCGAGTCTTAGCCGCAGGAATCATGAAGCGAAGCGAACTGCCGGAGAAGGCCATGGAGGCCACAAGCCTTGCAGAACTGGCCAAAATGAAACGTGGGCTCTCCGCACTCGACACCATCATCACACTCGGGCCACTCCTCGGGTTACTCGGGACCATTGTCGGCATGATTGACTCATTCGGCATCATGGCCGAATCAGGGCTCGGCCAACCCCATGCCGTCACAGGGGGCGTCGCTGAAGCTCTGGTCTGCACCGCCGCCGGCATTTTCGTCGCCGTCACCACACTCATCCCCTATAATTATTTTCTGGCTCGAGTGGAACACGCGACCGAACGTATGGAACAATATGCCACACATATGGAGTCAGCCCTCACAGCTAAGGCTCGATAGAACCACTCATGAGACTTCCCGCTTCAGCTAAAAAGAAAGCCCGCATCGAAATCATTCCCATGATCGACACCATGTTTTTTCTTTTGGTGTTTTTCATGATCGCGACACTCTCGATGACGACACAGCATGGGATGCCCGTCAATCTTCCAGAGGCCAGCTCGACAACAGACCATGTCACCGAACCCGTTTCGTTGACGATTACGGAACAGGGGGACTTGTTTTTCAATAAAGAAGCGATTACCCTTGATCAACTGAGTGCCAGGCTTCAAGTGATGATCCAAGAACACTCAAAACCCTCAGTCGTGATTAATGCCGATGAACGTATTGAACACGGGTTGGTAATTAAGGTCATGGATCTAGTCCGTCAGCATGGTATTCATGATATGGCAATCGCCACCAAACCTGGAATACAGTCATAGGCGCACCCGCTGGTGGAATCATGAAACATTCCTCGCACAGACGCTATATCTGGTCAGGAGGGGTCCTTCTTTCATCGTTGTATCTGTTTTTGCTGGGAGCCGCTTCATTTTGCTTGTTTGTCCATGCGGCTCCTCCTAATGAAAGTACACACCATTCTCAGCACGCCGCCAATCATTCGACCCTTTGCGTTTGGGCTTGCCAAGTCGGATCCTATTCCTCAACCGATCAGCTTGTCTCAACGACTGAGAGCAAACCAGACCTTCTCGTTGTCGCGACACTCCAATACACATCCTCCATCGCACCGCAATATGGTGCACTCTCCATCCGATCCCGTGGTCCTCCTCGTCCCTCCTTTTCTTTGTAATTCTCTATCGCATTGATTGGTCTTTCAGTCGACGTCGTCTCAATCAGAAATGTTCCTACAGGTGGACGTGATCGTGAGAACGACACCCCAAGAAATTCTGATCTGTCTCGCAAACAGAACGATGTTCCTTTCTGAGACTCAAAATCGATGCGTTGCACAACACCTGTATACAAAGATGTTTAAAGAGGAGAACACTCACCATGACAAAACAACTTCTACGCGTTGGCGAAGCGGCTCAAGTACTCAATGTTAGTCGATGGACCATTTATCGCTGGGTTGAAGAGGGCCGACTGGAAGCAACGAAAATCGGAAAAGGCAGTTTACGAATTTTTCATGAATCTGTGAATAGCCTCGTTCAAGACAACCGCAAGGAACATTGGGAACCTGTCCTCACTGGGGTGCGGTAATTTTCCCAAAAACTGTTGCACGGCTCAGCAACCATCTGTAGACGAGCATGATCATTCCCGGTAAGGTTATGTGATCATGTTGAAGGCAGCAGAAGTATTTTGTGAGCGGCATCATCTGGTTATTTCAATGAATCATCAACGTATCAAAAAAGTTCTGGCCATCATCCTGGGCTGTTGTTTTCTAACCGTCAGCACATCCTATGCTGCCTCAATGGCCAACCACGCGACCGCTCATCACAGTCCGGATAGCCACACACAATCATGGTGTGATTGGCTGTGTAAGGCTGCCCAGGCCATTCAAACACCAGCCATACAACTCGATCAATCCGGTCGGTGTATCACACCGCTGCTCCTCAATAATGGGCACCCGAATGTGCTCTGCCTCAATTTTTCTCCAGGATCTCGCGGACCTCCCGTCACTCTCTTCTCCTAATCCCTGTAGCCGTTTCGAATAACTTCTGAAATTTGATGCATCTTATTTCGCTTTGGCAGCTTGAATAGTTCAACTGCAAGTTAATTGGATTCGCTATAGGCCATTCAGAACAGAACATTCGTCCCTGCCGTCTTTGTCGAGACAGGGCGAAGCCGTCAATTGAGAACAGAGAGTCGGACGAACGTCCACCGCTTGGCGAATTGCATGCGATCAAGAATCTCCATGTCTTGAGGAGTCTTCGTGTCATGTTGAATTTTCACCGTCCCCGGTCAAGGAACAGAATCATCCTCGTCATTCTGTTCGTGACCTTCGGGTTTGTTTCAGGGTCACCGTCCACGGGACAGGCCAATAACCTGCTTTCACTGCATCTAGCAGCCAAGCCCTTTAGCCCAACAATGTGCAAAGGACAAGGACTCAACAGGTCCATCCGCATCCAAGTAGCACACCATCGCGACCTGATTGTGAGAAGAGTCCCAGGGCAATACATTCCGCAAGATCCTGATGAAGCGAGACAGAAAAACTATACGCACTACATCAGGGTGAAGGATCTCACCAATGGCCACGTGTCCGACGGCGCGATTGCCTTTGACTCACAACACGGCATTATCTTTCAAGAGACTCATCCACTCGGGATCTCGCGGCCAGTTTTTTTGGAACAACAACCGGCAAGACTTCGCCCGCTCGTGAATCAAGCACTCAACACCTTCTTGCATCTCCATCGCATTCTCAATACAGCCATCGATGCCTGTCGCGCATATCCCCCCAAAGTGGCCTATGAGACCGACGATGAGATTCTTCGAATAGAGGAAGGCAAACATCGATTTTTGAACCTCGTCCATCGACATAATGAACAGCCTAGACCACAGTCATTCAATATTCGACACGAGTCTGGCTATACCGATGGGTTTGTCGATCCTGAAGCCGGGAAACATTCAAACGTGAGCTATCAGGCCATGAACCCTCTGAATTTTTACGTACCGCCAGCATAGTCATGATGACACTGCGTGCAAGAAGGAGCAGGAAATATGCAAAAACGTTCTCAGACTCATCCGTTTATCCGTCTCTTGAATCCCAAGGTGGGCTTGCCCACGTGGCGGGAGTATCGCGTGGGCGCTGATATTGTGACCTGACAGGTCAGGGCATTGCTTCGTTGTTTGTGACACCCAAGGTGGGAGCCCACGTGGCGGGAGTATCGCGTGGGCGCTGATATTGTGACTTGACAGGTCAGGGCATTGCTTCGTTGTTTGTGACACCCAAGGTGGGCTCTTCCTCCTGACCTTGGGAAACCCAGGGTGAAGGCTTTATTAGGAATTGCAACCTCCTTGGCCTTCACCCTGGTCTCTTACACCAAGAATCCCGTCTAGCTCCTGACTCTACTTTGGAGGCACAGATGGACAATCAAATAACAACCGTTCAACTGCAACTGACCCATCAAATTACAATCCGAGAACTTCAAGGAAGATGGCGACGTGTCTCGAGTTTGAACGACACCGGAATTGAGCAGATCTGGAATAAAACTACCCGTGAAACATGTGAAAGGAAAACCCCAAAAGAACCTATGAAAGGATAAGCTTACGTAGACCCTCGCTATCGCCGAAAAACTTGCATGGCAACGAAAGGTCGCATAGCCCTCACTTCATCATCCCACGTTGAAAACTGTATATGTCATTAATCACAACATCTCATGCCTGGCCCGATTATCGTGCGGTGTGGCGATGGCATTTCTATGCCGGCCTATTCTGTATTCCCTTTATCATCTTGCTAGCGATCAGCGGAGGAATCTATCTCTTCACCCCCCAGATTTATGACTGGCTCGACCAACCCTATGACCGCTTGCCCCTTACCGGACACCCCACGACAGCCCACGCCCAGGTACAAGCGGCCCTCCGGAGCATTCCTGGGTCCACCCTGTTCGCATATGAATTGCCCAAGGAACACCATGACGCCATTCGAGTCATGGTAAACAACCAGGAGGAACGCATCCGTGTATATGTGCACCCTGAAACCTTGGAAATTTTGAAGACCATTCCTGAAGAAGAACGATTCACTCGAATGGTGTTTCATTTTCATGGGGAATTGCTGATGGGCAATACCGGTTCCGTCTTTGTGGAATTGGCGGCCTCTTGGACCATTATCATGATCGTCACCGGCTTCTATCTTTGGTGGCCGCGCGATGAACGGGGACCAGGCGGAATTGTATACCCCCGGTTGAACCGAAGCCCACGAGGGTTTTGGCGTGATCTTCATGCCGTCACGGGTTTTTGGATCTCAATTTTTGTTCTATTTCTGCTCGTCACCGGACTGCCATGGGCTAAAGTCTGGGGGACATATTTCAAAGAGGTGCGTCAATTGACGGGAACGGCGGTCGCCGAACAGGATTGGACAGTCGGGGCAACCTCTCGAAATCCACGATCTAAGAGTTCCGAGGAACATCGTTCACACGGAATGCCCATGGCAAATACAGCCGACGCCGCAGACAATCCGCTGGACTATTCCCCACTTGATACGCTCTTGCCGTCAGTTCGCGCCCTGCATCTTCCCGATCCTGTCTATATCACGCCGCCTTCTACGGCCGAAGGACATTGGGCCGCCAAATCGGAGACACAGAACCGTCCACAACGAGTCAAAGTCATACTGGATGCGGCATCAGGAACCGTTCTGAAAAGAGAAAACTTTGAGGACCGTCATTTTTTAGACCAGATGATCGGGATTGGAGTCGCGGCTCATGAAGGACAACTCTTTGGCTGGCCGAATCAAGTGTTGGGAGTGGTCACGGTCAGTGGCCTCCTCATTATGGTCACAAGCGGATTTTTCATGTGGCGACGACGTCGCCGTCCTGCCGGATCACTGGGGACTCCTCCCCTTCCACAGCCCCAGGCATTTTCAGTCGGGTTCAAAATGTTGCTCGTGTTTTTGTGTGTATATCTCCCTTTGTTTTTGGTCTCCTTACTCTCAATACTCCTGATTGAAAAATTCATCCTACGCCGCGTGCCTCAACTTGGTGATTGGTTCGGACTTGCGAGATGAAATCTTACGATCACGCACTGAGACTTCTGGCCAAGTTTTTATTGATTGAGGGATTCAGTTAATTCGCAAACTGTAGTATCCAACGGTAGATGACAATGGCCTCTTCTGATACAACGTTTCCCTTTATCACGTTTATGGATTAGGAATGTAACACCTCAATATCCAAATCCAATCGTCTATCGTTCTTTCAACACGCGTTAATGCCAGTCCGTTTTCAAATGATCACCATCATGAACATCTAGCCTGCGTGGCCGGATATTGTACTTCTGTTTTTATTTATGTTGTAGGGAGACTATCTCGTGAAACCATTGCCGTTTATCTGTGTAGAGAAATGGATCATGCGCCTCTTCGTGTTCCTGTTCTGTCTTCCACACGTGCTGAGTATCTCCGCGACAACATTTGCGGCATCAAGCATCAGTGCTCCACAGTCCCAAGAAACCCTCCTCCAGGAACAACAGGAGCTGGAGGGAGAACGTGATCAACTCACGAGACGGCTGGAAGAAATCCGAACACAACTCCGGAAACTACAACAAACACCGGCTCCACAACAAACCGAAGAACAGAAACAGACTCAGGTCACCCTCCAAGAGGAGGAAGTCGAAATGCTAGAAGAAATGAGTATCGTGAGCACCCGAATCCAAAAACGACCGGAAGGGCTGACCGTGTCTTCCACATTACAGTCTGAAACAGACATGCAACCAACCAGAACCATGAAAGAATCGCTCGAAGCCCTCCCCGGTGTGATTCTTCGTCAGGCCAACGGCCCACGAGATTTCAGCATTTCCATTCGCGGTTCAGGAGTCAAAACGTCATTTGCCGTCAGGGACATCAAGGTCTATGAAGATGGGTTTATTCAAACACAATCAGACGGCCTGTCCCGACTCGATATGCACGATCCCTGGTTTATGAGAAGCACCGAAGTCATCCGAGGAGCCGCATCCTCGCTGTACGATAACTATGCACTCGGTGGAATGGTTCACTTCAAAAGTCGGCGAGGTAGTGACATTAATGGCGTGGAAACGTTTTTTTCAGGCGGATCATTCGGCTACCACAAAGAAGCCGTCGCCATCGGCCAACAGTACAAAAACGTGGATATTTCATTATTTGCCAGTAATGTGGCGGAAGAGCAAGGGTACATTCAGCACAGCGACTACCAGACGCAGACACTGAACTTTAATTTCCGCTTCACCATCGATGAGAAACAAAGTCTGTACGTCAAAGCCATCACCAACTGGCTGGATACAAGAGTCCCGACCCGCCTCACGAAATCACAATTTCAAGCCGATCCCCGCCAGGCCGGCTCTTTGTCGGTGGCCAGGAATCAACAACGCATTGATCGACGAACTATCGTAGGCGCCATTTATGAACGGGAACTGACCCCGAATACCGTCCTCACCATGGAAGCGGACTATGACGTCAAAGACATCAACCAGTATTTTTTCCAGATCTTCGATAACGTCAACACCAACATCAAACATTATACGGATCTCCGGCATCATGGCCGGATATTTGGCCTGCCGTTAACGAGTTATCTTGGATTTTTCGTGAATAATATGGAACAAGAAGGCAATTCTTTTCAAAATCTGGCAGACGGTCGGGGCACTCGTGGAACGTTAGCCGCCAACAATCGAGGAACCATCCGCAACATTGGAGGACGATTCCGCGAGGAACTCACCTTCCTCCCCAATTGGACTCTTGCCGCCGGTCTCGGGTTCGAGCAGTCCATCGTGAGTATCCAAACCATTAACTATGACAATGCCGGAGCCGTAAATACTCGAGCTGATGCCTCTCGGACATTTTATAATTGGGCTCCGGAAATGTCCCTCACTTGGAGACCGGAAGAGGGCTATCGACATTGGGTTCGTGGATCAACCGGGTACGCCATTCCAACCTTTGGCAATCTGACTCGCAATCCGCTGACGGGGTTGCCAGGAAGTAATTTTGATTTAGAGGCCCAAAAAAATGTGAATGTAGAAATCGGGACAGAGTCACGACTCCATGACACGTTGACCGTACAGGTGGTGGGATTCTGGACCTTCTTTCGGGATGAAATCATCACACAAAATGTCTTTGATCAAAGCACCACAGCCTCAATCAATGCCGATTCGTCTGAATACCGCGGGATCGAACTCTCTGCCGATTGGCGACCCATCCCAGGATGGCGGTTTTCCGGCGCTTACACGCATATTGATGCTCGGTACAAAAACTTTACAGACCGGTTTTTGGTGAACGGCATTGCCACAGACGTGAAGCAAGACGGCAAGAAAGTTCCTAACGTTCCCCGGGACATCCTCAACCTGAAAGCCGAGTATCTTCATCTTGAAACCGGATGGGGAGGTTGGGTGGAAACGAACTATTCCAATAGTTATTTCTTAAACAATGGTAATACGGTCGGCATTCCTTCGTTTTGGCTCGTCAACCTTAATCTTCACAAAACCTTTCAGTTCAAGAATGATTGGGTTCGTTTTGCGAAATTGTACTTCGAAATCGATAACCTTGCTGATAAAGATTACGCGGCCTCCGGACAGGTCGTCTCAGACGCGACGGCAGATGCCAACAAACAACTCTTCTTTGCAGGATACGGCCGCGCGTTTTACGGAGGAGTCACATTGGGGCTGTTTTAGTTTGCAGGACGAGAGAAACAAATACATGCAGCATCAGAAAGAAAAAGAGATCCAAAGTCTCTCATGCGCTCGTAATAGTTGATATACCAGTCACACTCCACGGAATTTTCACGTTGACAAAAGGAGGTATTGACATAGATAGCTGTCTCATGAATGACATCACATAACGGGCCCTCACATTGACCGTTTCAGCAAAAAACCAGCCACAAGTGGTGCTAAGAGTGCAGAGGACTCGAGGTCTTAGCGTCTTGGCTTACACAAACACGTTCTTGCACTTATAAAATACAAGGAGATTGCAGGTTATGAAAAAACTCATTGCAATGAGTCTGCTAAGTGTCCTTATCCCGTTCATGGGTTGCTCATCGATGTCGATGACGCCATCAGCAAAATCTGATGACATACCCAAAGACGGAGAATTGATGTTCCCCAAAGACTACAATAAATTTCCGACATTTTTGAAAGGTATTCAAAAGCCTGATGCCGTTCGAGACCTCTACATTAATCAAACTGGCGCCAACGCAAGCCAAGGCATGCCGTTTGCTGACGGCTCGATCTTAGTCATGGAAATCTACAACGCGCAAAAAGATATGAATAATGAGTTCGCAAAAGATGCGCAAGGCAATCTGGTCAAGGATGGTCTAGCCAAGGTCTTTGTGATGCAAAAAGGCAAAGACTGGGGCAAGCATGCTCCCATGGGATTGAAAAATGGGGATTGGGTGTATTCCGCCTTCAACGCAACCGGAGAACGATTAGACGTAGATTATAAGGCCTGCCGAGGATGTCATTTGCCGTTAGGTGAGTCCAAAGACTATGTCCATCGCTACGATGAATACTTCGAAAAACGCGGACAGGCCTATTAAATGAAAGACTCTAGCTTCATACAAAAGTGAACAGATTTCCCAACCATTTTTCACACTCCATAGCGGTCTCTTTCTTCGGAAATCCAATCTACCAGGGTGAAGTTCTCGGACTTCACCCTGTCCTCTAAAATGCTTACTTTTTTGATACTTCTTTCTATGGAGACAAGGTTCTCATAGAAAACCTATAAAATTGGCCATTCTATTCATTCTCACCACTAAGTTGGCATAGAGATATATCTCATGATACATCTATATGCATGAAGACGACAGTTGATATACCTCAATCACTTTTGGATGAAGCCAAAAAGCTAGCAGTAAAACATCGCACCTCAGTCAAAGCATTGATAGAAGAAGGATTACAGCGAGTCCTAATGAACACCAGCAGTCTGGGATGTTCCGCCATCGTAAAGCTACCTTTAAAGGAAATGGTCTTCAGGAAGACGTGGAAGGAGCATTGTGGGAAACCATACGTGAAAAAGCGTATGAAGATCGCGGGGGGTGATTGCCGTCGACACAAATATTTTAGTCTATGCTCATCGAGAAGATTCTCCATGGCATGATTCAGCCTATGCTCATCTGACAAAATTAGCAGAAGGGACAACGCCATGGGCTATCCCCTGGGCTTGCCTCCACGGATTTCTTGCCATCGTGACTCATGCTCGAATCTTCAAACCTCCCACCCCCTTACCGGTCGCCTGCGAACAAATCGATGCGTGGCTAGAATCTCCACGCGTACTACTACTCTCCGAAACAAGTGGTTATTGGCCCATTTTGCGGCAATCAGCACTTGAGGGAAAAATCCAAGGCCCAATGATCCATGATGCACGGATTGCAGCCCTTTGCCAACATCACGGCATTCAAGAGTTATGGGCCGCTGATGGCGACTTCAATCGATTCCACGCACTCTCTCCACGCAACCCATTGGTCCAATAACGTAAGGCCGCAGGATGGTCGGACTGAAATTCATTGAGACGAAAGCACAGACCACTGTAAAGGGGTGATAACGCCGACAGGCATTGACTGAAGCAACGATCGCATTCATCGCTGAATAACAAAGAAAAATTGCAGGATCGGCTTCACCTTATCTTGAGGGCGTCACAATGGCCTGTTAAGATAGTAGGATTGATCAATACATGAGGAAGTCATGCCAACGACGACTCGCACGGCAAAATTCACCTATGATGAGTATCTCCTCTTCCCCAATGATGGGAAACGCTATGAATTAATTGAGGGAGATCGATTCGTGACGCCTGCACCGAGAACAAAACATCAACGAATTTTGATAACTCTTGTCACATTTTTAAATTTATACGTACAAAAAACCCACTTAGGCGAAATCTTTTGTGCGCCCACCGATGTCGTCTTGTCTGACATCGATGTCGTACAACCCGACCTCCTGTTTGTATCTCAGGCTCGGGCATCCATCATTACTGAAAAGAATATTCAAGACGCTCCGGATCTAGTCGTTGAGATCGTGTCAGATTCGACCAGACGAACAGACGAAACCATCAAACGTAAGCTCTATGAACAGTATGGTGTGCACGAATATTGGATTATCGATCCCGAACTTGAAAGGGTGAAAGTCTATTGTCGAACAGATCACGGGTTCGGACAACCCATCGAACTGACACTCGAAGCCCACAATCAACTCACCAGTCCCCTGTTTCCAAACTGGGAAATCCTCCTCCAGGATTTATTTCGGTAATTCCCTCCAATCGATTATTCGTCTCGTTTTGTCTTACCACCTCATTTTTTCAGCGACCAGAAGACCAAAACCATTCCCCTTACCTCGGACATCGTGATCAATCAATTCAAGCTCATTCTTGAATAAGAATACAACACACTAAGGCCAAAATTTAAAAACTGTAGCATCCGTAAGTATTTGGTGCATCGATCCGTAGTTTATGTAGAGAAAGCTATGGTACCAAATTAAGGACCATCACCCATGTTATTCATGTGCAGAAACAACAGAGAAAAAAGTTAGAGTTACGCTCTAGACTTCTCTCAAGTTGCGTCTGAAAGGACGCCGCCTGACACACAAAACACAACATTCGATTACTATTAACCGAATCCATCTGAATCCTCTAACACAGCACTCTTTCAAACTATATGGAATGCAAAAGTTCGAAAATGATAAACAGTACATTGTTCCGTTATCGAGTTCCAATGAGATACATGTCTGTCTTCATCCTATGCTTGCTAGTCGTCCTACACGTACACATTGGACCTGGTGCTTACGCTTCAGAATCCTTCAGCACGCATTCCGCTCAGAAAAATTACGAGTATACCAATGGCAAATGGTTTGACGGAAATTCGTTTCAAGATACCACCTTTTATGTCAAGCATGGTTTGTTGACCAAGACTCGTCCTCCACATGTCGATGACGTGATCAATCTTGAGGGGCAATTTGTTCTTCCGCCATTCGGAGAAGCTCATACGCATAATGTTGAAGGGCCTTGGAATATTGACCAAACGATTCAGACCTATTTGCGACATGGGGTATTCTATGTCAAAAACCTGAATAATATCCGAGAGTTTTCGGAACAAATTCAGAACAAGATCAATATCCCCCAAAGCATTGATGTTGCCTTCGCCCATGCAGGCCTGACCTCTCCTAACAATCATCCAATAAACCTCTACGAGAATGTCCTCCGTCTTCACCGGTATGAAGCCATTATTGGGAAAAAGAAACAGGGTTGGTTTAACAATCGTGCATATTTCGTAATCGATTCGCATCAGGATATAGAGCAAACCTGGTCTAAAATCATATCAGGCAAACCGGACTTCCTGAAAATTTATGTCGGACATGCATCGAACTTCGACACATCTTTTGATTCCGCTCAATCGCATTTTCACCGTGGACTCCATGACCACCTGATCGCCCCAATTGTCACACGCGCACATACAAGTGGATTACGGGTCTCGGCTCATGTTGAAACAGCAAAAGACTTTCGTCATGCGGTACAGAGCGGAGTAGATGAAATTGCCCATACGCCAGGCTGGTACATTCCAACCGTTAATCTCGCTCAAAAAACAGTGTTGCAAAAACAGGATGCCAAACTTGCGTTTCAGCACAACGTCACGGTCGTGAGCACGACCGTTGCCGGCGCCTTTCCCCCGGCAGGACACCAGCAGCTCCAGGATCATGTGTCTCCCCATGCACACGAACCCAACGCCCGGGCAGAGCATCAAGAAACCCACAGGCAACAGATTCAACAAACAGCTCAAAAGATCCAACGCGATAATCTTCAATTACTGTATGAACAGGGCGTCAAGATTGCGATAGGCAGTGATCACGCTGAAACCTCACTCGCAGAGGCTCTTCACCTGCACAACCTGAAAGTATTTGACAGCCTGACATTGCTCAAATTGTGGTGTGAAAATACGGCAGAAGCTATCTTCCCAGATCGAAAGATCGGCAAGCTCAGAGAAGGGTATGAAGCCAGCTTTATCGTCTTACACGGCAATCCGATTCACGACTTCCGGCAAGTCCGTCATATCACGCTTCGTATCAAACAGGGCATTCCCCTCTTGATCGAACAGCCCTCCCATGCGCACTAATACCTTTTATATTCCCAACACGGATTCGTTTGAACGAACGAATCATATGTCTCACATGAAAGGGTCATGAGTATGATCGCAGGAGCTTTTCGAAAACCGTACCCCACCTACTGTCTGTTCTACATTTGCCTCACCTTCATATTTCTTGAAGCCACTGTGACGTTTGCAGAACTACCGGCTGACCAAACAACCAATGAGGTCGAAATGTTGCCGCCCGTCCTGGTCGAGGGCAAACGAATTGAAAACATCGATATCGTCAAGGAAGAACTAGCGCGTCGACCTGGTAGTGTCGCGCTCATCGAAGAAAAAGAAATCACCCAGTCTCGAGGCGTCAACCTGAACGACGTTTTACAGTTCGTTCCTGGGGTCCGTTTTCAAACACGCTTTGGTGCAGACGAAGGACAATTTCAAATTCGCGGCACCTCCCTTCGCAACAACTTTCACCATCGCGGCATAAACATTCTCATCAACGGAATCTACTTCGGAGATGCAGACGGATTTTCAGACTTTGAATCTATTGATCTTCTCGCCTATGAACGGATCGAGGTTTACAAAGGGGCCAATGCGCTACGGTACGGAGCCAATACGATTGGCGGCGCCATCAATTTTGTCCCACGGACCGGATACAATGCGTCATTGTTGCAGGTCAGACTCCAAGGCGGCAGCTTCGGACTTGTCATGGGACAAGTCTCAAGCGGATACGTGACTCAGCCTTTTAAAATTGGACACATGGATGTCGTCGCCGATTACTACATCAGTGCATCGGGCAGTCACCAAGACGGATTTCAAGATAACAGCCAACAGGATCGGCAACGACTCAATGCCAACATAGGATTGAAAATCGGCACACATCAGGAAATTCGCGCGTATATCTTGGGAGGCGTCGTGGCCGAACGCATTCCCGGCTCGCTGACACAAGCCCAGCTCGAAGACAACGATCAACAAGCCAGTACCTTGGGCGGGATCAGCCCCTTTGCCTGCGGCCCCAACCAAGCTTGCAAATACGGACGATATTACAACTTAATCCGAACCGGAATTGCGTATCGGAACGAGTTCACCGCCAATCAATTTTTTGAAATTATTCCCTATTACTCCTATCAGTATGTGGATCATCCTATTTTCCAAACTATTGTCCAGGATAATTACAATGTGGGTGGAGAAATTCGGTATAGCAACACCAACCCTCTGTTTGGCCATGACAATTTGTTCATCATCGGACATCAGCCGCGATACGGAGATACCAACCAACGGCGCTTCGTGAACAATCTGGGGAATCGTGGAACACAAACCCAAAACCTCAGTATACAAACGACCAATTTCGGCACATATCTGGAAAACCAATTCAATGTCACCGAGGATTTTATTTTTATTGCCGGAGGCCGGTGGGACTACAGCATTCGAGAAGGTCGGAACCAGCTCTTCAGTCCATTTTCGGGAAACATGACCAGCAGTCGGACCGACCTCCGGCAATTCAATGCCATTACTCCAAAAGTCGGTTTTTCCTACCAAACCACCGAGACGTCACAAATCTACGGAAATGTCAGCCGTGGCTATGAGCCGCCGATTAATTTGGAGTTAACGTCTTCCGTCAACCCAGACGGCTCCACACCGACCAGTGCCTTTCTCTCCCTCGATGCTCAACGCGCCTGGCAATTAGAACTGGGTACACGCGGCACCACCGCCGATCATCGCATCTCCTGGGATGTCACCGTGTTTGACTTAGAAATGCAAAAGGAAATCATCGCCTCCAACATCAACAATCAAGGCACGTTTCAGAATGCCAAGGGGACCCGGCACACAGGCGTCGAAGCTGGAGGGAGCATTGTCGTGGCCAATGGCATACTGGCCCCCGGACCGAAACATCAAAGTGATACGATCACTTTGAGATCGGCCTATACCTGGTCATTATTCAAATTCACCGACGACGTCGTCGGAGGAGGCGCCGTTGTCGCCGAAGAGGGTAATCGCGTTCCTGGTGCGCCGGAACATTACCTCACTGGCGAGGTACGGTATGATCATCCGGCAGGCTTTTGGATCGCCCCGAACTTTGAATGGTCCATGGTTGGATATTATGTCGACTCGCTCAATACCACCAAAAACTCGGCCTATTTCATCACCAACCTCCGTGCAGGATATAGCTACAACGACAGCCTTTCGTTCTTCGCTGAAGGCAGAAATCTCACCAATCAGACCTATGCCGGAGCCGTCGTCGTGAATGACTCCTTAGGCCGGTTCTTTAATCCTGGACAAGGCATTAGCGGATTTGGCGGAGTCGAATGGAAGTTTAATTAAACATTTCATGCGAGGGTGAAGGCAGGTACGCATTAACAGCCCTGCTCTTCACCCTCCTTCTTTTCCTTCAACCAACCCTAATAGTCCATTAAAAATAGAGCAGTCCCGAGACCTCCAGCCTTTCGCCTTTTGGCCGAGCGAGACCTGAAGTGGCTCCTGGTGGAGTCAACTCGGAAATAGGCCAACACGCTATCCTCACCAAAAGTATCATGACGTGCATCGTTTTGTTTTGACCTAGCCCTGAACACGAAAACCCTTCCTTATGATTATGAACGACTGAACTCAAAACCGTGCAGTCACACTCAGTTCATACGTCCGCGGTGCACCAATCAACACTTGATCAGGATAAAATTGCGACCCCCAGATTGCATACGTCTTGTCAAACAGATTGCGGCCCCGAAGCGTCAGCCAAAATTGCCTATACGCCACCGACAGCCAGGCATCCGCAGTCATATACGACTTCAGACGTATCGTATTCGCATTATCATTATACCGATCTCCGACATAACGCCAGGCCGCGCCAATATCGAGCGGAATCGAAACCGGCAATCGATAGATGGACCAGAGATTGGCCACGGTCTGCGGGACTTCAGGAGGACGATTGCCATTACGTGAGACCAGATTTCCTCCTGATAATTGGGAAAACCTATCAAACTTCGCTGAGAGAAATGTCACATTTCCCTGAAACCGCCACGCTTCCGTCAACTTCGCAGCCAGATCAACCTCAACCCCTTTGGACGACTGCTTCCCGACGTTCACAGACTCATTCTGCGAAATCTGGGTTAAAATATCCTTGCGTCGGATATCAAAATAGGCAACGGTCCATTCTATTCGATTTTCCCACACTTGTCCTTTGATACCCACCTCCCACTGTTCTCCGGTCGCCATGGTAAATCGCTGACCAGGGCTCAACGTGAAGAGGCTTCCAGCGACGGGATCGGCTGCGGTGGCGTATTGCCCATACAGGGAAATCTGAGGAAGGACATCGTAGACCACGCCGACACGCCAAGTCAGTGGGTCAAAATTCTCTGAGAAACTTGTCGTTGGATTCAACACGCCTGCTGTGTTAAACCGTTCCCGTTCGAGATGAATCAGATCGTACCGTATCCCAGCCACAATCTTCCTTGGAATGCCTGGCCGAATTTTATATTTCTTCATTGGATTGGCTCCAACAGTTATGCTTGTTACCGGTCTAATTTTTTATCGAAAAAAACGTTCAACCGCAAAGAAACTTCAATCGCAGAAACCCAACGCACTGCTCCAGATCTCAGACTCACAATGACGTGCTCTCCGACCTAAATCACTCACCACCTCTTCACATCCATCATCAGTCCACACAAAACTGTAGTATCCATAGGCATTAATGAGCATAAATAAGTAGAACATGACCATCCTTCTCATTTAATTTGATGAAACGGTACAATGATCCAATATTCTAAATTACGTGCAAACAGGTCAGACGCAGGGATTTGCTTTTTTGTAGCTCTTAACAAGAAACCTCATACCGAAAGTTTATAAAGATGAAACACTTTTCCTCCTTATCTAAATACTCCATCGTGGCCGGCATGACGTTTTGTCTCTGGGCCAGCGTTCCGTTTGTGGCCAGTGCGGAAACCACGCATGAGATTTCCCTTGGGCAACAGTTATCCATCAACCATGGACATGCCCAGGTTTCTGGACCAACCATGCAGATTGATGACCAGGGAAGCCGGCACGTGGCCTGGCATGAAGCCGGCGAGGAGCAGAATAAACTTTTTTACGTCAAGATCGATCCCAAGGCGACAACCATTCCGGAAGCCGTACAGGTCAACGACAAGGGACCATCCGTTGCCTCCATACATCAGTCACCAGGATTGGCCTTGGGATCGAACGACGAAGTGTATCTGTCGTGGTCTTCTCCTCAAACTCAACAATCAAAAAACCCGTTTGCGAGTACATTGCGTCTCAGTGCGTCAACAGATCAAGGAAAGTCTTTTGCGACACCGATCACCGTCAATGATGATGAGACGCCAACAGGACATACGTTTGACAACTTGTGCGTCGACGCAAAAGGCACCGTGCATCTGGCTTGGATTGATGAGCGAACAGGAAAAAAACAACCGAAAACCTATGTCACGCGTTCACAAGATCAGGGCAAGAGCGTCGCCAAAAATCTGCAGTTAGAAGGTGAAACGTGCGTCTGCTGTCGAACCGCACTCGCCACGGCACCGGATGGAACAATTTACGTGACCTGGCGACAGATTCTAGACGGCAAATTTCGAGAAACCGTTGTCGCTCGATCCGAGGATGGAGGACAGACCTACTCCGCACCGGTCGTGGTCGGGAATGACCAATGGAACTTTCCTGCGTGTCCGCACCGACCGGCCTCTATCGCGGTTGATGGACAAGGCCGGCTCTATGTCGCCTGGTATACCGAAGGACCTGATGATGTTCCCGGCGTGTACTTAGCTACGTCCGACGACGAGGGACAAACCTTTTCTCCCCGTAAAAAGCTTAATGTTTCTCACAGCACGTTCCCGGACAAACCGCAAATGGCGGTCGACCAGTTAGGACGCGTCTTGATGGTGTGGGAAGAACTTTCGCCCGTTCGACACGAAATATTCTTTTCATACTCACTGGATCGGGGGCAGACATTTAGCCAACCGCAACGGTTAAATAAAGCCAAAGCCCAGCATCCAGCCATCGCCGTCAATCAACAAGGACAAGGTGTGGTGTCTTGGGTCGAACATGCCTTTCCCAACAATGTCACCATGATCCAAGATCTTCATCTTCCTCAATCGTAAACGACAGCATGAGCATGAACGCACGATACACATGGGTGATCGCCTTGTTACTACTCACCATGCTGATTTTCAGCACAGGACTATCATGGGCCGCCAATCCCTTTGATCAGTTACGCATCTCCCGTGAACTGGCCGGCACTCCTATGCCGCCATTTGAGCTCAAGGCATTGGACGGGAAACTGCTTCATTCATCAACACTCAAAGGGCAAGTTGTGCTACTCAATTTCTGGGCGACCTGGTGCGGACCCTGTAAAGAGGAAATGCCCGCGCTCGCCAAGCTCAAACACCATTTCAGTAATAAAGACTTTCTTTTGTTGACGATCACCGCAGATCTCCAGCCTGAAGCTATCACGGCGTTTCTGAAAATTCTTAAAGTCGACTTCCCCGTCCTCCTCGACAGAACCAACGAAGTCTCGCATGCCTATATGGCCCGAGCCCTACCCCTGACCGTCCTCATTGATCAAGAGGGTAAACTTATTGGAAAAGCTATGGGCCCCCGTGAATGGGACAGCCCTGAAGCCATTGCCATGATCAAACACCTTCTCGAATAACCCTTACCCCATCCAGCCCTGAATTAATCTCAGCTGAAGTAGCAAGAACACGCCCTTAGAGTCATAGGGTTATAGCTAACCTACGACAGTTCCAAATTTTCACTGATTAATAAAAGATCCTCGCCGCAAGCAACGGGGTATTCAGAAGAAGAGCTATTCTTTTTGAGACACCACGGTTTCTCAAGCTCTTCCCTTTGTTTGGTGACTCCGTAGTAAGCTACGGGGAATAGCTAGATTTATCAATTAAGATTTTTTGCAATAATTAAGACGAATTGAAGATTCAGCAAAGTATTGATCAGGCAAGTCTTGCATTTATAGTCACTCATGACTATAATATAGTCATGAAAAATGTTGGCATTGCGGATCTCAAAAGTCATCTCAGCGAACATCTTCGTCATGTTCGACGAGGGAAAAGCCTCACGATCTTAGATCGGGATACGCCAATCGCTCGAGTCGTGCCATTTCATGAACAAGGTGGCGTGCTCAATGTACGCTCACCTCTCCCCCACAGTCCTAAACTTCAGCAAATTTCGTTACCCCCCCCTCTTCGCCTACGCAAAGACATCGTCACCCTCCTTCTAGAAGAACGGCAGACTGAGAGGTGATCGCCTATCTTGACTCCTCGGTCTTGCTGCGAATCATCTTAGGGCAAAAAAATTCTCTTAAAGAGTGGAAAAACATTGAGCGAGGCGTTGGGTCAGCATTGCTGGAAGTCGAATGTTTGCGTACGTTGGATCGGTTACGACTTATTGAAGATTTAGACGACAACGCAATCGCTGCCCAAAGGGAAGCGGCATATCGACTCATTGAAGCTGTGGAAGTGGTCGACATCACACATTCTGTACTGGCACGAGCCGCTCAACCACTTCCAACTGTCCTTGGCACCCTCGATGCCATTCACTTGGCTACGGCCTTATTATGGCGAGAGCAGATCGATCAGAAATTGGTGATGGCCACACATGATCTCGCACTCGGCACAGCAGCTCGAGCCAATGGCCTCAAGGTTGTAGGTATATAAAAAGGCGTGAACGGGAGGCGATAATCATAAAACTACTAGCTTCTCTATACAAATGCGAATGGCTAACCATTAGCGGACCGACGAAGCGTTTGACCGGCCAAAATTTTCAGTCTATTCTTTATGTGTAAAATTTACTCATGGTGGAGATCATGTCAACATACTTAGCCCTTGAAGATGCCCTCTTGAACAAGGCCCTCCAGACCGGTGGCCTTCGTACTAGAAAAGAGACTGTTACAAAGGCATTGGAGGAGTTCATTCAACGTCACCAAAAGCAACGACGCCAACAGCGAAAAATATTCCTGGCTATGGGAACCATCGAATTCCGCGAAGGATGGAACTCTAAAACCGATCGGCAAGATTGCAAATATTGTCGTTGATACGTCAGTATGGTAACTCGTCCTTCAGAGGCCTCAAGTCGAAGAACATCTTCCCTTTGTTCAAACTTTTTGATTTCATACTCCGAGTAGCCAGATAACACCCTAAAGCTAGGGGTTACCACATCTCCTTCAAACAAATTCCGATATAATGTCTATTAATCATGTAGATCAGGGCAACTGACAAAGAGTTAGTAGAGCATTAAAAAAATGTCAGAGCTTCGAAGATTTTGTGGAATGGACTGGAAACCCTGTTGCGATGAGTAATTCTGATTACTTTGAAAGCGGGCAAATCGTGACTCGACATGACCACGCCTAATCTCTTGAAGGAAAGAGAAAAGACTTACTCAGCCTTTCGAGCCTTATAAACTGAAGCTACGTTTTTCTACTCGAAAGGCACCGAGCCAAAAAGGCTAATGAGGTTGATCACCGCCCAAGCCACGATCACGACAACTGCAATAACCCCAAGTTCGGCCATTGAGTCCATGGTCTCACCTCTCATTGACTTGCATGTTTTAGCCATGCTTCGTCCGGACAAATTTTGAACACTCATCGACGTGGGTTTTGAAGTTTTGAAAGTGCAAAAATCGTTCTCCACTCAGAACCCAACAGTGTTCTAATGGCAATCACGAGAAAGCATCGATAATTCAATGCGTTCGTTCACAACCATCGAATGGATGCTTTCCGCACGGAATCTGAAGTCGTTCGGATTCACACCACACGACCTGTGCGTATCCGATCAACCGGTCATCGAATTCAATAATTGATAAAAGAGAAGACAGCTTTATGACACAGGAGCTTGCATCCAAACTCCAAGAGTCACAACTCATTATGGAAACTCTTTCTGGATGATTGCGAGTTGGAAAAAATACGTGGGTAAGAAAAGATCGGGACTAAGATATTCCCCTTTTGGGATGCCATACCTTATAAAACTAAATCTGACCCCAATATCAATACAATATCAATATCTTGACAGAGCCTGCTAATGGGTGACCCCAATATATACGTACATCTTCTTGCATTAATGCGCATTCGTGTGTATCTTACTGTAAGATAAAGAACACAATGAACAGTAAGGAAATTATCAAAGTGCTCAAAAAAGACGGATGGGTTCAAGTTACCCAAAAAGGCAGTCACAGCCAATTTACCCATTCCAGTAAAAAGGGCCGAGTGACCGTTCCTCACCCGAAAAGGGATATCCCGATTGGAACGCTGAAAAGCATTGAAAAACAGAGCGGCCTTGCTCTGAGATAGGCCACTCCACTCCAGGAAAGGAGGCAGAAAACAATGGACTATATTGCGATTATCCACAAAGACGACGGGAGTCACTACGGTGTAAGCTTTCCTGATTTCCCAGGCTGTATCACAGCAGGACGCACCGTCGATGACGCAAAGGATATGGCCACTGAAGCACTGGCCCTGCATGTAGAAGGATTGCAGGAAGACGGTGAAGATATTCCCAAGCCTTCGAGCCTCGAAGCCATCATGCAATCGCCAGAGTTTGCTGACGGCGTGGCGTTCTTAGTAAGCCTTCAACAGCCCGACAGAACAGTGCGCGTAAACCTGACAATGACTGAACGCGAATTACAGGTCATTGATGCAGCGGCGGCGGCGCAAGGAATGAAACGCTCCACCTATCTGGTCAAAGCTGGGCTTCAATCTGCTCACTAAGGATCCGTGCAATCATACCTCGAACGAATTCACCAGGGTGACATGCCTGACACATGAAATTTCGAATGACAAGAAGCATCATTATCCACACAGTATTGGGGGTTAGCATCTAGTTTTATGAGGTTAATTTGGGAACGGCTTAAAGTATCAGGGGGGGGCGCCCATCGATGGACCTCAAATCAATCCGGCGCTGGCCATTTGATGAAGTGGTCATCAAAGGCAAAGGCTTCGCGAATGTTTCGATTGAGAGCGACGGCGAGGCACGCACAGTCAAAAGAACTTCATGCTTTATCGGCATATTTCGTTTATGGGGTCGGGATGCTTGCTTCGTGATATAGAATAGGTTCAACAGCGAGACGGTTATCGTTTGAAAAACATCAGCAGCAAATTTGAGCCATTAAATGTCGGGATGTGAGTTTCCTCACAACCCAGGTACGGAAGGGAAGTAAAGACAGCCCAAAACTCTACGGTACAATCCAAATACATAAAATGCTATATCATGAAGAAAGCGTCTTGACCCCTTTTTTTAATTTATACCTTATAAAACTAGATTTGACCCCTTGAACTTGAATCAAGCTTTCTTGAATTCAAGTCATAAGTGCAATTTTCTCGGCTTCTACACGAGCGGGACGAAGTGCTTGTTGAAGAGCTGATTGGGGGGTCGATACCCACGGGTTTTCCTTGGCCGATTATTGAGATGGTCGACGGCGTGTTTCACCTGCTGCCACGACACCGTTCGGAAATCCGTGCGCTTCGGAAAAAACTGGCGCAGCAGGCCATTCGTATTTTCATTGATACCGCGCTCCCATGATGAATAGGGATGAGCAAAGTAGGTGGTCGCCTCGAGGGCTCTTGACTTCCGCTTATGGTACGTTATCAAAGGTCAGAGTCTGCACCCGCTCTTTGAAGGGCCGCAGTAGGCGGATGATGGCCTGACTGACTACCTGAGCGGAGCGGCTCAAGACACGCGAGCAGGCCGTATACAGGGAGGCGCGGTCCACGACCGTGACCAACACGCTTTTTCTCTCCTCCCCAATCACCGTATCACACTCCCAGTCACCCAGGCGGGTTTTCTGTTCCACTTCTTTCGGCCGTTCAGTAATCGAGACCCTATAGTGGCCCCCAATATTCGGACAGTGGGTTAAGATTGTGGATAACCCATGTATTCCATCATTGAGGAAGAGGTCCGGAGGATGTCCAAGAAACGGAAGCGCCACAGTGCAGAATTTAAAGCGAAGGTCGCGTTGGAAGCCATCAAGGGGGTAAAAACCGTCCAGCAGCTGGCCAAAGACTTCCAGGTGCATCCTACGCAAATTACCATCTGGAAGAAGCAGGTCAGTAGCCACGTGGCGGAGCTCTTTCAACGGAGGGGTGGGGGAACCGATGGAGGTGCGGAAGAAGCATTGCGGCAGGCCTATGAAAAGATTGGCCGATTAGATGTGGAACTGGATTGGCTGAAAAAAAAAGTGGGCCCTGTCTCCTGACCAGAAACGTCAGCTCATTGACCCGGAGCATGCCATGCTGAGCATTCATCAACAATGTGGCCTCGTAGGCCTGTCACGGTCCGCTTACTATTATACGCCGACGCCCGAGACGCCGGAGAACTTACAGCTCATGCGACTACTGGATGCCCAGTATCTTGTCACGCCCTTTTATGGAAGTCGTCGCATGATGGTGTGGGTGAATCAGCAAGGTTATCGGATCAACCGGAAGCGTATTCAGCGCTTGATGCGCCTGATGGGCCTTGAAGGGCTGGCCCCTGGGCCACAGACCTCTGTGGCGCACCCAGCTCATCCGCGGTATCCCTATTTACTGCGGAATGTGGCGGTGGTACGCCCCGATCAGGCTTGGTGTGTCGACATCACCTATGTGCCCATGGCCATCGGCTTTATGTATTTGGTGGCCATCATGGATTGGTTTAGTCGATACGTGGTGGGCTGGGCCGTCTCTAATTCTCTCGACACGGACTTTTGCTTGGACGCACTGGAGCAGGCGTTCGCCCATGGGGTCCCAGACATTTTCAATAGTGATCAAGGTGTCCAATTTACATCGCAGGCGTGGATTACTCGGGTGGAGCAGGCTGGGAGTCAAGTGAGCATGGATGGGCGAGGCCGGGTCTTTGACAACATCTTCATTGAACGATTGTGGCGCTCCCTCAAATATGAAGATATTTATTTGCGTGACTATACAACAGGACCAGAATTAATCCGCGGGTTGACCGCCTATTTCACCTTCTATAATGAACAACGCCCGCATCAGGCTCATGCCTACCATACACCCGCGGAGATCTATCATCAGAGACCGTAAGAGAAAGAACCGAGGGCAATGCCATCTTATTTTCACCCATTTCCTGTCTTGACATTGGGGTCCACTTTACGCTCACCTGCTCGGGACTCAAGTACTGACGGATAAGCTGTTCGATGACGGGCGCAAACTCAGCCGTCACCTTTCGATGCTTGAGTTGCTTGGCATGGTGTTTCCGGTATTGCACAATGTCCTTGGCCCAGTGATAGGTATACAGATGACACTGTGGGTAGGTATTCCGTTTGAGTTCGCGGCCGATGGTGGAGGGATGACGGCCTAGCACACGGGCGATGGCGGTTTGCGTGCTCCCTTCTCGCCGAGCCTGCCAGAGGTAAAACCCTTCTTCATTGCCCCTGTGATGATAGTGCTTCATGCTTACGGCTCCTTGGGTGAAATGGATGACGTCGCCACCGAATCGTACCCGACTGGAGAGGCTTGAGAAATTGCACTTATTATATGAATCCGCGCTCTAACTAATTCATGATGGATCATTTTCGAAGCGGATATTTAAGGCGCTTGGTCCTCTCATTGAGAACCCAATTTCAAAAATTACCCTTAATCCAATATCGAAGCTTTTCCATTTATCGTTTCCAATATTAACCTTATGCGCATAAATCCAATCATTAAATCCATCTCTAGATATGAAACAATAAGTAAATTCAAGCCTGATCACTTCTCCTGAAAATGTTTCTTTTAATGGCAGGACTATTTGGTCTTTTAGCTCTGGGGGCAACCTAGCCTCTTTTAAATTCCGAAAGACCTGTCGACTTTCGTCGAATTCACCATTAATAAACAATTGGCGTCCGAAAAGTCTTTGAGCCTTATAATTCTGGTCTCCTTCCAGGAAAGATTTTCTTAAATGATGTAGTAATAATTCTTTATTTCTTTCCTCCATTTCGATTAAAAGTTTTGAGTATTCAAAATTCAATCTAAGCTCATTTGGTTTTGCATTAATTGCTCTTTCTAAGATATTTTTAGCTTTTTCGTTCTCGTCCTGGTGTTTGTAGTATCGTGCCAATCTAATTCCGATATTGCTATTTCGTTCATTAGTTTTAAAGGCACTTTCGAGCGATTCTAAAACTCTATTCGAATCTTGTAGTAACCTTGCTAATTGAGCTTCTGCCTCAAGTAAGTGAGATGGGTCAGAAACTTTAGATAACCCCTCTGACAGATTTCCTTCAATATCTTTAACTATCGATTCTATGTCTTCAAATGCAGGCTCTTTGCTCGGATCGTTTATTAAGGCTTTAAGTCTCTTTAGTCCTGCTTTGACTAGTGTGTGATGAGAATACCCTCCGGAGGGGTTAGACCTTCTGAGCCGTTTAGCGATATTGCATGCTTTAGCTAAAAATTTTTCCCTTTCTAAAGTTGTCCTTGCACTGTCAGCTAATCGTAAAGAGAGCTCGGCAATGGAATGGTCAATGGCTTGCATTTGGTCGGTTGGCGAAACCTTCTTGGCCCTAATTAAGTAGTCCTGACAAACATGCAGATCCCCATTGTCTCTGTTCATTTCATAAATGCCCATTTGGTGGAGCAGGTATGGTTCTTCTCCAATATATTTAATGGCTCTCTGATATATATTATTGGCCATTTCATGACTAGGAAATAATTCTATCAATGCACGACCTTTCATCATTTTCTTAAAGGCCTGACGATCAGCCTGATAATCAATATTGAGAGCCTCAAAGCACTTAAGGTAAGTATTGAAGCGTTCTTCTTTATCTCGGAGAATTCGCTCGAAAACTATTTCTGCTATGTGGGGATGCCTTGCCCTGTAACAATAATCTCGTATTGTGTGAACGTAATCAGCGTAAACGATTTTCTCTAAAGGGGAAAAAAGGCGGTTTTGGAAATCCTCGAAGGCAATATCATGAATTCGAGAAATTATGCCTGCTCTTACGGGAACATTTAGGCGATTCAAGGTGCAAATTGTTAAGTAGATAAGCTGGGCATTTAAGGGGACAATATTTTTGTATTCGTCCTCAATTATTTCTTCAAATGGCCGACCTAGCGTTGCTTCATGTAAGGCGACTAATAATTGCCTCCCAGCACGTTCTTCAAAGGCTTCTCGTCTTTTTTCGATTTCAATCTCTTCAAGTGTACCCAAAGATCGATGGGTTTCTAGTAATTTTAAAAGTGCCTCAATTTCACTTTTTGAGAGATACTCCAATTCATAGGAATTGTGGACGTACGGAGACAAAGATAAACAAGAAATATTCCACTCATTTATCCTTTCAGCAACTACAACTGTTAATTGACCGCCCTCAGGCCCAATTTTTCTTATTAAGTTTTCTAATTCATGAGCTCTGTCTGCGGCATCATCTATAAATAGATAAATGCGTTTCTTGCAAAGGTTAATAATTTCTTGAATAGCGGCTGTGACAATTGAACCTTGGGGTTTTAGGTATAAACAAATGGATTCATATTCTCTTGCCGCGTCCCAAGCAATTCTTTTAAGCAGAACCGATTTTCCGGCTCCCGCATGGGCTTTAATAAGAATAAGCTCAATGTCTTTTCTGTGATCCGATTCCTGAATTAGAATATTATCGGAAATGATTGTGTCTGTTAACTTTCTCCTAACATCTAGATTTTGTTCAATGGCGGACCATCCAGGATTAAACCCTTTGTAGAATTGAGGAGGGGAGATAGTCTCGGTAGAAACAACACTACGTACGTACTCCACGTCTATTTCTAAAAATTGCTCTGCATTCGAACTTAATGTTTGATTAGATCTGAAGTTTTCTATGATCGGGAGTTTTTCCGGTGTTTTTAGAACAGCTAATCCTCTTAATGTTGGAGCTATTGTACTGTTTAATGTTTTCAAAAATTCTTCAAATGTACCTTTAATTGGAGTTATTTTCCTGGAATCCCAATGTCGTCTTTGAATTTCATCAAAAGAGGGGGAGAGAAAATAATAACGAGGACGGCTGGAACCAAGCTTGTCTAATTCTAGTAGAATTGTACGGATATCTGGGTCCTCTAGACTGTACCCAATGAATACAATTGTGTTTTCAAAAGCAAGATCATATAAACGATTGAAAATTCGATCTCGTCCTGATCGATAACTGATATATTGATCAGTTGAGAGAATCAGTGGGCAAGAACTATTGGCTGTTCGAGTGATGCATCCATGTAGTTTTAATAACTGAAAACTTTTCAGATCTCTTAACTTTTCATCAACTCTATCACCATTTTCAATGAATGGTTTGGGAAGCTGAATAGCATTACTCGTCTGTTCATAGGATTTTTCAATTAAACGGTCAAAATTTGTTGTGGCTATGGCTCTCCAGACAAATTGAACCATCAATTTGTGGGCATTGGTTGGCTGAAGATCCTCGAATATTTCCCGAATGTATTCTTGAACCGTAATTAAGTCGAATTCGCTGATGGCATATTCACTAATTTGCGTTAGTGGAGAATTTTTATGTGATCCTCCCAAAAATTTATTTGCAAGTAATTCCGCTAAAGCTTTTCCATCAGGGGTTTCTTGACCTTGTGAGTTTGTGGCCTTCAAAGATGCCCCAGCACCGAGGAATAGCACAACCTTTCCCTCCCTCACCTGGGGTACCAAGCCACTGGGAATTTCCATAGGAACCCTCCATAAAAAGTCGAAATTAATTAAGAGTTAATCTAAAATCAATTAAGGATTATTTTTCTTAATAAATCAATAGTTATGAGAAAAAAGAATGGTGGTAAAAGTACAGAATACAAACCACCTTCCAGAAACAGGCCTAAAACAGGTTTTTTCTCAGGAGGTGAGTTGGCAGGATCTTTGTAAGTATTTGTTTTGTTAGCGAGTCGTACAGGGATCGAACCTGTGGCCCGCTGATTAAGAGTCAGTCGGGGGATACATAATCACAGCCAACGCGTCATGATCGCTCAGCACGTCTTTTAACGGCAGGGATTGTGGGTTTTCGACTTTAAGATTTCTGACGGCAATCAGGTCGGGGCCGATCTGACGCACGAGGGTTAACCCATTCGATGCGAGAAATTCTTTCAAAATCTTACCATCTTGCTTTTCATTTTCCGGTCGGAGATTCGAATCCATACCAATGAAGAGTGACGCGTCTTCAGGAACCAACCGCTGTAATGCCTCGGTGATTTGACGGAATTGTAGAACTCGCGCATCGATGCTGTCTTGTCCACGCCCAGAATCCATGTGGCTGTTGAGCACCCAAAAGTTCCCGAAGTTGACGAGCTGAAAGCCTTTTGAAAAGAAATTATCGGCTTTGTTGAGTTTCGTATTCCATCCCGCAAATGCTTCATAGGGTTCGGTATGTACGAGTTCAGGTTCGTCTCCGGCCAACATGAGTAGGCCAGGGCTCAGGCAAATTTCACAAAAAACTCGAAGCGGCCACCAATCGCCACCGCCCCCTTCTTCGAAGACCGGATGATCAGCCCAGACATGACCCGTGTAACGAGCAATTTGCGCGGGCCGGACGAAGGCTTCTTGAAACAGTACCAGGTCAAACTGTTTGGCTAGGTCACCAATACAGACTACTTCCTCCTCAGTATGACCACCTTTTGAAACGTTGGATTCCCCAAGCAGACGGTCATGAATGTTCCAAACCAACACATGCAGACCGTTTGTCGTTGTTGAATCGGAAAGCGCCGAGGCATCGATACCCGATTGCCAATCGGTTTGGCACGTTTCAGTGAGTCTCGGCTTCGTCTCAAATTTCCCCACACAGGCGTTGAGCATCAGTAATACAAGCAGAGCCAACACAAGCCGATCTGCTGGCCAAAGCAATCTTCGTGGTATGTCGACAAGCAAGAGCATTTTCTAAATCCTATGTATCAGACCAATATCGAACAAGGTTCAACCTCTACAGGAATTTCCGTCTCTCTGCTCATAGCAGAAGCGCAAGAGAGGAAAAAGATCAATGTAATCAAGACAGCATTTTCGACAATTCCAGTTCACAGTTTATTCGCGTACGGATCCACGAAATGAATGTCGTCGTAGCGATCCTTATGCCTCAGCCATTCCATGCCATAACTCAGTCCAGTTTCATCGCGACCCTTTGGAACGATGTCAAGTAAATGATACGCGCCGATGAACATATCGAGACCGCGAGCGTATGACGAATAGGTGTGGAAAACACTCCCAGATTGATCCTTGAAAAACACGCTGACTCCTGGGCCTTCATTCACTGGGAAGCGCCCGGTCTCATAGTTGTAATAGACGTGCTGCTTCTCTATGTCCTCTGGCTTGAAGGAGGCCTGATAGTCCCATTAAAGTCGCTCTCTAATGAAGACAGCCATTTAAAATGCCATCCCATACGTTTCTTGAATGCTTCTAGCTTTGCGAGTGAAGCACGCGATACGGTGACCATGGTGACATCACGATGGTTCAAATAAATAATTGACCGTTCATAATGATCGGCAAGAAATGAGCACGACTTACAGCCCTCATCCCAATCAGGATCAAACATAAAATGGTAGATGATGAGTTGGCTTCGGCCATCAAAAAGATCAGCCAAACTCTCTTTCCCGTTTGTGCCTTCGAACACATATTCCTTTTCAACTTTTTCCCAAGGAAGATCCCGACGTTGCTGACTCAGCTTGTCACGCAGTCGAGAAAATTGCTTCTCTTTGGCCAGCAGCTCCTTACGTGCGGCAACCCACTGTTCGTGCGAGACCACAGTATGATTAGTCATACTACTACCCTCCTTCGATAGCCCAAATACTCCCCCATGCAAAGTAAACCAGGGGAGCACTAAAGATCACACATGCTTCCTTAGCTACAGTCACCCATCGTGTAGAAAAACTCTTCTTTCGTGATTTTCCTGTTCTCGACGGTGTACAAACCCATTTCATCCATCGTCATACGCTGGCCCGTCTGCTTGGGCATCACATCGTATTGAAAATGTGTACACGGTAACAACTCATCAAACTGACTTCAACGTTTGCGCAACACCATGCTCGAGAACAATGCGCCGCGCTCAGCTGCGTTCCAATTCTCTCGAGCCTAGATGGGGTGAGAAGTCGTGCGTTCGCCGATGACAGCAAGTGCTAAACCACCACGCTCAAAGGTGAACGCGCACGTTCTACACTTCTAAGCAACTGTTGAGGCAAAAACACCGTCAATTTCTTTTTCTTCTACTTCTACATCCTAGAGCAAAGTGATACAATGAGGACCACATCTGGTCTTGCATGGCAGCTTTTCCTGAGAATTCCGGCAAGAGGAAAGAGGGTTGGATGGTCCTCATATTTCTCAATGCCTTTCAGATTCCATCATAAGGAGGTGTTTCAATGTCAGACTTAGCGGAAATCATGAAAAAAGAGATTAAATCGATTGATGCAGGCAAATCGCTCATCATGGCAGCTCGTCAGATGCGGGACGATCGCATTGGATCACTGTTGGTTAAAGCCAAAGGCGACTATGTGGGCGTGATCACCGAAACGGATATTGTGCGGAAAGCCGCGGCCGAAGGCAAAGATCTCTCCAGTCTCACCGTCGAGGCCGTCATGACGAAACCAGTGGTGAGTATCGAATCGACCAAGACTGTTCGCGAAGCCAACGATTTAATGGGTGAATGCGGAATTCGTCATTTAGCCGTGAGCGAAGCTGGAAAAATTGTTGGAATTGTTTCCGTGCGTGATATTCTCCTGGCATTTAAAAGTTACGCTGAACCCACCTACTCTGAACCGAAAATTGCTCAAGATTAGATTGGAGAAGTATTCTTAGCCTGTTGTATCTTGAGATAAAAGCTGACTATTCAAAATTCAGGGTTCATGCAACTCTGATCAAATTCAGAAAAAATGCGATGCTCTCATATGCTTGCGTATGAGAGCAAAAAACGACGGGCATGAATAAAGCTGAAAAGGGCTTAGGATAATAATACGGTTTTCCAACTCCGTTTCATACAATCAGGTCGCTAATTGCGGAATACGAAAGCTCGGCTTTTTCCCTAGAAATCCCAATGTTTCAATAATTCTTTCTGGCCGCCCCCAATCACTCCAAAGAATGCCTTGCAACTCCATGATGGCGAGATGGGTGACAATGCGTTCCAGAAAGTTTTTTGAAAAATTCTGCTGGGGCATTTCCTGATAAATTTCCTCTAACGTCAACGCTTCTTGCGGAGTACCTATCGTTTTTTGTAACCGATGAAAGAGTCTCAGCATATCCGGACACCATTGTCCACCCAAGGCCCAAAGCCTCTGACCATAAGCGGTGACGATCATGGTGTTCCAAATTCCTCCTTTTTGACTTAACGCTTGAACCGTTTGCTCATCTGGTTTTTCAACAAATTCTTCTACAGCATGAATTGGAACTCTAGGATTCACGGCTAACGCTTGACCTGGACGAATCCATCCGTATTCGCCCTCTGGTGAGTTTGGAATGGCGCCCAATAAGATGACCCGTTCCTTGACACGCCTGACCGCCGAAACCGTCTCCCGTACCATTCGATTGAACTTTCGATGGGGAGCGATAAAGTGATCGGACGGATAAATCGTGACAATGGCGTTGGGGTCCCAATGATTGATGTAGGTCAAGGCAAAAAAAATGCCGGCTGCGGTATCACAATTTTTCGGTTGAATCAGAATGCGTCCTTTGGTTTGAACTTCCAGTTGCCGAAAAATTTCTTGGCGATGCGACTTATCGATGATCGTGACTTTATGCTCGGGAGGAGATGTTTGATCGGCTCGATCCCACGTATGTTGCAGCATTGATCGTTTCCCGACAAACGCACAATATTGCTTGGGCTTGGGGTAGCCCAGCCATTTTTGAATAAACGGTCTCATTCGTTGGCCTTCTCCCCCAGCCAAGATGATGCCCCAGTGGTTTCCATTTTTATTTAGTCGATCAGGCATACGTATTCACCTTTCGCATTCATGTCAGCAACCTGACATCGCCGACAAGGAAAGCGCACACTGTGTCATAAGACTTCATAAGATTGGGATCAATAGCATATACAAGTCTGTCTCTGGACTTTACCTTGCACACGAAACATCTATGACGAATAGTTTTGACCTCCGTCGCGACGAAATACTCGCGTGAGTGTTCAAGAGGTTCATGGAGCCATGTTCCTCTGCGTCCGTTCTGTCGTATCGGTATTCAAAAGAAGAGGAACGTTCATATTGCTTGGCAGTAGAACAAACTTTGAGTTCGTCGAGTCATAAAGTTTGAATCGTAAGTATTCGGGGGTCAATGTTTTTGAAATATTTTCCTGAGCTTTCGCTTGCCCTTCGGCTCGGATTCGAAGGCTTTCGGCTTCTCCCTCCGCTCTGATCCTTAAAGAATCGCCTTCTCCTTTGGCTCGTCTTCTGGCAATCTCGGCGTCTTTCTGTGCAATCACCAGCTCAAATTCCTTTTGTTCATTCTCCTGTTCTTTGGCCTGTTTTCGTTCAATCGCATCTAACACCACTTTCGGCCATTCGATATCCGACAGTGCGATACTTCGAATCTCAAGATGCCGACCTTTTAATTTTTCTACCAAGACTCCCTGAATTTTATGCGCAATTTCCGTACTCCGTTCTGGAATATTCACCATCACGTATCCCGAAATCACACTTCGTACCGCGGAAAGAAATTCTGGCCTGACAACTTTTGGGTACCAATTCGAACCGACTTCTTGGGCTAAAAAATAAATTTCTTCCGGTATGGGTCGTATTATGATGGCGCTCTTCATAATTACCTGCAAATCGTCTGAGCTCAAGGCATCGACTTCCTCAGTAAAACTTCCCCATTGAACTGGATAGACAAACACATCATTCCATGGCGCTCGCCAGTAAAATCCATCTTTCAGTGGTTCCTTGATTAGACCTTCAGATAAAGGATGCCATCGCAGACCTCGCTCCCCTGGCTTTACGGAGACGCCACAACCAAACGACAAAAGAATACTGCCAAGGAGCAAAGATTGTAGAATCCAATGAAGAAGTTTCATGTTATCCTCCAGACATTTTATCCCTTATTCCTTACCCTCACGAGTTGTAAGGCTTACCGCGTGAGGGCGAAACGAAGGCACTCCAACATGTTGAGCGGCTAACTTTTCTCGATCATACGCCTCATTGATATAAAATTCTTCTAACAGTTTCGCGCTTGTTACCCATTCTGAATCAGGGCCAAACAGTTGCGCATATCGTTCGGACTTGCGCCTTAAATCTTGAACCGTTTGTACCATGTGAACAGCCTGATTCAGATACTGTTTGACGATGAATCTTTGATCTTGCGAAGGATCCAAATTATTAAGATTGATGGGCACCACAGCAGGCTTTTGACACCCAATACTCACCATTATCAGAATGAGCAACATACCTTGAATGCACCAGTGAGAGAAGCGATTCATGAGAAGACCTCCCTTGCTTAACCCTTGCTCAGGCCATGAATGAATAATTATTCCCTAGACTCTCAGCGAATGTTTTCTGAATCTCTTTCATCACGACGCGAACCGTCACACCTCAGTTGGATCAATCGTTTCTTCTGAATCCTTAAACATCAAGATTCATACCAGAGGCTTGAAGGTCTGGGTAGGCACGCATAACGCCTGAACAACAAGGCTTTAACTTGGGAATCTACACATAAAGTCTTTCTTTCCCGCTGGAATTCGTGCAATACCTCACATTCTTGTTCGTTCATATTCGCTCTACACAACGAAAAGGTTTCGTAAATAATATGAGGTTACGCTCTCAACGCACGAGACCTAAACTTACAAGAAGAGTCGTTTTCCTAGAGCGACAGCATCAACGGTGAAGCAAAAGCAACAGTGCTCCTAGCGACTCTTTCAAATGAATGTAAGACGAGAAAAAATAGGGTTATAGCGAAGCCAAATAAGTTCCAGTAGGACTAACCCTTGGATACGATTGTTCGTAGGACCAAACGTAACTGATGAACAGTTTGCCATGACGACTTCATTCTTTTGAGGTCCCCATTACTGGTATCCAAGTACCTTAGCGTGCTTACCTACTTCAAACCTTGGAATGTTATACCCGCTTGGATTATAGCGAATACAAATACGCTCCAGCTCAACCATGAGGACTTTCAACGCGATATCCCATGTGTCACGAGTACGAAAAATCATTGAATCGGCTATAACTGATAATGATTGACGTCTCATATCACGTATGGGACATCAAAATTGAGCAAGTTGGTGCTTCATCGTTTCGGTATAACTGAAATGGCTATAGGATCTGGATAAGAAGTAAATCATACTCCCCCTTCTTTGTAATAAAGTGATGAAGTGAAAGAGCGTTACTTCCATTAGGGTCTATGCAGTCAACTTTTTTGCACAGTGCAAAACGTGCAGTTTTGAACACTTCTGCAAGAATTTTGATTTCCTCTCATGTTTCTCTTTCTGGAAAAGCATAAAGAATCAACGCAAACGAGTGACACCAAGAAAAAGGTATAAACGTTGCTTTGCTTTAGTTAGCACCAATAAGAAGAACCTAAGCCTATGGTTTGTATCGCCCTAAAATTTTTACAAAAAAAAGATATATGATGATCCAGAAGTAAAATCGTCTATTTGAATATCTATATCTGATAGTACCGGGGTTACTGACTTTGTATTTGTTTTAAGAAACACGGTCAGATGGAATCGAAGTTTTTGTCAATTCAACCAACCTTTCATGTGAAGGAGGTAAGATTATGAAACACCCACGGTTTTTTCAAATTTCCTTGATGATCCTTGCAGCCTCTTTGCTCTGTAACGCAGGGTCGGTGTTCGCTTCGACCGATTGGGGGAAACTTACTACCAATAAATCGAATTCACTTCCCGCTTTGAACATAAAAGCGGTCACCGGTGAAGTGCAAAGTATGGGAGAGTATGTGGTGGTCGTAAAAGATGCAATCGGCACAGAGACCCCCCTCCGAATAGATCGGTTTACAGCGATGATTGGAGATATTCAATATGGGGATCTGGTAGAGGCGCATATCAGCACAGATGGTTGGCTCATATCGATGAGACGACTCGACGGATTTTTTAAATAGTTGGAGATTTATTGACCTGACTCCACTTATGTTTAAGCCATGTGATGAAACAGGCAAAACAATCAGTTCGTGGAGTCTTTAGGAAGTTCCCAGGTGGTTGAATGATCTGTCGTCATTCAACCCCTGTTACCTCCGCCCTAATTTTTGAAAATTCTACGGTCAAGGAAAGAGAAGACCAGTGGAACACTCTCTCACCTACGTCCACGTCTGAAAATGTACTTTACTCAGACAATCGTCTATGAGTTGCAGCGGTGTGAGTTAGGCGGAACAAAAAGATTGGTAGAGGCCAGAGGTACTCAGGGATCAGGATTAGAAAAATTCAAAAGAAAGTTTGGCTAAATCTAGACGTTAGCAAAGACTACCATCATTTTGATTCACTATATATAGCGAATCCAAATAACTTCCAGCCGATTCAAATAAGTCAACTCAGCGCGAAACACCGCTTCATACGTTCGGAAACTCATTGGAACGGCTATAGACCCGAAGGTTCCATTTTTCGATGTCCAACATTCCATGGACAAAAGCTTCCAATGAACACCTTGATTGTTTGTCCTTACTCGACCCATTCTTCCGTTGCACTTCGCAATCCTGTAAATCCCTCACAAAACGTCAAGTCGAACTCGCTGATCACAACATAGAGCCTTTCTCCTATTCTGTTCAAACAGGATGAGATGAGTTCAGTCAACCGACTCAGGCCCGGCTCGATTTCCATCAATTGGGCGAGGAGCGGAGGTTAGTTAAACGGCATCACTGTGCACGTAATGAAGTTGTGAAGGAAGCATTCGTTCAATTCGCTTGAATTGCAGACAACACGCTTCGAAAAGCCAACATTGCCATTGCTTATGGCTCTCAAGGTATTGCTGTTTATCAAATATGTATACCCTGAACGGTAACAGATGGCAGCACAGCCACTACTCAATGTCGTTATTCCAGTTTATGCTTTGATCATTCATAGTCATACACAATTTCCACCGCTAGCTTAATTGGGAAGCTCAAACCGTTCATACTTGACATGGCGCGCTCCCGTTTTTGGTATCCCATTTTATACATAGCCATCCCAAAAATCTGCTCAAGGCAACCATGCTCTCAAGATGATTGATGAATCTTGGTGACGACGGTTAAGGAACTGAAGGCTTTGTCAAATCATTATTTACCGAGTTAGTGCCTGCGTTGACATCGATTCCCCCGGCAGACGGCGGTTTGTCAAGATCGACATATTGGAACGTGCCGAAGGGTTGAATCTGCTCATCGGCGGGCAATTGGTTACGATTCCAGCCTCCGCCAAGCGCACGGATGAGAGCAACCGAGGTTTTCAGCAGTTCAGCCTTGATCTGTACTGATTCAATGCGAGCTATCAGCGTGGCGACCTGCGCATAAATGAGTTCAAGGCTGGAAGCTAGCCCGCCTTGATAGAGCTCCGTCGTCAAATTTTGCGCCTTGAGCGTAGCTCCGACAGCGGCATCCTGTCGATTGGCGGCAAGGGTTAACCGATTGGTGAGACTCAAATTGTTTTCGACTTCGCGAAAAGCGTTGAGCACCGTCGAACGGTATCGATCTTCCGTCTCGCGATAGGCCGACCAGGCCTGTTGCAATTGAGCGCGGCGATACCCACCCTGGAAGACCGGCAGGGAAATAGTAGACCCGTAGGACCAGAAACTCGTGGCGAGCTTTATCAGACTGAATCCAGCGTCTTCGAACCCACCACCGGCCGAAAAACTCACCTCGGGGAAAAAGGCCGCACGGGCGATACCAATGACGCGGTTCGCTTGCGCCATCCGGCGCTCCATTCCAGCGATGTCTGGTCGACGCTCTAGCAAGGTGGAAGGAATTGTCTTGGGAATTGCGAAATCTGCCACTCGAAGGTCGTCGACCGGTTTAAGCGTGAAGCTAGCCGGCGCCACGTTGACGAGGATGGCAATCGCCTGTTCCGTCACTTGGCGTTGGCCTTCTATCTGGGCTAATTTTGTCTCTGTGCTATACAGCAAAGATTCGACACGGGCGACGTCGAGTGCCGACGCAATCGCGCCAGCAAACTGGGCCTTCACAAGGGCAAGCGAGCGTTTGTAGAGAGCGATCGATTGAGAATAAATCGCCATCTGCGCGTCGTATCCACGGAGCGTGAAATAGTTCGCTCCAATTTCTGCCTGAAGGCTGAGCCGCGCGAGTCCATAGTCAGCAGCCCGCTCCTCGGCTCGGTAAAGTTCGGCACGCGTGGCATTACGAAGTGCCGACCAAAAATCTGGCTCCCAGGACGCAAGTCCCCCCGTGGAAATGTTCGTGTCCTGATTGGGTTCATCAAGGCCACGAAACAGACGATTGCGAGATTGCCGATTGTTTGAAGCGTCAAACCCCAGGCCGGCGCGAGGCAAGTACTGCGATCGCGCCTTCATCATCACATCGCGCGCCTGAACGAACCGTTCAGCGGCGGCCTGCAAATCCGGATTGGCCACCATGGCCTGTTCTTCAAGGCTGTTCAGAATTGGATCGTTAAACAGTTTCCACCAATCCGGTCGTAATTCACCATCCGACGGCTTCGCCTCGACGAAGGGACTTGCCCCATGCCATGTGGCTGGAACAACGTATTGAGGGGGATCATAGTCAGGCGCCAGATCGACGGCCGGGAACCAACTGCAAGCCGGTAAATTGAGGGTCAACAGTAACAAGCCGCAACACCACACGCGAGCGCAAGAGATGCATGACATTTTGGGGCATGTTCGTACTTTTTTATACATCATGTGTTATCCACGATCATTGCGAAGCTTGCTCTTTTAATGCCGTAATTTTTTTGGGCGCGGGGACTTCCATTGACGCCGGTGCCTTCTTGCGCGCGGGCACCTCCATGGTCGCCGGTGGCTCCATGGGCACGGGTGGATCCATGGGAGCGGGCATCTCATGTGGCAAGGGTGCCTCCATGGCTCCCGGGGCTTTCATGGGTGTGGGAGCTTTCATTGACGCCGGTGCCTCCCTTGGAACAAGCGTGTCTGTCCCAAGGATGTCGTAACCGGGCGCCGGCGTCACGATGCGGACAGTGTCACCTTCGAGCAGCGCGGCGCTTGGATTGTTAACGATTCGGTCGGTGACGGAAATCCCCTCTGCTACTTCGACGGCGCTGTCAAGGAGTTTGCTCACGGTAATCGGCTTCATATGCACTCGCTCATCCTCTGTCACCACAGCCACTTGTGTGCCGTGCTCCTGGAACACCAATGCGGTAGACGGAATCGTGACCACATTCCGGTCAACCGGAGCCGTGAGATGGACTTCGGCGTAGGAGCCAGGCCAGAGGGCCCTGTCTTCGTTTTCGATTGTGAAGATGGTAATTGCGGTGCGTGTGTTGACGTCGAATCCACGCGCAACGGTCAGGAATTTAGCGGTAAAACGACGACCGGGCAATTGCGGCACCGTCACGTCGGCCGTCAATCCCGGCTGAAGGAAAGGCCCGAACGACTCCGGCACAGAGACAAAGAGACGCAACATGCTGACGTCGGCCACCGTAAAGAGATTACTGATCGAGCCGGGAGTGCTGATCGTGCCTTCTTTGTTGACGTAGTCACCGACATTGATGTTGCGCTCGGTCACGACGCCGTCATAGGGCGCGATAATGGTTTTGAACCGAATTAATGCTTCGAAGTTCCTGACGTTTTGCTCCGCTGCCCTCACCTTCGCCAATTCGGCTTTTGCCTCTGCCACCTTCACCGATATCGACTGTTCGGACACCGCATGGTTTTTGCGCAGCGCCGACCAGCGCTTCGCGGTGATCTTGGCGAGATCATAGATGGCGCTCACCGACTTCAGGTCCGCTTTGGCCTGCGCATATTGGGCGTCGAGGGCCGGCGCATTGATTTCGGCGAGGATATCGCCTTTTTTCACCATTCCGCCGTAGTCCTTGTACCACATCTTCACATAGCCCGAGACCTGCGCGTAAATTGGCGCCTGAAACCAGGCCTGAACATTTCCAGGGAGCGTAATGGTCTCGGTCGGCGGCACCGGTTTTGCCTTGATGACCGCTACAGTGGAGATGGAGTCTTCGAGCGTCTGTTCGCGCAGCACAGCGGAGGCGCTTTCGTTCTCATAAAACCGATAGCCGAGATAGAGCGCGACCAGGAAAATCGCTAAGATAACCACAAGCTTTCCACGCAGAATCTTACCCATTGTATGCATCGGCCTTCTGGCGAACCGCTCGCCGGTTATAGATCATCGCGTAAACACAGGGTACGAAAAATAAGGTGAAGAGAGTGGCCGCGAGTAAACCGCCGATCACGGCGCGACCCAGCGGCGCATTCGTAGAATATCCTATCGCCATGGGAACCATCCCGAAGATCATCGCCAAGGCCGTCATGAGCACCGGACGAAAGCGGGTCACGCCAGCTTCGATTGCGGCCCGCAGCGCGTCACCATGCTCTTGGAGCCGCTCACGTGCATAGGACACCACAAGGATCGAATTGGCCGTCGCCGTGCCCATGGTCATGATCGCACCCGTGAGTGCGGGCTCCGAAAGCCGTGTATGGGTCAGGAATAACGCCCACGCAATACCCGCTAATGCGCCGGGCAGGGCGGTAATGATGATGAAGGGATCCAGCCAAGATTGGAAGTTGATGACAATTAGCAGATAGACTAGCGCAACCGCGAATATCAGTCCGAAGATCAGCTCAAAATAGGCGTCGTGCATCAGCGAGGCCTGACCATGGATTTCGAGATTGGCGGTGCGTGGCATCTCGTCCTCCATACTCTTGGCAACTTTTTCGACATCCGCCAAGACACCACCAAGATCGCGCCCCTCTGCAGATACATAAATATTGAACAGCGGCATAATGTTCCCATGCGTGACGACACCTGGCGTTCCCGTCGCTGAAATTTCAGCCAAATTACCGAGAAGCTGCACACCTTTATCATTAGAAGAATTGCTCGATGACTCGACCGGGATGGTTTTGAGACTATTGACACTGTTAATTTGCGCCTGCGGCGTATAGATATTGATCAGGTACGACATGCCGGTCGTGGGATCGAGCCAATAGGTCTGGTCGACCTGTTGGCTCCCGGCAGTCGTCATGAGCAGATTGTCAGCCATTTCCTTCAAGGATCTGTTGACGCCGAGTCCGAACGTGCGATTGCCGTTGACCATGAGGGTCGGCGTACGCATCGTCTGCTGGATCACGACGTCTGCAGCGCCAGGAATCTCGCGAAACTTACCCACCAATTTGCGGGCATACTCATAGTTGGGGTACATATCCGGGCCGTTGACTTGCACATCGATCGGCGCAGGCGCGCCGAAGTTGAGAATTTTGGCCGTCAGATCGGACGGTTGAAACGTGAATACGGTTCCCGGATAACGTTCTCTCAACCCCTTCCGGAGAATGCGCCGATAATCCCACACCGGCGACTTTTCATTCTTCAAGAGAATCGTCAGGTCACAATCCTGGGAGCCGATCGTCGGCGTCGGAATGAAGGCAAGGTTGTGCGGTCCGACGGGCAGGCCACAATTACTGACAATGTTTTCGACCTGGCCGGGCAGCAATTCCTGGATACTGTTGGAGACGAGAGTGGCAATGCGTCCTGAAACCTCAATGCGCGTCCCGAGCGGCGCCCGCATATGCATCGTCATGATGCCCGATCTAATCTCGGGAAAGTAATCGCGCCCGAGGAAGAAAAAAAGAGAAGTGGAGCATACCGCGATGGCCAGCGTGATCGTCACGAAGACCCTTCGACGGGCGATCGCCTGTTCAAGCAGCGAACCATAGCCCTCGCGGAACTGATTGAATCGGCGTTCGAATCCTTTTTGAAAGCGGACAAAGACGTTGCGCGATGATTCCACGCCAGGTTGTCCAGGCTGTTCATGAGGCGGCGACATGATGATCCTTTAACATATATTTTGCCATGGTCGGCACCAGTGTACGCGACAGGATAAAGGAAGCGATCATCGCGATGATGACCGCCTCAGCCATGGGTTTGAATAGGTAGCCGGCGACGCCTCCAAGCCCGAAGAGCGGCAGCCAGACAATCGCGATGCAGAGGGTGGCAACGAGCGTTGGGACGACAATCTGATTAGCAGCGTCAATGATAGCCTGTTCCAGTGGCTTACCCATTTCAATATGACGATCGATATTCTCAATCATCACGGTCGCATCATCGACCAGAATACCGACGGCCAACGCCAACCCACCCAAGGTCATGACGTTGATAGTCTCTTCGAGCAGATGCAGACCGATGATGGCAGTCAAAATGGAAAGCGGGATCGAGGTCCAGACGATAACCGTAGCCCTCCATGAGCCGAGCAGCAACAGGACGATGAGGCCGACCAGTGCCCCCGCCAGCAGCATTTCATGCAGAACGTCCGCGATCGATTCTTTCACGAACGTTGAGGCGTCGTCGAGGAGCTTGATCTCCACGCCCTCCGGAGAGATATCCTCGGCACGAGGGATCATTTTTTTGATCCCATCGACGACGTCGAGCGTCGAGGCCTCCGTGCTCTTCATCGCGACAAGAATCACCGTCTGTTTTCCATCCACCAGCACTGAGTTCTGCTGCACACGACCCATGAGGCGCACCGTGGCCACGTCGCGCAAGTAGACAAATGCATTGCCTTCCCGCTTGATCGGAAAGTTAGCGAAATCTTCAATCTTTAACGGTGACGCGTTCGTCTGGACGATCCAGTCGGTTTGCTTAATCTTGATGTCGCCGGAAGGCAGCACCAGATATTGCTGCATGAGCGCCTTATGAATGTCCGCTGGTGTGAGTTGACGGGCGAGCAATTTCTGTTGATCGAGATTAACCATGACCTGCATGTCTTGACCGCCATAGGGATGCGGCAGAACGATTCCCGGCACCGTCACAAGCAGAGGACGGATTCTCATATAGACGAGATTATAGAGTTCCGCAGGTGTCATGTGGTCGGAACTGATTTGAAGCATGGCCACGGGGATTGAAGATGGAGCAAGACGCATGACCATCGGCGGCGAAATATCGGGGGGCAGGGCATTGACGACGTTTTGCGCAATGCCCACGATATCTGCTTCAGCCCTGCCCACGTCGACTCCATCCTGGAGAAAAATATTGGTAATGCTGCTACCGAAATACGAGTGACTATGGATGTACTTAATACCTTCCACCGTTGATGTTAGGAAGCGTTCGAACAGATAGGTAATACGTCCTTCCACTTGCTGCGGAAGCATGCCAGAGTAAATCCAAACCACGGAGGTGACGGGAGTCGTGATATTCGGGAAGACGTCAGTCGGCATGTGGCGTATCGTCAGAACTCCCAATAGCACGATGAGAATGGTCATGACGACGAAGGTATACGGTCGTCGCAAGGCTATGAGGACCAGCTCGTTCATGCGCGAAGCCTCCTAAAAACAGTTTGAGTTTCTTCTTTGTTGAACAACATTAACCCTCAACAATTTTTTTAGTTGCTGTGATTGGGTTTCCTCTCACAATCAAAATATTCATTTTGACTAAAAGCAAATTAGCTAAAAGCAAAATCCTTACCAAATGGAAATATCTCGACATCCAGGGAAACCACAGCAGGGTACGTGCACATTATGAGCGCAGCATCGTCACATCAGCATCACGTCAAAAATCTTGGTCAGTAACGAGCATAAAAAATAGGTAGTGACTTTTTGCACTGAGCGCATTGTGCACAATCTCACAATTCCACCCAGCAAGCGGGTCAGATGCATAGACAAGCAATTCTAGAGAATTCGTCAAAAAAGATTACGTTATAAAGAGTTTTCTTCATTTTCTTCTATGAATCGACAACAGGTATTGATCTTGCTGTTCATATAATTTGTTCACTCGCATCTTCAGCAATACCATGTGAGATCAAAAGGACGAGGAGCATGTATGAGTTGTGCGAGATATGATCAACAGGAGAGGATGGGTACCTGCGACTTTGAACAAGGTCGCGTAGAAATGTCCCTCAGGATCTATCTGATTGATAATTGATTCAGGCTCATTTATTCATTCTACGGGTAAGACCCAATTGGACAGGAAGAGGTGTACAATGGTTGGAGTTCGGAAACTTGGTATGGCAATAGCGCTGGTCGGTAGCATCCTCGGTGTTGTGGCAACTGAGGAGGCTGTTCAGGCTGAAGATCTGAAAATTGGGGCTGCCCCAAGCTTAAGGTCAGCATTACAGGAAATTGTCCCGATGTTTGAGAAAGAATATGGTGCGACCCTAGAGGTCGTGTACGGTCCGTCGCCCATACTTCGACGGCAAATAGAACAAGGTGCTCCGATCGATATCTTTCTCCCTGCTGCGGTTGAGGAAGTTGAAAAACTGCAAGACAAGAATCTGACGCTCAACGGCGGCCATCAGATCTACGCCCAGACCTCTCTCGTGCTCGTCATGTCAGCGACCTCTCGGGTCATGCCAGTTTCTTTTAACGAGGCATTGCCCAATGGAGCGACCCGCATTGCTCTGGGCGATCCAAAAACTTCGTCGCTGGGAAAAATCACGGCACGGGCACTCACCAATCTTGATCCCGCCTATAAGAATCGACCCAAGCTTCTCTATGCACAACACGCAGAAGATATCGTGAATTTGATCCACACGGGGAAGGCGGACTTGGGTATCATCTACCGTGCGGATGCGATCAACAATCCACAAGTGCGTATTATTGATGAGGCTCCAACCGGAATGCATATACCAGTCCAGTTCGGCCAAGCAGTAGTATGGACTTGTCGAGAAGCATCCTTGAAAGTTGCGGAAAATTTTTTCGATTTCATCTTAAGTCCCCGCATACAAAAACTCCTGCTCAAATATGGCTTTGATTATGATTTTGATTCCATATACTCGAATAATCTCTCCTAGCATAACCCTTCGGTAGAATGGCCGGTATGAGTTTCTCTTAATGATTAATTGTGCAATTCATTCCCCATGGCTTACCGCGTACCAATCATAATCTTTCAATAGACCACCCCGTTGCTTGCAGCGGGGTAGTCTATTGAATGTACTTTATTTCGATAAAAAATGAATCGCTTATAGCCGCTTCAGTTATACCGAATCGATGAAGCGCCAACTTGCTCAAATTTGATATCCAATACGTACTATGAGACGTCAATTTCTTTTGTCCAAAACTACAAGGAGTCGTGCGCTTACTCGACCAGAATCCTGTTGGACAGGAAACATGCTTACCATCGACATACGGTACTCCTTGAGATTCCTACTAATAAATATATGTGTTCACTTCGAGCCCCGAACATCTACACTAGTATCAAGTCTTCATCCTATTGTGAGAGTTTGTTATAGGCATTCAAGGCGGCCACCTTATAACATTCCGCAAGTGTCGGATAATTGAAGACGTGATCAAGGAAGTAGTCGAGGCCACCCCCTAATTCCAATACCGCTTGCCCAATATGAATGAGCTCAGTGGCTCCAGTGCCGATCGCATGGACGCCTAACAGTTTTCGAGTCTCTCGATGAAACACCATTTTCAAAAATCCACTATCATCCCCAAGAATTTGTCCTCGCGCGATTTCCTTATAACGGGCCACTCCCGTTTCATAAGGAATTTTCTTCTCTGTCAGGTCATGTTCATGCGCACCAATCATGGAAATCTCTGGAATCGCATACACGCCGAATGGAAACTGTGTATCCATGGGACCGGCATTGACTCCAAACGCATGACACGCCGCTCGTCTTCCTTGCGCAGCAGATGTAGCTGCGAGACTGGGGAATCCAATTATGTCGCCGGCGGCGAAAATATGTGGAACCTTCGTTCGAAACTCTTGATCGACGGTAATCCGTCCTCGATTATCCGCAGTCAGTTCTGCGCCTTCCAGGTTCAATCGATCAGTTGCACCAATTCTCCCGGCCGAATACAGGACCATGTCGGATACAATTCGTTTTCCGGATTCAAGTTGAATCACGGCTTGTTTGGGAAGGCCTTCAGTAAGGTTCACCTTTTCCACGGCTTCTCCCAACCGGAATGTCACCTCACGTTTTCTCATTTGATGAATGAGTTCCTCGACAATTTCATTATCTAAAAAATCCAACAAGTGCTCCCGTTTGTCCACAACCGTGACATCGATTTCCAGTGCGGCAAACATCGAAGCATACTCCATTCCGATCACACCCGCTCCAACGACCACAAGTTTTTTTGGTAAATGCGTGAGGCAGACCATCTCGTCGCTGGTGACAATGTTTTCGCCATTTACGGCAATACCTGGGGGAGTCGCCGCCTTGGTTCCCACTGCAATAAGGATATTGTCGGCCGTGACGGTTCTTGTTTCGTTGCCTGAGGTGATGACGAGAGTATGGGGTTCTTTAAATGAGGCTTCACCTATGATGAGTTGGATATTGTTTCTCCACAGCTGATCTTCAACCATGTCAACTTCTCGGTTCCTGACGAGCTGCACACGGGAAAATAATTGGCTAGCTGACGGACGGTGGCGACTCCGACTTTCTGTCTGGTGCAGGAGGTGCAGGAAAGGATGATTGGTGGCCATATAGGATAAGACAGCTTCACGAAAGGTTTTGCTGGGAATGGTTCCAAGTTCCACGCACACGCCGCCCGCGGATTGCCGTCGTTCAATCACTCCTGCTCGCTTCCCGAGCTTCGCGGCTTGGATAGCCGCTCGATGACCAGCAGGTCCACTCCCAATGCACAAAAGATCGAAATCAAACATGCCGCTCATTCTAAGACCGCACCCATGCAACGCTGATGCTGATTAACATTCAAAGCCTGATTCATTTTTTTTCATACATGATGAACCAGCATAATTCATGCCTGAACATTTCTAGGGTTGCGTCACAATTGTGCTGTATTGCACATGGCTCTGTAGAAAAGTGTGACATTATGCGAATGCAATGAATTTCTAGTTGAATTATTGAGACTGAACCCTCGCAATATTACGCCTCAATTATCAGAAGGAGTTTGAAACGGATATAAGAGGTGTTGTCGACGTAACCCATGGCCACACAACCTTTCTCCACTATCTTCCTAAAAATAGGAAATCTAAACGTCGGGTGAAGTCGAAAGTAACTCTTGGGTCACCCCAAGTGATCAGGAAAGAATGGGGTACGGAAAAGACTTGACTCTGATTCTTTGCAGGGGAGAAGAGCTGGCGTCGAGGTTCGTCTTTTTAAGACGCCATCTTCACGAATTTTAAAACAAGGAGTAAAATATTTTGAGGATCGTAGGGCTTAGAGAAAACATATAACGCTCCGGCTTTAAAGGCTTTTTCTTGAATGATGTCCGTAAGATTTGCAGAAACCATGATTGCTGGGGGAGGATGAGGAGTTTCCAATGCAAGCTGTTCAAGAAATTCGCAACCATTCATTACTGGCATTTGAAAGTCCGTAATAATAAAACTGATCGAATTTTCCCGAATAATCTCAAGTGCTGATTTCCCATTTTCTGCTACTAGACACCTTAGCCCTTCATGTTCGAGACGCAGACGAAGGACTTCACAACAATCAGGATCGTCATCGACAATCAAGACAGCAGGGGAATGCCCATTCTCAACCTTATTCATCAGATTACCCATACCTGTTGAGACACCAATCAATTATGTGCCACTGGACCTCGAATGCAAACCGATTTATGCTTTTTCATGTCAAACCCTTCGAAGATATCCTGCATGAGTAGAAGGTCACTTTTTTTATAGTACATGTACGCACTGAATCTTGACTCATATTGTTCAATGCAACTGGAATGCCGACTACATAGGATAGCAGCTCAATATTTTGGTTCATAAAATAAGATATAAGCGCCACAAACGACATGATTAGAATTGTGATGCGACAATACGAGTGGAAATGCACGAATACAGGTGAGCGAAAACCACAAATCCATCTACGACCTCTATCTCTCTCTAGAAAAATCGTTACCTACACGCACAAGAAAACGAACATTCATCACAACATGATAGCAAAGAAGGCTTATTTAGCGAGTAACAGAACGCGGCGGCAGTGATGGGACAGACTGAAAAGCTGGAGGTAGAGCATCACGTGGAAATATGCAGAGTGAGTGGCCCCAGTTCAGGGCCAGGACAAGTATGGAAGTTATCAATACGGCTCTCACATTTTCGGCGCGAGCAGTTGCCGTCAATTCGACAAAGAGATATTCCGCACTGCCTGGTTGCAACGTAGGCCGTATTTCATTGAGAACGCAGAATAATATGCTTCACATCCACTTCGTTCCTTGAAATTTTTTCCTTCCAAGGAAGAGAAGAAATTTACATGATTTTTTCATCTGAATAAAAATCCAAAGACGTGAGAGCCGGGCCTTGCGAACTCAATAATGCTCTTCTAATCATGGCCTCCAATTCTCGAATATTCCCCGGGAATTTATAACTTCCCAACACGGCGGTTACCGAATAATCAATATCGAGTTTTGGACGACCGATTTCTTCACCATAGGTTTGGATCATTTTCATGGCCAAAGGAATAATGTCTTGTCTACGCTCCCGGAGAGGTGGAATGGAAATTTGATTACCTTGAAGTAACGTAAGCAATTCAGGGTGAAAGTTTTTTCCCTGGCCTGGTTGATTCGGTGAAATCGTACTGGCCAGTATAAAACGATTCGTAATAGGAAACTGTTCCACCCCCCCCATTCGGCAGAACGAACGGGTACGAATCGCCTCAGCCAAGGATCCTTGAACCTGAGATGGAAGATGTTCAAGACCATCAATCAAAAGAGTGCCTTTGTCGGAATGTTCAAAGCTTCCGTGCTTAGCCTGACTGGCTCCGCTAAAGGCTCCTCGTTCATAGCCAAATAAATGGGACTCTAATAGAGTGGCTCTTTCTTCGTTGCAACTGACCGCGATAAAAGGCGCCAAGTGCCTGGGGCTGTTGTAATGAAGAACGCGTGACAAAAATTCTTTGCCTGTCCCCACCTCCCCTTGGAGGAAAATGAGAGGTGTCTCCTGAACAGCAAGAGATTTCAAATGATCAACGACCTTTACCATGGACTGGCTCTTGGCAATCACATGCTCCCAAGAATATTGGCGTTGTTTCTCCAAAGCGGTGTACTCAACCTGACTCCTCAGCTCGAGGAAGTTGAGCGCTCGGTCCAGTGCCGGTTCAACTGTTGAAAAATCAACCGATTTAATCAAAAAATCGTAGGCTCCAAGGCGCATGGCTTCGACGGCATCTTCGATGGTTCCGTACGCGGTTAACATAATGACCAGGGTTTTCGGAGTTATCTCTCGCACCCTTTTTAACGTTTCTAAACCATCCATTTCAGGCATTTTCAAATCCAGGAAAAGCAGATCAGGAACTTCATTGTCTAAGGCGTTAATAAGTGATTCTCCTGAATTAAAACTTCTCACCAGGTGTTCATATTTGGTCAAACGTCGACTTAATGCGGAACACACACTTTGTTCATCATCAGTAACATAAATCGTTGCACGCATAACAATCCTTCTTTTCAGAATGAATAAAGAAGTCTGAACTCCTCGTCTTTATACTATACAAATACTTTTTTCATGTCGACGTTCGGAAAGAGTTGAGCCTTTTTTGCCGGTATAGCGAATCCAATTACTTGCAAACTGATAGGCTTGGGCACGATTGCCTGGAAGGCCTTGCATTCTTCACAGACTTTCAACGTTGATCTTTCAAGAAGCCATCTGACATACGGTTTAGAGGTGCCCAAGTCCAGTTGACTGAAAAGGTAGCCCTAGGCGACGGTTGCTTCATACCTCTCGTTGGGTTGAATAGGACACCGACGTTGACATGTGGTTGTCCCCCTGAATTGATAATTACAGATCGCCTAGCAGCGTAATACTGCACCTCAAACATCGGCAGGTTATATCTGCATGGATTATCGCGAATCCAAATACGTACCAGCTAAACCATGGAGACTTTCAACGCGATATCCAACGTGTCAAGAGTACGGATGTTCATTGAATCGGCTATAACTGGCAGCAATTGACCTTGTATATCACGTAGTGGAATATCCAAATTTAGCGAATCGATACTCTACCGATTCGGTATAACTGAAACGGCTATAAAAGTAACAGAACTTTTCCATCCAGATGTCAGTCGAGAAGAAATCCCCTAAAACCGTCCTTTTGCCCAATAGTTAAAGGAAAGCTATTGGACAGATGGATGTAAGGACGATTTTTAAAGGATCTCCAGCCAAGGAAAAAGGAAAGAGCTGGAAGCAATGAGCTTCTTTAAACTCTTGCAAAGTTTATACTCACAAAACAGTATTAAGGTAATGGGCATTCGACAGTCGACAATCATGAATATCCGCAACACTTTTTGATTTGTTTCACTTCGTATAACTGGTGGAGTATTCATACTCAACAATAGGTCAGCGTGCGATGCTGCACATGACGTAGGTGTGAATTGGCACTCTTTTCTGAAATGATGACAGTTTGAGGATTTAAGGAAACAGGAATGAAAGCATTTAAATAGGAACAGGGAATTCAGAGGATAATATCCCCCCATCTTCTCGGAACCTCATGACAAGGGCCATTCCTTACCGATGAGGAAGCCCGTCATTAATCATTACTTTCCAAACTTTTCATCGAATATACCGACCCTTTACCTAATGGCATTAGTTTTGCTGTCCCTGCGTAGGGGCAAGTCTACGTAATTGTGTACAGACGGCCATAGTCATCAAATCAAATTTTCAGGAGAAAGAGAACTGATGATAGAAATTCAACGAGGATTTTTAACGTTTCTTTTTGTCGTCATTGGACTGTCATGGACTGAGGTCTCGCTCGGAGCTGGAGATCATACGAAAGAATTTCCGAGTGATTTTGATCGTTTGACTGCCATCTTACAACAACCAAATTCTCTTTCTGCAGCGACTCCAGAATGGTTAGACTTGGGTGTTGAGCATCGTACTCGTTATGAAACCTTTGATCATAGCTTTACTCGGGGCACCGCAGGGAGCAATCAACAGATTCATCAACGGACGAGAATCTTGCTGGGAATCAAAGACATCTGGGACCCAATCCGATTCACACTTGAACTAGCTGATTTTCGCGCTCCTCTAGCAGATCGAGGGCAAGATCAGTCACCAATTTTTGTCAATCACTTGGATATTTTTCAACTGCATCTTGACGTGGTGACTGACAATTTTTTAGGCACAGGGCTATCGGGAAAACTAGAAGTCGGACGATTGATCATGGATTTTGGGCAAGGACGCTTAGTCGCCGGACATCGGTTTGGAAGCTTTACCCCAACATTTGATGGCGTACAATTGACCTTTGGTGGAGATAAAAGCTCAAAGTGGGGACTTCGCGCATTTGCGACACGACCCGTTCAGCGACATTCTGTCAGCCCGGATTGGAACACCCCCAGTTCCTATTTTTCGGGGGCAGCGATTTCCAGCCGCCATGTTCCATGGGCCAATGCGGAGTTGTATGTCTTTCAACTTAATGAAGGAAATCATCTTCAAAAACGTGATCTGTCTACTGTCGGGTTTCGACTTTTTGCTCTTCCGGTCAAAGAGCAATTGGATTATGAGATAGAATCGATCTATCAAGTTGGAGAGGTCGGCCGCACTCATCACTTCGCCCATCGTCATCACGGTGAGGTGGGGTACAGTTTAGGAACGGATTGGCCTCTTCGGTTTGTCTACCTGTTTGACTATTCCTCAGGAGACCCAAATCCAAGAAAGAACTTTGACTTCTTATTTGCGAAGCGCCGCGCAGAATACGGGCCAACCGGAATATTAGGAGTCATCTTTCCATCTAATGTACTTTCACCCGTTGGATTTCGTGCGACCCTCCAACCAACTTCCACAATTAAGTTGATGGCGTCTCATCGCACTTTCTGGCTGGCCGATGGTCGTGGCCCTTTTGTGGGCAGTGGCCTACAGGACTCTACTGGTCGAGCGGGCACCTTTCTCGGCAATATGTTTGATACTTCTGTGAATTGGGCTCCTCAATCTGGCTATTTTCGCCATACTTCCTTCCAAGTGGGCTATACCCGCTTTTTCAAAGGCTCCTACTTTGATCGAGTCCCACAAAGTCCAGGTACGGCCGATGTCAATTATGTATATACCATGGCCGTTATTACCTTCTAGCCCTTCGAACCAATCGTCGTTCGTATCTCGTAAAAAACTGAAGGACTTCTCCCACGAAATACGAACAACAAACGACGAAATTCGTGCTCCAACAAACAAGATACGATTCACAAAGGAGGAGTCAGGGGAACAGCATTGGCTAACTTTCTCCAATCTCCCTTGAATAGCCAAGAGCAGCTGTACATGACTTGCTCCTCGAGGACGGTCACAAACCTTTCGAGGCTTAATGACACTAATTAATAAAATAATCTCAGGGGATTTCTCTCATTCACATCAATTTTTCTTTACATGTTACTTCCCGCTCGTTCAATCTCTGAAAACACAGCTTAGCTTCGCACTATACCGCAAGTGCGTCTCCGCACATATGAAAGGTTGGGCTTCTTCAAGGGTAGAAAAAGGAAAACCATAAAATTCACTAAATACACGTATTTCAAATGAAATGTTGAGGTTTCGTAAATGTGTCCTCGACTGGAATCAATCTTGCTTTTTTCATTATCAGCTTAACTTAGGACCAGAAATGGACTTCAAGAAATGTGGCATACATGGAAGAGAGTGAACCCGAAGAGAGCATACAAATTTTGATAGGTTCGCAGGTTCACAAATTCGTCGTCCTTAAGAGCCTTACTACGCCAATTTTCCTGAATTTCGTTCAACAGATATTTCCATTCTACCTGCAAAAGACAGAGTTAGAGCTTCCTGCATCATGTAGAGACATTCTGTCTATTTGTTTTTATTTATACCACCTAAAGATGAATAAAATCTTACTTTCAATTCAAACCTATAAGCCTAGGCTTCAGCTCATTGAGATATCAGATTCACCTTTTCAGGTACAAAACCTCTCCACTAGCAAATAGCCGAGGTTGCATATTTCTTTAGGACAAGGAGCAATTCATGCTTGAGGATTTTATCTACAACTTCACTCACAACTTATTCAAACCGCTGTTGCTCTTTTTCTATATGGGTTTCTTAGTGCCTTTGCTTAAAGTTCCGTTTGAATTTCCGAATGTTCTGTATAAAAGTATCTCGATATATCTGTTGATCTCCATCGGCTGGCACGGCGGCGAAGAATTGGCCATGCTAGAGGCTGTTGACCTTCAGCATGCGCTTGGGTTCATGATCGTCGGCTTCATCACGAACACGATCATTGGGACCATAGCCTATTTCTTCCTCCGAAACATGACAAAGCTTCGGCAAATCGATGCGGCAACCGTCGCAGGCTACTACGGCTCAGACTCAGCGGGAACATTTGTTACCTGTGTTGGTGTGCTGGCCGCCGCCAATATCGCCTTTGCGGCGTATATGCCGGTCTTACTCGCTGTGATGGAAATCCCGGGCTGCCTTGTCGCCCTCTTCCTCGTCTCACGACTTCGTAATTCAGGACAGATGGACGCCTTCGGCAATATGCCAGGAGAACCAGATTACGATCCCAGCACGCGCCCTAGCATAGGTGCTCCCGTTCATTCCTTACATATCGAAAGTCAAGATGAGAAGGGCGAACACGAGACGACAGTCCCGGTTTATGCGAAATCGGTCGGTGCCGCTGCGGCATCAGACTATGAACAACCTCCGCCTCAAAGCGTGTTTAGTAAAAAAGTCTTACATGAAGTTTTCTTTAACCCAGGCCTGTATTTATTATTCGGTGGAATTTTAATTGGATTCATCGGCCGGTTGCAGGGGGTCAAGGTTACCGAGGTCGACGATAAATTTTTTGTGGTCTTATTCCACGGAGTCCTAAGTCTTTTCCTCTTGGAAATGGGAATGACGGCTTGCTCACGACTCAAAGACTTGAAGAACGCAGGCTCAGGCTTCATCGTATTTGCCCTACTACTTCCAAATGTCTTTGCGATGATCGGTATTCTCGTGACTCATGCATACAGCATGGTACTCGGTCATCCGTTCGAGGTCGGCACCTATGCACTCTTTGCTGTACTGTGCGCAGCAGCATCGTATATCGCCGTTCCGGCTGTTCAGCGACTCGCCATTCCTGAAGCAAGCCCCACTCTGCCCTTGGCTGCCTCACTTGGGTTGACCTTTTCTTATAACGTCACCATCGGCATACCTTTATATATCATGTTGGCCACCGCAGTGATCACGGCAATGCCAGTTAATTAATATCAAGGTATAGCAAGTCGAGTGAGAGAGGATGCAAGGAGCATGTGCTAATAAGTACCTCTCCGCACCAAGAAAACGTCTTGTTACTCTTGTGTACAGATAGAACCAAGGCGCCTATGACAAGGACGACGTGTCGCCTGCCATGGCGAGCATTGACACCTAGACGTTTACATTGGTTGATCATACAACTTGCAAAATGATGAATCTCATAAATCGACCTCAACGATTCAACGATGGGCTGAGCTCTAATGTCTGAAGTAAGCATGACAAATAGCCACATGACATCAATTCCTTCCCAATGTTGAGGTCAGGCAGAAAAAATCTAGCCTTTTCTCCCCCTAGCCAACCGGAAGCATCATCGCTACCCTCTAAGGTCATTCGATCTCCCTCAGGCAACCGCTGAGGACAGTGGATCATAACCAACCCTCTGCTCCTTTGTTAAAAACGAACGGATTAGGTGACAACATCCAGATTCATCGTTAATTCTCTCCATAATTTTGGGTCTGTTGAAAAAAGCCGCCAGCGGCGTTCTCGCCATTTTGCCATGCTGACGTATTAATAGTACCTCTACTTAGCAATTGATCTGAAGGTAGCAATAACGGTTCTATCATAAGCTAGAGCTTCCTACTCCCAGTTTAGTCAGCTTCTTCAAGAGTCGAGAAAAACACCCAATAACCCAAGACATATACATTCCTCACAATCAGAAATTTAGAAATATCACTGACGTTCAGTATTCCATTCAATAGGTCTTTGACATCTGAAAAGACCAGACATTGCGCTACTTCGCACGAAATGGTTTGAGCATATGCGCTCAACGTCATGAAATGACACGACTTCTCCTACTATACAATTTTCACGAAACTCCCTATTTTTTCAACTCCCGAATCAACCATCAGAACCCTCACAAAAATTTGGTACACCCTTTGCTCTAGTACATGAGCATCATGAAACTTCCACCATTCAAGAACAAACTCATTGAGACAAGTCACAGGCTTCAATGTATTCACACAGCATGTATCAATTGTTAACCCATGAGGTGACCTGATGTCGACTCTACGCATAATCGAGAAAAAAGAACAAAAAACTGTGGACAGAGAAAGTCAGGTCACTGAGATTCACGATCCACGCGAGGAACGAGAACAACAGTTTATGAAGACCTACGAGGCTTTACGAAAATACGCCTCTCTACACTTTTCATGTGATGATGAACGCTAGCCGACTGTCGTTGTCTATAACAGGTGGGATACTTCGAGCCCTCAAATAAAGGAGCACGAATATGAATATTCTCAAAAACTTTTCTGTTTCACAAAACGAATCTCGTATTCTAAAAACGGATAGCACTGATGCTTCACCTTTTGGCAGACCAACAACTCTACCGCATTTGAATTTTCGACGTATCTTTCATCCGACCGACTGTTCGACTGAAAGTAAGGTCGCGTTTATCCATGCACTGAAAATGGCTGAATCCACCGGGGCAGAACTACAAATTTTTCATAGTGAAGAGAGCGAAGAAAAAAAGACTCTTGCAGTTTGGGACGACTTCCCTCAGGTTCGAACAACACTCACACAATGGGAAAAACGACAGGATGACCCGGAAAGAAACCTTAGCGAACGGCGAGGCTTTCATGTTGAAAAGGTATTGGCCTATAGCGCAAACGCCAAAAACTCGATTCTACGATATCTCCGCGATAAACCCTCTGACTTAATTGTGTTGACCACTCATCATCGACATAATTTCAGCCTTCGTTCTTCCTATGGGATCGCTGAAGCCATTGCATCGGAGTCTGGAATCATGACCTTAGTCGTTCCGCCAGGATGCCAAGGTTTTGTTTCACCGGTTGATGGAACCGTCACCTTAAACCGCATCCTCATTCCGATCACGTCTACTCCAGCCCCACAACCGGCAGTCGACGTTGCATCGGCCATGGCTCAAAGGTTAGGGAATTCTGAAGGTGCCTTCACGCTTCTCCACGTTGGCCATGAAGAAGACATGCCGAAGGTGAAATTACCTGTTCACCCTGGCTGGACTTGGGATACCGTTATCAGAAGCGGACAAGTGGCTGAAGAGATTCTATCCGAAGATGCTGAGCAGTCCTTTAGCCTCATCATTATGGCAACACGAGGCCACCAAAACTTTCTCGACGCTATTCTCGGAACCACCACTGAATGCGTCATGCATCAGGCATGGTGTCCTGTCCTTGTTCTTCCAACAACCTCATCATGAATGAGGATATCCGAAACCCGAATACCCTATCACAACCTACCAATACGCCACAGACATCTAACCGATATAGTTCCACTTGTTAGACAGATGGAATCGAACGGCTTTTCTTTTCATTCCTGAATCGACAGCACTACATTGAGGACCATCATTTTTGATGAGAATTGATTTCAATCTTCACTCTGCATTCCATAGCCACATCACACCTCCTGTACCTCAACTTTTTCAACAAATCAAATCGCCTTAACCTCCTGTCAATGTTTTCTCATTTATGACATGCATTTATTTACATTTATTAAAAACTTGTAGTATACATAGGTATCGGTAGGCATTATGGTCTGAATGAAAATGTAGACCTGATGATTTATTTGAGTTTCGACCTAGGAGGATTCATGAAAGTCTTGATAACGACTCTACGATTCACGATTGTGGTTGGAATACTCGCGCTTGCCGTCAGCGGATGTCAAAGTGGCCCCATGGCAACCGGGGCAGCGAGTAACGCTCACGTGGTTGAAGCGATGGCCCACACTCAAGAAGCCATTGAGCATGGCAATATGGGCCATGCTGATGCACTCGTGACCCATGCGACGGCTGCTCTTGGTCATGCAAAAGCCGGTCAAGAAGAAGTTAGTAATCCGCACCTTGATGCCAGCGTGAATGAGCTTGAGGAAGCCATTGCCCATGGGAATCAAGGCCATGCCGATGTCGCCACAGGACATACGAAAAATGCCATGAGCCATTTTAAAGAGATTAGATAAAAATAAACGGGAGGAAGAGCCCGATGGACGCGGATGAGAATCCTCATCCGCGTCCTCTCAGAAAGAAATACTCAACGTCTCTTAGACATCACACCGATTGACAAGTCTGCCCCTCAAGAAATTGACGTTCCCAATCAGCCTTCACGAGCCATGCAGCATCAACGGCATTCTCCATTTCCTTACGCGATAGACCCGCCTCAACAGCAACTTTGCACATGGTCCTGAACGCATCAGAAATTTCTAAAGGACTAGTCATACACATGCCCCCTTGTTTGAGATTCCTCAACGCCACCTTCTATGGGTGTATCATGCTACTCTTACTTTTAGGAGTATGAATACCGGTTGAGGAAAATATGATATAAAGCGTTTAGTAGGTAACTTCTGAAGATCCACAGTCAAAATCTATATGTTATCGAATAGAGAATGGATTGTATATAATGCAATGTATATTCCTTTTTTTACGTTCGAAAATTTATGAAAAAAATCGAGAAGATAGCTGATGATGCCAAATACGATCAGGTCAGAAATGAGCAAATCGGTGAAGGTAAAACCATACAGAAAATCAAATAAGTGTCAATTTTCTTATCAATTCACCTTCCTAAATGAACGGTCAACAAAAAATATTTTCCAATACTTTTCATCAAATGGATCGATATGTTGGATTAATAAGGGAACGAAGTCCATGCGACTATTCCTCAAGAACGCCTTTGCACTCTCGAGTAAGAATTTGGTACTGGTGTCAAGGGAAGATATGCACGACCTTGCACTATGGACAAGGAACCTCCTCAAATAGCTCTTCGGCATAGCCTAAGGAGATAACACTTGAAGACTTGGATCACGTTAGGACTCATTCTCACTGCCGGCATTCTGATTCTCACACTCTGGCTTTTACCCGGAGCATTTAGCGCAAAAGGCAAGCCATCAGAGTTCGAAGTGAAACTCGTCAGGTTCATCCGACATTGGGCCGTTCCCAGCCATCTCCGTAACGCGAATAACCCTATTCCGCCTGAACCGGAAGTGTTAGCCGATGGACTTCATCACTTTGCCGATCATTGTGCAACCTGTCATGCCAATGACGGAAGCGGGAAAACACCTATGGGGCCGAACTTCTATCCTCCGGTTCCTGATTTGCGCGATCAGACCATTCAGGAAATGTCGGATGGAGAATTATTCTACGTCATTCACTATGGGGTTCGGTTTACCGGGATGCCTGCCTGGGGAGATGGTAATCCGGAAAAAGATACGGATAGCTGGAAACTCGTTCACTTTATTCGTCATCTTCCTGAAATTACACCAGAAGAAATCAAAAAGATGAAAACCATGAACCCAATCACTCGAGCAGAACGTGAGGAGCAAGACGCACTAGAACGTTTCCTCGCTGGAGAAGACGTCCAACCTGCCGTTGAACATCATCATTAATTTCACGTCTTCGCGACTCGATGTCTATGGATTCAATAGATCAAAAACTTGCAATGACAGGAAGCTTCCAAAGCAAAAACAGACTCCGTACGAGTCAAGAATTTTTTAAATTACTCATAGGCGAGAGCGTCTGATACATGACCAGGACCAGTCACATTCATTCAATGTAGCTTAAAAAAGGAGACTTCTTATGACACGCTGGCTTGCCATTCTCGTATTTCTTTCCTTGCCTCTTACAATCTCTTCACTTTGGGCTCACGGTGGAAACGAACATGTGCTTGGAACGGTCACAGAATCCAGCGCCGATCACGTCGTAGTAAAAACACCGAAGGGAAAATCCGTCTCGATCACGATCCAAGCTCAAACAAGTTTTCAACAGGATGGCGTTGAGACAAAAGATGCCAGACCTCAAGTTGGCGACCGACTTGTTGCCGAAGTGTCGAAAGACGGAGAAGAATTCGTCGGCAAAGAAATTCGATTCGCGACTCCCAAATCTCATTAAACTCAGAATGAAAAGTTCCTCTCTTGGAAACATTCGGTATGTTTGAATTATGAAAAGAGAGGGGCTTTTGACCTGCAGCTTGATAACCAGGGAAAACGATTGTCACTCCAAACAGAATTTCGATAGGACTCAAAAAAAATTGTTGTGAGTTGTAGTATCATGTAGCATCCAACAGCAAACATCGGTAGACCGCTCATCCTTCCAACCGTATACTGAGCTTCGCTTAATCAAGCACACGAGCAGTCCAATATTGTTTCATGAAATCTGTCAATAATCAGCATCTCATTGGTGGTAATTGAGTTACGGCTCAAGCCGAACGGGTTTTTTGGGTAAGAGCAGCGAAGGGCCTTCCAAGATTTCTTTGCCAAGCTCTTTCCCGATTCTGTGAAGGAAGAATGGGATGAAGGACGGTTCGCCTACCTCCCTTCATTCCATCCTTCATAGGATCCATCGCCTTGGAGACGATGGATGCGACAGATGAATTGCACGACCAATCTATGATCTGAGATATACCTGAGACACTGTTTTCTATTTATTTTTTGTTTACAACAAAGGAGGATCGTGATGCGGACTTATTTCGTTGGCTTAGGATTGGGCCTCTTCCTTATCCTTGGGGGCGTCTCATCAGCCCTCGCGCTTCAATCGGGTGGGGTTGAAGTTGGTGACCTAAAGACGGGGTCTGTCGTCGGCCAACCGTTTACAGAACTTGATGTGGATTTGACATTTACAGCCGCCAAGGTTGCGGGATCGAGCGGCTGGTACCCACCTGTCTCAGTGTTGAATTTAATTTCTCAGGGCACAGGCGGGAGAGCAGGACGCCCCATTCTTCTTAAAATTACCAACACCTTAGACACTGAGTATACTTTTCACTTATCAGCAGATTCTTCGCAGGCCGGACCATGGGTGATGGAAGCCAAAGTCTTGCTGAAACCTGGAGAAACCAAATACATTGGAATTCCTACCAGTGACCTGACTGCCGTAACAGCCACGAACGTCTTGTCCTACAGCAACCCGTCTGCCAATGGTGATCACGTCGGTCAATTAGTGATTCTTCGATAGCGTTCATCACACATATCACAGGATCAACCACGTCTTGGAGAGAAGCCTTGACCTCTGTGCAGAGAGGCCAAGGCTTTTTCTTTTTGATCAAGTTAGGTACTTTAGACTGACCATATTCTGTTCTCGTATATGTTAATCTCGTGCGAGACCGTCTTGATTCTTTTATAAGGTACACGCCAACAAGTTTGACAAATATGTCTACCGGAATCAGATAGGCACATTGGCCAAGGAGTTTCTATGAAATTAACTTATTCAACATACCAATACTCCATGAGAGTCCTCATGATCGGACTGCTGACCGTCACCACAAGCCTTCTTCTTGATTCCAGAAATGTCTTCGCTCATCAGGCAAGAGAATTATACAACAACGCCATCACACTAGCTCAAAGTGGGGATATGGCTTCGGCCAAAAAACATATCGAACAGGCCATTGCAAACTTTCCCCAATTTGCAGAAGCTCATCACCTCTTAGGCGTTCTCCTATTCCGAGAATCGCCAAAAGAAGCGGTATCAAGCATACAGCGAGCAATAGCGCTGAATCCAAATTTTGCGAAGGCTCATTATGACTTAGGACTGATCTTTATCAACCAGCATCAATATCCGGAAGCGACGCAGACTCTACAAACCGCATTGTCCATTTACCCTAATTATTGGGAAGCCCAACTCGCACTCGCCAAGCTGCATGAGCAAGCCCAAGCGTATGAGCAAGCCCAACACGGATACCAAGCGGTCCTATCTATTGTGCCGAATCAGGCAGAAGCACTGTATAATCTCGCGTATCTTTACAAACAAGACAATCAGGAAAACGAAGCACTGTCACTGCTATTACAACTCACCCAATCCTATCCTAAGCATGCTGATGGCTGGCATTTGCTTGGCCGTGTAGCAGAACAACAAGCACAGATTCCGACAGCTATTGAAGCCTTTCAAAACGCGATTACCAGTGACCCTGAACATATCCATGCGCACTATGATCTCGGCTCTCTCTACCAATACCAACGCCAACCGTTAGAGGCGATTGATCAGTTTGAGACAGTTGCACGACTTGACCCGCAACATGTGGATGTTTTGTTAAATTTAGGAATACTTTATGCCGGAAATGGGAAACTCGACGAAGCAGAACACGTGTACAAGAAAGCCATAGAGTTAGATCCTACTCTAATAGAGGCCTATTATAACCTGGGCACGTTCTATGAATTCTATCGAAAAGATACGACTCAAGCCTTAGCCCAATACCAGCAATACCTGAAATTAGGCGGAAAAGACGAGAGAATTCGTACGCTCACAGAACGGGTTACACCATAAAACGAACACAATTGCTCCCCTGTCATTTGAATTACCTCATCCAACACGATATCCTGTAATTATGAAAAACTTCATGCTCAGGGAGACATTCGCTTTCAGAACACTCCACGTTCCGCAAGCTCTTACCCTCGTGGTCTGTTGTTTGCTCTCGTCTGCGTGCTCTTCAACATCGCACACGATTATTCCCAAAAGCTTACAAGGCCAGGTCGACCAGAATCTTTCCTTTTCGCAAATCAAAAAAAATCCTGACTCGCATGTGGGAACTCTGATTCTTGTTGGTGGTGAAATCCTGTCCGCCAAGCGACTCAAAGACCATACCCGACTTACGATATTACAGCTCCCCCTGACTGATAACCAAGAGCCGACCAGCAATCGAACAAAATCTGAGGGACGACTGCTAGCCTTTCAGTCTGAATTTTTAGACCCTGCCACAGTCCCAAACGGAACGCGAGTGACGCTGATTGGGAAAATCACCGGATCCCAAACAGAACTTCTGGATGAAATGGATTACGTCTACCCGACGATGACCATTCAACATCTCAAGGTCTGGGAAGATGTCGATGATTCTGGTTATGGTTATCGACCCTATTATGGGTATCCGTACTGGGGACCCTACTGGGGATATTATGGTGGGCTGTATCGCCCCTACCCCTATTGGTATTGGTGGTAGGTAGACACCTCGATCTCAAAAAACCATCGTGAGTTCTCTCCTGCGTACACATCGTAACATCTCTTAACTTTTGTCCGAGAAAAACTCAAACAGCGTGTTTGTTCCGGCATCTCTCGAGGAGGAGTCTCGGGGATTCGTTCTCATTCGACTCAAAAAGAATCGCAATGAACGATAGGAAGGAAAACCATCAATACGCGTAGCAGATTTCAACGCCTATTAATGAGTACAACAACAGACAAGAAAACTTACATGGCAAAAAATGAAGGAGGAAGATGCACAAGTTCAGTTCTTGACGCATGCGCGGTGTTTGAAAATTCTGCAATTAAGCCAACAGATTCATCGCCACCATTCAATAAAAGAATAATCGATGTTCCATCGACATTCCATTCATCAACAATGGTGAGATGTCCCCTCATAACAGCCCGACCCCATAATTCCGGCGCATACCGATACAATTCATTACTCCAGAGCTTTTCCTCTGACTGCGGTAGCCCATAGGTCTGACTGATCCAACTTTTCACTTTTTTGTAAGACCACAAAGGCTGTCCATCGTTTTTTCCTTCATTGGTATCAAAAATATATTTGGCATTCAAAAGACGATCATTCTCAAACGCATACGTCAACACGGCCTTAATATCACTGATACTTGCTCGATATCCCAACCGATGCTCACCGGGCGATAGGGGTCGAGAATCAAGTTCCCATAAAAATTTGGCCGTCTCTTTATCTTTGACATCTGAAATACTCATGCCCCAATTTGTACTCCGAAACGTATAGGTCTCAAGAAGAGATGGTAGAACGGTTTTCTTCATGACTTCAGGTGACTCACCATTCGAATATGCTTCTGTCGCTGATTGAGAAGACTGCTCCATGTGAGAGGTCATCTGAGCCTGAGACATCGAATCTTTTTCAAACTTTGTTCCATCTGAATGATGGGGCACCACAAGAGTACCATGCTGATCACGGTGATTCACAAGCTGAATAAACTCATCATACTGTCCAGCCAATCCCGGCGTGTAGAGACCAGTCATAAAGACAACCACCAGACTGCAGGAAAATAATTGCTGTTTCATAGTTATTGTGCTCTTCCGATTGATGAGTAAAAAGTTCCTATCGTCAGGACCACGCCCTTGAAGTCATGCCATCATCCAGCAGGCCTTTTCTCTTTCATCGGCATTTTCATGCTAAATCTTTAAAGGCTAAGCGAAGCAATCGAAAGGTCATTACTTCATCAAAATCCGTAAAGTCAGTCGAGAAGGTCGTGAATAGGAGTTGAGAGTGTCAAAACCCGACCAGTCAACCATGGGGTGGAAGCCAAGTGCGTCGGCTATAGCAGAGAGAGGTCCAATTGATCAAAGGAAGCCGAAGGCCTACTTAAGCTGGAGAGGGCATTCGAAACAGCCTTAACATAACGCAGTTTTTCCCAGCCAATCGCTGGGGCCCGGGTCACGATGAGAAAAAGGCAAATCAATCATTTCCGACCAATTGCACGCAAGGTTTTGCATCATCTGAATATACCCGTTAAATGTCCCAGGCTTCGTGATATATCCATTGACCCCTAAGACCGACGTGTTGAACATGTCCTGTGCAGCCTTCGATGTCGTCAAGATAATAATCGGAATACGTGCAAGGGCTGGATCGGTTTTGATTTCCAAAAGAGCTTCGCCTCCACTTTTTTGTGGCATATTGAGATCTAAAAGAATCACGCCCGGACGTGGAGCGGTTTCAGCATCGGCAAAACTACCTCGATTGTACAAATAATCAAGCAGCTCCTTTCCATCATGGACGAAACGAAGCTCGTGACCAAGCTGTGCTTCTTGCCACGCTTCTTCAGTGAGTCGACAATCATCAGGATTATCTTCAGCAACGAGAACAGTCCAGGGCAACATATGCAAACTTTCTTTAACTACAGTATCGAACGACATGTATTTCCTCCAACTTGTTTCTGGATATTGGATTGTGGATTGTTTAGGAGGCGGCACGCCTCATACATGCTGAACTCTAGTATCTTATCGGATGCCGGCATGAAAACTTGCGAAGGGAATTTGAAGATCTTTGGAAGAAAGTACTGAGGCCATCTATGATCACAATATTGAATGACCATAGGAATTCTCAGCGAAGGTTGGACAGATATGACGAGTGGTGCGTTGAACGTTCACGGCCTCAGCATATCTCAAGAATTTATATGGATTCGCTATAGAAATCGCAATCGAAAATATCGACCAAAATGAGAAAGAAAAAACCATCAGCTCATGAGGCTTCAACGACCCTGCACGTCACGTCGCGATTGACTGATTGAAGAAGATGCTTCACCCGAGGAGTTTCCAAGATATTCACCTTTCGACTGCTCATATTTCCATAATCAAGAACTTGAAGAAGCTCGTCCCATCCTGTGACTCGTGTCAATAATGAATGAGATATCCCTCTATTCCATGGTTGATCCATCAAAAAAACACGAATGCCCAGTTGGCAGTAGGCAAGTGCATGCAAAGGGTGATCATCCACCGCTAAGCAAATGTCTTCAGGAACTTCGGCTTTATCTTCAGTATGGTAGAGTTCTTCGAACGGAATTTGATGGGCTTGGAGCCATGCTAAAGTTTGCGGTCGAGATGTCGGTCGTCGAGCCGTAATGATGACAATACGATAACGATCCTGCAATTGCCTCAACGCAACCTTTGCACTAGGCAACAGAGGAAGATGAGGAATTGATCGTTCATGGAATCGTAAGAAAATCTCCTCGACGATATCGTGCGTCAACAGACCAGTATCCAAACCGCCCGCACTTCCGTACTTCCCTCGAGGCCAAGGGTTCCCCGTTAATTCCAAATACCAGCGTTGCACTTCCTGTTCAGCTCTCGCGAGGACATTATCAATATCAACCGCAAAGCAAGGTCGTGTCTGCTGTTGTCTATTATCCATATCTAGTAAGTATAAGATTCGTTGACGTCAGAAAGAAAAACAAGCGCGATTGGGTAAGAATCGTTGAGCACCTTCTCAATCATACCAGAATTTCTGGCGTAGATCAGAAGATTGCAAGAATACATAAGGCTTTGCATTGAAGACTGATTCTTCACGATGAATCAGCTACACAAACAATGACGAGAAACGTCGGAGGCCCCACATCCAAGAAGGGTGAGGTATCTATTAAATCGGGATATTCATCATTAACGGGCTAAACTGACCTCAAACTGCTGATCAGCACCAGAGGCTTTTAGGTGGTGATCGGTCAAAGCAAAGTAGGCCACATCAACTGATCTTACCGGAGAGACATGCATAAGAAATGGCGTTTCCCAATCACCATCTGCGACATCAGGTTCTTCTGGTATCAAGACTCGACGAAAGTGCTCTTGATGCGCGGCAACGATTTTCAAAGGAATGCCTCCCACCGTACCAATCGAGCCTTCTGGTGTCACCGTTCCCGTCATGACAATATCGCCATGCACCATTTCTCCTTTGGCTAATGCCACGACACTCATGGCCGCCATGGCGGATAAGCTTTCCCCGTACAAGGTCACCCCTGCATACGGCAACCGAAAGCGTACCGTCCAAGAATCGGCATTCAACCCTGCGGCCTGAGTCACTAGTGCAAGAGCTTCCTGAACAGAACGCTTTGCCAAAGATGAAAACCTGCCAGGCTTGGTCAGAAAATCTAATTGTAGCCCGTCATGATCATCCCGACGTTCAAATTCCACTTCAACGTCGGCCACAATACCCACTTGTTCCCATTCTTCATTGTAAGTCGTACCCAGGATCGGAATAACCGATCGTTTTGCTATCGTTGTCGGTGCCGTTTCTTGAGCACTCAGCATGTCGGCGTATGAACCAACGAATAGAACCACAAACAATGCAGTGACGATATATCGACTGACACGCGCACACGCCTCTCTCTTACACGAATTCGAGGAAAGATCTGAACAGATATGAGTGGAGGATATTTTGGGCTTCGTCATGTTCTCGCTCCTTTTGCTGGCTTGTCTTTCACTGCTGTACTGCGATCATCGGTAGCCAAACAATCAAACTTGAGCAAAGAAAATGCCATGTCTTCGAACGCAAAAATTATTGACAACCAAACAAAAGAACTTCGGATTCAATTGAGAAATACCCGCAATTCATGTATTCCCAACAGACTTTCTCCTCAATGAGGGAGTGATCCATACCCTGGAAAGAGGGAGCTGCCTGTCAGAATTTTGTCAGAAACAGGTGTTTTTCGTTGACGGAGAGGTTCGAGGAAACACATTGCATCGGGGCAAGAATAGATCCACTATTAGGAAGACATGGCAGAAACACGGGAACGACTACTAATGCGCTAAGCAAATAGATGGCTAATCGCCTGCTCAAAATCCGCATCAAGATTCCGGACAGAAACGCATCACTCATTCGAGTCACACGCCAACATGTCATGAACATGAACCCTGCCAATCGTAATGCTAAGTAAAGGTACTAATCCAACTCAAGATTCGTGTTTCAAAAACTAATACGTTCAAGCATCATGGTGAGACTGTCGAACCTTGAGACTGATCCTTTGAGTGAAGTGAGCCTCAGAAAAGTTGAACGTACACAATGGATAGGCCTCATACAAGGTCAACACGAGGATTGTCACGTTAGGAAAATAGTGCATGAGTAAGAGAAAAGAAATCCAGTATTCAGTAAAGAATGAAACGATTTTGTCCGAAATATTATTGAGAACGAGACAAAGATTATTGTCTTCCCCTTCATCGCCATGTCACAGAAAATCATCTCTATCAACGACCTGATTCTCGGCATGTACGTGTGTGGAGTCGATCGCCCCTGGATGGAAACTCCATTTCTTCGTCATCGATTTTCAATTACGACACAGACGCAAATTGATAAACTGAAGCAATGTGGAGTCAAACAGCTCACAATCGATCTGAGTCGTGGTATTGATGCGGTTCGAACCCCTGAGAATACAGAGGGTGGGGACAACGTTGAAGAAGAACATCCGGCCGAAGACGTTCCAATCGTCCTCAATGCTGACGAACACCAAGCTAAAGAACGCATCTCAAATCTCCCCACAACGCTCCGTGGAAAATCACTATCGAACGAACTCTCATCTACGAGAGAGAGTCGATCTGAAATGCTTGAATCAGTCCGAGATCTCCTCACGAGCATTGCGACATCGGGTACCATTCAAGCTCATCAAGTGAAAGAAGTGACTCATAGTATTATTTCTCAAACGCTCGAGCATGAAGATGCCTGCATTGCCTTAATTCGTACACGTGAATTTTCAGCTGATTTACATGAGCATTCTTTGTCCGTGGGCACTCTTGCTGTCCTCTTAGGACGCTTGATTGGCTATGACGAGGCGCAACTTCGAATTTTAGGAACTGCCGCACTGTTACACGACGTCGGATTACTTCGCATACCATCCTCGTTGTTGATCGCCAACAATCGACAATCGAAAGAAGATCAAGATCTTTACAATTTACATCCTCAATTGAGTATGGAGATTTTAAAGGAAAGTTCAGGAATTTCTGATCAGGTGCGAGAAATAATCGAGACTCATCACGTGCGTCTCGATGGGACAGGATATCCAAAACAGATCGCACCGGATACCATGTCCACGAGCAGTCGGTTACTTCGAGTCGTTGACGAATATGATGAATTGCTGACAGGTCAATTGGGCCTTCCGCCGATGTCTGGGAAACATGCCCTTCGTGAATTGTATCAACGTGGACAACAAAACCAACTCGATCAACAACTCGTGTCACAATTTATTTCGCAAGTTGGGATCTACCCAATCTATAGCCTGGTTGAACTCAACACAGGTGAACGCGGCATTGTCACCGCTCATTCGAAAGAAAACCTCTTACATCCTACGATTCTTCTCATTCAAGATGCGACACAACATCCCTACTCGGACCCCGTTCCGATAAACTTCGCCACGATGCAGAACAGCCAATCAATTCCTGAAATTGTCAAAGTGCTGGACCCTGAACAAGAGGGGGTGCGAATTGAAAAAGTTCTAACTGATTGGGTAACCATGTAGCCTCTCATCTCCGTTAATTCTGCCTTCCTACCGAAGCCGAGCCGGTCCTTCATCTGTTCATAATTTTTAGATTATTTAGGTTATTGGCTGTAGAAAATTCGACACACAAGAAAAGAAACACGAGACCGTTCATCACATGACGAGTTCACTATACAGGCATATTCTGATCCGCAGGGTGAAAACCAAATGAGAGGTATGACTCTGATTTCAGGGGGTCTATAGCCGATTCAGTTATACCGAAACGATGAAGAACCAACTTGCTCAATTTTGATAACCAATACGTGATATGAGACGTCAATCATTATCAGTTATAGCCGATTCAATGATTTTTCGTACTCTTGACACATTGGATATCGCGTTGAAAGTCCTCATGGTTTAGCTGGAGCGTATTTGTATTCGCTATAATCCAAGCGGGTACAACCTTCCAATGTTTGATGTGAGTAATGACGTTGGCTTGGCGACCTCAAGTCGAAACCTCAGCGGTAGAACCGCGTTGAACGCCAGTTACCTATTTAAGATACGCAGGACAACACAACAATCGTCGCTACTAGGACACCTGTAACCCTCATGGTTCGTTTACCAAGTGCGTCTCAGTAAGAGTTGGACTCGCAACGAGCACTGGCGTGTTATGCGTTCGTGTCCCAGGCTATCTATGAACACAATATTGAGTAACCCTAACGATTCTCCGTAACGATTGATACGACAAGGTCAGTGGTGCGTTGAGCGTTCGTGGCCTAGGCCACCTATGATCACACTACTGAATGACCCTAACGATTCTCCGTAAAGATTGATACGACAAGGCCAGTAGTGCGTTGAGCGTTCGTGGCCTAGGCACCATTGGAATTTTTTGGATTCGCTATAGAGGAGAAGAATTAACTGATTTGGTCGAAACGTGTGGTTCTTAGGCGGTTGAGTGCAGCCACAATTTCTTGCCCACGGGGACGGGCAAAGTTTCCTGGATGAGCCTCAGTCTGAAAGAATGGATTCAAAACATCAAGCCCCCTTTGATCGAATTCTGATTCCAGAGCTGAGATGATTTCACGAAGGGGTGTTCGAGCATTCATGAATCGCTGCTTTATCAAATACAACGCATATCCCACAGCACGAGTTTGACTCTCATCCACGAGTTGCTCAACGGCTTCCAATCTAATGATTTCGCCACCATAGGCAATCTCATCTACGGCGCGCACGGTAATCCTGGCATCTTTTCGGCCGTATGAAGGGTCAAGGCCATCCGCATGAAGAATTCGTGTGCAAACGGGAGGAAAAGAGTCTGAGACTTCTCTTCGACGTGTAGATTGATGAGTACGGGCAATTTCTTTCGCATCGCCTGTAACATTCACAGGCTGAAACTCTTTCATGCAAATCACGGTGTCCGCTACATCAAAATAATCACCACACCCGCCCAGGACTAGAATCGTGGACATTTCCAAATCCCCATGCAGTTCCTCCACTCGATCCAAGAATGGCGTAATCGGTTCATCGCTTTTTTTGACGAGTGCCTGCATACGTGCATCGCGAACCAGAAAATTGGTCGCACTTGAATCTTCATCTAGGAGAATGACACGGCTTCCAACTTCCAACGCTTCCAGAATGCTGGCAGCCTGACTCGTACTCCCACTCGCATTATCAGTTGAAAAACATGAGGTCTCCAGATGTTGGGGAAGATGGCTAATGAAACCACTAATATCCACATTGCCAATTCGTCGACCATCTTCGGCTCGAACCTTTACGGCATCAGAAGAGGTCACAACATATTCTCGCCCATCTCCAGGAACATGAGGATACACACCACATTGAATAGCCTGCAGTAATGTCGATTTGCCATGATAACCGCCTCCGACAATCAGCGTAATGCCACGAGGAACTCCCAATCCTTTTATCAAACGCGTCACCCCACCAGATTGAGTCATTACTGAATGAGGCAAATCAAAGGCTACCTGTAAGGAGTCTGGACTCAGCCACGGCTTTGCCTGTTCAACTGATAACGGTTGTGTAGAATTTCCGCTTTCACGAGGCAAGATCGATCCGTCCGCCACAAATGCAACTAAGCCCCGAGCTGATAAGGCCCGTTGGATCGAATCATAGTTTTCTGCATAGTCCACATGTCCTTGGCACAATTGTTGAGGCAATTGCGCCCAGAGAAGACTCTGCTGAATGATGTGGGGAATTTCTTGACATAATATCGCGTCTGCATGTTTTCCAAGAATGGTTCGCCCCGATGCCGGCAACCCGACCTCAATCCGCGCTTCAACCCATTGCTCTGTTATGACAACCGCCGACCTCTCAAGAATCTCTTGCCCACCAACGTCAATAGAAATAAGCCCGCTTTTGCCGATCCCTCGATGTCTTTGGGGAAGAGTTTGAATCGTGCGATGCACCGTACGCGCAAGAAAATCTCGAAGTGCGACACAACGAACACGCATCGTCCACAAATCGGCAGGAAGATGAGAGATGTTATGATTGACGCGCGCACGAATTTTTGTGGGTGCAGCAAATGGATCACCTTGCACATGATCAACAAACAACGTCCACCATTCACAATCATAGGCTCCGACAATCTCTTTATAAGCTTTATAGCCACGCCCATCTATGCGCTTGAGTGTGTGTCGTAGATCATCAAGAGTTTTCATTGGTTGTTCTGTCACGAAAAAACGTCGCTTGCATCTCGTTGCTCGTACCTCGTCAAAGAGAGATTCTGCACTGATTCATCTGCAATAGCTTTACGTCCTTCACGCCCCCGAGAGCGAGATAAAGGGAATGACTCCATTGGAAAAATCAAGACATATTTGACGTTGTATGCGAGCGACGAGATACGAACGACGAGATACGTTTGTTTTTTCACGAACGACGCTTCACGTCTTGACTTGTAGGTCTGACAGATGCTCGAGGCCAAGGAGGAGAGCGTGTGTTCCCAAGCGTCCATGCCCATGGGCCTGGACCGCGCGATAGAGTTGATGAACCAGAGAGAGTCCAGGCAATTGAATGCCCAGTTGCTTAGACTCTTCGAGAGTCATTTCCATATCCTTAATGAAATGATCGATATAAAACCCAGGATCAAAATTTCGATTAAGCATACGAGGCGCTAAGTTATCCAATGTCCAACAGGCTGCAGCCCCTCCTTGAATTGAACTCAACATTGTGTTCAAATCGAGCCCGGCTTGGTAGCCATATATCAGCGCTTCACACACACCGATCATGGTTCCGGCAATCGTGATTTGATTACATAGCTTCGTGTGTTGCCCGCTACCCGGTCCGCCTTGGTGAACAATTGACTTTCCTAATACGCTCAATAACGGTCGCAGCGCATCGACAATAGGACCGTCGCCTCCAACCATAATGGATAAGGTCGCATTCTTCGCACCAATATCCCCTCCCGAAACTGGCGCATCGATACTGTACGCGCCTTTGACCTCTGCACTTTCAGCTATCTCTCTGGCTAAAGTCGGTCTCGATGTCGTCATATCGACAAACACATGCTTGGCTTTCGCTTCCGCTAATAGACCGTCTTTGCCGAAATACACTTCCTGGACATCATTCGGAAACCCAACAATCGTAAACACGATATCGCTATGAGATGCCACTTCACCTGGGGAATCAGCCCAATGCGCGCCCTGGTCCAGCAAGCTCTCAGCTTTTTCACGCGACCGAGTAAAGACCGTGAGATCATAGCCCTGGGTCAGGAGATGTGCGCACATGGAGGATCCCATCACACCAGTCCCGATCCAACCAATTCTCAATGGCGAGGGAAGTTCAAATGATCCTGAGGATTGAGTGTTCATATTTTACCTAACGTTGCTCGTTGCTCGTAAAACAGATTCAACGAATTTCCATGCGAGATATGAGCGACGATTCATGAATGACGAGTTAAGGCTGGCTGTTGTTGGGTCAGACAATGAATTGTTCCAAAACCCCACACGAGATCGACTGCGTGGATACCGACCACAGGACGATCAGGAAACAGTTCTCCCAAAATACCTAACGCCACACGGTCATGGGGATCATTAAACGTCGGGACGAGCACAGCCGCATTCGCGATATAAAAATTTGCATAACTAGCAGGAAGTCGACGACCTTCGAAACGTAATGGCGCTGGCATCGGTAAATGAACGACCTGAACCGAGGAGCCATCTTCGAGTTTTACCGAAGCAAGTCGTTCTCGATTTTCCTTTAATGTTTCATAGTTTTCATCCTGCGTATTGGATTCTTGACACACCACGACCGTATTTCGGTTCACGAACCGGCAAAGATCATCTACGTGTCCATGCGTATCGTCACCGGCTATGCCTTTGCCGAGCCATACGACATTTGTTATACCCAGTATCTGACGAAATATTTGTTCATAATCATGTTTTTGAAATCCTGGATTACGTACTTGCACCTGTTCATCCAAGAGACATTCTTCAGTCGTCAGTAGTGTCCCACAACCATTAACATCGATACTTCCTCCCTCTAGAACCACAAGACGTCCACCATGTTCAACAATTGATACTGGCATTTTCAGCTTAGCCGCGAGACGTTCAGGCACTCGATTGTCCTTTTGCCAATCCGGATAATTCGCCCACGCGTTGAATCGAAATCGCGCAATACGCAGCTCAGACTGTAGGTTAAAATTTTTTACAAAAATTGGCCCAAAGTCCCGGGTCCATCCACGATTGGTAGGAATACGAAAAAACTCCACATGTGAACGATCAACACCAACTCGGTCTAACATTCGCATGGCTCGCTCTTCATGCTTCTTGTCATTTACCAAAACCCGAACAATCTCGCCAACACTCAGTTTCCGAACAATCTCGCCATAGACCAAGTGAATAGCCGACATCTTCCCAGGCCAATCGGTGGTGTTGTGCGGCCATCCAACCCATGTGGCCTCATGCAGCTCCCACTCCGCCGGCATGCGAAATCCATTACTTTGTCCCTTCTCCCTGCCAGGGAGAGGGCTAGGGTGAGAGTGACTGCTATCAGAACGATCAATGGCCCTCACTAACTCCTCCAACACATCATCTGTCTTCTCCAAGGCATCATGATTCCAAAATCGCAGCACACGGTAACCCTGCGTCTTCAAATACTCTGTACGCTGCTGATCATCCTGTTCTTGCTCAGCATGTTGCCCGCCATCCAGTTCAACTATTACTTTCTTTTCAACACAACAAAAGTCGACTATATATCTTCCAACGGGATGCTGTCGACGAAAGTTTTCTCCGCTAAGTTGACGAGCACGAAGCCGCAGCCAGATTTTTTGTTCAGCATCAGTCTGATCACGTCGAAGACGTTTGGCGTTAACTCTTGAACTTTTTGACATACGCTTCAATGGTCCCCCTCACCCTACCCCTCTCCCCAACAATGGGGAGAGCGAACTTTCAATTTTAGGATAGATCAAAGAAAAACCACAGAGTACCATCTGAGGTCAACGAGCACGAGGAAAGCTTAATAGTTCATTAATTCCCTCTCCCTTTAAGGGAGAGGGCTAGGGTGAGGGTAAAAACATCAACTATAAACAGACTCGCAAATACGATTCATTCGTCACCGAGATACCGTTTCGTAATCTCCCCATACACGTCAATGCGGCGATCGCGGAGGAATGGCCAATTTCTACGAGTTTCTTCAATTCGTTTTAAGTCGATATCGACAAGCAGCACTTCTTCTTTTTCGACAGAGGCTTGAGCTAGAATCACTCCAAACGGATCACAGACAAAGGAACTACCCCAAAACTCGATTCCATCTCCACCTTCTGACTGAATCTCATGACCGACCCGATTCACTGAGACGACAAATACTCCATTGGCTATCGCATGGCTTCGCTGAATGGTGATCCACGCCTCACGTTGCGCGGTGCCCTCTTGCGTCTTCTCAGCAGGATGCCAACCAATCGCTGTGGGATAGACCAGCAACTCTGCCCCTTGCAATGCCGTTAGCCTCGCTGCCTCAGGATACCATTGATCCCAACAGATCAACGGACCGATGGTAGCATAAGATGTCTTAATGGCTTGAAAGCCTTTATCCCCCGGCGTGAAATAAAACTTTTCATAATAGGCTGGATCGTCGGGAATATGCATTTTACGATACAGACCTGAAATTTCACCTTTTTCATTCATCACAACGAGCGAATTATGATACACCCCCGCTGCTCGCCGTTCGAACAGTGGAACCAGAATGCTCAATTTTTTCTCTTTGGCGATTTTCCCCAACACCTCTGTCGTCGGACCAGGAATCGATTCGGCTAAATCAAAGAGAGCCGCATCTTCGCGCTGACAGAAGTACTGCGAACGGAACAGCTCTGGTAAACAGACAATGCACGCACCTCCACGCTCAGCTTCTTCGATATGAGAAACAGCTTGCGCCACATTCTCCGATGGATTCGGAGAGCAGGACATTTGAATGAGTCCAATTTTCATCACTCCGTCATATCCTTTTTCAACCCTTCTCAAAATATATTTTCACAATAAGGGAAAGCACAAAAAAGAAAAAGGGAAAGTCATCGATGCCTATGAGTCATGCACGGCTGGAGATGGAACAGTCTCAGCTTCTTCGGCATGTATCAATCGAGGGGTTGCCAGATCTTGCGGCAAACGACCATTGAGTGCAAGGGATCGCAGAGTGACATCTTCGAGAGCGTCTTCGACAGCATCGTCTCTTCGTCGTAACATTTGGCCGACTTCCTTCATATCATCATTAGAAAAGAGAGCACAGGCTTGATCTTGAGCACGAACTAAATCAAGAATTTCTACAACTGATACTTGCTCCGGAGGCCGCCCGAGTGTGACACCAATCGGCTCTGCGGTCCTCACAAGTATTCCTCCCTCAATAAGCAGCTTCGTGGCATCTTCTACCACCGAAAGCGGAACGTTCAAGGCCTGTGCAAGACGCCACTCTTCCAATGGAGGTGAACTCCCAAAATACCGACGGGTGATCTGTAGCAGAATGGCTAGAGCAGCATGTTCACGAAACGTATGCGTGTTCTGTCGCCACCGTAACTGCATCAGATACGCCGATGGATGTTGATGGTAATAGGCAACTTGCGCCCCTGCCAAGACGATGAGCCATCCGACATAGAGCCAGATCAGGAAGAGAATGAGCACCGCAAAACTGGAATAGATTGCACTGTAGTTCCCTGAACTGGCGACGGTTTTGGCAAAAACCAGTCCAGCTAATTGCCACAGTACCCCGGCCGTTACCCCACCCATCAATGCTGACTTCAAATTCACAGTTGTGTAAGGAACAAATTTATAGAGAAAGGTAAACACAAAACAGATGAAAACAAATGGCAACAGCTTTGTCGCCCAGACCATTAGGTACCCGAAGGGCTGAATTGAGACGACTTGCTGCACAAGCCAATGACTTTGTGCCGATGCCGTCAATCCAAATGCCGTAAACACAAAAACAGGACCGACGAGCACGACACTAAGATAATCGGTAAATTGACGAGCAAACGGACGACCTTGCTGAACACGCCAGACCGAGTTCAAGGCTTCTTCGATTTTCGCGATTAAGGAATACGTCGTGTAGAAAAGCCCAGCGACACCGACAGCCCCCAACACTCCGACCTCTAGATTGTCGATAAATCCAATAATATTGCGAGTAACCTCACCACCTTTTTCACCTAATGGCTCTAACGCATGACCCAGAATTGGTTCTATTTCTTGATGAACGCCAAACGCTTTAAGCACTGAAAACATCACCGCTAAAAACGGCACGATGGAAAGCAAGGTGGTGTATACAAGACTCGTCGCGCGTATACTAAGAACACTTTCCTTAAATTCCCAGGCCGCCACAAACATCAGACGCAGGAAACTGACCCAATATCGCTGGAGCGGCTCCAGACTTTCGAGATTGGTTTCCCACAAATCCCTCTGGCAATATTCAATGGATCGTTGGATCATGCTAAGCCTTTCTCATCATATTCAAGCACCTAGCGTAACTCGCATGCTGTAAAATGTCTATACAAGAGCCTACGCATATTCCTTCAAAGTAATGTGGACATCTCCGTTCATCAATACTATACATGACGTTGGCATTCTCTTCGAATTAAACGTAACACTCTAGAACCATACTCATGATCAGGACCCATAAACTTCAAAGTGCAAATTCTAAAGAAACTCAGGAAAACAACCATTTGACTTCCTTCTCTTTCTCATAATAAACACAGAGTTAAAGGAGTCGAGCCGGTGAGTTTTTTCCGAACCACTCTGATGGGTTTCTAAAAACAAAGAGCCGTCTCAATCGCTAAGGATTCAGACGGCTTGTCGAAGATCTAGTATTCTCTTGTATAAACTCAGGACTTCCTCCCATCCAACAATATCACCACGGCCAGGACTTGGGTTAACTGGCCGCTGTCATCGAAGCAGAAATCGTATTGAGGGTCGTCCCAATCACATTGCCGAGCGTCGTGACTGATCCAATGATCACGGCGCTAATCAAGGCCGCCAATAAGCCATATTCCATAGCCGTCGCACCGTCTTCGTCGTTGATGAAGGTCATGATGTGGTTCATGGGGGATCTCCTCTGTGTAAGTTGGTGAGGGTTGTGAATGTCATTGTCGTGGTTCGCGTTCATACCGTCTACTAAAGCAAACGCAATGCCATCGTCCCTCACCAACCCTTTCGTTATCCACTCGTAGCCGTTAGACTCAACTGTTGTCCATCCGACGCTCTTACCGCTAAAAGTGATTTCCTATTCACCCATGCCCAATGTTAACCTACACGACAGCGGTATAGCAGAAATCCCCATCAAATCCAGCCACCGCATAACAAACGATAGCAAGTCGAAAAATCCCGTGCCATCGTCGCCTGTTTTCACATGAAAACAGAAGTCTGTCACTGGGATAAGCTTTCGAATCAATCGATCTGAATCCTTCTCAAACGACACGAGCCGAAACCATTCTAAAGTAACAGACAGCGTTAACTCTGCCGACATCCCACTTATAGCCATGTCAGTTATACCGAAACAGTAAAGCGCCAACCTACTCAATTTTGATATCCAATACGTGATATGAGACCTCAATCATTATCAGTACATCCAAGCGGGTATAACCTTCCGATGTTTAAGGCATTGCCTTGTGCTGTCTTGGCGACTTCTCATCAACACCTTAGGAGGAAAACCGGGGTCAACGTTCTCTGACTATTCGGTCTTCTGGCAGATAGGGAACAAATCGTTGCCAAGACGACCTCTAATCAACAATTCAGGAGAAAGCCCGAGTTCAACGTTCAATGCCTATTCGGCTCTTTCTCAGATAGACAACGATTGTAACTTCTGAATTTCCGAACTGGGATCGAGAGAGAAAATCCTAGATGTAGCGAGGTGAGACAAGGAGAATATACGTTTAGATCTCATGCCTGAGCAGGCATGAGATCAAACATCGCATTTCTTAGAGACAACTTCCTTGCTGAAGTTTGACGGCACGCCGTTTAAAAGGAGATAGTTTGGAAAGTTCTTTCTTTGCCAGAGTGAGATTTTTTTGTGCTTTTTCATAGAACGTCGTTTGCGCACTGACTGCGTTCTCAAAGCACTTCAACGCACGAGCTGTTTGCTTTTCTTCTAAAAAAAGAAGTCCGAGATTGTTATATGCTTTAGGAGCATCAAGCCCTCGTTGAAACGCATCGTAAGACGATGAATATTGACCAATTTTTGCGTAGGTCATTCCAATATTATTCCAAATTTTTGAGTTATTCGGATTGATATGAATGGCCTGTTGAAAAATATCAATTGCTTTACCGTATTCCTTGTTAAGAAAATGTGCCATGCCGAGATTATTCAGAACATGAGGTTCATTTGGTTTAATGAGAAGAGCGTGTTGATAGTGATCCATAGCCGTAGAATGCCGAGATTGGCGATCAGCAATGATACCTAGAAAATTATGGGCACGCCACAACTGACTATCGAACACCAGCGCTTGCTGAAATTCAAGTTCAGCTTCCGCATCTTTATTCATTCGTAGAAGAGCCTGCCCCATGCCTTCGTATGCCAACGCATAGTTAAAATCATAATCTAGAATTTCATGATACCGCTCATAGGCCTTCTCAGCCTTTCCATGTTGCAGATAGACCTGTGCAGCCTTATATCTGGCAGAAACCCGTGATGGTTCTAACTTCAATGACGCTTCATATTGCACCGCAGCAAGAACAATTTTCCCCTGCTTCATATGTGAATCCCCAAACTGCTCATACTCTTCAGGTGTGTATTCTTTGATATCCACCTTACTGACACTTTCATCAAACGGGAGCCCTGCCTTTTGACGTTCTAGGACCGGTTGATAATGCTCGTCCTGCATTTCAAAGAGTGAATCAGACGCGCAGCCGGATAGAAAAAGCAGACATCCCAATGACACGAACGCAATCCGTATTAACGAAGAATTCTGTTTTCTCTGATTATGTAACTGCCCTGGTTGTTTTCTGTTTCGGCCTCTCATGATCCCACCGACCTTTCTTACGTATCCATACCTGTGACGAGTTAAAGATAGTGCATGTTTCATTATCCCCCTCCCATGGCCGGGAAGACTTTTTTCATAAGGAGAATGACGCCTGGTCCCATAATCACGATCAAGAGCGCTGGAAAAATGCACAGAATGAGTGGCCCCATCAATTTCACCGGCAATTTGGCGGCCATTTCCTCGGCCTTCAAGCGACGATTCATTCTCATCGAATCAGAATGAACTCGTAAGGCTTGTCCAATACTGGTTCCAAATCGATCGGTTTGAATCAACAATGCGACAAGACTGCGGATTTCATCCACGTCGGTCCGTGCATTTAAATTTCTGAGGGACTGTTCTCGTGTGAGTCCTGCCCGCAACTCCAAGCTTAAAATTTTGAATTCCTCGCCAAGATCCTTATGCCCGATACTAATTTCTTCTCCTACTCTCGCGATCGCTTGATCCAGACCGAGACCTGCCTCAACACAGACGACCATGAGGTCTAAGGCATCAGGAAATCCATCGAGAATACGTTCACGACGCTTTTGGACAGAGGTAGAGAGCCACAATTGAGGGGCATAGAATCCTGCCATGGCTGACCCGACCATCCCACCGATAAAATACGACATCGGTTTATCTTTCGTCAGATCTGAGCCAAACAGAAAAAACAGACCGAGGAAGATCAACATCAAAAATATTTTCGTTCCAAGAAAGATAATGGGCGCGCGCGAACTTCTGTAGCCTGCAGAAACTAACGTTTTACGAAGCCTTGACGTTTCAGCTTGATCCTTGGGCTTATTAGCTTGCCCTAACTTCTCCAAGAGATGAAGCATTTGCGCTTTGAGATACCCAAGACCTTCATCTTGCTTGGCTTCTTCTTTAGCTTTAGCCTTCCCTTTAACTCGTTCACCCCACTCTTTCGCACGCTGTCGAGATTGGAAAAGAGCATAGCTCCCTACCATGAGCACTAACATGCCGACAAATACCAACCCACTGATGACTAATGCCATTTCCATAGTCTGCCTATTAAGTCTTGATATTGATCATCCGCTTAATAACCACGCCACCAATCGACATCCACACGATAGCGACGGCCAACATCAATTGTCCGGTTGGATCGTTGTACAAGGGGTCCATATATTCAGGATTAATCCATGAAAGTCCAAAGAGCAAAACAATCGGTAACGCCATCAAGACAATGGCCGACCATTTCCCTTCAGCCGACAAGGCTTGAACTCTTCCCAGAAGCTCAAACCGCAATCGAATCAATCGACTAATGGCTTCAATAATTTCTGCTAAATTACCGCCAGTTTCTCTCTGAACAATCAATGCGGTCACAAAAAACTTTAAATCCACACATTCAATGCGTTTTGAAAGACTTTTTAGGGCTTCTGGAATTTCAATGCCATACGAAATTTCTTCGACAGCTCTCCCCATTTCCGGCCCAATCGGATCAGGAAATTCATCGCCGACCATTTTCATTCCAACGGAAAAAGCGTGACCAGCTCGTAATGCTCTTGCCATCAAATCTAACGCGTCGGGTAACTGCTGTTGAAATACTAAAAATCGGCCTTTCCGCTTCCAGCGCATGTATATAAGTGGAAGAAATAAACCAACCATCCCACAGCCTAACATCCCAAGTACTCCCAATTGATAAAGCGCGGCCGCCACAGCCGCGAATGCCGCCGTGACAAATGAGATTAAGACAAACACGCTGAGAGGCATGTGACTATTCGCTTGAATCAACAACGTTTCGACTGCTGAAAGGCTTGTTACTTTCGACAACAGAACATTGAGCCATTGCACATTGCCTGTCGCCCGTTGTCGAATAACATTCGCTTGCTGCAACTGCTCATGACCTGATGTCTTAGGCTTTCCCGAGTTCCGCAATCGTCGTTTAATTTTTTTGTTTCTCGGACTGATATACGTGTGATAGATATGAAATCCACCTTCAAGAAACAGAATGATACTGACGAAGATGCCGATGCTGATAAGAATCGTCATCTCAATTCTGTCTCCTCAAAATACTGGCACCACTCCGTCATTCCGTTATATTTCATACACTTTAGTCGGATCGAAAATTTCCTGATCAATATCAATGCCTAAAGCTTTAAATCGTTCAACAAATTTTGGTCGAACACCAGTCGCTGCAAATTTCCCTTTGACCATACGATTTTCGTCTAACGAGGTTTGATGAAATGAAAAAATCTCTTGCAATGTAATAATTTCACCTTCCATACCCGTAATCTCTTGCAAACTCGTCATTTTCCTCGTTCCATCAGACAACCGCGTCATTTGCACCACAACATCAAGGGCCGAACTAATGTAGTGACGTAACGCCTTGGTCGCCAAATTCAACCCGGCCATGGCTACGAGTGTCTCGACACGCGTTAACGCATCGCGAGGTGTGTTTGCATGGATGGTCGTCAACGATCCATCATGACCAGTATTCATAGCTTGAAGCATGTCCAAGCACTCTCCCGACCGAACCTCTCCAAGGACAATCCGGTCTGGTCGCATTCGAAGTGTATTCTTAACTAACTCACGTTGCGTCACTTCACCTCGGCCTTCAACGTTTGGAGGTCGAGTTTCCAGTCGCACCACATGGTCTTGCCGGAGTTGAAGCTCGGCGGAATCTTCGATGGTAATAATACGCTCGTCTGATGGAATAAAACTCGACAAAATATTTAAAATTGTTGTCTTTCCACAACCAGTACCGCCTGCAATCAAGATATTCAGACGGGCTTCGACAATGCCCTTGAGCAATACCGCAATTTCCGGAGTCAGAGATCGTTTCGCCACCAAGTCGTCAATCTGCAACTTATCTTTGGAAAATTTCCTGATGGATATTGAAGAGCCATCTAACGCAAGTGGTGGAATGATGGCATTCACCCGGGAGCCATCAGCTAATCGGGCATCAACCATGGGAGAGGATTCATCAACTCGCCGGCCAATGGCCGAGACAATTTTTTCGATAATTTTCCGTAAGTGCGTCTCATCACGAAATTTAATATCCGTCGGTTGTAGTTTTCCTGCACGTTCCACATATATCTGATCAGCCCGGTTGACCAGAATATCGTTCACCGTGGGATCTTGAAGTAATGGTTCCAATGGACCAAGCCCCATCACTTCGTATTGAATTTCTGTAATCAGTTGTTCCCGTTCACGTGCATTTAAGGGGACGGGTTCTTGTTCTAAAAATTTTTCGACTAAGTTGCTCAATTCAGCTTTGAGCAAACCTTGATCAAGCGTCGCGACCACAGACAGATCAAGCGCTTCAATGACCTGACGATGCAATCGACCTTTTAATTCTTCGAGGTTCGTCCCTCCGGTTCCGACTTGTTCCCACTCAGATGCAATCATCGTTCGTTCACACCTTTAATTTTAGATAAGAAATGGTCAGGCTGGCGCCGCATTCTGATGAGCCCGCTTCCCCTTGACAGACTTCATCCAATTTCCCCAAAAAGAACTGCTCTGAGGTTCTGGAGCATGATCGAGGAACGAGGCCGCCAACCGTTGATAGGTTTTGGTCAACGGTGATCGAGGGGCAATCATCACGACTGGCTTTCCACTATTAATCGCGTTACTGGAAGAGACATAATCATTTGGCAGTAACCAGTTGGCTTCCTGTTTCAAGATATCCTTCGTTTCCGTTAAGACATCTTTTTCATGGGGAAGATACCGGGTAATGAGTAAATCAATTTTACTTTGCGGAACGCCGGAACCGCGCAGCAATTCGAGGATGCGTTTTGTTCGATGCACAACAGGAACCATCAAACTTGAGACCACCATAATACTCGAAGATAATTCCAAGGCTTTTTTCGTTGTCAAATCTAAGACATGGCCACAATCAATGACCACAAATTCGAACATCGACTGAAGAAGCTTGATCGTTGGCTCAATGCAGTCTGGATTCAGTCGCCCTGCACTCAAATCATCATACCCGGATGGCAGCACATGCACTCCGGACTCATGTTTAGTTAAGACGCTCGCGAGGAAGGCTAAATCCACACGACTGAGATCAGCGGCAATGTCTCGAAAACTATGAGCCGTCGGTAAATCAAGGTACAGGGGAATATCTCCACCATGTTGATTCACATCTACCAACACCACGGCAGGCTTTTTGGCACTCAGATGAAGACTGGCTGCAAGATTCACGGCAACACTGCTTGTTCCCGTTCCCCCTTTACCACCAAATAACGTTATCACCTTCCCCGCCTGCTTCTTCCCTTCATATGCCGTTTCACCATTCCGGGTTGTGAAGCGTTCTAACGCCGCCTTCACTTCATCTGGTTGAATGGGTTGCGGTAAAAACTCCTTCATGCCAGCCCGAAGCGCTTCCAACAAGAGTGTCGAATCAGTTTTGGCAGATGTTAGAAAAATCTCAGTCCCTTTGGCGGAACTCAAGACCGTCTTGACGAGAGAAAACGTTTTTTCTGGATCCTCATCTATCTCAAGTACTAAGAGATCAGGAACCTGTGTATCGCCCTGCGGTTTAAGACAAAACCCAGCATCAGCGCGAATCTGATCTTCAATGATTTTCTTGGCATCTGGTGTCATGATCGACACTTCAACGACTTTGACATCCGTGGAAGACTCTGAGCCGCTCACACCGACACGTGTTGGCTTCCAGCTAGACTCACTCATTTGCTACCTCCACCAGACGATTCAGTTTTAAAAGGAGGCGAAGAATAACCTTTTCGGTAGAGCTCTATAGAGTTGTATGTCGCAGTTCCATCTTTTCCCGTGACGACATCGAGATTTTTGGATGCATCAGGGTTCAGAATTTGATTGTCTCTTGCGGTTTGAAATGCATTGCCATAACTCTCACTTAAATGAACAGGTTGCGGCGCGTAAGGATGCATGACCTGGTCGGCTTTCCCCATATCACGAATTTTCCGGCCGTCTTCATTCGACATAATGGGCCAGAGTTGACATCCTGAGATGCCAGCAACAAGCACTACACTCACAACAAGATGGATTACTCTACTCAAGACGTTCCTCATGTGTTTTCCTCTCTATTCACCTGCTATGGAGCTAAATGCCCAAAAGATCCTTCTAGGCCACCACCATTCCAGGCCATTGCTTTGGAAGCACGTCCCATCTGTAGCAGGCCGTTCGCATTCTTTGTCTGCGGAACACCCTCAAGATACCCTAACAACATCAATTCAAAATCATTTGGCTCTAGATAGTCATCTCCCGGAAGAGATTGCTTAGCCAGATCCACGGGCTTCACAAGTCTTGGGGTCACGATCACCATCAGCTCTGTTTCACTTTTCTGAAATGACGTACTACGAAAAAGAGCGCCAAGAACCGGAATATCTCCAAGAAGCGGATACTTTGCGACCGTTTCGCGAATGTTATTTTGCAATAACCCTGCAATCACAAAACTTTGCCCATCGTCTAACTCCAACACAGTCTGGATCTTTCTTGTAGTAATCGCCGGAATCGTAAATCCTGCAGAATTTACTCCATTGGCAAAATCAAGCTCAGAAACTTCAGGAGAAATCTTCAACGCAATTTTGTCGTCATTCAATACCGTTGGATTGAAACTCAACCTCACGCCGAACTCTTTGAAATTGATGGTCGTCACGCCAAGTGCCTGCGGAACAGGAATGGGAAACTCTCCTCCAGCTAGAAACGTCGCCTCTTGACCACTAATAGCCACCAAGGTCGGTTCAGCCAGGACTTTTGATAAATTATGCTGCTTCAAGAAATCTAAGAAAATCATGTACAGATCATCCCCAAAAGGAATCCCAAATGTGGCATTGACAGCTGCAGATCTTAAGAATGTAAAGACACCATTCTCAGTGCTTAATTCACTCAAATCATTGAGCTCTCCGAAAAAGAAACTCTCGCCAAGTCTGGAGTAGTTAATACCCATACGTCGTGTGAGGCCACGATTCATTTCAACCATATGTACTTCAAGCATAACCTGTTGAACACCACCAACGTTCATAAGATTGATGACTTTTCCGGGCGCGTATGGCTCAGCCATTTCCACAATTTTTGTTAACTGCTCTGCCGTCGACACTTTGCCGGACAACGTAATATTATCGTGACCTGCGGTGACCTCGACATTTCGCTCTCCTGGAAACACCTGATGTATTTGAGCCTTGAGTTTCGTTAAGTCAGGAGTCACTAACACCTCTAACACATGACTCACGGTGCCATTTTTCCTCCATAATGTCAGCGTCGTCGCACCAACGGCTTTTGCAGTCAGATAGATCTGTTTCGGGGAAAGAATGAGCGTATCCGCAATAGCAGGACTCGCCACAGAAGCCCGGACAAAAGGTGTCGCACTATCGATGACAATTGAAGACCCAAGCCCCAGAGGGAGTGACTGAGGTACATTCGTCTCAATGGCCTTGTGTGTCAGCCCTTCAGCATAAACAGGTGAAAGTCCCAATATGACAACTGACACAGCTCCCAGAATAACTGTCACCCATGGTATTCGCCGGAGTGTTCTATGCATTGCCATATTTTGCCCTCCCTGGACATCTGCGTGATAACCAAACATCTCGTTTCTGGCCATATGATTAGCTCTCAAAAATTTAAATAGCTCTATACATTAAAACTTCACGACACTTTTTGCATTACCTTTGATCATCTCAACTCGGGTTTGCCGTTTAGCTTTGCGCTTTGGAGGAGCGGCATGAAATGACGCCCGCAGGTCAGGAATGGTCGCCCCACGCGTTTTCTTCAAAGCCGTATTAAGTGGACTGCGAAGCGCAAATCTCAGCTGTCCTCCATTTGACGCCATCGCCAGTAATTCGGCTTCTTCTAAGGTCACTTCAAAAGTAATAATTTTGACAGGATTAGGTTTCCCATCTGCTGGATCACGTTCCAGTTGTGTGCCAATGGCAAGCACAAGCATATTTTCGAGCACGGTCTTCGTAATCTGCTCTTTGCCTCCGCCAGACATGGTGACCATAATATCGACTCGATCTCTCGGCTTGACAAACCCAGGAAGCGCAACCACTTGATTCACTTTCACGGCCATCGCACGCTTGTCTGGGTCCAGGACGGCCACAACCCCACCGTTCTTGATGTCGATTGGGGCCAGTTTTGATTCAAGAATTGGTTCATTCCGTTTTACCGGAGACAATAATATGCGTCCTTGTAATTCCTCGAGGTTTTTGAAGTGCCCAACAGGAAGATTTTCCTGAGGGAAAGGAATTTCCCGAATCATGTCTTTTTTGATGGGCGTTCCCCAACCCATATCTGCACTGGCAACCGCAATAGGAATGCCTTCAATCGTCACAACCTTTTGCTCGACGACATCAGGACTTTCCTGTTTCTGTTGCTGAAGCCAATTGTAGATCAGGATCGTCGTGACTAAGGCTATGCCGACTGCAAGCCCCATGAACAGGACAGGTCGGTTTTGAAACATTTCGTATACCTCATTGTTCGTTAAGCTTTAAAAAAGGATAAATGAGTTCACGCATTTCACGTGAGGACCTTTCATGTCCTTCCTTCATCGGACAACTATGACTATTCTTAAATTCTCAAGACCTTATACCAACATCACAGTTGGATAACGTCCAACCAGTGCCAAACCTGTGAACACAAGGCACCGAGTCCTATCACCAGACCATACCGTAATTTTGGCTGCGTATGATCGACTGGAGGTGGGCTGGTAAAGATTCGAGCCACTAACCACGTTGTTAATATCACTTTGACTCGTTCTGCCGTGCTGGGAATTCCCCAGGTCAGCACCATAAGACCAATGGCATACAATCCGCCTAAACACGCTGTAATAAGAAATGCAAGAAACACATCAGAAGGACCGATTACCGCACCAACCGCACCAAAGAGCTTGACATCACCAGCTCCCATCCCTCCCAACATATAAAAAATCAGAAGAAGCCCAAAACCAAGACCTAACCCTTCAAGGCTAAACAAAAATCCGTTCAGTCCATTGGATACACCATGAATTAAAAGACCAAGTCCTGCTAAGGGAAGGGTAATTATATTGGGGATCTTGCTCCAGCGAACATCCGTAATAGCGGCTCCAACCAGGGCACAAGACAGTATGATAATCAGGAGAATATACGTCATGCTAATATACAAAACGTCAAAAGACTGCAGAACATTCCCTAGACACACGATAACAACAACGATCCTCACACAATACCCACACTTCCCCAATGGGGAAGACATCACAAGAATTAGCTAGGCTCTTCGGTAAAATCCATCAACATCTGAAGCCTATGTACCTCAAAAAAAAATGACCTCGTAGGACATTCCTACGAGGTCATTACTCTGCCTGCGGTATGACTATACGGTAGCTATTAAACTTGGATTAACCGCAATTTGATATTTTTTGCAATGTTCTGGAAGACTTCCTCCAATTGCTCAGACGTGAGTGCTGGATAGTAAAAGGCTTCTCCACTCGACATACTTTTCAATTGTGATGTATTGAGACTTCCGCCCAACCCAATGGTATACACTTTCACACCTTTGGCTTTCAGTTCTTCGGCATGTTCGATCGCCATCTGCTTGGCTTGATCTTCAACATACTTCACCATTTTATGAATCGGAATCGAACAATGCTCGGCATCATACCCTGAAATTGGCGAACCCTGATAATTCTTCCCATAGTTGGGATCTTGCAAAATCCACCACTTCATCGTATATGACACGCAACTTGAAGACAGAAGCGGCATGCCATCACCAGTCTGAAACTGTTTCGCATAACTCCCCAAAATATTGGGAAGTTGAGAGCCATCAAAGGGATCATACAATCGTGCATTCGAATCGTTAGACGCCGCCACAACCACATCAGGCTCATTGGTCGTGGTATTCACTTTATTGACTCCACCTCGCGTAAAGAGGCGGTACGGTGCCGTATTAGGATCATACGTTGAACGAAATGCTGTAGGAATTCCATCTGTGAAAAATACTAAGAACTGCTGGACTCGCTGATCTCCAGGCACTTCCGATTGATCCGTAAATCCTGAAGGGCCATCGGCTTGATCAATGGCATCTTCCATATTCGTCCACCCATTAGCAGACATCGAATTAATTTTAGTTTTCATTGAATCTACAAAATTTGTACTGAGTGGCTCATCAACGGTGACTGCCGTTGAATAGCTGATAAGTCCAATCTTGTCTTCTTCCTGGGTATCTTCAAAATAATCTACAAAACTTTTCGCCGCATTTTTGAGGTCATTCATTTCTTGCGACATCGAACCTGAACGGTCTAACACCAGCATAATTTCAACATCACGTTTTTGCGCACCACCAAGCGACCCGACATGAGTCGTATCGAACTTTCCACTGCTTTGAGCTGTTTCGAGTGTTCTGGCTGCATAATTCGTGACATCCGTGTTCCCTGAAACAATCACTTTTCCATCTTGCACTTGGCCAGATAATTCAATCGCAGCAGCACTAGCGCCTAAAAACCCTGGAGAAAAGTTTGCCGTACCGACTGCTTTTACTAATTGCCCTAACCCCTCTCCTTCACTCACATTAAAATGTTGATCAAGCCAAGGATTAGAGATATTTCTTGCGCCAATCAACGAAGCAGCGTCAACTGATTTGGAGAGTTCAGCCCGTACGATATACCACTTGCCAACCTCTATCCCCAAAGCCACAAAGCCAAAAAGTGACACAAGGGCTATCGCAGTCGTCAAAGCAAATATTCCTCGCTGATTATCCACCACATTATCGACGAGAGTCCGTAATTGATGTTGTTGTCTTGAAAAGACATTTTTCATATAGCATCCTCTCTTTATCATTGCCTATTCACGTTAAAACAGGAAGCATAAAACAGCCGTAGGGATTTCATGCAAATATGCGCTTTAGACAATTCGAACCTGCCTAAAAAACTGCCCTACTGCCCACTAGAAACGAATCATAATTGGCTACGTAGGGAGGTTCGGACATTGCTCCTGTACTGTCAAAATTGAGAATAGTGACCGTACCATCGCCGAAATACGGAACAGTCTTTAAGAGCGCAGACAATGGCGTTAATGGATCATGACGATAATACACCTTGACCACGGTTAATTGTGATAATAACGACGTCCCATAATCCTGCTTATACGTGAGGGTTTCCCACAACTCCTCGGTCAATCCACAATGCGGATCGTCATTGGGTTTAGTCATTCCGCTACCTGCGGGAGGAGTTTCTCCGATATCGACTAACAACTTTCCACTCTCAAGCGGAGTATGGCAAGTCGGGGAAATTGAGTCACTTGTCCCAGCATCAACTTTGGTAATATAGATTTTAAATTTGCTATCTTGCTCCGACTGCACGCAATTCGGGTCTTCGGCCGGGCATACAAAGTTCAATGGCCATGTGGATGCTTCCAGTAATTGTAATAAACTTGAGCCGTTCTTCAGATCGCGCGAGGCTAAGCTACCCCCTTCCCGAGTCACATTGGTCACCACCGCTTGAGCACGAATAAGAGAACCAAATTCTACAATGCCAAAGGCCAATGCCATAATCACCATTGCCACCCCAGTAAATTCAACACTTGCCATGCCTTTTTGTGATCGTATGGTTCTTCGTAACATAGATCTATGCCTCCGTCTGAATATCATAGAGTTCATTTCGATATGTGGCTTGTGCGCGCATTTTGGCTGATCCGTCATCTGAGAAAATATGCCCAACGAACGGGGTTAAAAATGTATGCTCATAATCAACAACCACACGCATATAGTCAGCAGGGTTTCCCGCATTTGGGGCAGCAGTTTCCCACCCTTCGGGGTTTTCATAATTGTTTCCAACTTTAAAAATCGCAATATCGTCTGCATTGATCGTCATCGCCCAAGACGCATTTTCCTGAATCGTTTTAATAATCGTATCTTCCCGACTCAGCGCATTCCCTTGTTCATCATTCGTCACTCCGCCCACCAATGCGATTCGCATGCCCTCACTCGTGGCGTGCTGCAATGTATGCTCATGAAAGTAATACCACCCAAATTCGAAGACAGAAGACAAGAGCAAAAGAAATGGAAGCAAGAGTAATCCGATTTCCATCATCGTATTGCCTCGAGTATTATTCAAATTCTTCTTGAAGAATTTTCTTGACGTACTAAAACCTTTCATAGACGTTCCTCCTCCGATAGTCTTATTTGAAGCGCATCTCGAGCCTACTGAACGCACGTCAGTCTCGACTGACAACTATACTTACTGAGGCTTACGCAGAAGGACGACAAGATGACTGTCAGTTCACTCTCCGAATTCAATTCACCGGCAAACTCTTCTTGCCGGAGAAGACAGAAGAGTTACTGAAGAAAGGTGGAATGATTCTGACGTTGATACTCTAATCTCTTCCTTGAGATTGACCGATCCATAACAGCACTATTCCCTTCTTTAACACTAGCTCAATTCACCAAGATAAGAAGATTATTATCATACTGCCGGTGTACAGCTATAAGCTGTTGACATCCCCGATACACAGACAGTCTACTGAACTATCCTCTCACACCTTACACACCAAAGCGAAAGAACAAGAAGACTCAAGGCAAATGTCTTTCGTCACCCTCAAAAACAATTATTGAGTGAACATAGACAGAACTAAACGCACGTAAAACTTAGGAAGCTGCCTTCATCGATGAGGCAATGTTGTTAAATGTATTCCCAACCACTTGCCCCAGTGTGGTGACAGCGCCAATAATCACCGCAGCAATCAATGCGGCTAACAGCCCATATTCCAAGGCCGTCGCCCCGTCTTCATCTTGAAAAAATGCAAGAAGTGTCACCAAAGTTTGCTTTTCCATAATTGTTTCTCATTTCTACATCATGCATACACAGCATGATATTGTTGCGCACATTGACTGCCAGTTCTTTCCTTGAGCCTCCATGACTCAAGGGACAGAGAAGTCCAAACTTTGCAGTTATCTAAAACCGCTATGTTTATGAAGCAGCCTTCATCGATGAGGCTATACTATTGAATGTATTCCCAACCACTTGTCCCAGTGTCGTGACAGCGCCAATAATCACCGCAGCAATCAATGCGGCTAACAGCCCATATTCCAAGGCCGTCGCCCCGTCTTCATCTTGAAAAAATGCAAGAAGTGTCACCAAAGTTTGCTTTTCCATAATTGTTTCTCATTTCTACATCATGCATACACAGCATGATATTGTTGCGCACATTGACTACCAGTTCTTTCCTTGAGCCTCCATGACTCAAGGGACAGAGAAGTCCAAACTTTGCAGTTACCTAAAACCGCTATGTTTATGAAGCAGCCTTCATCGATGAGGCTATATTGTTGAATGTGTTGCTCACAACTTCACCAAGTGTGGTGACGGCTCCAATGATCACCGCAGCGATCAATGCGGCTAACAGCCCGTATTCCAATGCAGTCGCACCTTCATCATCTTGAACAAATCGCATAATAGCTTGAGTCGTCATTCCATCTCTCCTTTCGGGCACATTGAATAGATGTCAGTTTCGATGGTGTGCCCATACATACCCCATCACTGACCTACATATCTGTTATGAGCCTACGGTTTGATCCTCGCTCCCCTTACACTTGATACGACGAAGCAGCTCGACATTCTGCTCACAGCCTCTATGGTCTTTACAGAATGTAAAGAAGCAACTCGTAGACTTCGGAGTAATCTCGTTATGAGCTTCTGCCCATCGAAGCCGTCTAGAGCCATTCTGTTTCTGGACATATTGGAATGGAAAAAACGTACAGATTGCATCATCCGGTACGAACACACGAGACCACACTTTGTATTTTAGACACGGCTGCAGAAAAGAACAATTTCTTTGATTTTTCAAAAATGTTTGGGACGAAATGAAACGGGCCTGAGGACAGGGTTGTATCAACCAATGAAGAGGAAGCTTCCTCGCATTGGTCCAAGGTTTTGTTCTTTTTTCTTCTAAGGCAGATCGATCTCCTTCGATGTCATGAGAGGAGGGAGAACATGACCAAAATCTTGTCGGCATATTAGCTCCTTGACGTCGTCTCGGAACTCCATCCCAGCAAGATGTGTCGCTTTCCCCTTCGGCAGCTCGGCCATCAGTCCCACGACCAATCCGTAGCTTTGCGTCCCAGCGTTACAACTGGTTTGCCTTTTTCGGGAGAGAGTTCTTATTAACCAAATGTGACTTTGCTTATCGGATCGAGGATAAAAAACTTGAGACCCATTTGGGACAATATTTTTTCATGTGGACATTTATCACGTATAGGTACGGTTCTTATCCGTTCTGCTCTGGGCATAGATCAAGGAATCATTCCTTCTCCTATTTTATACAACTTACCCTACGCTCAAGATACACCACTGATAACCGACCTTTAAAGAAAGACTCGAAAGAAACACTGTCCTCTACAATCACGAACACATACGAAAATATCCAACACATGAAATCCCAAGGCAAAGTCGAAACATACTCTCTGAACATCCCTCCGGCTTTGACTGATGCTCAAATGAGTAGCACCCCAGAAGTATCAATCGTTTTGCCCTGCCTCAATGAAGTACGAACACTAGAAACATGCCTACGCAAAGCCAATCTCGCCATCGCATCTCATCATCTTTGTGCAGAAATCATTGTCGCAGATAATGGAAGTCATGATGGCTCACAAGAAAAAGCCGTCGCCTGTGGCGCACAGATGATTCAGGTTCAAGAACGGGGGTATGGAGCAGCACTGATGGCAGGGATTTCAGTAGCCCGCGGAAAATACGTGATTATTGGTGATGCCGATGACAGCTATGACTTCAGAGGTATCTACCTATTCCTAGAAAAACTTCGGGAGGGCTTTGATCTTGTCATGGGATGCCGCCTACCAAAAGCTGGAGGAACCATTGTGCCTGGTGCGATGCCATGGCTTCACCGGCATTTCGGAAACCCGGTTTTAAGCGGTATTGGCAGACTCTTCTTTCAGTGTCGTGTCACTGATTTTCATTGTGGAATGCGAGGATTTTCCCGCCACTTCTATCAACGTTTAGACCTACGGGCCACTGGAATGGAGTTTGCTTCAGAAATGGTCATCAAGGCTACATTGAACGGAGCACGCATTACCGAAATCCCTATTACTTTACACAAAGACGGGAGAGACCGATCACCTCACCTTCGTACCTGGCGAGATGGCTGGCGGCACCTACGCTTCATGTTACTGTACTGTCCACGGTGGCTTTTTCTCCTTCCAGGGTTTCTTCTTTTTATTATTGGCATGACGACCGGAACTATACTTCTCACTGGTCCCGTCACCATGAGTGGGATAACGTTCGACACCAATACACTATTGATTGCAGCTATGACTATTCTTGCAGGATTTAATCTCATCGCCTTTGGCGTGTTTTCAAAGACATTTGGAATTTCCGTGGGCTTTCTTCCCAAAGACAAAATCTTTGAACAGTTGGTCGAACGCATTCCAATTGAAATAGGAATTATCAGCGGCGGGCTCGTAACGATATTTGGCTTGGGACTACTAACCTTGGGGACCTGGTATTGGTATACCACCGGATTTGGACCTTTATCGTATCCGGAAAGTCTTCGACTCATTATTCCAGGGACGACAGCACTCACCCTTGGCGTTGAAATGATTTTTTCAAGCTTTTTAATGAGCCTTCTTTTAATGACTCATAAATAAGTCATATGCTGACATAAACTGTCTAAGCCAGATCATTTTCGAACATTGACTTCTATTGACCTTCCCTTTCGCTCTAAACCAGATTCCTCTTCCATCAACAAGTGCAAGAAAACCAACATTCAGTCACATAAGTTAACCAGGCCATGAGTGTTATTGACCGAGAAATCCCTACATTCACGAATGTCACTATGTTAAGGAATCACTTCAAATAAGCGGAATTTCTGCAATGGCTCGGAGGGAAGACGAATTTGACGAAGCCAGTTAGGATGTGTTCCATCGAGAAGTTTTTCATAAAATGTAGGGTTAGGGTCAGAAACCGCATAATAGCCCGGCTCTGCAGGCGAGGAAGGACAGATCAATATAAGGTTCACTTGTCGGGCCGTGATCAGATGTTGAGACAATTCTCCGCTTGTATCCGTCATCGTATTATAGGTATCAACCACTCCTACCGTGTTGCGATGATAGGGTGTCGCAATGACTCTATGCGGAGTTCGATAGAGCAATTCCGGTCCAAAATCAACAAATGCCATAATCGTTCGCACTCGGTCACCCCAACGAGTCGGTTCACTCAAATAGTCCGAGAGTGGTTTAATCGGGCAATCTGCTGCCGTGGTGCTCCCAACCCCACTCCCTTCATGCGCCATTAAGGTTGCTCCACCGACCACAAACCCCAATACTCCAACCATAACAATAACCGCTTTGACAAGACCCTGCAACGAAGCTCTCAGGTGTGATCCAACTCGCGAAACAAGGTGATGAATGAGATGAGCATACGGGAACACAAACAGCAGTTCAGCATACGGAACCCATCTCATTTCTTTGACGGCGAGTGGCAGATACACCATGACTCCAAGCATAATCATGAACCAAAAATGCCGTGCTTGAGAATCTCGTTCCTTCCAAAGTAATCTCAATAAGTATGGAATTCCTGGAAGCGCAATTCCTAACATGAACAGAAATCTTCCGAATTGCCAAGGGTTAACGGCAATCAGAGGTTGGGTCTCCGTCACCCGGTCCCATTGTAGTGTCTTAGCGAGAGGATCCACATCAACAAGCGGTCCTTGAAAAAACTTTGGAAACAACACGGCCATCAAGCTAAACATGACCAAACTACACAGAGCCCCAAGAAGCAGTCTACCGAACAAAACCGCATGAATAGGTTTCCAGTTTTTGATCGACCACATACCCAACCAGACACATGCAAGAATCGTAAACAACGTCCAATGAACGACAGAAAACCGATCATATTCCGCCAATCCAACATTTCCCACTCCACGTTCGATCACAAACACAACACTCGCCACAATCCACAGTGACACGGCCATAACCATGATACCTTTCCCCCGGTCTCCTCCGTGAATCACCCAACAGTAGGCAAGAAATGTCATACTGACAAAGACGCCAATCATAAATTCAATACTGACCCACACGCCAATCGCTGCAATCACGCCAGCCGCAATACAAGTTTTTCTTTCACAGGGTATCTGACTCATTCGGACGGTGCAGCCTAGCAGTAGAATCAAACAACAGAGGAGAATGCCATGATGGTCAACTCTGCCCACAAGATAATAGCCAATGACACCAGGCTGCAGGATAAAAATTCCTCCAACGATCAACAATTGCTCTCTATTCAAGATTGAACGCCCTAACCACATTAAACCAATAAGCGTAATCACTTGAAAGAATGGACTCATCAAGACTCCCCACCAATGTAATGCTGCCGAAAATGACATAAACGGACTCACCACTATAGCCCCAACGATCAACAGACTATCAACGGCTCTTGTCCAATGCGGCACCTCTCCATAAGGCGCATTACTTCGAGGATACGTCGAATCAAACCAATTCCCTGACTCAACTAAATATAGAACTCGATTCAATCTCATGAAACTGTCAGTATCAATGAGATCTCCTTCTTGTAAGACAATCGGACCCTGTGTCGCCCAAAGAATTTGAATGACCAAAGCCATAAATACAAGAAAAAGAATCGGACTTTTCCCTGAAGGGTCTTGAGGCCATGTAGTGGGGTGTTGAGGAAGTAACATATTGAGAAAAAACCAATTGATCTGAAACCGCGCACAGATTGACTCAATTACTCTCGTCACGCGAAGGCCAATACTTAAACTAGAAATAAATCACTTTCGTGAAATGGACAGAAATACGCCACAACACGTTTTTTCAAGCTGACCGACTTTCAGTCCGATACAGCCTTCAAAGGCCATTACAACTAAAAACACTGAAAAGCCTGTATTCACTACACCCAAAATTTGTTTATGCAGCAGAAAAAAGTGGCCTGCATGATTAGCACAGACCTTCACCCTTATCTGGAACAGTTAATCCAACGACAGACAGATCAAGGAGGATTTTCTGAGCAATCCGGTGGAATCGACCAACCCGATGCTACAGCTTGGGCCATATGCATTCTCCAGCACGATGAACAATTTACGAGTCAACTCAAGCCTGCTCGGGATTACCTAACCAAAAATCAATTAAAGAACGGGAGCGTCCCCATCGTACAAGAACATCCCGATACGGTATGGCCAACACCCTTAGCCGTCTTAGCTTGGCATAGCTCGTCAAAGCACCAGGCGCAACAGAAACAAGCTATTGAATTTCTACTAAGCCGCTATGGCCATCATTGGGCTTCTAATCAGCAAAAAGAAGATTCACTTCTTGAACATGACCCATCGATACACGGATGGCCATGGGTAGCCAACACTCATTCTTGGGTTAGTCCAACAGCACTCGCTATGCTTGCCCTTTCCGTCACCGGACATCGCAACCATGAACGAGTGAAAGAAGGAGCGGAGATGATAGTGAACCGACAATTACCTCACGGCGGATGGAATTACGGAAATACCTTTGTTTGGGGTCAAGAATTACGTCCTTTTCCAGAAACGACAGGAATGGCACTCAATGCCTTAGCTGGTCGTGTTTCGCCAAACCATGTGGAGCGGAGTTTGGAATATTTAGCTAGAGAACTCCCCACACTTCGTACTCCTGTAGCCTTGGGATGGGGTCTTCTTGGGCTCGCAGCATGGCAACAACGACCGGCTCAATGGCAAACATTGATTCAACGTTGTTTCGAACAACAAGCAAGGTACGGACTCTACAACACCACATCACTCAGTCTGTTACTCGCAGCCAGTATCGCTCCCGAAGGTTTGGAAAGCCTGTTTAAAACAATCGCACATCGTATAGCCATCTAAGCACTATCATGTCTTCTCCTGTTCCACAAAAGTCGGAATTGACTCGACGACAATTATTGAAGGTAGCACTCGCTGGGGGCGCACTCGCGGCGTCTGGTTTTGGCATTTTACAATGGCATCAACAGCCCCGAATGCATGCCTCAACTTTTATTGGGCGAGCCGAATCATACGACGTTGATTTACGATCAATTCTAGTATCCGGATTCAATGAATTGGGCGTCACGCCATCGGAAATTCGTGGAAAGCGAATTTTACTCAAACCCAATCTGGTTGAAACTCATGTAGATTCTGAACACATTAATACCCACCCTCTCGTGATTCGAGCCGCGATTGAAGCCTTTCTCGAACTCGGAGCCTCACAAGTGATGGTTGGCGAAGGACCAGGTCATCGTCGGGACACTCTAGAAATCTTGGAGGAATCCGGGCTCGCACAAGTCTTGTACGACGACCAGATTCGTTTCGTTGACCTCAATGAAGGTGGAGGACACACCGTTTACAACCAAGGTTCCCAGACGGGATTAGCAAACCTAACATTCCCTGCGATATTTCAGGAAATCGATTGGGTCGTCTCCATGGCAAAACTTAAGACTCATCACTGGGCGGGAGTCACTTTATCGATGAAAAATTTATTCGGTGTGATGCCAGGCATGTTCTATGGTTGGCCGAAAAACGTCCTGCACCACGTTGGTATACATGAATCCATTCTGGACATTACCGCCACGCTGAAGCCTCACTTTGCCATCGTTGACGGAATCGTCGGAATGGAAGGAGATGGACCCATCATGGGCACTGCCAAACAGGCTGGCGTACTGGTTATGGGTAGGAATGTCACAGCTGTTGACGCAACCAGTTCAAGATTGATGGGAATCAATCCCCACAAAGTAGGATACCTCGCAACCGCATCAAACTGGCTTGGACCAATACACGATTCGGCTATTCAACAACGGGGAGAACTTCTCAATCCTTTACGAAAAGATTTTTTCTTGTTGAACCAAATCCCTGCTCATCAAGGACTTCGATTACATGCATGAGGCATCCATTGGTTTCATGGCCTAAAAATCAACTCAACATACTGAGAGGATTAGAAGCCCATAGATCCAACTTCTCATGGATCAATTCCATCCAGTTTTTAGGATTCAGTCTTGCTTTTATTCTTTTAGTCTTCTGGAATACGTGTCATCTATGGACAATGATCCATGATCTCAACATGAATGACTTTGGAAAGTTCTACTATGCCACAGTGGACTTTTTAAACGGCCTAAATATGTACGGATCCAATCCTTCGACATTTATTCAAATCAACGACGACTACGGACAAGAATTCTGGAATCTCAACCCCCCTCATTTCCACATTCTTTTATTTCCTTTGGCCTTTCTACCGGAGTTGGCTGCTCTGAGCCTTTGGAGTTTGGCAAATTTACTCGCACTCTTGGTTGTATTACGTTTAATCCACAACGAGCTCAACCTTTTGTTTTCTCTCAATCAGCAACGCTTGCTCACTCTTGGCTTCTTAGCCTTTGCAGGAACAGGTGCTCACTTTGTGACTGGACAATTGTCGTTTCTACTTGCGCTACCCGTAACACTTGCGTGGATTTCTGCACGAAAAAATCAATGGAACAAAACAGGCATGTATCTTGGCATCGCATGCAGCATGAAGCTGTTCTTTCTTATCTTTCTTCCCTATCTTTTCCTACAACGACAGTTTAAAGCCATGTTTGGAATTATTGGTGTCTTATTTGGATGTTTTGGAATTGGCCTTGCGGTATTTGGAATAGAACCTCATTTGGCATGGCTCAATCGACTGTCAGCGGTTGATTGGCATTGGGCTGGAATGAATGCTTCTCTTTGGGGAACCCTTTCACGCACTTTCACCGAAAATCCAACCTATCAATCCGTTCTTCAAACTGAATTTAACATCTATCCTCTATGGGGGATTCTCAGCATATGTATGGCAATCGTCGTCTATTATATTTCATTTAGTGACACTTCGCATCGTTCTACAGACCGCGCCTTTGCCATCCTCATTGTCAGTGCCATTATCATCTCCCCACTCGGATGGACCTACTATCTCTTCCTTTTACTGGGTCCTCTCACAGCACTGATTTGGCAATATTACCAACGTTTTCAGCTTAATACCCCACAACAAATATCTGGACGTCAATACTTACAGACTTTCTTACTACTTGGATCCATCCCAGGTTTCCTCATGCCGTTAGTATTCATTTCTCAATTAGATTCTTCGCCACTCGGCTCTCTCACTATTGGATCGGCATACTTTTGGAGTACACTTATGCTCTGGGGATTTCTCGTCATTAATTGGTGGCTCGATAATCCACAAGGTACAAAGGTACAGGAATTCGTCAACTGATCTTTCACAACGCCTCAGGCCTTTCCAACCATGTTCCATTATCACGCATTCCTCATAACCAATTCTTGATAAGAAAAACTTGAATAATTTCCGGAAAAATAAAGCTCTACGTAGGGAGGTATAAATGTGAACGTATGATTTACACAGCGTATATTTGCAATTATCTAGTCCCTCAACTGGCATAGATAACCTCTGCAAGGGTCATAAACGAACATCCCATACAGAGATTCAAATATGGTTAACTTTCCACTATTTTTGTTGGGGCGAATAGAGACTTGGCAAGATCTAAGACTGAAGGGAAAGCATACAAGAATCCAAGAGAAACCAATGGGGCATACATCATTCCCCAGTATGAATTGTTCATTCTGCCGGCAATCAAATAGGCGACACAATACAACGCTAAGGTCAGGGAACTGCGTAGACCTTCTGCTCCTCGCCGACCATTCATACCAAGTAACGAAAGTGGAAGCACAATAGTGACGACCCACTGAGGAACAGCAAGTAAAAAAGCGTTCCAAGTCCCAGTACTTAAAACAAACGGCCACCCGCCAAATTGGACCCAACTTTCATTGACTTGATCGATTGACGAAAGCAGTCCAGAGACAGTCGAAGCATGCCATGTGAGAGCTATAGAAAACACCGTTAGTCCGGCCAACCATCCCAGTGTTTCTCCTTGCTGCCGTTCCTTCCAGGCCATGGCAAACATAATAAGAATATAGAGTAACGCTAATTCTCGTATTAACACGGCAAGACTTCCGGCAAGAATACTAGCGGTAATGTTCCCACGAGCACGTGCTGCTAATGATAATGAGATCATGACACCTGCCCATAATTCATGATAATAAAAGCCTTGTTCGCTGAAACAGAGAAGCAGCGGTCCGCAAAGCATCACCACACCAATCAGGGCAAACAACAATCCTTCTTCTCGCTCTAACACCTGAAACCACAGCAACATCGCCAAAAATGACAGTATGATCAGAAGCCACTTTCCCCATTCGTGATTTGGGAAATGTCCAATGGTCCATGCAATAGTTGGTAAGCGCCAATTAAAAAACGGGCGAGACGCATACCCTCGAGACCGTAGTTCTTCTCCAACGATTTGATAATAATTTTCACCTGCATGAATTCGATCAATGACATGACTATACATTCGAGCATCTTCGCCATCCGTCTCCTCTTGCTGACGTATTGGAAAAGCTTGGGTCAGCGAGATAAGCCCATACACAATAAGCAAACACACTCCAAGGACAATAAAGCCGGCCTGCTTCTTGCTCACAACACTAAACCTCGTCTTGGGAAAACTGAGACCACTCATATGTGATGTTTCATCCCTTCGCACGCCTCTTGAGAAGAACCTGCCAATCTTCCAACACCCGCACACCTTGCCTCCTATGAATGTTGTTCGGTCCTCATAGTCAAAACTTAAAAATAACAACCTCATGAACTATCCCATGCTCAAACGACATTTCACTTAAGTCAGCCCTGAAAAGACTAAGAAAATCATTCAGCAATGTGCCATAAACAAAAGTATTTCTTAAGAATTTCTATCATTTTCCGACATAGTTCATAACGAGTATTACCCTTTAGCCTTCATCTACACATTATCCAGAATGGTTATGTCTGCTTACAGCGATCACCATCCGGTCCCGCAATCAGTGTCTCTTCCGTCACAGCAATCTGGTCGTGCCTTTCTATTCAATCCGGACTACGGTGTCACATTATCGATAATCGTTCCCTTATATAACGAATCAAGCAGTATCGATCTGTTCCTTAATCGTACAGAGCATGTCCTGCATGACTTACTCTCCTCCTTGGGAGGAAGCTATGAGATCATCTTTATCAATGACGGAAGTACAGACGATACGGTAGATAAACTTCTTCAACACCGAGACCGCAATCCGTGGATAAAAATTATCAACCTATCGAGAAACTTTGGAAAAGAAAGTGCCTTATGTGCAGGCCTTCATTATTCTAATGGTGCAGCAGTGGTCCCGATGGATGTTGACCTCCAAGACCCTCCCGAACTCTTGCCGGATCTGTTTAAAAAATGGCTCGAAGGCTATGATGTTGTCTACGCCACTCGACGTGATCGACACGCAGACTCATGGATCAAACGTTTCACCGCATTTGGATTTTTCCGCTTATTCAACCGTCTTGCAGAAACAAAAATCCCCAAGGATACCGGAGACTTTCGACTCATGGATCGACGTGTCATCCAAGCTATTGGGGAACTTCCTGAACGAACACGCTTCATGAAAGGATTATTCACATGGGTAGGATTTCGACAAGTCGGAGTAGAATATGATCGTCCCTCCCGAACCAGCGGAAAAACAAAATGGAACAATCGAGGACTGTGGAAACTCGCGATGGATGGAATTACATCATTTAGTATTGTCCCGCTTCGAATATGGACATATATTGGGTTGACGGTTTCCTTCTTAGCGTTAAGTTATGGCCTGTTCCTTACGATTCGCACCATGGCCGGGGGCATTGACGTACCAGGTTATGCCTCACTGATGGTCACGATTCTCTTTCTGGGAGGATTAAATCTATTCACCCTAGGAATATTAGGTGAATATTTGGGAAGGATGTTCATGGAGGTTAAAGGACGCCCTCTCTACTTACTTCGTGAAACCTATGGTTTTGGTACCAACGCATCAAACCACATAAAATGAAACCATACCTCTACACTCAAATGGCTGCCCTGGAAACAAGCCATTGGTGGTTTGTCGGGCGACGGCGAATACTCACAACAGTACTTTCCACGTTCACGGACCTTCCATCCCAATGCAATATTCTAGAAGTTGGATGCGGAACTGGAGGCAACTTAGGGATGCTGTCACAATTTGGACAGGTTTCCGCACTTGAACCTAATGAAAAAGCCAGAGAATTAGCCGACCAGAAGGGCAACTTTGACATTCGTAAGGGCAGTCTTCCCAACGATATTCCCTTTGACATTCAAACCTTTGATCTCATTGCAGCACTCGACATCCTCGAGCATATTTCTGAAGATTTCGAATGTCTCACCACATTTCGAAACCTGCTACGCCCGGATGGATGGTTACTCCTTACAGTCCCAGCCTTTTCCTTTCTGTGGAATACCCATGATGACGATCATCACCATAAAAGACGGTACAACAAACCCCACCTTCAACACATCGTTCAGGAGGCTGGGTTCTCTGAAGTTATGATTTCCTATTTCAATACGCTTTTGTTTCCTCTAGCAGTCAGCATTCGTCTGTTCAAAAAAGTTTTAAGACTCAAAGCGTTTAATGAACAAATGATCTTGCCGACCTCAATTAATAATTTATTGACAAACTCATTCTCTTCTGAACGTCACATCATTAAAAATCGTCCACTTCCAATAGGCCTCTCCCTCCTTCTCCTTGCGCGAAAGGCCTCTTAATATGGCCTCTTCTACTTTGGAAATTCATCATGCAGATTCCCGCCGTTTGACTTTGTTTCGCTTTCTACCGCTTCTCACTATCTGTTTGCTCATCAGCTTAGGGTTTATCAATACTCTTTCAAAAACAATCAATCATGATGTGGCATGGCATCTCTATACAGCAGCCGAATATCTGGCAGGTGGCACGCTCTATCACGATATTTTCTGGGAACCCAATTTTCCTCTTACCCTCTACATCACGATACCCCCAGTCTACCTTGCATACATTACAGATCTTTCAGCTATCAATCTTTTTATCCTCTATATTTTCTGCTTAATATCGCTCTCACTATTTCTCACGTGGAACCTACTCACTCTCTCACCAGAATCGCCACTTCGTAATAGCTACGCTCTCTTATTGAGTGCGAGCTATGCCTTAGTCTTTGTTCCTGGAGCCGACTTTGGACAGCGAGAGCATATGATGAGCATTCTCACGATGCCTTACATCATATTGACCATCTTTCACATAACAGGTGGATTGTGCAACTGGCCATTAGGAGTTTTTATTGGATCACTTGCAGGTATTGGGTTTTCTCTCAAACCACAATTTCTTCTCATTCCGATAATCATTGAGTGTTATCGCTGGATTACGTTGAGACGCTTCAACGAAATGATTCCATGTGAGACATTCGCATTTATCTCCGTTACCGGCATCTATGGTATCACTTTGGCTTTTCTTAATTCAGAATATTTTTCAACGGTACTCCCATATGCGTTGACCGTGTATAACATCGCGTATCAATCAACACTACAGGAAATCCTCATTCAACCTGAGACGATTTTGCTACCACTTACTTGCCTCATGTATTTCAAAACTCGACAATCCCAAAACCATGTAGTAGCTACTGAAATGTTTCTTCTTTGTGCCATAGGCTTCTACTTCATTTTCTTCATACAAATGAAAGGCTGGCACTATCATATCTACCCTGTCCTTTCTTCCTTAATCCTTACCGTCACCTCTATGCTCATCCATGAAATACAGAGGTCGCGCACCTTAGTTTTCGGGTCAGGAAAAAATGAACGATTGCCTTTAAACGTATGGATCCTCATGACTCTCTTCCTCTGTACACTTGGCACTCCATACCTCAAGACCAACTATGAAAACCCCACCATTAATCAAATGATGCCTATCGTCAAAGAGCATGCAGCTGATTCGTCTATATTTACTTTCTCGTCTTCGCTTCATACAGCATTTCCACTCGTAAATTATGCTGAGGTAGGTTGGGCCTCACGGTTTCCTACCCTCTGGTTACTTCCGGGCATTGTGCGCTTACAACGCGATGCCACAACAAATCTCACGACCCATGAGGTGAAATACCTCCAAGAAATTAAACAGTTCGTAATCGACTCCGTGATTAGCGATCTATCGATGAAGCAGCCGGCCATTATTCTGCTGGATGTCAACCTACATAAGTATTTCTTTGACGATCATCCTTTCGACTATCTCAAATTCTTCTCATCAGACCCGAAGTTCATGGCCATTTGGTCGCACTACAAAAAGATAAATGATTTGGGTGGGTTTCAGGTCTTTCTTCGAACCTCGACTTAAGAAGTTCTTCTTGAATTTTTCACCAGATTAAACGCTCTAATTTTCCTTCTTTTCCATAAGGTTTCGGGCAACGAAGCCGATAATTATAGGTGTCAACGTGTGTCCTCTGGGACACCGATACCCGACGTACGATTTTGATGAATACGAGAACTATGCTTCTACCATTGCCTTTCCTAATCTTCCTCGGGCTTTGCACCGTGGAAATGCTGTCGATTCTGTACACCAACTCCGGGCATTTTCTGTATACACTTGACGATCCCTATATCCACCTCGGATTGGCGGAAAATATTGCACAAGGACACTATGGCATCAATCTCTCCGAATACTCGGCACCGTCATCGAGTATTCTTTGGCCTTTCCTCTTAGCCCCCTTCACTCTCTTCAACATTGGTCCATACGCCCCCCTTATCCTAAATATTCTTCCAAGCTTGGGAACAATCGCGATCTTTACCCACTTGTCGACTCAAGTCGTCGAGAACCGTGTCGGCGCAACGATTATTGCCACCGTTTTACTGTTCGCAAGCAACTTGATCGGCTTGACATTTACTGGCATGGAACACGGCTTACAAGTTCTCCTAACCGTCATCATTGCGGCAGGACTTATTGTCGATACTCAAAAAAGTTCTCCACCCTGGTGGCTTCTTCTCGCAACCATCATTGAGCCTCTCATTCGGTATGAAGGTGTCATGGTGACCGCCGTGACCATTCTCTATTTCGTCTGCCGCCGATACTACAAAATTGCTTTTTGGTGCAGTGTGGCCGCACTCTCATTACTCGGGGGGTTTTCTTGGTTTCTTATGTCTCTCGGTCTGGAAAGCTTACCGAATTCTGTCATTGTCAAAATGTTTACGCATACGAACGGTGGGGATTGGTCTATCGGAGTTTTCAGAGCTACGCTCAATCTACATTCAAGGGCAGGCGCCATTCTGCTTTGTGGACTGTTATTGCTCACTGGATTCCTGATGAGTGCAAATCGTCCCTTTCCTGAAAAACTCCTTGGGATCTGGGCGGCGGTCATTACCATGGGACACCTTGTCACTGCGCCATTACGAGATACCAGTCTCTTTATTCAAATTTCACGATATGATGCCTATGTTATGGCTATGCTGTTGGTCGTATTGTTGTATGGGTATCGTGACGTCATTCAACGTGTCTTCCAACAACAGAACCTCTTTTGGGTAGGAGGTCAAGCGGCGATGCTCTTAGTCTTCATTGCTCACCCTTACCTCATGGCCATCTTACTCACCCCCATTGCGTCTAATAATATCTATGAACAGCAATATCAAATGCAGCGATTTATTCAGGACTTTCATCATGAACCTATTGCGGTAAATGACCTCGGACTCGCGGCCTATGGAAACTCGAATTATGTTTTAGATTTGTGGGGACTTGGAAAACTCGAGGCCTTCTACGCGCGAGCGCACCGAAAACCGGAGGAATGGATGAATCAACTTGCCAAGCCTCACCATGTTCAAAGCGCCATCATTTACGATACATGGTTTCCAACCGTGCCGCAAAACTGGATACGAGTGGCCACCCTTCACCTCAGCAAATTACGGCTAACTCCCGCTGAATCCGAAGTCAGTTTTTACGTGCTGGACCGAGAAGCTTTCCCGCACATGTATGCAGCTTTGAAGGCGTTTAAAAAAGAATTGCCACCGAAGGTGGAACTCAAATTCGAACAACGCAAACATGAGAGTTTGGCACACACTGCAACCAAGCCATCGACAGCTCAACATCTACCGAAACCCCACGAAATGGAGACGTCTCAAGCAATGCTGTTCAATCAACCAATCATCTCCAAGCTGTCAACACTGTGACATGGTCTATGAAAAATATTGAATAACCTATCGCCACACATCATCTTGACTACCGACTGACACCATGCCATCCCCTATTGTTGACACACAAAACGAGACTTTTCAGACCGAACTTCCGACTCACATAAACAGGAAAAAGGAAGTCTTGTGTGTCGACCTCGACGGAAGTCTTGTCGCCACCGATGTGCTATGGGAATCCGTCCTTCTCCTTTTAGTACAGCGCCCGTGGCTCATGATGGCCCTTCCATTTTGGATACTTCAAGGACGTGCCACATTCAAGCGTCGCGTGGCAGAGCAAGTCATTTTAGAACCAAGCGGTCTTCCCTATCGTCAGGATGTCTTATCCTTTGTTCATCAACAAAAGGACCACGGACAAACGATCGTACTTGCGACAGCTGCAGACTACCAACCCGCTGAAGCCATTGCCGCCCATCTCGGTCTATTCTCTGAAGTGTTGGCAAGTAATGGGGTCGTGAATCTCTCCGGACACGAAAAACAAAGAATATTGGTTTCGCGCTTTGGCGAGCAAGGATTTGACTACATTGGCGACAGCGCCACAGACGTTCCAGTGTGGAGTTCCGCCAAACATGCGTTGCTGGTTGACCCTTCACGGACAGTGCTTAAAAAAGTCACAAATTCCTACCGAGTGACGAACGTTTTTCGCAGAAAAGCTCATTCTATTCGTAATATTGTTCAGGCACTTCGCTTAAGACAGTGGGTTAAAAACATCCTGGTCTTTTTCCCATTACTCGCATCGCATCAGTTCAATCATTGGGATTCAACTATTCAGGCGATCTGGGCATTCTTCTCATTCAGTCTCTGTGCCTCAAGCATCTATATTTTCAATGATCTTCTGGATCTCCCCGCTGACCGTCGACATCCCAAGAAAAAGTATCGTCCCTTTGCGAGTGGCGCACTCTCGATTCGCTATGGCCTCGTTCTCATTCCGACCTTATTCTTGTGTTCGGCCACCATCGCTCTCGCAACACTACCAATTTCATTTCTGCCGCTCTTAGGTCTCTATGTCGCAGCCACAACAGGATACTCCTTATTTTTCAAACAAGTAGCCATTCTCGATGTGTTAATCCTGGCAGCATTGTATACACTGCGAGTTTTGTCTGGAGGATTTGCCATCGATGTTCCGATTTCTGCTTGGCTCTTAGCATTTTCAATGTTCCTCTTCTTGAGCTTAGCTTTTACTAAAAGGCATTTGGAACTTCACCTCAGGAAAGTCGGAAAGAAACAAGGCCTAGAAAGAAGAGCGTATCAAGGTTTGGACAAACACGCCCTCGGCACCATGAGTATTATCAGTGGATACTTATCCGTGTTAGTGCTTGCGCTCTATATCAATAGTCAGGACGTACTCGCTCTCTACAATAATCCAAAGATCTTATGGCTCATGTGCCCACTGCTTCTCTATTGGACTAGCCGAAATTATCTTCTGGCTCATCGAGGCCTGTTAGATGATGATCCACTGGTCATTGCGATGAAAGATCCGCAAAGTTACATTATTGGTGCAGCGATGGGGATTGTGGCTCTCTTAGCTTTATAAATCTATTCATCATGCGAGACTATCAATCATGGGGCGGTTATCCTAAATCAAATCCCAAACAGGTACATACTTTGTCCTGGCGACACGAATCCATCGCATTCGAAAAGTGGGATACCCCCGTTCTTCCTTATGCCTACGGCCGAAGCTATGGTGACAGTTGTCAAAACAATGGAGGGGTCTTACTCCTCACCAAAGGACTTCAGCGCTTTCTCGCCTTCGATGCAAAACGTGGCATTCTTCGATGTGAAGGGGGAGTATCACTTTCGGAAATTCTTGAATGCTTTATTTCTCGTGGCTGGTTCCCACCCGTAACACCCGGCACAAAATACGTCTCCATTGGAGGAGCCATCGCGAATGACGTTCACGGCAAAAACCATCATCGGGCCGGGACATTTGGATGTCACGTTCTAAAATTTGAGCTCCTTCGTTCAACGGGAGATCGATTGGTTTGCTCTCCTGAACAACATTCGGATTTATTTCAAGCAACGATTGGAGGACTAGGACTTACGGGCATCATCTTATGGGCCGACATTCAATTAAAGTCCATCAGTAATCCTTTCATACACACAGAAAAAATTCAGTTTTCTTCACTTGATGAATTTTTTGAGCTCACAGAACGGTCAGATCACACAGCTGAATACACGGTGGCATGGATTGACTGTCTCGCTAATCGTCGACACCTTGGCCGAGGCATCTTTATAAGAGGAAACCATGCTGGAAGCGAAAACAAACCAACGCATCTTCCTCCAACAAAGCGCCTGTTCTCGATCCCATGTCATGCTCCCTCATTTTTTCTCAATCGATACTTACTGAAAGTTTTTAATACCGTATATTTTCATCGCCAACCAGCACGTCCAGCTCAAAAGATTGAATTCTACGATGAATTCTTTTACCCATTAGACCGCGTACAAAATTGGAATCGGTTATACGGTACTCGTGGCTTTCTCCAATACCAATGCGTAATCCCTACTCAATACGAACGTGAGGGAATCCACGAACTCCTCTCAATCATTAACGAATCGAAGCAAGGCTCTTTCCTCGCCGTTCTGAAAAAATTTGGGAATGTGAGGTCACCTGGACTTTTATCCTTTCCACGTTCAGGAACAACACTGGCTTTAGATTTTCCTTTTCTGGGAAATAAAACCCTTTCTCTCTTAGCCAAACTGGACCAAATAGTTCGGAAAACTGATGGAGCCGTCTATCCTGCTAAAGATGCTCGAATGTCAGCTCAAGACTTTAAGACATACTTTCCTAAATGGGAAACCTTTCGTCGATATACCGACCCAAAGTTTTCTTCAGATTTTTGGAAGCGCATCATCAACACAAGGGAACCTGATTCCTCAACTTTAAAGAATCCACCATGCCTACACACACACCGCCTCAGAGAGACATCGGGATGAAAATATTAATTATCGGAGCCACCTCTGCAATCGCTCAAGAAACTGCAAAGTTACTGGCACAAGACAGGACCGACATATTTCTCGTTGGAAGAAGTCAGGAAAAGTTATTGGCTCTCGAACAAGACCTACTCGTACGAGGAGCCAGGCAGGTACATAACATGGCCATAGATCTTTGTCTCCTTGATCACCACCAACACCTTATTGATACAGCCATTGATCGGCTTAATGGCCTTGACACTGTGCTCATTGCCCACGGAACCCTTAGTGACCAACAAGACTGCGAACAAAGTGTCTCAAAAACATTACAGGAACTGACGACGAATTGCTTAAGCACCATCTCTCTCCTCACTATTCTTGCGAATTACTTCCAACAACAACAATATGGCTGTCTAACCGTAATTTCCTCCGTCGCAGGAGACCGTGGGCGTCAGAGTAATTATGTCTATGGAACAGCCAAGGGAGCCGTCAACATTTTCCTCGAAGGGTTACGAAATCGCCTGACACACGCCAACGTGAACGTTGTTACTGTGAAACCGGGATTTGTTGATACTCCCATGACGGAAAAGGTCAAAAAGAATCTATTATTTGCCGATCCTAAAATAGTAGGGAGACGGATCTACGTAGCGTTACAGGGGGGGAAGGATATTGTCTATGTCCCACTCTATTGGGCACTGATCATGAAGATGATTCGAGCAATTCCGGAACGTATTTTTAAGACTTTAAAAATCTAGAAAAAAACTATTTCAGCGGAATGAACAAAGGAAGCTAGGTTCTTTTATAACGAACCCATTTCAATTTCATCTCACTTTTTACCATTGACTCTTGCAGACATACATCATCGGACCTAATAAACTCTCCAAAGCCACCTTCAATGAACAACCAAGTGGTCATGAAGAGAATACTTTTAAAAACTTCGTAAGCTATCTCGGATACTTAAACCAAAAATCTTTGACGTGTAGATGTTCAATTTTCTGAAAAATTGACTTGCTCTGTGATGTCAATAAACTTGTATGGGTTCTCCCATGTTGAATAGTAGCTCTTATTCTTAAGGATCTTGAAATCCGTGCCAAAGTAGGCATTGAATACCAGGCGAAACGTATTAACCGGAGAAATATCATTATACGCAGGACGAAATGTCATCCCAGGCAGATAAAGTGCACTAAAAATCGAATACGCTTCATTGAAATTTGTGTTCCTTGCGCTACCCCAATCTAGTTGCATTCGAGACCCATGATCAGCCTGAAGTATGATGACTGGGTCCTCTGGGGAACGATGTAAGATTTCTCGAATAGTCATTGCAAGTTTCTTGTTGAGATAGTGAATCTGCCTCGGATAATTCTTTAAATATTCCTCCCTTGTCCCACCTTTTTCGTAATAATGAGTCCCATCAACTGTTTCGTACTCTCTTTCCGGATCGATTGGCTCCCCATTTTCCCCAAAGACAAACGGTGGGTGAGGAGCCAACACATGAGCAAATGCAAAAAGTGGCGATTTCAACTTTGTAAGAGTGGGCAACGTATTCAACGCATACTCGATACGCTCTCGATGGGCCTGATAAGCCAACGAGGGTATTGGCATATGTTGAGCATCAGCAAGTTGCTGAGTCACATAGAATATTCCCAACAATGGCGTATACCGTAGTAAAGTACCAAGGAATTCGTCTACCACAGGTTTACGAGGAAGTACGATGTCAGCCTTTGCCATATCAGTAAAATCCATTCCAGAGTCAAAAGAGACAAACGTGTATGCATATGACTTCAAAAAATCTACCACCCAGTTATTCTGAATCATGTCACGTAAGGGAGTGCGGTCATGAGATACAATAGACTCAATGTCAAGCAATTGATCGACATAATTCAAATTTAGTGAAGCCGTTAATGACAACCAAGTTTGGCAATAGTTCGCATGCGCTCTATCAGAAACATAAAAATTATTTTGTCGTAAAAAATTGAGAAATTCATGGTTGTCGTAGTTAAACACCTCTTGAAGAATATCCTGTCTGGTATAGCCATCAATCATGATGTAGTAAATATCAGGAAGCCTGGATGGTCCCTGAACCTTATTAGCCTCAAGCGTTAATTTAGATGATGAAAAAGATACTTCAGGGCTCTGCCTCATTACTGCAGCAAGGAGATCACCAGGAATTATCGACATACTGATAAAAATTAGCCCAATAACATTGCCAGCATGGGATAGGAAAGTGAGATCTTGTGCCGTCCGTTTGATCCACCAAACCCAGCAGAGAAACAGAGATGGCCAAAGAATCAATAACAAAACATAGCGGTTAAATAAGGAGACGTTATTTGGCAAGAGTTCAAGCGCATGACCAAACGAAAAAAAAAGTAAAAAAAAGAGCGACACAGCGAGACCGGACTTCACAACGCCCCTAAGAAGGACCCCCAATAAAAGCCAAATGCCTATCAAGAGCAATACAGTGAACTCTAGCGGAAGCACCAATTGTTTGATGGTTACCTGACCATAGTTATGAAAAAAAAGAAAGATGATGGGAAACAACGCGAACAAAATAGGATGTAGAACAATGCTCCGAATAGACTGTTCACTAGACTCTGCCGCTAACTTCACAATGCTGCTACCCTTCTTTTCATTACATCTTCTCGGTCACCTTGAGAAAATCATAGGGGCGGTCCATCGTCGAAAAATAACTCTCATCTTGGAGAAGCGGTAGTCCCGTATTAAAATAATGATTCAGGATAATTCGAAATGTATTGACCGGAGTCACATCAGGGTACAAGCCAATAGGCTCATTATTGGGAATATGATACGCATTGAGAATCGACATACGTTCTTTCAATGATGTCTTCTCCACATCTTCCCAATCCAAGTCAGCTCCAGGGCCATGATCGGACTGCAAAATAATTACTGTGGGTCGGTCGGCCTCTGAAAGGATCTTCAGCAATACCGTTTTTATGTATTCATTAAGCGCATTCAATTGTTCAATGTAACGAGCCCGATACTCTTCGCTACTGACATGATAGTAATATCGATATTCGCTCCCATCCCTAAATGAAAAAGAGTGTTCGTGTTGCCATTCCACATCCTGATGTCCTAACACGAATGGAGGATGAGGCGTGACAAAATGAGCAAAAATAAACTGAGGTTGAGACGTTTTCTTTACTTTTGGCAAATTCTCAAACAGATACTGCAAACGCGTTTTGTGGACGTCATAGAGAGAATGACCAAACACGGTCTTCATGACTTGAGGAATAGGAGATTGTAAGAGGAAAAAACTTTCCCACTCATTCAATGTCCCAGCTGGAACAATGTAGGAATCCGTCTCTCGCAATTCAGTAAATGATATGCCTGATGAAAATGCTATCGTTTTATATCCAAAACCTTTTAACATTTCCACTAATTTATTCTGATGAATCAGGTCTCTTAAAGGTCGTCGGTTTGATGTTTCTTTTCCCCATTGCGTAGAGATGTCATCAAGATATTGAAAGTTCAAGGAGGAAGCGAGAGAAAGCGTTGTTTGAGCATAATTCGCGCGACTCTGCTCTGCGACATAAAACCCACTGTTCGTGAGGTCTGCTAAAAACTTCGAATTATCAAAATCGTACCGCTCTTGCAAAACATCATTCCTCGCATATCCATCAAGTATGATATACACAATATTAGGGAATGAGACATGGCTCTCATCTTGGGACACATTATCAAGCAACAGCGGTTGCGTCGGGGACACGTGAGTCAAATCATAAGACGTCGACAATGCATCAGAAGAATACTCAAACATCCCGAATACAGGAATGACGAGGAGGCATCCTCCAGTAATGTTCAAAATTTTTGTCGCCTGCTCGGAACAATCTTTGAGACGATACACCGCCAAACAGGCCGAAATCCAAAGCAAAAGCGGGATGAACCCGATATATGAATTTCTCACCATGGGAAGATGTTCCCAGACAAACTCACTCTGAGCTTTGTAGGTAAACAGCAGGAGCAAACTGACCCACACAAATAGTGCGCCCAACGTCCAGTTTCTCAGCACAAACCCTAAAAAAAACCAAGACAATAATGCAGAAGCCGGAATGAGGAATAATGCTCGAGAGATATCTTCTATTTGTACCTCCCCAAACTTCAAATGAGGTACATACGCTCCAAGCACAATCCAAATCGCAATGGCAAGGGGATAGAAAATAAATTGGCGTTTCACGATCGATTACAATTTTCGCATGACGTACAACAGTCGTAGAGAGTGACCAATCGGTATTGATTGTTCAATATGAAAGAATCTCTGAAAAGATTCTTCAAACTGACTCTTCGTATAGCCATGAAAAATGTCGCGACGACTCGAAAGCAATCGCCTCACTTGAGAATCGTCCTTTGGAACAAACTCAATGATGAGCGTTTCACACAGGTTGCTCAAGAGTTCAGCAATTTTTTCAAATGGGACATTATTGGCTATCGCCAGGTGATGAATCAGTGCCAACGCCAAGATCACATCGGCGGGTCCTCGCTCGACAAAAGATTGACGTTCGTGATGAGCCCATCCAATTGCAGAACTGGGGTTTGCCAAGTCCATCATCAATGGCAATATTATCTTTTCCCCTCGTTGAACACAGGCTTGATAGTGCTGTTCTGAACTAAGCGGATCACTTTCAAACGAAATGGTATGAATACCTTTTTCTGCGGCTAATTGACTGAAACGGCCCGTATTGGCCCCGAGATCCCACATGGTCCCCGGCTTAAGTTCATCTAAGATACACCCCACCAATACGATTTTTTCCGTCATATCGTTTCCTGCATACGAATGCTCATCGTAATACGAAGACCAACACGATTTCTCTTCCTGATACTGCAACTGATTAATCGTAGAATACAAACTGTCAATGAGTCCTAAGAAGGCATTGCGAGTCACTGGTCGGGAACAATCTGCAATATTGGCAGAAGCAAAACGTTTCTGACTGTTAGCGTGAAGATGAATATGCGAAAGTACCCCAAAGCGAAACCGTGAACTCCATGGAAGTAAGGAACTCGTTAAGTCTAATGGAATGCCATCGAGATGAATTTGCAGGAATTGGTTGAGTCGAATATCCCGATAACTCATGAGAGCAAGAGGTGCGAGGAAGTGTTGGCAGAACTGTCCATATGCAACCCACGGAAGGCCTTGCGTATATGATTCAAAAGAAAGGCTATCAATAAAAATAGGGGAACCTTTCCAATATTGAATATTATAGGCACTCGCATCCTTGAGTATCATGCCATGCCGGAACGCACAACGTAGAATTTCAAGCGTGAGAAGCGCAGCGTGTTTCAATTGAGAAAAACACCACTCATATGGATAGGAGATGAAGGGTATTGATTCTGGTTTCAGAATTTTATACGCGTCAGAATCGAAGAAAAATTCATCAGAGACATCCTGATGCGGAATCAGCAAATTCTCGTTAACAAGAGAATCATACAGCCCAGATTGAATCAATTGATCATAGTGGTCTTGATAGACTCTATTCACTTGACGATAGAGGGCACCCTCACGAAAGAACAAAAAACCACTTGGGTCTCGAAAGGAACTCGTAACGGGTGTATCAATCGTTCTCATGTTTTTGGGAATCACTCTGGGCGAAAAACCTGGAAAAGTAGACCCGAATATTTCGCCACATCATTTTCAGGGCAAACATTGAGCCTAATAAACCAGCCATTAACATTTGAAAAAGATAGCTTCCTGTACCAGGATCAATATACGCAAATGCATGACTGGACATGATGAGTTGGAATAACTGCATGAGCATCACCAGGCTCATAAAGAGTTTCAATTCTTTCATGGTATTTTTCCTTCCCTAATAATATGCCATTCACGGATACTGTCCTGTACAGCGATCTACTTCCAATATCCAGCAAGAATGCTGCAAGTACACAAACATGACGCAGTAAACTGCACTTATATCAAAGCTTGAAAATGACGCATTCTTCACCTATGAGGTCAATTCTTTTTCGGTTCAAAATGGAAAGTCTTGAACTCTACATTTTGAAATTGATTGAGAATTTGGCTGTGACAGTCGCATTTTCACAAGAAGGGTGACTTCGACAGGGTTCTTTGATCTTATTGAACGCCTTACACCTAGCATGCGCTGCCTGGGAGATTGTAGCCAATCAATTCCAGGCTTTGATCGGAAATACATAACGAGAGATAAAGACTCTCTATGTTATAACGTTGTTACGAAGAAAGTGGGGGAAGCAAGTTTCGTGAATGAGGAGATAAATCTTTTAACAGGGCGGTTTCAAGGTCCAAGTGCAACGGATGACTCATGACGGCATTGGGTAAAGACCTCAAGCGGCGTGGCATAGGCCAGGCCTTTTCTCGGGCGCGGATTCAACCGCCGCGCGATTGTGTTCAGATCTCGTTGGGTCTAGAGAGACAAGTCCGTGCCCTTGGGCTGCTACTGCCGCAAAAGTCCATTCGTGTGCTCATTGGTCCCGCGTTGCCACGGGCTATGCGGATCAGCAAAGTATACGTGGAGACGCAGGCGCTGCGCGAGTTGCTCATGCTCCGTCATTTCTTTGCCTCGATCATACGTCAACGTTTTGCGCAGCGCGGCGGGGATGATTCGGAGTTTCTTCGTAAACCCGTCACAAGCACTCTGGGCATCGGTGCCTGCCAGGCGGGCCAAGATGACCAAACGCGAGGTCCGTTCCACCAGGGTGCCGACAGCCGAGCCATTGCGGGCTCCCTTGATGAGAGCCCCTTCCCAGTGCCCGGGGACCATACGAGTGGCGACTTCTGGGGGCCGTTCAGAAATGAGCGTCATCTTGGGCATTGGGCCTCGACGATCTGGTCCGCGCGCCCGAGGCCGACGAGTTTGGTGAGCCTGGCGCAGCGTGGCCAACAGTTCACGGCGCACCGTGCCACGGGGAAGTACAGACAAGCTGGCATAGATCGTCTCCGGCGAAAGCCGTTTGTCCATGTCGGTAGGATATTCCCGCGGGAGCCGACCGGCAATCTGTTCGGGGGAAATGGCCGTGACGTAGTTGGGGTTGCACATACCGCCACAGCCAAGACTGCAGGAGTTTCCGTGGGCGTCGAGCTTGCCGACTTCGGTCGGTGGCCAGAGTCTGGGCCGGACAGGCTCGATAGGAAAGGTCCGACAGCGTATTGCGGGCACACTCACAACTCAGCGTTCTCGGCGTTCGCCTCAAGACGGTGGCTAGGGTGCGCAGGGACTGGTCTTGAGCGAGCCCCAGGCTCAAGGTCTCACGTTCTTCGAAACTCACGTGCGTATACGTGTTCTTGCTCAAGGCAACAACTTAGCCCAATTTGGCCGGAAGTGTTGCACTTGGAGTTAAAATTTAAGCAGGTAAAAAATGGAATGATTCAACTAGAGAAGACAGTAAACACGATAAACAGGAAACAACGAGCAAACCTATGTAAACAGACACGAGGAAGTCTCTCTATTGACTTTCAGGAGGTGAAACCGTGAATCAGGAAGCTCCGTTTCGAGGCCGATTCACTTCAGTCAGTCTGGCATAGGCTTTCGACGCGGCACGACTTTTGGGGTAGGTGCGGACGAGTTGACGAAACATTGAACGTGCGGCTTTGTCATCATGAAGACCTAAATGAGAATACCCGATTTTCAATAACGCGGCGGGCACCTTTTCACTCGTCGGATACCTGCTCATGACCCGTTCAAACTCTCGAATAGCTTGGCCGTACTGCCGTTGTCCATAATAACATTCACCCAACCAGTACTGAGCATTTGAGGCGAGGGAAGATCGAGGGTACTCCTGAAGAAACTGGCGGAATCCCTGATAAGCTCCAGGCAAATCACCGGCTTGCAATCTTTCATAGTGTTGCCGATAGATTGCCACTTCACGATCGGTTGGTGTTGCGTTCTGCTGAACTTGTCGAGGCAACGATTGGCGCGGGGCAACCTTTGAACGATCCAGCATTGCTAGTGACGCTTGAGTCGAGCTTTGCTCAAAGAGCCGATCTCGTGCCTGCACAGAGGCCGAGGGTTGATCCAGAGCGACTTCATCATGTTGAGGAGGTGAAAGACTGGCAAGTGACTTCCGAAGATCTTGAGTTGGAGTTGAGCTTGTGGTGCTGGAACGAGCTGCAGGACGCTCAGGACGTGAAGAAACATTCTCAGGCAGTGATCGATTCTGAACAACCTGAGCTAGTGTTCGTTCATGCTGATCAACTCGATCGGCAAGGGTTTGGCTCACCTGTTCGAATGCAGACACGACACTATCGACACTCTGCTTCATTTGCTGCCAATTTGCCTGCGCAAATTCGTTATTGCCATGCTGATCGCTCGCTAAACTGACCATCTGCGTATCGGCTTTGACTAATTTGGCTTCCTGATCGACAAGCGCTTGGCGAACCGTGTCCAACGCGTCTTTAAAGTCGACAAACGAGGTCTGAAACTCCGAAACTTTTTGAGCTTGCGAAGTCAGAACTTCGTTTTGCTGTTGAATTTGTTGTTTTAATTGTTCGACCTCGGAACGTAAATTTTCTTCACGCACCTGAGCCTCTCCTCGAGACTCCACGACCTCTTGGCCAAGTTGATCCACTTGCTTCGTGATCGATTGCAGGTGATGTTCGCTTTGATCAATCGCTCCGCGCACTTCAAATAAATCGCCATCTTTAATGGTCGTGACTTGATCCATCACTTCAGCACGCGCCACAAGCAGCTCCTGGATCTCGGCACGCTGCGTTTTAATAATTCCATTGGCTTCCTGAAGAGCCCGATTGGCATCCTCCACTGCTTGTTGCAGATCAACTTTACTCTTATCTAACTTTGTGATTCGGGCATCAAGATCACGCTTGATGCGAACCACATCTGCCTGCTGAGCGACGCATCCGCTGCTCAGTAAACAAGAAACAATGACCAATACGGCCGAACATGCCCTCTGAGTATTATTCACAAATCTACAAACCATTTCTCTAGCCGTACAATGATATTAAAGCGACAGAGGTTCAATCGATCCATTCATTCCTATCGGAATTCCACGGCCTGGCATCGGCAACCTTAACCCCAAGTAAAAAGTGAGCACGTCGATTTTGCTGAAAGCAGGACTCGGCACCTCCACGACACAAGGGATTATCTTTTCCATACGTCATGATCGTCAATTGTGAAGACGAGACCCCGAGGCTGGTTAAATATTTCTGCACTCGCAAGGCGCGCTTTTTCCCCAAAATATAATTGTAGGCTCGAGTACCTCGCTCATCGCAATGTCCTTCAATCGTCACAGCATTTGTCGGATTTGATCGTAAAATTTCAGCATTGTTCATCAAGGCCCGCTTGGCTTCATCAGTCAATTCCCAGCTATCTAATTCAAAAAAGACATCATTGAGCCCTGAACGGTCGGAGAGTAACTCGGCTTGCCGTCGTTGATTCCAATATTGTCTTGCAAGATCAGCTGGTGAAAGCGGTTTAATGTCCGCATCCTCTTCTTCCAACGACTCTTGAGAGAATAACTCGTTTAATGGAGAAAATTGGTTATGAGTTTTTTCTCCCGACTCGAAACCATCAACCCCGGCACCAGCAGAATTCCCATGTGACAATTCATCAAGAGAGGAAAGTCGCCCAGAATTTTCGTCCTGCATATTGTTCTTCTTGACCTTTTGACCATGGCCTGTTGCATGAGTTGAACGGTGACTGCACCCGCTTACCAACAAGATCATCGAAAGAAGTATGACAATGGTTACAAGTGATCGGTAGTACATGCCTAGTTGCTTCATGTCAGTCACGCTCCTTTCATTATTCTTCGCATAATGGATCGGTAAGAGATGTTTCGCACCAAATAAAATCGCACAAATTACCATGCATGCAATTACAAGACCAAGTAGATGGATAAGATAATTCTATCTTGTTCCAAATGGATTCTCCTTTAACCATGGCTAACTGACGACAAACTCATCACTCGGTCAACGGTCGCAAAAATTTGGGAGACCTCCCCAAAAAACACTTGCAGGCCAACAACATAATGTCACTCCAATCTCGTTTGACACAAAGATAACCACAGAGCAACTCGACGATGAATGAACGTCGGCATACTGTCTTGAGCAGGAATACTGACCAAAAAGTCTTTCTGAATCAAATCAGATGAAGGCCATGGGGTCGAAGCATTTATTCAACATCAGTGGTATTTCTCCAACGCACTCAAGATACACCACCACATATCGTCCTAAGGAAAACACACGAATTCTGGTTAGTAATCGCTCAGGGATGGTTGCTGGAAACGGATGTAGAGAGATAGGAGGCAGGAAGTTCTATGAGACATCAGGAACACACGACCGGGCACCGCCAGACGAAAAAGCCCATGCTTGCCCACCAAGCTCCTTCGCTTTATACATGGCTCGATCAGCTTGACGCAGAAGATCTTCAGGCTCCACCGCATCAACTGGAAACAGTGCGATACCGATACTCGTCCGGACCTGGATCATGTGATCATCAATGGAGATAGGGACGACGACGCAATCTAAAATTTTCTGTGCGACATGCTGGGCGTCATCGGCATGTTCAAGGTCTTGTAGAATCAAGGTAAATTCATCACCACTTAAGCGGGCAACAGTATCAGTGGCACGCACACAATGAGCCAATCGTTCGGCGACGGTTTTTAACAACTGATCACCCGCACGATGTCCATATTCATCATTGACGCGCTTAAAACAATCAAGGTCAATAAAAAACACCGCAAGTAGTCGTTGATGACGTCGGGCCTGAGCTAAGGCTTGTTCAAGACGGTCCTGAAACATCACTCGGTTCGGAAGATCCGTAAGCGGATCATGATAGACACGATGAATGATTTGCGTCTCGGCCTCTTTCCGGCTCGTAATATCCTGAAGAATCGCGACGATATTTGACACGTGTCCATCTTCATTCAAGAGCGGAGTCAGGACTTCTTCCACCGTATACTCTCTGCCATTCTTTCGAGTCGCGGTCGATTCGACCTTCCACGATTGTGCCGGCAATTCCTGTTTTGCGGCCCGTTTCAATAACAATCGAAACGGTTTGGATTGTGAGGACGGAAGGACCGTCCCGATGACTTCTGCGACTTCGTAGCCACTCATGCGGCAATACGCATCATTCACCCACTCAATACGTCCTGCTGGATTGGTAATGCAGACGGCATGCTCGGCAGAGTTCAACGCTTTACCCTGAAGACGCAAATGATCATAATTTTGGGAGACAAACATCGCTTTGCTGATATGCAAACCAAGTTGCTCCAACCAACTGACGATGCTAGGCTCAAATTCACCTGGATGATAAGAACAGATCGTTAAGACTCCCAACACCCGCCCATCGATTGACAATGGCACAACAATCTGTGAATGAAACCCCTGCGTACGAAGCCATTGCACACCTTGAAGGTCACTCGTATCGTCGCGTTTCAGCAATTGAGTGGTCTTCTGTTGGATCGCTTGATTCACGACACTCAGCAGCTCACCAGGATCATTTAATCGTTCAAGCCGTTGCAGGGACGTCACACACGAATTACCGTCATGAGCAAAGGAACACATCGAACCTTCAGCTTCCTTGGTCCCAATCCACACTAATGGATACCCAAAGGTCTCAACCAAGCGACGACAGAGAATGAATAACGCTTGCCGGACGGTCATGCCTGACAGGAGTAATTGGATCAGTTCATTAGAAAATTCTTGCGCGATGATCCCATGACGATGTTCGGTCACATCCCAGAGCAGCCAGTGCGCACCAACCAATTGTCCATCAGTATCTCGAAGAGCTGATAGCGTACAAACAACAGAACGGGGAGATTGCGAATACGGAAAAACCTGGAACTCTCCTTGCCAATTTTGCACATGGCCATTTAATGCTTGCAGACGTTGCAAAAGATTGGACCAGTTATCTTCACTCATCATGTTTGACAAGGAACGGCCAAGCAACTGTTGTTGCGTCAACTGAAACAGCCGAGCCGCCTGTTGATTAGCCATGTGAATGATGCCATCAGAGGAAGTAACAATATGGCTATCAGGAATACAATTTAAGATCTCTTGTACGGGTTGAGCAAACGACAGGGATGAGCCATTTGCTTGAAGATTGATTGGCTCATGGAACGGCAAATTCTGGCCGGATTCTGATGATTGAGGGATCTTTTCTAAGACCAATTCTAATTGATTACAGGCCAGAGTGAGGGATTCTTCTAGTGACGAATTTAATGGGACATCCTGAGACTCCAACGCCTGAAGAAGCCGCGAAAGCCTTGCTTTATATTTATCTAAGGAAGAAACCTGCATCTGAATACTCATATTACACTGGTAAATAACTCACGTCATTCTTGTCTATAGGCTGAGCGTTCCATTCCAAGTCAATCCCCTATTCGAACTATCCTCAAACACGTGCCATCGATTCATTTTTCGCATACGTCATTAAAACCTTATACGATTCAGGACTAAACATCTACCCGAGGCATCACCCAACCGCGCGAGAAGCCAAGGACAAACGCCCGGCATCGACATCTTGCTGAGCTTGTTCGTAACGTTGAGGAGTCCCAATATCAGACCAATAGCCGGAATGGAGATACCCCATAATCGTCGCTCCCCTTTGTAGCTCTGTGACATACGCATCGATAATGGATGAAGAGCGGCCAACCGGACAATGAGACAAAATACAAGGATTCAAGATATGGATTCCAGCAAACATGCGCTTGAGTATTTCGGAAGGATGATGGTGATCAGGTAGACCTTGTCCATTAATGCTTAACACATGATTATCGTTCGATGTTTCGACAACGCCCCACTGTTCGACGTGAGGATCATCTCGTAATACCATCGTGGCTCGGGCCTGGCTGGCGGAATGAACTCTCTGGACTTCACCGAGGTCGAGTTCAGTCAGCGTATCACCATTCAATACGAGAAAGTCTTCTCCTTGAAAAAAGGCCTCGGCCTTCCTCAGCCCCCCACCCGTCCCAAGAATCACTGGCTCTTGTGAGTAGGATAACTGCATTCCCCATTGAGCTCCACCACCCAACTCCTGCTGAATCATATGTCCCAAGTAATGGAGATTGATCATGACCTCATCAATGCCATACTGCCGAAGGAGGAAAAGGTTCCAGACAATGAGGGGAATTCCGCCAACGGGCAACAACGGTTTGGGCAGCGTGTTCGTGTACGGTCGTAACCGAGTACCCAACCCTGCTGCAAGGATCATTGCTTTCATAAACGTTGGCTATGATCGGTTATTGCCATTCCGGCACATGAGGGGAGAGATGGCTCAAAAGAGTACGCAATTCAGGGTATTTCGTCAGATTCTTCTGCACATATCCTAATGTGCGTGGGATATCTGCAAGAAATTTGGAGTTCTGCTTCACACGATCAATATAGACAAACCGACCTGCGGCCTTGAGATTACGTTGAATGCTTGTGTAGTCGAATAGTCGACGAAAGGCGACAGGATCTGTGAGCAACAACTCACCCTGTTTGGCACGCCCCACTCCTGCGCACATCCCCTGAACATAGCGATCAATCATCTGGTCAATCAGATGTTCCGGAAGTGCAATATAGGAATCTCGAAGCAAAGACGCTAAATCATAGGTCGCCGGCCCAAGCAAGGCATCCTGGAAGTCAATCACTCCCAATCGTTCTCCATCAACCATGAGATTGCGTGAATGATAATCACGATGCGTAAACACTCGAGGTTGCGCTACGAGGTACTCAGCCATGGTTTGAAACACATCACGTATCTGACGAGCCGCAGCATCGCCCAACGGCTTCCCCTGGCGAGCCTCGACACCATATTCCAGAAAATGTTCAAACTCCCACATCAACAACGGAACATCAAATGACCGTCCGAAGGCAAGACAGGAGGATTGCTCATGAGAAGAGGCACGAAGATGAATCTGCACCAAGGTATCTATCGCCTGACCATAGAGCTGTTCACGCCTAGCCGGATCTGCTGTTGAGCAGGCTTCAGTCAAAGTCAAATCGCCAAAATCCTCCAGGTACAATAACCCAGCCAGCTCATCAAAGTAGTATAAAGCCGGAACCACAATATCGAGTGATCGAAGAAAAGTCAGGACATTCAAAAAAGGAAGCTCGGTTAGGTCCTGAGTTGATCCGCTCACAGCTTCTTCCGACGCCTTAAACCCTTCCGGGTCGGCCAATTGCATGAGAATGAGAGAGTCGACCGGGGCCTCTGCCAGAGTCAGTCGATAATAACGGCGGTTGGATGCATCACCGGCTAACGGGTGACATTCAACAAACTGTGCGGAAAACGGAAGGTCTGCCTGAAGTGTCTTTTTCAGCAGATCATCATTCAATGCGGAGGGAGCTCGGAGGACATGACCCTTCATGGTACGGATTATACGGTCGATTGAAGGTTCTGTCACGGGTGAAGGCTTGAATTCACATATCCGGCATCATGCCATAAGAACCGACCATACAATCCACAGACCTATTTCTAGCAAAACGAAATAACTTCTTACCGAATGAATCCAGCTAACACGGCACGAGACGACACTTCCATAAGTGCAAATGTTCTTTGGAAACGGCTAGACAAAAAATAGGCTTGAAGGTTTAACTAACTGTCACATTTCAACCAAATCGTCGAGTTCTCTACTCGTCAAGAACCTTTCCCTTAGGTTTTTTTACAATTCTTCCGATACATTATGATAAGAGTAGGAATCGTACCCATTCCATTTAATTACTACTTCACGGAGGAGGTGGGTTATGGACATTGGAACAACGACACCTGTGAGTTTTCCGCAACATCGAACGACGACTGCCATCGGCGATCGTGATGCCGGGCAGAAGGGGGGATATTTTCGTCGCAAACCACGTGACAAAAAACCATCAACCCCTGAAAAATCAACAAAAACTCGTCAACCCGGCAAGGGCCCTCGACATACGATTGACATCCGAGTCTAGGAGAATTTGATGCTTCTTCATCATTGCCAGGACCCCACCCCTTGAACATTCGCCTGTCGAAGATAACACAAGCGAAAAAATGTACGAGGGGGGTAAAACCCAATATGCCCTAGTGGCCTCATTGCGACGCCTGAATATAGTGCTAAAAAAAATGAACCACACTATATATGGTATTTTGAAAATTTCACTGCTATAGTGAGCATCGATATATCATGGCTTACAAAAATATTGGCGACTACGGCATCATCGGAGATCTTCATACGATCGCACTCGTCGGTCTTGATGGCTCAATTGATTGGTGCTGCCTCCCGCATTTTGACTCTCCAAGTCTTTTTGGATCCATCCTTGACCACAAAGCTGGCGGACATTTCAAGATCGCTCCGGTGCAGGAAGGCAATACCCGCCAAATGTACCTGCCGGAAACCAATATCTTACTCACGCGATTCCTACAGGACGACGGCGTCGGAGAGCTCACCGATTTTATGCCGGTGGAATCAGACGAACCCGGGTACCGTCCAAGACGGCATCAAATCATCCGAATGGTGTCGGTTGTTCGCGGGAAAGTTCGATTCCGTTTGGAATGTGAGCCTGCGTTCAATTATGGCCGCGATACGCATACGGCAGAAATCGTTGGAAAAGGTGCCATCTTTCGAACAGCAACCAGCACCGTTGGACTCGTCAGCCCCATTCCCCTAAAAGTTCGAGAAGGAATGGCCTACAAAGAATTCGTGGTCAAGCAAGGCGAAAGCCTCACGTTTTTTCTCGAATTTGCTGAAAACAATGGGAAAACCGATTTACTGGCGAATCCCGAAACTGGAGATGAAGCTTTTCAAAATACATCGGCGTTTTGGCAACGATGGCTAGGACAGTGTCAATATGACGGCCGTTGGCGTGAAATGGTGCATCGTTCCGCGCTTACGCTCAAACTCCTCACCTACGCCCCAACCGGAGCCATCGTCGCCGCCCCGACCACAAGTCTTCCTGAACACATTGGCGGCCCACGTAATTGGGACTACCGATATACCTGGATACGCGATGCCGCCTTTTCACTCTACGGCTTGCTTCGTCTGGGATTCACGGTTGAAGCCGCTCGGTTTATGGATTGGCTCAACGCACGCTGCCATGAACTCAATCCAGACGGCTCCCTCCAACTTGTTTATGGAATTGATGGACGACGGGATCTCGCTGAAGAAGAACTGACGCACCTTGATGGACATCGCGGTTCACGTCCGGTCCGTATCGGCAATGCCGCAGCCAGTCAGCTTCAGCTAGATATTTACGGCACGATCATGGATGCCGTGTATCTTTATAATAAACACGGCTCTCCCATCTCGTATGATTTATGGGTCAATCTCTGTCGTTTGTTAGACTACGTTTGTGAAAACTGGGAACAGCCTGATGAAGGCATCTGGGAAGTGCGTGGCGGACGTAAACATTTCGTCTATTCAAAAGTCATGTGCTGGGTTGCCCTTGATCGAGGAATTCGCCTTGCCGATAGTCGAGGCTATCCAGGGAATCGGGCCCGATGGATGGCGGAACGCGATCGCATCTACACCGATGTCATGGAGAAAGGCTGGAATCCTAAAGTCGGGGCGTTTGTGCAGTCATATGGTAGTGAAGCCCTCGATGCGTCCAACCTCATCATGCCGCTCGTCTTCTTCGTCTCACCAACAGACCCGCGTATGCTTTCAACGATTGATCGAACGTTAGAACAACTGGCTCTTGGAAGTCTCGTCTATCGATATGAAGTTGGAAAAGCCGCGTCTGACGGACTTGAAGGCGAAGAAGGCACTTTCAGCTTATGTACCTTTTGGCTGGTTGAAGCCTTGACGAGAGCCGGTCGACTCACCGAAGCGCGCCTTATTTTCGAAAAAATGTTAAGCTATACGAATCATCTCCGTCTGTATGCTGAAGAGGTTTCCCACACAGGAGAACAACTGGGGAATTTCCCTCAAGCATTTACGCATTTTGGTCTGATTACGGCGGCGTCAAATCTTGATCTGGCATTGAATTCTCGAAAAGGCACCCATACCGTTGTACGGCGAAGCCGGTCATCTGCTCGAACCACCCGTAACAGATAACTGGCTCACCAGGCACACAATTACAGAAACGAAGACCGGCTCTACTATTCCAGGGAGGGAACACGATGGAAATTGGATTTATCGGCTTAGGCAAAATGGGTATGAATATGGTCACGCGGCTTCGCCAGCAAGACCACCGCATCATCGTCTATGATCGCGCCGCCAACCTCGTCAAAGAAGCAGAAGAAAAGGGATGCATAGGGGCCTCATCATTAGAAGACCTGGTCTCCAAACTTTCAGCACCTCGTGCCGTCTGGGTCATGGTTCCCTCAGGAGCTCCGACCGAAGAAACCATCGAAACCGTATCCGGACTCTTGGATCGTGAAGACACCATCATTGATGGCGGAAACACAAAATTTCATGACGATCTTCGTCGAGCCTCACATCTTCAATCCTTAGGATTACACTACGTCGATGCCGGAACAAGCGGAGGGATCTGGGGATTACAGATCGGCTATTGCCTCATGGTCGGAGGAGAAAAAGCGCCAGTCAACCGACTCGAACCCATTTTCACGACACTCGCACCACCAAACGGTTGGGCACATGTGGGCGGCCCTGGAGCTGGACACTATGTCAAAATGGTCCATAACGGCATCGAATACAGCATGATGCAAAGCTATGCCGAAGGGTTTGAACTCATGTCCAAGAGTTCCTACAACCTCAACCTTCCGCAAATTGCCGACTTGTGGATGCAAGGCAGTGTCATTCGTTCATGGCTCTTAGAATTGGGAGCCTCCGCGCTGAAAGAAGATCCCAAACTCGAAAAGCTCAAAGGCTTTGTGCAAGATTCAGGAGAAGGCCGATGGATGCTCATGGATGCCATCGAAAAAGATGTCCCTGTCCCAACCTTATCAACAGCGCTGTTTACACGTTTTCGTTCACGTCAAGAAGAATCGTTTGCGGAAAAAATGCTCGCGGCGCTCCGAAATGCGTTTGGCGGACATAGCGTGAAACGCTAGAATCACGACAATAAAAATTGACCGAAGCTCCCTGACGTATTAGGGTGAAAAATAGCTCATTTCACTGGCCATTTTTGCATTGATGACGTACAGTCTTCTTTCAGTGAAGACCACTGGTTCACACGTATAGGCTCTGGCCTCATCCTATCCTCTTGTCCTATTATCGTTTTTGCGGGGATGAGCGATTTGTGACATTCGACACTTAAACACAAAGGTCTATCATGCCAACGACTCCCCCAAGACAACAAACGTCAGACAATCCTGGAACAACCCAATCCGTTATCGCCGATCCCTGCACACTCATTATCTTCGGCGCCTCTGGAGATCTCACCCGTCGTAAGCTGTTACCGGCGATCTACAATCTGTTGCTCGACGGTCTCCTCCCCGAGAATTATGCCGTGCTTGGACTGGGGGGACGAACGAAAATGAGTGACGAGGCATTCGGAGATATCGCTCGGGAGGGAATCGAGAAATTTTCACGGCAAACGTTGGACGAAGAAAAATGGAAGGACTTTCAACGTCGTTTGTTTTATATGAATGGGCCAATTGATGATGCCGCGACCTATACCACCATGAAGTCCCGGCTGGAAACGATTGAGTCGACATTCAATTTACCGGGAAATCGTATTTTTTATTTAGCCATCCCTCCGACGACGTTCAAACCAGCCTGTGAAGGCTTGCACCAGGCAGAACTTATTTACGATGTTAATGACCCTTCACACTATTCCCGTGTGATTGTCGAAAAACCCATCGGCCGTGACTTAGAATCGGCAAAAGAAATCAATGCGATTACCGGTCAAGTTTTCGACGAATCACAGATCTATCGTATCGACCACTATCTGGGAAAAGAAACCGTTCAGAACATCATGGTTATGCGCTTTGCCAATGCCATCTTTGAACCAATCTGGAACCATCGTTATATCGATCACATCCAACTCACCGTCAGCGAAGCCGAAACGCTTGGCACCCGCGCCTCGTACTATGAAGAAGCCGGAGCGTTGCGTGATATGATCCAAAACCACATTTTGCAATTGCTGTGTCTGATTGCGATGGAACCCCCCTATTCGCTTGATCCTGATGTCGTCCGCAACGTGAGAATGGATGTCTTGCGCGGCCTTCGACCAATCCGGGGTCAGGACGTTGAACAAATGACCGTCCGCGCGCAGTACGCCCATGGCACCATTCATGACAAAGAGTTTCCTGGCTATCGGCGGGAAGAAGGAGTTCGCCCTGACTCGACCACTGAGACCTATGTGGCGTTAAAAGTTTTTGTAGAAAATTGGCGCTGGGCTGGTGTTCCATTTTACATCCGCACCGGAAAAGCCATGCCTAAACGAGCGTCGGAAATCGCCGTACAGTTTAAAGACATTCCGCAAATCCTCTTTAATGCCAATCCCAGCATTCCACAAGCCCCTAACTTACTCACCCTCCACATCCAACCCGAAGAAGGTATGGCCCTGCGCATTATTTCAAAACGTCCGGGCAGCAAAGCCAAAACCCATCCCGTGGAGATGAACTTTAAATATGGTGATGCCTTCGATGCTCCATCGCCAGAAGCCTACGAACGACTCCTTTTGGATGTCATGACCGGAGATGCCTCGCTGTTCATGCGACGCGATGCAGTCGAAGCCTCCTGGACATGGGTCACCGATATCCTCAAAGGATGGGAAGACCATGGAACCAAATGGCTCCCCGAATATCCAGCCGGCACCTGGGGACCTATTGAAGCTGATCGGCTCATCGAAACCGATGGCCGGAAGTGGCGGCTGGTATAAGGAATTACTGAATAGACCAGTAAATAGTGTGTCGGATTCCTCAAGCAGTATGACCCACATGTTCAAGGCCCGTCGGCATCAGTTCGTGCTCTTTCACGGAAGGATCCCCGGAAAAAAACGCCCCCCACCTGCTTCATACATTTAGAGAAGATCCGGCCTGCCGTATCTTCCTGTCAACCGATGCTGGTGGTGTCAGCCTTAACCTGCAACACGCCACGGCCGTTTGCAATGTGGACTTCCCTGGAATCCGGCCGTCCTGAAACAACGCATCGGGCGGTTCCACCGATTGGGCCAATATCGACCCGTGCAGGGCTACCATTTCATCGCCGAACACACCATCGAACATGACATGTTGGAACTCCTGGCCTTCAAACAATCGTTGTTTCCCGGTGTGCTGCAAGAAGAACAGGAAGCAATCTTTCTGGTGGCACGAGACTCAAGCGCTTCATGGATTCGTGGGACATAGACGAGAAGTGTATCGAGAGAAGTAACTCGCGGGATTCCGCGCAATCCCATAGAGCTTTATACCTACAATGGCAATAATGACAGGCGTCAACCATAGATTGTGAAGCAAGCGTGTTGACCTCCCACCAGGACTATCGTGGGATCGGGCAAATAGGACTGAATCCCGTGTCTGGAATGAGTGGACGGCAACAAACTGTCAAGATCAACGATGTCGCGTTGGGATCTGAGCGACGGCAAGGGAGAAGGTAGAGAAGGTAGGCTAACGAGCGAAATCGAGCATCGCGCGCATTTACTCTCCCTATTTAGTCAGTCCCATTAGTTGACTCTCACTGCCTTGTAACATACGATTTCAATGTTACTCACCTGTCATGTGGGGAGGTTGGTTTTGTCTACATCTGTCATGATGCAAGTGCAGCCAGAGACTATTATTCAAGCTGTCAAGCAAATGAAAAAAAAACAACGCGATGCTTTTCTAGAAGACCTCTTAGCTTCGACTTCACCCGACTATTTAGTCAGCATCAGAGAAGCGAGAGCTCAATATAAAAAAAGGAAAGTGAAGACGTTGAAAGAGGCGTTTGGATAGTGACGTTTCTCTATCTTATTACCCATCGGGCACTTAAAGATCTCAAAAAAATTGATGCCTCGACAAAAACCCGACTTCACAACGCCCTCCTTCGATTTCAATCTGACCCCCTCAAACATGCCGAGAAACTGACGGATTCTCAACTTGAATCTTACCGGTTTCGAGTTGGGGATTACCGTATTATTTTTGATCTTGTCGAGTCAGAAATTGTGGTATTACGTATAGGCCATCGACGGGAAATTTATCGAACGTAAGTTGAGCGATTCTTATGGATGAGATGTGCCAAGGCCTTGGGATGCCAAAAACGCTGGCGCGAAAGTTTGGTGCAGTTCGCCATGAAAAATCGCTCAATTGAGGTGAAAGGCCGTCCAGATAACATTTGTCACACAACAGAGAAGAATCAGACAAGCAATAGTTGCAGATCTCATCCTCTTGGATGCGCCAGCTTTCGCGTTTTCCTTCTTAAGTCTCTCAGGGAAACCCTTCCTATTTTCCTGCAAAAATACTTTTCATGTAGGTTCCAAAATCCTTGTCTGTCAAGGGATACAGACCATTCCGGACACCCAACTTTTTGAGAACGAGCATGCTTCCGTCGACAGAGTATTGGATGATGACCCACGATACTTGAGTGAAGCGGATAGCTCCATAAGAGTATTATGAAACAAGCGAATTGACCCCCTATTCGAGCTTCTTGAGAAAACGCTCGCTCCCACACGGCAAGCCTTTTTCGATATGGCGTCGAATCACGGTCAGCTTCTCCGGCTCATCGCCTTCCGCTAACCAGCTTGCCCAATCGTCGATGGCATTGAACTGGGCCCACCACCCCGCTTTGGTCGTAAGGACCGGATCTTCTCGGATATGACAATGCGCCGCGGCACTGGACCAGCGATAGCGTTCGGCCTTGAGCACCAGACCAGCTCGTACCGGATTCCGTTCTACATTCCGGATCGTGGCCCACAGATACGTGTCGGCCATCGGATCGGAAAAATACCGCCCTTGGCAGACATGGCCCTTGAACCCCCGTTGTCGATTGAAGCGTTGCGCTTAGCGCAATATGTAAGGGCTTGAGGACGCGTTCAAGCGCGGCTTCGGTGGCGGGAACGGCCACCAGATGAAGATGATTGCTCATCAGACAATAGGCCAGGATCTCCAGGGCGTGCTGCTGACAATACCTCACCAACCACGCCGGTAGAGTTCACGATCATCGTCGGTCAAAAAGATATCTTCCTGACGGTTGCCCCGTTGAGTAAGATGATGAGGCACCTTGGCAACGACGGTTCTCGCAACTCGGAGCATATACAAAGAATACTACAGCGGACCTCATAAAGGGTTGCGTCCACTTTTTGAGGCTATTGCTGTTTAGCCTTCTAACGAATATCGTCAAACATTCTGCCAGATGGGTCTCAGACGTCAAGAAAGCAGAAATAGAAAAAAGGCAACAAAGTATTTTTCATGAATGCCGCTCACCACATTCCATCATTTCATCAACAAGTATCCCCTCTTGGATTGTGCCCAGGTTCTCTCACGAGGATTAAGAAACGGCGGGAAGGACGACCAATTCTGAGTATTTGGCTATATTCGAAAAATCACGGTCGGCGGTTAATATCGGAAACCCATGGCTTATACAAGCCGCGGCAATTAAAAAGTCTACAGGACTGGCTTGTACGCCGTTAGATCGACAAGCATTCCTCAGTTGTGCGGCTTCAATATAGGTCTCACGATTCAGAACAAGATGAGGAAACGACTCAAGCAGTTTAATAAGACGATGAAAATTTTCTAGAGTTTTCACCCCATCTAAAAGTTCTTGAAGAATGTTCCCGATTAAAAACACACCATCTTCTTGGTTAATGTGAAACCGAAAGGCCTGCACAAACACGTTGCCTTCGTCTACTCGAGGACGACGAAGGACCAACGACCATACTGAGGTATCAACGACGAGATTCACGATCCTGCCGGTCTGTCTTGTAGTCCCAATTGTCCTGAAACTCAATAGATCCCATGGCCCTTAAGATTTTCTTTTGTTGGCGACGTTGAATGAATTCCTCCAATGCCTTCGTCACTGTTTCTTTCTTGGTGCGAAGACCGCCAGCCCTAAGAGCCTTTTTTAAGAGAGCATCTTCAATAGCTAGGTTTGTAGGCATTTCCTCCTCCATGTGTAAGTCTTACACAAAAATACTACTCAAACAACGTCTTACTGTCAAACTGACCGACCACTTGAGATGACGCAAGAAAGATCCTGCTCTTTGCACTCCCTCCATCGTTCTTCCTTAGATTTTCCATGGTTTCCGATTAAGTCATGTCAATCTGGCACTCTCAAGGGCTCGGTTGGGTTTACCGACAAGAGAAAACATGACTCCTCCTATGTCCATCGAGACAAAGAAAGACGAAGAAATCCTGAAAAAACTTCGGGGGCATATTCTTGATCAGTTGGAACGAGACAAACTGGACCTCCCCCTGTTGCCGCAAGTGGCCAATCAGGTGTTAACCGTCTCAGGTGACCCCAACGCCGATGTCGCAAAACTGTCAACACTCATCCAGCAGGATCAAGCTTTAGCCGGCCAACTCTTACGAATTGCCAATTCACCAGCGTATCTTCCTCGATCTCCGATCGTCTCATTGCAACAAGCCATCGCCTGGCTTGGATTGAATATGCTCTCCGGTATCGCATTTTCCATATCAGTCCAATCAGGCATCTTCAACATTAAAGGCTATGAAAAGCCGGTTAAAGACCTGTGGCGCCATGCCTTGACCACAGGTCTATATGGAAAAGAAATTGCTCGAAAAATTCGACATAACGTCGAAAACGCCTTTCTCTGCGGATTGCTCCATAGTATTGGGAAACCCGTCGTGCTGCATACGATTCTCGGCATGCGAAAAACCGATGAAAGCCCCATACCCTGGTCCATCATGGAGCAACTCATGAAAGACTGTCATGTGGAATTGGGGGCGTCGCTCGCGAAAAGCTGGGAACTCCCGGAACCTGTGTGCGAGGCCATTCTTTTGTATCAAGATCACACGTACGCCCAAGCCACTTCTCCGACCAAAGGCGCGATCATTACCTGCCTGGCAGATCATATCGCCTCGTTTCACCTCAACTCGCAATCCATGGACGAAAAAACTCTTCGAACCCGACCTGTCATACAAGATTTAAATTTCTATCCTGAAGACATGGATGCCTTACTGGCATTACATGACTCCATCCATGCCAGTGTGGAATGCATGATCTTATGAGTCTCAACACCCACTATGACATCGTCGTAATCGGCAGCGGGCCGGCTGGCCAAAAAGCCGCCATCCAAGGGGCCAAAGCCGGAAAGCGCGTCGCCCTTATCGAACAGAATCGGGAAGTGGGAGGTTCCTGCGTGTACCATGGAACCATCCCTAGCAAAACCCTACGAGAAAGTGCCCTACAGATCATTCGGTTTCAACAAACCACCGAAGTCTTTGAATTTAAAATGCGAGACGACATCAAAATCGCCAGTCTCATGAAACGGCTCAACCATGTCGTCAATGCCCATAGCACATTCATGAACGAACAGATCAACCGGAATAATATTGATCGGTTTCATGGTCGCGCCAAATTTCTTTCTGATCGGGAAGTTACCATCCAGGGCATTGACGGCAAACCCATTATCCTGAGCGCTAATTTCATCGTTGTGGGAACTGGATCAAGCCCTCGCGTCCCAGACAACATTCCGGTGGATCATGAACATATTTTAGATAGCGATTCCATTCTCTCGCTCGTCTACCTTCCCAAATCCCTCACGGTCTTAGGAGGCGGCGTCATCGCCAGTGAATATGCCTCGATCTTTGCCCTCTTAGGCGTCCAAGTCACAATGATTGACTCGGCAGACCGTCCGCTTCGGTTTCTGGACAAAGAACTCACTGATGAATTTTGTGGAGCTTTTCAGGACAGTGGAGGAGAGTATCAGGGGGACCAAAAGATTCAAGAAGCCCACTGGGACGGCTACTCCAATGTCGTCACGGTACTGAAAAATGGGAAAACCATTCAAAGCGAAAAGTTACTGGTTGCTCTCGGGCGTATCGCCAACATTAAGAATTTGAATATTGAAGTCGCCGGGCTTTCGGCGACTAATCGAGGACTTATCCCCGTGAATGCACAATGCCAAACAACGATCCCGCACATCTATGCGGTAGGCGATGTCATTGGCCCTCCATCCTTAGCCTCTTCCTCGATGGAACAAGGACGGCGAGCCGTCTGTCATGCGTTAGGGTTAGATCCAGGCGTCAATCCTGAAAACATTCCCATGGGTATCTACACTATCCCGGAAATGTCCAGCGTCGGGCTGAGCGAACAGGAAGTGATCGAGAAATATGGAGGGGCGATTGTTGGGCGGGGAAAATTCAATGAAATTGCACGAGGTCAAATTTCGGGAATGACCATCGGACTCTTAAAGATGGTCGCTGACCCAAAAGGCGAATACCTGCTCGGCGTCCACATCGTCGGAGAAGGCGCCACCGAACTCATTCACATTGGCCAGATGGGGTTGCTGCATGACGTCAAAATAGATAGTTTTGTCGAAAATATTTTCAACTTCCCGACCCTCGCCGAAGCTTACCGCGTCGCTGCACTCGACATTACCAAACAACGTCGTCGATAACGCTTTTCCTTCACTCTTCAATTTGACGTATGGAACCGTACCGGATCTCTCAAAAATTCAACCCAAGATCCTTCATAGTAAACATCTGATCGAACACCACCAAATTATCGCTTACCCACACATAGACTGGCTTCAAGCGCATGTTCTAACCGCGCTAAGCCCTTCTGCACATCGCGACCGATATGCACGCGAATGACGCGTCGATCTTTGGCCGTGAGACTTTTTAGATCACCTAATGCTTGGGCTGCTTTGAGCACTCCAAATGTATACGGTTCATCCGGAATGTTGAGGTCTTCGACATCATCACACGTCACTTGAATGAAAACTCCAGAATTAGGTCCGCCTTTGTGTAATTGCCCTGTCGAGTGGAGAAAACGCGGCCCATAGCCCAAGGTCGTGGCCACTTGTTTCGCGTCACGAATCTTTGTTCGCATTCGTTGAAACATTTCTTGAGCTTCGTCCGTATGCTCAACATAGGCATTGATGGCCACATAGTCTCCAGGTTTTACTCTGGAAAGATGATTCGCGATGACGTCATCAAATGTGGCCGCTCCGTTGAGGGCCTTGTGATTCGTCTCATCAGCGTAGACCTCTAAATCCTGATCTGTCAGCACCGGTTTAGCTTCCTGGAGTTTCCCTGTTTTCTTGAATTCGTCGAGATATCCTTTGGTGTAATCTTTACTTTCTTGGACATTGGGTTGATCAAAGGCATTGATGCCAAGAATTGACCCGGCCACGGCTGTCGCCATTTCCCACAGGAAGAATTCCGCTCCGACATTGATCAAGTCGGTGAGATCTACACGAATTATCGGGTGTCCGGCTTTTTCAAGCGCAGCCATTTTGGCATCTTGCGCCGAACACGGTTCTTTTGAATAGCGGATGTAGGCAAAGACACGGTCTTGTCCATAGACTTCGGGAGCGGCCAAGGATTCTCCATCAACGGGAACAATTCCGGTTCCTTCTTTCCCTGTACTCTCCGCTACAAGCTGCTCGAGCCAGGCACCGAGATCCCAAATGGCAGGTGAGGTGACAAACGTGAGTTTATCGCGCCCCGCTTTCGCTAAGGTTCCTAAGGCGGTTCCCAACAGGACCCCCGGATTTTCTTGCGCGTGCACGGAGGCTCCACAGGAATGACGCATGCGTTCCGCCCGATAAAGAAAATCCTGAATGTTGACTCCCATCAGGGCGGCCGGGACGATTCCAAAATTGGAAAGGGCCGAATACCGTCCGCCGATTTCCGGAACGCCCGGGAGGATATGTCGAAAGTTCAATTGCTTCGCCACACCTTCAAGCAATGAGCCAGGATCGGTGATGGCAATAAAATGTTTGCCGGCCTTTTCAGCAACGACCTGTTTCATACGATCAAAGAAGTATTTTTGGAATACCAATGGTTCCGTCGTCGAACCGGATTTACTCGCCACAATACAGACCGTCTTGGACAAGTCCACCTGTTGCTCAAACGCTCGAACTTGGGAAGGCACGGTACTATCCAGCACATGCAACTCGGGATACCCGGCAATCACACCATAGGTCATTCGTAAGACTTCTGGACACAGGCTACTGCCTCCCATGCCCAAGAGCAGAATATGTTTAAATCCCGCCTCCTTGATGTCTTTCGCGACTTCTTGAAGCTTTGCGATATGAGGCAATTGTTCGTGTGAAATGGTCAACCATCCCAACGCTTGCCGAATGATCTTTTGATGTTCAGGGTTTTGATGCCACACGGTCGGATCTTTGGCCCAAATACGGCGAATGAGATCATTCGCTTGAACTTCTTTGAGCGTGTCATCGACTTGGCTCTGCCATTTCCCGAGGGCATAGGTGACTCGATCCAAATGATCGCCAAGCACCTCGACGCGTTTGCGGCTAATCACTCCCATTAATTGATCAAAGGCATCGACAAATAATTTTGCGCCATCGCGCAGGAGGGTATCTGTCACATCATCAATGGAAATCCCGACATCAGCCAATTGCTGCATGGTGGCCTTGGCCTCGTCCAACCCTTCTTGGATTGTCGGCTTCACAGTGCCATGATCTCGAAAAGCCGCAAATGTGGCTTCAGGCATCGTATTCACCGTGTCCTGTCCAATCAGTTGATCGACATACAGCGTATCGGGATACTTAGGATTCTTTGTTCCCGTGCTGGCCCACAAGACCCGCTGCACCTGTGCACCTTTCGATTTCAACGATTGAAATTCCTTACTCGCAAAGATTTCCTCAAATTTCTTATAAGCCAGTTTGGCATTGGCAATAGCCACTTTCCCGAGAAGCCCCTCCATCGCAGCTTTCTGATTGGCTTGTGACTCCGTTTTGATTTTGGCTTCAAGTTGCTTATCGATGAGGCCGTCGATTCGGCTTACGAAAAAGCTGGCCACTGACGCAATCTGACTCACGTCTCCTTTATTCACTGCCAAACGTTCAAGTCCACGGATATAGCGCCATGCAACCTCTTCATACATCTTCACGCTAAACAAGAGGGTGACATTGATATTGATACCTCGTGACAGCAGTTCTTCAATAGCCGGTAAGCCTTCTTCTGTTCCGGGAACCTTAATCATCACATTCTTCCGGGCGACGGTTTTGTGCAGTCGAACGGCTTCTTCAATGGTGCGCTCAGTGTCAAAGGCTAAATCCGGCGAGACCTCGAGACTCACGTACCCGTCACGTCCCTTTGAACGTTCATAAACGCCCTGCATGACATCAGCCGCATCCTGAATATCTTTGATTGCCACTCGCTCATAAATCTCTTTTATGCCAATTAGTTCAGAAATCGCCTGCTGCAACTCCGCATCATAATCGGTACTGCCGGCAATAGCCTTCTCAAAAATCGCAGGATTCGAAGTCATTCCCATGAGTCCGTCTTGATCAATGAGCGCTTGTAGATCACCGGATGTGATCAAACCACGGCGAATATAGTCGTACCAGGGACTCTGTCCACAATCTCGAAGTTTGACGAGGGGATTCATGAATTAGCCTCCTTGCGTAAGTAAAATATCAAAAGGCAAAATGAAAAAGTGTAAATGCCATAGGCAAAGAGATACGTCATCTTCCAATTTACATTTTGCATTTTACACTGTTCATTATTATTCCTGATCCATTAAGCAAGCCTTTTTCAACATCGACCAGTTCCGTTACGACATCTGTACCAGTTCACGTGATTTCGCGTGTTCAAGCTGGGTTTTTGCAGCTGTAACCACATTTTCAGAAGAGAATCCAAATTTTTTTGCTAATTCTTTGAGTGGAGCCGAAGCGCCGAAGGTTTTCATGCCAATACTGAGTCCATGTATCCCGACGTATTGCGCCCATCCAAATGTCGATGCCAATTCCACCGAAACTCGAGCCGTCACGTGTGGAGGAATAACGGCCTCGCGATAATCCGCAGACTGTTGTTCAAACAACTCCCAAGACGGCATGCTCACGACTCGACTTTTAATCCCTTCACGGATAAGTTGCTCATGGGCTTCGACACACAGTGACACTTCACTGCCCGTTGCCAACAACAAAACATCAGGTTGCCCATTTGGAGCATCAGCAAGTACATACGCTCCTTTCGCCACGCCGGAAGCCGAAGCGTACTGCGTGCGGTCGAGTGTGGGAAGCGCCTGGCGTGTCAAAATGAGCGCCGCAGGCTCATGCTGTAACTTCATAATGACTTTCCATGCTTCGACGACTTCATTGGCATCGGCCGGGCGCAAAGTGATCAACCCGGGGATAGCGCGCAAGGACGGCAATTGTTCGATTGGTTGATGCGTCGGACCATCTTCACCAACACCTATGGAGTCATGTGTAAAAATATGCACGACTGGAATTTCCATCAGGGCACTGAGCCTGATGGCAGGACGGGCGTAGTCACTGAAAATGAAGAACCCTGAACCATAGGGTCGGACTTTGGAAAGCGAAAGACCATTGAGAATAGCACCCATAGCATGCTCTCGAACACCAAAATGAATATTCCGTCCCGTTTGGTTTGTGGCCGTAAATTCACCTGCCCCATCAAACGTTAGCCGCGTTTTTGTGGAAGGAGACAAATCCGCAGAGCCTCCGAGCAGCCACGGAACATTTTGCGCAAAGACATTGAGTACCTTACCCGAAACCTCACGGCCGGCCATACCGTTGGCATCGGCGGGAAAAGTTGGGACATTGGCATCCCATCCATTCGGTAAACCTCGGTGTTGCATGGTGTACAGATGATCTGCCAGCTCGGCATATTGTTTTTTGTAGTCATCAAATAACGTCATCCACCCTTCTCGACAGCTCTTCCCGCGTGTTCCAATCCCTTCTTGGAAATGTTGAAGCACATCAGACGGCACAAGAAACATTTCATTCTCCGGCCACTGATAATTGCGCTTGGTGAGACGAATTTCCTCTTCACCCAACGGCTCACCATGTGCCCCATGCGTGTCCTGCTTATTCGGAGCGCCAAAAGCAATATGACTATCGACAATGATTAATGTCGGACGATCGGTCTCTTTCTTGAAGGTTTCAAATGCTCGCGCGAGCATGTCCAGATCGTTGGCATCCCCCACTCTCGTGACATTCCAGCCATAGGCCATAAACCGAGTCGCGACATCATCACTAAACGCCCACTCCGTGTGCCCTTCAATCGTGATTTTGTTATTGTCATAGATCCAGCAGAGATTCGATAATTTCAAATGACCGGCCAATGACGCCGCTTCACTTGAGACCCCTTCCATCATGCATCCATCACCACAAAGCGCATAGGTGTCGTAATTAATCATCTCAAAACCTGGACGATTAAAATACCCGGCCATCCATCGCTCGGCCATAGCCATACCCACACTTGTCGCCACTCCCTGCCCCAACGGTCCGGTTGTCGTTTCAATCCCAGATGTCCATCGATACTCAGGATGTCCTGGACATTTACTCTCGAGTTGGCGAAATTGCTTAATATCATCAAGCGTCACAGAAGGCTGCCCTAATCGTTCGTACTGAGCATTCACTGACTTAACACCACATAGATGTAGAAGAGAATAGAGCAGCATCGAGGCATGACCGATAGAGAGGACGAAGCGATCACGGTTTGGCCAAATAGGGTCTTCCGGATCAAAACGCAAGAGCCGATTCCAAAGACTGTAAACCACAGGCGCCATGGCCATCGCGGTTCCAGGATGTCCAGAATTGGCCGCTTGTACGGCATCCATCGAGAGCGTTCGAATCGTATTAATACATTTCAAGTCAATAGGCTGCTTCGCATCGTTCATGTGATTCCCCTCCTCGGTGACTTCCGAGTTTGTCTCTGCCAGGTCACAGAATGTGACAATTGCCTTCTTTTGAGACAATTCAGATTAAATTCTATCACCTTTATTTCGGTTTACCATACTAATTTTCATATTTCTCCCAATCATGTGGATGCGTCATACTCGCCTCGTCGTTCACTGATATCCACAGTTGATGAAATATTGGCAGCCACACGGTCGCTGGGGTTCCATCTTCTGTAGAAAGCAACGTATTTTCAATTTTTTCTCTTTATTTTTCTTCACTTAGGCTTCATTCATTCTGTTCTAATTCTTAGGTTTGACGAAAGTAGGATCTTCTCATTGCAAAGCACTAAACGAGAATCGTATGATGAAGCCCTTCATGAAGATTCACCTCAGTCATCCCACGAAAGATATAGAAATTGAAGGCCCGAAACATGTGCGGGACGTATTTAAAGAACTGCAGCTCATCCCTGAAGCCTATCTGGTGATTCGCGGACAAGATCTCGTGACTGAAGATGAACTATTAGCTGACAGTGATGCCATTGAAATTCGCCCTGTCATTTCTGGGGGATCGGAACGTAGGCCATGAAATGCCGAAAATGCCCAGCACGCGCCGTGTTACGAATGCCTCGGCACAACACCGCCTTTTGTTCGGTATGTCTGACGGAATTCGTGAGAAGTCAGGTCCAGAAGGCGATCAAATCTCAAAACATGTTCAGTCCCAACGACCGAATTTTGGTCGCGGTCTCAGGCGGAAAAGACAGCTTGACGTTGTGGGAAATTCTCTTAAAGCTTGGGTATCGGGCGGATGCACTCTATGTTGATCAGGGAATCGGCGCCTATTCGCAGGGCTCACGCGAAAAAGTCGAACAGTTTACAGAACAGATTGCCAAACCTTGTGGAGCCTCCCTGACTATTCACAATGTTGAAGCAGAAGAAGGTGCATGCATTCCCGATCTTGCCAATCTGGTTCGGCGTCCGACCTGTTCAACCTGTGGAACCATCAAACGGTACCAATTTAATCGAGCGGCCATTCAAGGAGGCTATGATGTGATGGCGACTGGCCATAATCTGGATGACGAAGCCGCACGGCTCTTGGGTAATGTCCTCCATTGGCAAGAAGAGTATCTCCAGAAACAAAGCCCGACACTTCCGGCCTCAATGGAAGGCTTCGCTAAAAAAGTGAAACCCCTCTACCGCCTGACGGAACGAGAAATTGCAGCGTATGCGGTCATCAACCGGATTGACTATATGGTTGAAGAATGCCCCATGTCCAAAGGCGCAAAGATGCTTGTATACAAAGATGTGCTCAATCGACTCGAAGCGGAATCTCCTGGAACAAAACACACCTTCTATTGGCAGTTTCTCGCCAAACAAGAAAAGGCTCAAGCCACGCAGGGGTCAATGACGGAAACCGATCAAACCACGCTCAAACCCTGTACCACCTGCAGCCAACCCACGAGTACTGGAATTTGTTCTTACTGTAAAATGGTTACACGCGCCAAAACTCCCGCACGTTGACAAAAATTCAAATTCATCATACTTTCAACGGCTTATCTGACACTTGCCTTATTCCAAGCCAAAAACGCCTTCTTCTCTATCCTCAGTGAACATATTTAGATCTGGCTCTTTTTAACCGAAAATTCTTTTAATAAGGTGCGTTCTTTTTTCGATTGCTCTATTTGTCAAAAATGAGACTCTATGCGTTTTCGAGTGAGACGGCACTCTCATTAAAAACCACACATTTCTCAGAGACACTCAAACCATGATTCATCACCCAATACGATTGAAAGGCACAACTGTCTAACGGATCTTCTTATGGCATTTCTTCCTCTCAACCATCCCGATGACCTTCGAATCGGTCTGTATATAAAAATTGAAGGTTCATGGTTTAGCCACCCTTTCTCCACGAATACCTTTAAAGTCAAACTGGACAAAGATATTGAGACATTACGCAGGCTCACAAAAGTGAGACTCCTGTATGACCCAGATCGTTCTGACCCAATATCTTCTGAAGAGTTTTCTGGAAAAGACGTCACACCCTCTTTAGAACCTATCACCGAAGAGGAGAACGTCACCTTCGATTCCAATCAAGAAACAATAGCCCACTATCGTGAGGAAGAGACAGCTGAAAGAAGACGGGAAACCCATACCACACGACGAAAACAATTACGGAAGACGGACCAGGCCTATCAGGCCGTTCTTCAACAAAGCAAACTCATGTTTCGAGAACTGCGAACGGGTCATTCAAAAGCTATGGGGAGAGCTTCGGATATGGTCGCATCACTAGGGAAAATTATCGGCGACCCAACAAGTTCGATGGCTCTGATGAATCTCATGAGCGCACCGGATGATGTTGATGACTTCTTCATGCATTCACTGAATGTGTGTGCTCTTTCTATGATGCTGGGACAAGCCTTTATGCAAGAGGATGAAGAACTCACAGCCATTGGGATGGGAGCCCTTTTTCATGACCTGGGGCTACTCGAATTTGAGCGCACAAATAGTGGTCCGAAATCGTATCGAAGCACACCGGATTCGAAAGTGTTACGAGCACATCCGCAAAATGGACGAACCTTAACAGAACGATTTCGAGGCATGTCCACCGACAGTCTCGATATCATCGATCAACATCATGAACGTCTCGATGGGTCAGGTTATCCGAGTGGATTACATGAGGCGGAGATCGGATTCTTTTCAAAAATTGTGATGGTCGTTGATGAATATGATGAATTGTGCAATCACCCCGACATCTCCAAGTGCCTGACACCCTATGAAGCCCTTTGTTATCTGTACGCAAATCGACGGGGGCCTCTCTGGGACAAAGCAATAGTCGCATTAGTTCAAATGTTGACTGTGTATCCGCCTGGTTCTCTTGTTGAGTTGTCCGATGAGACCATCGGTGTAGTCAGCAGCATCAATCCTCAAACACGCATGGCTCCTTGGGTGATGCTGTATTCCTCAGAAATTCCAAGAGAAGAAGCCCTCATCATTGACCTCTCTCAAGAAAGCAATCTTTCAATCATCAAAAGCTTCCAACCCAAAGAAATTCCGTATGCGATGCGAGAATATCTCAATCCACGACGCATTATCAGTTACTTTCCTTCAGAGAGTGAACAACCCAACACGCTTCCTTCTCAAGTCCTGCACAGCACACAATCAACACAAGTGTAACTCCACAAGATTAAGTTTGTAACATGCCGTTCGCCTCTGTCATGAACAGGAAATCTATCTCGTCGTGTGAGAAGCATACCTTGGCACGAAGAGAAAACCCTTACCCTCTGAGAGACATCATGTGAATGACGAACGTGGAATATGCAGATGGAGAGTTGGGGCTATTAGCGCAGATCTTCTTGAGGTTGTGAGGAAAGTTCAGGCTTTCGCTTTTCAAACGCAAACAGAAGGAACAGAGAGCAGACACCAAGACTTATCGCCATATCGGCAACATTAAACGCCGGCCAGTGGTACCCATTGATATAAAAATCCAAAAAGTCGATGACTTCGCCAAATTGCAGACGATCAATCAGGTTTCCAATCGCGCCACCGAAAATGCTCGAAATCGTAAGCTGCCCCCACCAATCATTTGGCTGCAGTCTGACGAAAATGGTAATGAGCAGACCAAGCGCAAAGATTGAGGTAATGAGAAAAAAGACCATCCGAAACCCACTGCTACTCGACGCAAGAATTCCAAAGGCGGCGCCAGGGTTCCGGATATAGGTGAGACTGAAGTATTCTGGAATAATGGTAATGGACTGATGAAGATACATCGTCGTGGCGATATAGGACTTCGTCACCTGATCAACCACAATGATGATCACACTCACAATCGCGAGAATAGAAAATCGTTTGACCATGGTCACGACACGACGGCTTCCAAACAACGATCACACAAGGTCGGGTGCTGAGAGTCTATACCGACTGTGACTCGATAGTTCCAACAACGTTCACATTTCATCCCGTCCGCTTTTCCCACATCCACCATGACTTCGAGGGCATCATCAGAAACCAGGCCTTTGTCGGCAGAGTACGATTCACTCTGTTCAACCTGTACTTGCGAAACAATACAGAGTGCAGGCAGATCGAATTCATACCGCTTGAGAAGATCATAATGCTTCGCCGTAGCATGAATTGTCACTCGAGCCTCTAATGGAGCTCCAATCACTTTCTCTCGTCGTTGCTTTTCTAACGCATGTTGCACCACCGTCCGCACGGCTAACAAAGATACCCATTCCTGTTCGACTTGCGTATTCTTCCAACGAGCATCGCTCTTGGGAAACGAAGAGACATGCACGCTAAAGACATCGGCACTTTCAGGCAGACTGTTGCGTAGAGTTTGCCAGATTTCCTCTGACGTAAAGCTCAAAATCGGCGCCATGAGTTTCGACAACGCAACGGCAATCTCCAGGATGACCGTTTGTGATCCTCTCCGCAAGGTTGAGTTCTTCGGAAAGGTGTAAAGCCGATCTTTGAGAATATCCAAGTACGTCGCACTCATGTCCACCGAACAAAAGTAGTCAAGTTCGTGCACAGCCTGACGAAACTCAAAGTCACTATATGCCTTCTGCATGGCCTCGATCAGACGACTGAGACGGTAGAGAGCCCACTGATCAACTCGCGACAAATTCTCGTAGGCCACACGATCGTGCGCGGGATCGAAATCATAGAGATTACTCAATAAAAAGCGAGTGGTATTGCGAATTTTCCGATAGGCATCGACCGTCTGCTTTAAGATGTCCGGCGAAATTCTCAAGTCTTCCTGATAATCCTGTGACGCCACCCATAACCGTAAAATATCGGCTCCAGACTGATTAATTACATCTTGCGGGGCCACCACATTCCCTGCAGACTTGGACATTTTCTTGCCTTCACCATCCACGACAAAACCATGGGTCAACACCGCTTTGTAGGGTGCGCAGTCTTTCGTCGTGACAGATGTTAACAGTGCACTGTGAAACCAGCCTCGATGCTGATCTGATCCTTCAAGATAGAGGTCTGCCGGCCACCACCGTGCATCCCTAGCTTGTAGGACAGCCGCATGACTCACGCCTGACTCAAACCAAACGTCCAAAATGTCTTGTTCTTTTTTAAATGACTGACTCCCACAACCTGGACACTTCGTGCCCGGTGGAAGAAGTTCTTCCGCAGACTGTTCGAACCACACATCCGCACCACGTTCTCGCATCAGTCCGGCAATATGTGTAATCACGGTTGCATCAGTTAAGGTTTCCTCGCATTTCGTACAGGTAAACCCCGGAATCGGCGTCCCCCAAATCCGCTGACGTGACAAACACCAATCTGGTCGATTGAGAATCATGCCATAAATTCGATCTCGCCCTCGTTCAGGAAACCATTGGACTTGATCAATTTCTTTGAGTGCCCGTGCACGCAAATCGCCTTGTTCCATCGACACAAACCACTGCTCAGTCGCTCGAAAAATGACCGGGTTTTTGCATCGCCAACAATGAGGGTACGAGTGATTCACCGAGCCGTGTCCGAGAAGGACTCCAAGGCCTTCTAATTTTTTGACAATCTCCGGATTGGCTTTGAGCACTGGCTGCCCGGCAAAATCCTCAACCTCCGGTTTGAATCGTCCTGTATGATCGACAGGAACCACGACTTGAAGCGGTTCTGTCAGCATGCTTTGCAGTGGAGCCTGATTGTATTTGAGCGCAAGGAGGTAATCTTCCATCCCATGACCTGGCGCAATATGCACGCAGCCGGTCCCTTGCTCTAACGTCACAAAATCTCCAAGCAGTATCGGAGAATGTCCTTTTGTCAAAGGACGTGAACAGGTCAGACCTTCAAACTGCTCTTTGCCTTTTTTGACACCAAGAACCCGGTAGTCAGGCAAACCGCAGGCCTTGACGACCTGCTCGACAAGTTTCTCAGCGACGACCAACACCTCATTTCCAACTTGAAGAAAGGCATAGTCAAAGTCGGGGTGAATCGCGATAGCTTGATTGGCTGGCAGCGTCCATGGCGTGGTTGTCCAAATGACGGTTGAGATTTGATGCGCCTCAGACAAAGTGGGAATCCCAAACATGTCTGGTGACGCTAACTTGGCAGCTGAGGCGTCAAAAGGAAACTTCACATAGATCGAGGGGGAGGTATGGTCTTCGTATTCGACTTCGGCTTCAGCTAACGCCGTCTGATCGGCTGTGCACCACAGCACAGGCTTCAATCCTTTGTAGACGCCACCCTTTTCAACAAACTTCCCGAACTCTTCAATAATGGCCGCCTCATACGATTTGTCCATGGTCAGATAAGGGTGAGTCCAATCGCCTAATACACCCAACCGTTCAAACTCCTCTCGCTGAATGCGGTAAAACTTGCTCGCATAATCCCGACACATCTGTCTGAGCTGAATTGCCGAGAGGCTCTTTTTCTTTTCACCAAGCTGTTTCGTTACTTGATGTTCAATGGGCAACCCATGACAATCCCATCCGGGAACATAAGGGACCCGGTACCCTTCCATCGTTTTGTACTTAATAATGATGTCTTTGAGTATTTTATTTAGCGCATGCCCTATATGGATTTTCCCATTGGCATACGGAGGCCCGTCATGCAGAAGATACAGAGGTTTTTTTGCTCCGGCTTCCTGAATTTTTTCATACAACTGTTGTTCTTCCCACCAAGCTAAAAGCTTTGGCTCCCGCTGAGGGAGATTGGCCTTCATGGGAAAATCTGTCTGAGGAAGGTTGAGAGTCGGCTTGTAGTCCATGAATACTCAATGGTTAGAAACAATAATCAAACATTCGGGCATTCTAGCCATGCCTTCGGGACCCGTCAAACTTTGACGAATCCCGTACAGGCACAACAGGAAGCCCGACGTGTATATTAAATCCATACTCGATGAAATGAATCGTAGTGGAAGGAAAAATTGCAGGATTAACTCAACGCCATCATCCGATCCAACGCAACCTTGGCCAAGACCTTTTCATCATCAGGGACAGAAATCTGATTCACCACTTGTCCTTGAGCCAAGTTTTCCATGGACCAGCACATATGTGCCGCATCAATCCGAAACATCGTGGCACATCGGCACACCATGGGCGACAGGAAAAACACTTGCTTCTCAGTCTGTTCAGCCTTGAGACGGTTGACCAAATTCAACTCTGTGCCAACGACCCACGAAGTCCCGGCAGGAGCTTTACTCACCGTCTGAATAATAAACTCCGTCGACCCCACAAAGTCCGCTTTATTCACCACGTCTTCATGACACTCGGGGTGCACAATGACCTGGATACCTGGATACTGCTTACGAAAATAATCCACATGGAGTGGCTGAAACATTTGGTGGACACTACAATGGCCTTTCCAAAGAATAAGCTTGGCCTTGTGAATCGCCTCAGGGGTATTGCCTCCGTTTGTTTTAAACGGATCCCAGACAATCATTTCGTCCTTGGGGAAGCCCATTTTATTCGCCACATTGCGGCCAAGATGTTCATCTGGAAAAAACAAAATTTTCTCTCGTCGTGACCAGGCCCACTCCATGACCACCTTGGCATTGGAAGAGGTGCAGGTGATTCCGCCATGTTCCCCACAAAACGCTTTGAGATCTGCCGCCGAATTCACATACACCACAGGCGTCACAACCTCATCTACAGGCATAAACAGCGAAAGCGCATCCCAACATTCATCGACCTGTTCAATCGCCGCCATATCGGCCATCGAGCACCCGGCCGCTAAGTCCGGTAAAATGACCGTCTGATTGGATTGGCTAAGAATATCAGCCGTTTCAGCCATAAAATGCACGCCGCAAAACACAACATTGGGAAATTCAGAACGTTCGGCCGCCAGCTTTGAAAGTAATAATGAATCCCCGCGTAAATCCGCGTGCACAATGACTTCATCCCGTTGATAATTATGTCCGAGAATCAGTACTTGGTTGCCAAGCGTCTTCTTGGCTTCGACAATACGGTCGAACAGCTCTTCGGCTGGCCGGTCTTGATAATCGGTAATAGGATATGTGGCTTCTTCTATAGTTTTCATCCGTTGAACCTCGTCTATAGCTGGTTAACTAGAAAATTTTTGGATCAAGACTGCAAGAATGACAACTTTCAATTCTTAGAATTGAGATGAATCTACACTCTATCAGATGAATCAATCCTTGCAAAAGTTCTTTCTCACAAGAATATCATTATACCGGTTGCTCATTACGTACGATCGAGTTGCCCAATTAACTGTCTGATCACGCGCAATGTGTGGTCAAGATCGCCCCGTTCGGTACCATACGCACACTGATTGGCCCAAGGAATATGTTTGCGCATAATGGCCGCATACTGTTGCGTCCCTTTCTCTGTCATCGCAACCAACTTGGCCCGTTTGTGATCTGGATTTCCTCGGCATTCAACAAACTCATCATCTTCTAATGCATCAACCAGTCGTTGAACATTCTGACGGGAAAGCCCAATCCGTCGCCCGATTTGCGGTACCGTCAATGGTTGACTCGCAAGTGAGATAACACCTAACACTTTCCACCGCGCAGTCGTTAAACCAAACGGCTGAACCAACTTATCCCCTTCTACGAGAAATCGTCCATAGAGTCTAAACACCTCGAAAAGGACTTCTGTAAAGGCTTCGCCTTCAGGAGAGTATGATTCTTGAGCTGAATAATTCATGTTGACATTATACTGTCATAATAGCAATAAAACACCAAAATGGCAAGTGATTACAGTAATAGAAGCTGCCCCAAGCGACGGATTTTGCCATAGAAAGACAATGTGAATGCATCCAATTCGGCCACCACATTAATCTCTTTGCGGTGATTGTGCCCTAGGCTGTCTAGCTTCCAGACAATGACGGTGTTCACTTTCGCGTCAAAAATGGCTTCATGCAGTTTTTAAAAGGCAGGCCGTTTTAGAGATCTTCCGCTTTCTGGCTATCAGTCTTTTGGCTGCGGGGAAGAGATGCGAATGTAAACAGCAATCTACTCAAAACGCTCTTTGAGACGATGCATGAGGTCCATACGCTCATGAAAGACGGCGATAATTTGAGGCTTCGATTGTTTGGGGAGAAGATAAAAAACATAGTGATGTTCACAAGGAACAACGAAGGCCTGGGGTAAGTGTTTATGAAAGGACTTCCTGGTGTCCTGTCGAGTACCAATCTTGTTAAAACATCGTTGAAGGTTTTTGAAGTATCGTTCGGCTTGCTCCAGTCCCCAGGTCAATGTGGTATACCGGATAATCTCTTCTAGATCAGCTTCAGCATCTTTCGTTAATTCATACGAAAGCACTAACGAAGGTCCTGCTGCACATCATCAAAGATTTGCTGTGGTGTCCGGATAGAAAATTCTCCACGTTCGGCAGCTTCAATCCGGGGCTTGAGAATTTGTTCGAGCTGGTGCAAGGCTTCTTCCTCGGTCATAGACTCACTACCGGGTAAATCCGGCAAAGAGCGATCCAGCACATAATCCTTGATGCTTTTGCCTTGCAAGGCGGCCATGGCTTTCAAGCGTTGATGTTGTTCCCGTGTCAATTCAATCGAGAGACGACTCATATTTTTGGCCTCCTTTTCCTGTATGTATAAGGTCTTCTCTGTAGAATATCACAAAATACACAAATGCTCAAAAGTATACATTACAACCAGATTATTTAGGGTACACCCTATTTAAGAGGGTTATTTCGTCCATTCGGGCTTACACATTTTGTAGCGCCGAGTGCTTTTGATCCGTGGCAGGAATTTCGGATTGGTAAAGATCGAGCCATGACGACTGAGAGGAAACGGTCGCAGCTTTAAAATGTCCGGTAAAATTCATACGGAAAGTATGAATTGAAAACAGGGAAACGCCAAGGCGTTCCGTTGCTTTTTCCACAAGGGAAAAGCATGAAATGGGTACTCACGGAGGTGCAGATCTTCTGCGATCCGAGCGTGATTCATCTCACCGATGACGAATTGGCAAGGCAGTTAGAGGAAAAACCATGGCGTGAAGTCATGCAAGCGTAGGGGCACCTAAGTCCGGACCAAGAGGCTGCCTGTCAGAAAATCATTTGGCAAGTGCTCAAGGCTGAATGCCGCAGCCCCTATGAGAAAATTCCCGACATTGAAACGATCCTTAAACGCGACAAGGGGCCATTTTTTTAAGTCCCTTGCCGTGATCGAGTTGGGCATCTTTCTGACATCCAGCATTTTCTTGCTTGAAATTATAAGTAATTGCTTATAACATGATAGATAGACATGGATGACGAGGACATAAGGCCTGTAGTGTGGGTAAGCGATGCACGAGAACAAGTGCAATCGTTTCCCAAGGCTGTGAGAGCGGATATTGGTGCGGCGCTCTATGATGTGCAATTAGGGGAGAAACCACCAAAAGCCAAGCCATTTAAGGGAGTGGCGAGTGGGGTTTTAGAGATCGTCACCCGCTTTGATACCGACACGTTTCGGACCGTCTATGCGGTCAAGATTGGGCGAAGGATCTATGTCCTCCATGCGTTTCAGAAGAAATCGCCTAAAGGACGAAAAACGGCGAAGCTGGATGTAGAGATGATTACACGGCGATATAAGGAAGCCGTGGAAATGGAAAAGGAGCAAGAGTCATGAAAAAGAATGGGAAAATAGTCTTTGAAGAAAGCTCCGGCAATGTCTTTGCCGATTTGGGCCTTGATGATGCGGACGAACTCTTAACACGGGCCAAGCTCGGACATTCTATACGGATGATCCTTGTAAAGAAGAAACTCAATCAACGGGAAATCGGCAAACTCTTAGAGATTAAACAACCCGAAGTCTCTAATTTGATGAATGGCCGCTATACGCTGTTCTCACCAGAGCGGCTTTTCGGATTCTTGAATAAGCTGGATCGGAAAGTCACCGTGCAGGTCTCACGGCGTAGAAAAAACGAACCGCTGCAAGAAGTGGTGTTGGCGTAAATGGCCAAGGACGCTTTGCAGTGGCGAACCCAACCGTGGACAAAACCACCAACTTGCCAAGGAAGCGCGAAAGCCTGAATTCTTTATTATCCGCACCGAGATAAAACCCGTGAAGTTTTGACAAAAAGGTCGTAAAGGGGTGCAATTGCAGGTACATTATGTATGGACGTTGAATAGCATGATGAGAAACGGGAATATAACCTTAAAAAGCCCGGTATCGACTTTGTCCGGGCCGCGAGAATTTTTGACAATCCGATACTCGAACGTCTCAATGATCGGAAGGACTATGAAGAAGACCGCTATATTGCCATTGGCCATTGGAACGAACAGTTTTTAGTTGTCGTCTATACCTGGCGAGGAAACAATCGCCGGATTATTTCGGCATGGAAGGCAGGACGAGATGAAAAAAGAACGTATAACCAAAGTATCGGGTAATGAGCTGAAAAAAATGGAAGACCGCACACATGCTAATCCGCCTGTGGGCCCATCATTGCCTAAAGACTTTTGGAAGACGGCGAAGGTCGTCTATCCTGCTAGTCCCAAGGAGGCTGTAAAAGTGCGGTATGATCGGGACGTGTTGGATTGGTTCAAAGCCCAAGGCCGAGGCTATCAAACCCGAATGAATGCGGTACTACGGTCTTACTATGAAGCGCATAAAGACGAGCCTAGTGTGAAGCAATAAACACACCTCTTGTTTGTCAAAAGTGGGTGCCGATAGAAACATCTGCTATCGGTGATCGGAAATAGGCCTTTTTTTGAGCCAATAGGCCCACTCTAGCTAGAAAGAGAATCGCTTCAAAAAGGAGAATGTCCCCATTTCCAAAAGCCGTATTCGAGAAAATCCTATCAAATCAGGATTTTCTCAACTGAAATACCAGAAGTGAAGAAAATCGGTTTCGTAACCAATTGAATCTATTTAACTCTTACTCTTATACTGTGAAGCGAGCTATTAATCTTATGGGCACCTCTAAAAACCTCAATTTGCGAATTTCGGTGCCAAGAATACCAATAGCTTATAAATGCAAGATTTTTAAAAACACTTGTTTTTGGGAGGTGCCTTATGCAAAGAGGCGTTTAAAGCCTGCTTTCTTAGCAGCTATTTTCATTCCTAAGAAACAGAGGAAATATCTGGCATGACATGGCAAAGTGTTCTGCTAACTATGGTTTCACTAATAGTGGGGTTTGGTTTAAACCTTCTTGCTATGCGAATGTCACAACCAAAGATTCGCTCAAGTCGGCAGAGGATCTTAAAGGGTGCATGGAACGGAAAATTCAAACAAGAAGCTAACGAAAATAGGGAAAGTAAAGAGTTCTTATTAAAAATAGAATTAGATCCAGGCAAGAGAATGATAATTGGCAAGATGTGGGTAACTGATAAAATAAATTTTGAATGTACGTTAGAGGGAACCTTCCACCACGACCAATATCTGAGGCTGCATTATTCACCAACAGGTAACAACAAAGATTTTATTGACTTCGGTTCAATACTTCTAGCTGTAAGTAAAACCGGAACTGAAATGAATGGTAGGGTTATGGGCTATGGAAGCATTTCAGAAGCGTTTATATCCGGGACTCTTAAATTAACAAAAGACGATGAAAAAATAGTGCCCCGCTTGGCCAGACCACCAAGAGTGAAAAGTAAGTAAGCTTTCGTTCATAGTTTTCACGTCTTCGTCATGCTATTTGGCGTGTCGCAAAATGGATGTCTTTTGGCGGATGGTACCCTAAAGCCTAAAAGCCTGATGGAGCAGGTTACTCATTGTGAGATTGAAAATAAGTGGTTAACCCACGCTCCAATTCTCCGCCTTCCCAGTGATTTGTGCGATAGACATATTCATTCTTCACCTTCCACCACAATCGTTCGCTATAAATATTACGAAAAACTCGCGCACGCCTGTCCATACTGACCTACATCTCGCGGCTAAGAGCCGGCTCGTGAAGGCGGCACTCGTGAACTGGCAGCCTTGGTCACTGCTGAAGATCTCTAGACACCTTAGGGCTAAGGCTTGCTACAGGGCCTTGAAACAAAAAGTAGTGTTCTGTGCACTTGAACCAGCCACGCGACGACATAGCGACTACACCAATCCAGAATGGCGACCAGAAACAAAAATCCGTAAGGCTTTGGCAGGTAAAAGTGGAACAGCCTCCATTTTACATCGGAAAGCGCATCACTTCGGCGCCGAGCACATTTACATATTTTCAGCCGTAAGGATTTCTCCGACTCAATATTTACCTAATGATCCTCGCCAAGAAAATTCCGGCTGTGCCTGAGCATCACAAAAAGAGTACGGAGAAAAACTGCTCTCTCGAAACCGAGTGATGTTTGGAGAAGACGAAATGAAGAGAATACGATCCGTAGAAGCAAGAGGATGTTGTAAACCCACGCTTACGAAAATCGATCGGCCACTACCGGCTTTCCTTTTCCATTCCAATGACCTGCGCTCATCCACTTCGTGACATGCTTGATGGCAAATCGTCCATCAGGGGCTAGCACCAAACAACCGGCCTGCCCGCCTTTAATCCGAGTCACTAATTCCTTTAAGGTCGACTGGGTTGCCTGTTTTGGACTCTGGCCGTTTTTCATCAAGTAAGAAATTTGCTTTGCCATGACTAAGCGCATGATGCCTTCCCCAAGTCCGGTCATCGACACGGCACCGGCTGTGTTATCTGCAAACACACCCGATCCGATCAACGGCGAATCGCCTACTCGGCCAGGGAGCATCATAGGCACTCCTCCCGTTGAAGCTCCCGCGGAAAGATTACCGAAGCTGTCGAGAACCACGGCTCCTACCGTGTCATACTGAGTCATTTTATTAAACAACCTCACGCTTTTCGATTTTCCCAAACCTGCAAGTTTCAAATCTTTGCGTTTTAAGGTTTTCTTAGGAACCGCGTTTCTCTCCAACTTAAAATGTCGTGCCAGGTGAGTCGCGTACTGCCCAACCAGAAGCACGTGATCAGTTTCCTCCATGACTACCTTTGCGACAGAAATAGGATGACAAAAACCCTCCAATCCAGCAACGGCTCCGGCTTGCAGTGAGGCTCCCTCCATGATTGACGCGTCCATCCGTTGAACACCATCTAATTGTTGTCGTGAGCCTAACCCCGCATTGAAGAGACCAGATTTTTCCAGATGGCGAATTATTCCCTCAACCACGAGTAAAGCCGCTTGACCATCTTTCACCATGTCGAATCCAAGGACCAGGGACTCAGACAGGCAGGTTCGTTGTTTGGAGGAGAGCTTTTGGGAACCAGCACCACCATGGACCAGCACTCGAGGGGTTCTATTAGAGGACGATGACATCATAAATTCAACGAGAAAGTTGGACAATGATCTCTGGACAATACAACAATGGATACTCAAAACCACTCAGATCGTTCCCAATCATACAAAAAATCCAACGTCAGATCTATTCGGTTTCATTCATCTACCCTGAGCACTTGTTGCCCGCCTGTAGCCTGTCTAAATAGCTATTGTATTAAGTCAGATACGTCCAGGCGTCGATTTGTGCTGGAAGCACTCCTACCTCAGAACAAACGCCCGTACCTCTATTTATAAGAAATTGAATAATCAACCCGAAGATCATGCGCATTTCGCACATTCCCACCTCAAACAGTATCGTATCGATACTTCATTGACAAACAGAGATGATCGTGCAACACTCGTTAGTATCGATTCGATACATATTTCGATTCCATCAAGAAGAGAGCTACAATAAAAAACATTTTCTATTATTCAAAACTCCCAGTTGCTAGCCTGCTCCTTTTTATTTACATGAATTATTGCTCGTCGGATATGCAACTGAATCATTTGTGGCCAATATATTTTCTTAACCAAGGAGGGTGTTATGAAACAAGGAACTCGGCAGTATTGGATACTATTGGTCGGTTTGATGGTCAGTATAGCTTTTCCATCAAGTGCAAGCGCGATTGAACAAGATGTCAAGAAACAGAGGTTTCGTGATTTAACCACACATGAGCAACTCAAAAACAAACTTTTGCGTATTCAACGACGGGCGAGAAACACAATTCAGGTAGGTCCCTTGATCGAGAATCAAGACAATGGCGGCTTAATCAATATTGACGTTGGTTTGGTGCTCGGGCCATCGACGAACCCTGACCCCTGTGGGCCAGATAACGTACAGCCAACCGTCAGAGAAGCGGTGCTCTGTACAGTTAATGACGGGGGGCGTGGCAATCAGGTTCCGAGTGAAGTGGGGTTGTCCACACAAGGACGTGAGTTGTGGGCCGCACGATTAGGCAATAAAGATGGAATCAAAGTCATGTTCATTACGCAACAACATGGCAATGAAGTTCGGTCGACGGAAGCGGCGTTACAGGTAATTGAATACCTTTCTCGTACGAGACACACATTTCACAAAAGCCTGCTTGAAAAGCTGGATATCTTGTTTCTTGTCCGTGCAAACCCAGACGGCGGGGAGCCATCACCGGAATGCTTTATTGGCACACCGTTTGGCACTGTGATTCAGGAGAATTGTGCGCTGACCCGCACCAATGTCGATCCACAAGCCGGAGGAGGGTATGGCGAAGACTCTGAAAGTGATTTCTTCGGAACCGTGGGTGTGGGCTATAACCTGAACCGGTATCATTATGTTGACCTGAAACATCCGATTCGACCACAAGAAAACCAAGCGATGGTCGCCACCGCTTTAGCCTGGCGCCCAGAAGTGGTGTTTGATCTTCATGGTGATATTCATAAAACAGCCTGCGGCATTGATCCCACCAGTATTACACCAGGAGCTCTTGTTAGCGGGTTGCCTAGCGCGCAATGTCAAGCAGGCAGTGATGAATCTGCGGTGGTATTGAGTCCCATAGTTTCTATGCTTAATGAAGATGGGGGTCTCCAACAAAGGCGTTCACGCACCTTAGCAGCCAGAATTGCCCATAAGGTGAGCCAAAGTGGTTTTGGCTTGGTGAATCGATTTGCTCAAATCAATACTGGGGCCGGTGCGATCAATGAAGGGGGCGCGGGTGCGTATGCGAAAGTCGGCGCGGTCGTGGGCGGATGGGAAAGCCTCAATTTCACCAATGCCGTCAGCCTTTCTATTCAGCGTATTGTCGATGGGATGCCGGTTCCTGGATTAACTCCGGAATGGTTTATGGGCAATACCCGATTCCGGTTTGTGAATACATTGATGAATGCCGTGGCCATCATGGAAGGGTTGAAGGTGGTGAGTGAATGGACGTCAACGGAGCCTGGTGATGAAGGCGGCTATTGCGATCTGCCGTTAACCACAGCCATAAAAGTGGCATTTCCTGAAGACGTGTTTGGACCCCAGCCAGGCTACGGGCCTTTTATTCTTCCTCTGATTGGTTCACTGTTACAAGTGCTCGATAGTTGTTCGACCAATCCCTAGAGAGAACTTTGTTCGACACCAGACGTCCACCTGAAAACGAGTAAAAAGCCCCGTCACTTTGGCGGGGCTTTTCTCAAACCCACCCCACGTGTGGACGCCATCCTCATGGATATGGTGAAACTCGCTTATCGTACAGACCCTCAGGCAAACTCTCATGATCCGGCTACCGCCACTCTCAACAAACTTTGCACAAGCAATCCTCATGTCTTCGATGATTCATCACTATCAGATATGCTGAGAGTATTGCGTACAACGTATACGTTTTTCAGGAAGTTTATTTGTACTTCATGCTTGAAGATAGGAAACCCCGGCGCATTCTCTAGAACTGGAAGAGTCTGGTTTGGGTAAATGAATCCTCACACAGAATCCTTTGGGGTCATCATGAATCAGCACAATATCCCCGCCGTGCTGTCGGACAATAGATCGAGCAATCGCCATACCGAGCCCAATCCCGCCCGTTTCATGACTCCGCGACTCTTCGAGGCGAACAAAGGGTTGGAAGACCCGCTCCGCATCCCGAGATGAAATACCCTGACCATCATCATAAATCAAAACTTGAAATTCCAGGTCTAATGATCGAAGTTCAACCCGTGCCTGCTGACCATACAGCACAGCATTTTCTATGACATTGCGAAACGCACGCTTGAGGCTCACCGGCCTGCACGTATAGGGAGTTTTGTCCATGCCCTCCCAGTTGACTTTCAGTCCGAGGTCAGTCAAATCCTGGCAAAGACTATCAATGAGTGCGGCGAGGTCAACCGAGCGAGAATGCTCAGTAGACGCCTCATCACGCGCAAAGGCCAGAGTCTCCTCACTCATTCGTTGCATTTCCTCCAACGTGATCAACATCTTCTGTTTGATCTCTTCATCTGTGACAAATTCGACTTGGAGCCGAAGAGACGTCATTGGAGTGCGTAGATCATGGCTAATCGCGGCTAACATGTGCGTTCGATCTTGCACAAAACGCTGAAGACGCGCATTCATACGATTGAAGGCCCGAATGGTGTACTGAAGATCAATCGGTCCATCTTCAGAAACCGGGACAATGGTTTCCCCACGGCCAACGGCTTCAGCAGCCTTCGCCAACGTCTCCAAGGGACGAGTAATGCGCTGAACCATCCACACCACAATGAGACAAATGCTGCCCACAGCTAAGGTCATCGAAAAAAACGTTGGCAACGCCCATCGGATCAGAGGTGGGTTGATACCTAACCCAACATTAAGCCATCGTCTATCCGTAAGTTGAGCTGAAATCACGAGACCAGGCGGATCTACCTGGGACAAGGAAAAAGAAGAGGGCGAGTCGTCCAGCTTATGACCCCATGACACATCAATAGCCTCTGGCATACCGACCTGCTGCTCGTGACTTAAGAGTCGCACGTCACGAATATCATGCTCTCCGAGCAACGCATGAAGACGAGTCATCAGATCATGTTCGATTTGACTCACATGAGGTGGAACTGGACTAGTTTCTGCAAACCAAAAGTACAACTTTCGTGAACTTGCCGCTTGCACCATTTGGGGATGAATGGCCGGAGACGTCGTTTCGATAAGCTGAATTAATGAGGCCATGCGTTCCAAGATTTGCGTCCGTTCGACTAATCGAGTGGCCGCCCGGCGTTCGTCCATAAAAATCAGGAAATTGGCAACTTGAGCAATCCCCAACGCGGCGATAAGCAACGCAATCAATTGCCCCGTCAATCGCTGCGGATACCACCGCCGCACTCGTGTCGCGAGAACAGTCACTCGGGTCTGACCTCCCCTGTAAACGTATACCCATCTCCCCACACGGTTTTGATCAGCATAGGACTTTTCGGATCCGTTTCAATTTTCTTTCGCAACCGACTTACTTGAATGTCGATACTGCGATCAATAACATCAGTCATGCGGTTTCGGGTCAAATCCAATAACTGATCTCGGGTGAGGACGATTCGCGGATGGGTCAAAAAAACCATCAGCAGCACGAATTCACTGGTACTAAGAGGAATCGCGACGCGATCGACCCCCATCAGTTCCCGTTGATGGACATGGAGCGTCCATCGATCGAACTTCATCATACTTGCCAAGGGCTCCCGGTCTTTTCTGGGCAGGCTATTGACGCGTCGTAATACCGCTTTAATGCGCGCCAAGAGTTCACGCGGATTAAACGGCTTCACAACATAATCATCCGCCCCCATCTCTAGGCCGACAATCCGATCAGATTCGTCTGCCATAGCCGTGAGAAGAATGATCGGAATGTCTTTCGTGTCACGCAAATGGCGGCAGAGGGATAATCCGTCTTCTCCAGGCATCATGATATCAAGCACCAAAAGATCAATAGAGGTCATTCCTAGAATTTTTCGTGCTTCCGCAGCGCTTTCAGCGGTCTGTATGCGAAATCCTTTGAGCTTCAGATAGTCAGCCAATGGGTTTCGTATGGATGGTTCATCGTCAACAATAAGAATATGAGGTAAAGATTCCATAACGTGCTCGAAGGGAGAACTCCTATTATGACGTGAAATGGCAAAAGGTGAAAAGAAAAATTGTATCAAAGTTTGTCAAAACATGGGTACGAAATACTTTCTTACAAAAAAGCCTGCTCTCCTCGTCGCCTTTGAATATTTGTTCGTTATACTGAGGATATACACGCGAATAGTCATCTTTCGATAACCTTCATCCAGGACGATGCGCCTTGTTTGTCCGATAGGTTTGTCCGATAGTTCTGTCATGAATAGATTGATCACCCTTACCCTCTATAGCGTCGTCGGACTGATGATGCTGGGATTGGCGGGCTGTTTGTCCGACCCCGTCCCTATTGAATTAAAGGCTCAGCTTCCCAAGGCCTTTTCGCAATCTGGACAAACCGCATTACCTGACAAATGGTGGGAGGATTTTGAGGATGACAGTCTCAACTCGTTAATTGAGCTGGCCATGGAAACTAATCCTTCTCTGCTAGCGACCTGGGACCGGCTAAGGCAAGCCGAAGCCCTTCTTGTCCGGGAAGGAGCCAGCCGATTTCCAGCATTAAATGGGAATATGAATGCCAGCAGAAGTCGCGACAATAATGACCTGGAAACCGACCGGTTTGCCCTTAGTCTCACCGTGGCCTATGAATTAGATCTGTGGGGAAGAATTCGTGCGAACACCACGGCCGCTCATTTTGATGCCATCGCCAGCCACACCGATGTCAGAGCTGCGGGAATTACACTCTCAGGAGAGATTGCGAAGACATGGTATAGCTTAATCGAGCAGCGCGGCCAGCTCGACTTACTGGAACAGCAAATCACGACCAATAAAAAAGTTTTGCACCTCGTGACTTTACGGTTTCGCCAGGGTGTCGCCAGTGCAGCCGATGTGCTGCGTCAACGACAATTAATTGAACAGACGCAAGGCGAGACCAAGGATGTCATCGCGGGAATTGATGTGTTGAGTCATCAACTCGCCATTCTTCTCGGCCATCCCCCTCGAACACTCAATTTTCCAAAAAAAGATTTGCTCATCACGCTCCCCCCTTTGCCACACACCGGACTGCCGGCAGAGGTATTACAGCGACGGCCAGATGTGCTTGGAAATTTCTACAAGGTGCAGGCCGCTGATGCGCGCATCGCCGCAGCCATTGCCGAACGATTTCCCCGAATCGATCTGACCGGAGCTCTCGCCACCAATATCACGTCCACGCTCTCAGGTGGATCCTTTGCTGCAACACCGGCAGGCCTATTTTCGAGTTGGCTGGCCACCGTAGCCGCTCAGGTCGTCGCTCCCATTATCGATGCCGGTGCAAGAGCCGCAGAAGTCGATCGACAGGAGGCTATCCGCTCAGAAGCCCTGAATAATTATGAGTCGACCGTTTTGCAAGCGATGCGGGAAGTCGAAGATGCCTTGATTCGTGAGACCCAACAACGAGAAAAGACTCTCAGTCTGGAACGTCAGCTTCAACTGGCAACACAGGTTATCGAACGATTACGGGGACGGTATGTTCAGGGAGCCACTGATTTCCTCGATGTGCTGAATGCCCTCATTAGTCAACAAGGACTTGAACGAGAAATCCTCGCGGCAAGAAGAAATTTAATTGATTTTCGGGTCGATCTTGCCCGGGCCCTGGCTGGTGGATGGGAATTGAATCAACCAGAACTTCGTGAACTCACTCCCTCTGCAGGCTAACACCGACGAACCAACGTACTAGAGAACCATCATGCCACCAACACCATCCTCAAAAAATCAGAGACTGCAGCTGGGCCTCAAGATCATCGTGCCCTTTGTGGTTCTTGCCCTCGCTGGCAGCTTTGCGTTTTCATTAGTGAAAAATACACCTCATCCACAGCGTCAACCAAAATCGAAACAGGCACGTCTTGTCAACGCCATCGAGATATCCGTGACCACCCATCCTGTTATGATTGAAGCGTGGGGAGAAGTCCAACCTGCCCGTCAAGTAACACTTCGACCACAAGTGAGTGGAGAAATTATGTCCGTCAGTCCTGAACTGGTGCCAGGAGGAAAATTCTCAAAAGGCGACACCATCTTGCGCTTGCATCCTGCCGATTACATCCTCGCCCTTCGACAACGCGAAACGGATTTAGACAAAGCTCGTGCTGAATTTCTCCTTGAAGAGGGGAATCAGGTTGTGGCCAAGCAGGAATTTGAATTACTGGGCGAATCTATTACCGAACAAGAGAAATCGATGGTGCTTCGCCTACCGCAGTTACAATCAGCCAAGGCCAATGTCAATGCCGCGAAAGCCGCCGTGGCATCGGCAAAACTGGCCATATCACGTACCGTTTTGAGAGTCCCCTTTGATTCGACCGTGCTTCAGCGTCACGTCAATACCGGCTCGTACATCACCCCAACATCCGATATTGTCACGCTCGTCGGAACGAGAGAATACTGGGTCACGTTATCCGTTCCCATTGCTCAACTACGCTGGATACACTTCCCACGTACGTGGGGCGAAAATGGATCTTCCGTCAAACTCTATCATGACACCATCTGGGGAAAGACCGCATTTCGGACAGGCCAGGTTATTCGGCTCTTAACAGACCTTGAGACGGAAGGACGAATGGCGCGTGTTCTCGTCGCGATCAACGACCCATTAAATCTCCACACGCAAATCCCTGGTGGTCCGGAAGTGATACTCGGCACGTATCTTCGAGCAGAAATTCAAGGACAAGATATGGCACAGGTCGCCAAAGTCGATCGGGATTGGATTCATGATCATGACACCGTCTGGGTCCTCAACAACGAGAATACATTGGAAATTCGTACGGTCACCATCGTCTATCGAGGCCCAAGTTATGTGCTCATTTCTTCAGGTCTGCAACATGGTGAACGTCTGATTGTGACGGATATTCCCGCGCCAGTCGAAGGCATGCCCTTACGCTTGCTTCCTCCGCCGCCTGTGCAAAAAGAGGCGACCCATGCAACCTAAGACATCGAGTTCTCGTCATCCCATGAACGTCGGCCCCTTGGCCTGGATGGTTCATAATCGCATCACACCCAACCTGTTCATGCTGTGCTTATTATTGGGTGGACTGTTTATGGCGACGCAAATCAAACAGGAAGTGTTTCCGGAATTTGAAGAAGATACGGTCACCGTCCTCGTTCCCTTTCCGGGAGCTAGTCCGCAAGAGGTGGAAGAGGGAATCATTTTGGCCATTGAAGAAGCCGTTCGAAATCTCGACGGAGTTAAAGAAGTCGTGTCAACGGCATCAGAAGATCAAGCCTCGGTCGTGGTGGAACTGCAGGGAGATTCAAATTATCAAAAAACCTATCAGGATATCCAACAAGCCATTGGACGGATTATCACCTTCCCGGAAGATGCCGAAGAGCCGCAGTTCACCCTGGACACTCGTCGACGTGAAGTGATCAACCTCCAGTTATTCGGGGATGTCTCCGAATGGGATATACGTGAAGCCGCCGAAGAGGTTCGCGACCGCCTGCTTCAAGAACCTGAAATCACACAAGTCGACTTACTCGGGGCTCGTGCTTATGAAATTCACATTGAAATTTCACAAGAAGATCTGAGAGCCTACGGTTTAACGTTAGAGCAAATTGCACAAATTATTTCAGCAACGGCGCTCGATCGATCCGGAGGTAGCGTTGATACCTCAAGCGGAGAAATCTTACTTCGCGTTCAAGAACGGCGCGATTGGGCTTCCGAATTTGGAACCATTCCGATCATCGCCAATCAAGCCGGCACCCTCCTGCGACTCAGCGACATCGCCATGGTCTCCGAAGGATTTGAAGAAAGTGAAATCTATGCCACCTACGATGGCCAACGTGCGATAGGAATCGGAATCTTTCGGGTCGGCGATCAAACACCCATTGCCGTGGCGAACAAAGTTCGATCGGCGATGAACCTGATCATCGAAGATCTTCCTCCAACGATTCAGTATGCCGTTCAAAAGGACCGGTCAGAAATCTATCAACAACGACTGACCCTCCTCCTCAAAAATGGCTTTCTAGGATTACTGTTTGTATTGGCGGTTCTCACATTGTTCCTTGAGTATAAACTGGCCTTCTGGGTCACGGTCGGAATTCCCACATCATTCCTGGGTGCCCTATTGTTCCTCCCGATGCTCTCGGTTTCGATTAATATGATTTCGCTATTCGCGATAATCATCGGCCTGGGAATCGTGGTGGATGATGCCATTATTGCCGGGGAAAACATCTACGAATATCGGGAACGTGGACATAGTCTTATTGAAGCGGCGATTCAAGGCGCACGCGACATTGCACTCCCTATTAGCTTTAGTATCCTCACCAATATTGTGGCGTTTCTTCCACTCATGTTTGTACCCGGAGCCTTTGGGAAAATCTGGGCGGTCATCCCCGCAGTGGTGTCGACTGCCTTTATTATTTCTTGGGTTGAAGCGCTATTTATTCTTCCCTCACACTTAGCCCATGGAAGTACGAACCCAAGCAACAGGCTCGGGAATGGACTCCATCATTTCCAACAACAATTCAGCCAAACATTTACCCGTTTCATTGAAGGCACATACGGACCGTTTCTGCGTCGCGCGATTCACAATCGATACCTCAGTGTCTCCCTGGGCATTGCGGTGTTTATCGTTGTTCTCGCGTATCCCATTAGCGGACGGATGGGATTTATTTTAATGCCGAAAGTTGAAGCAGACTTTGCAAATGCCACCGCCGTCGTACCATTCGGTAGTCCTTCTCATGAAATACAACGGGTTCGAGATACGCTTGTGCATTCCGCCCAGGAGGTCATTCGAAACCACAAAGGACAAGACGTCGCAACAGGCATCTTTACCTTAGTTCAAAAAAATATAATCGAAGTCCAAGTCTATTTACCGCCACCCGATGCCCGACCGCTCAGTACCAATACTGTCACGCAATTGTGGAGAGAGAATACGCCAGATATTGCCGGCGTCGAATACGTTCGTTTTGAGTCTGATAGTGGAGGGCCAGGTCGAGGGCCTTCGATTAGTGTTGAACTGAGCCATCGAGATATTGACAAGCTCGATCTGGCCAGCGGTCACCTGGCTGAACGCCTTAGTGAATTTTCAAGCGTGAAAGATGTTGATGACGGGTATTCTCCAGGCAAACCTCAGCTTAATTTTCAAATTAACGAAGAAGCAAGAAGCTTGGGTCTCACGGCTCAAGAAATTGGGAGGCAAGTTCGTCATGCCTTTTACGGCTCTCAGGCTCTTCGACAACAGCGGGGACGTAACGAAATTAAAGTGCTCGTTCGATTGCCTCAGTCAGAACGGACAAGTGAATATCATGTCGAAAATCTGATTATCCGAACGCCCGCAGGTCGCGAAGTTCCCTTATATCAGGTCGCCACGGTCGTGAAAGATCGAGCGTTTCGAGAAATTACTCGCCGGGATGGACATCGCACGGTCACGGTCACCGCTAACATTCAGCCAATCAAAGAAACCAATCTCGTCTTGAACACGCTGAAGAAAGAAATTCTTCCTCAGCTACTCAAAGAGTACCCAGGACTTAATTACAGCTTTGAGGGCCGACGAGCAGATTTACGGGATGCCCTGAATAGTTTTCTCTATAGCACCACCCTTGCTCTCATCATTATCTACGTTATGCTAGCCATTCCATTTCGTAGCTATGTTCAGCCAGCGATTGTCATGATGGCCATTCCATTCGGGTTGGTTGGAGCCGTCATTGGACATATGCTGATGGGATATAGCATCAGCATTATTAGCATGATGGGCATTATTGCGCTCATGGGAGTCGTGGTGAATGACTCGCTCATTATGATTGACTACGCGAACATTAAGCGACAAGAAGGGGTGAGTCCTATTAAGGCCATCAGTCAAGCAGGCATTCGGCGATTTCGTCCTATCCTTCTGACTACCTTAAGTACCTTTGGCGGGCTGGCCCCAATGATTTTTGAGACTTCTCGCCAAGCAAGATTTATGATACCGATGGCGATTTCGCTTGGATTTGGGATACTGTTTTCCACAGCCATTTTGCTGATTTTGATACCGTGCCTGTATTTGATCGTTGAAGATGTCAAGAATCTCTACGTGAAAAACGATCAAGCCCAACTTGAACCGGAACAGAGTGAATTTGAACCGCAAGCCAAACCCAGTGAAACTCTAGGTTAAACGTGCTCATCTTCATTATGTGCCATTGATGTCTATACTCACAGGAAAGTACGTGAGATAGTTAGGAGTGCTTGGACTGCATATCGAAATACTGAAGTCGGGTAGTAACGGCATAGCATCCAGACCGCCTGAACTCAAGACTAAAATTCCCATCAGTCAATTCCCAAAACCTGAACTTATCTTCATTACCGTCCTCTCCTCACATTCAATCCTCACAGGAACTTCGGCAAACAAAGTGAGCGATTCACTGGAAGAAGAGTTTCTCACCACATCATTCCTTGTTAGAAAAATCGCGTCGCCAAGAAACAACCATTTCCTCCCGACTCGCTGAATGCCGTCCTGAACATTGAGGTGTTATCTGAACAGATACACGTTGTATCTATTTTTGATTACTTCCCTCTCAGACCACCAATATCTTACTTAACTTCTCTCACACCCTTTTCTCCACACGTCTGCCGTAATAGCTGAATATCATGTCTATTTTTCTCAAATTGTCGTGTGCAAGGAATTTCATTTCTACTTTGGCATTCTAATTGCTGTTGGAAGAACTCGATCATGACAATCGAGTACGAGCTCATTCCCAAACATCAAACGGGTTTGGAGTAAAAAAGAGTTGCTCACAAGGAAAAAGAAGGAAGGAGGAAAGCAATGTCAATGGCACAATAAAACAACGCAAATCAACAGACGTTCACTTCGCATTCACTATTGTTAAAAAGAGGGATTCACATGAAACACAAAATGGTCGCGATCTTGACGCTTCTCCTATTGACGTCTTCCCATTTGACCGCATGGGCTCATAGTCCTAACGACACCACGGGGGACAAACTGAAATCGTTAGTGGGTGATTCGAGTCTCATCGTGTACGGTCAAGTCGTTGATATTCTATATCGAAACTCTGAACCGACCAAAGAGCAACCCAAAGGCGTTCCGCATACGTTCGTCACATACCAGATCATGGAAACGGTACGAGGCAAGGCACCTGACGAACGACTGACGTTGCGCATTCCTGGTGGTTCTGATGGACAAGGCGGTATTTATCTCGTCACGTCCGCACCGGCCTTTGCACGTGGACAAACCGATGTGCTGTTCGTCAAAGGTGGAAAGGACACAGATTGTCCGCTTGTCGAATGCGTAGAAGGTCGCTTTCGAGTGCATGAAAATCAGGTCTTCAATGCGTGGGGCGTGCCGGTCATCGATGTGCGAAAGTCGTTGCGCATCGGAGGACAACCCCGTTTTGATCTGAACGTCATGGAAATTCCCCAGCCATCCTTCGAGACCTTGCTCCAACGGCCTGAGATACGAAAACATGTTGATTCATTACAACGATCCACTTCTCACAGCATGAAAGAGCTCAAAGCTCAATATGAACGAGAAGCTCCCAAATACTCTGTCGTCAAGTATGGCGTACAAATGGATCCGTCTCGAAAAGATTTGACTGAAGGTTCTGAAGCCCTGCCCATTGACACCTACGAAAAGCCGCTCACGCTCAACCTCTTTCTGCAAGGCATTAGCGAATGGAGCGAACGAGTTGGAGAACCGCAGGTGTCAATCAACATCATGAATTTAAAAGAACGATTTATGGTTCCCGACCCACGGCTCATGCCGCTCGAAGCCTCACGATCACTCACAAATAAAACCAGCAATGAAGAACGCTACGATGTCCGTGCCAAAGAGGAGGAACAACAATAATGACGATCACTAAAAAATATATGCTCACGCTAGCAATTATGGCCATCTGTTCGAATTCGGCATTCGCCGCATCGTGGTTGGAATGTAATGGCGACAGCGGCAAGAAAATTCGTTGGGGTGGAAATTCCACCTCGGCAAGAATCAACACCGGGAGTTTCCCTTCAGGAAGTGTCTTGCAAGCCGCGCAACGAGGGATCAATATCACCAACACCAATCCCTCGCCTTTTAACATTAATCATTCAACCGAAACAGGCGGAGTCGGAAGCGGCAATGGACAAAACGAGGTCTGGGCCGAAAGCATTTCCCCCCCGGGAGAGGCACGCATGCGCTATCACTGCTATTGGGCATTCGGATGGCATTACGGGCTTGACGAAGTCGATATCGTGCTCGACTCCACCGGACGCTCCTGGACCACGTCACAGAACAAAAATTCAAACTTTGCATATACCGGGTCCAACCGACCAATCGATGCCGTGATCGTGCACGAAGCCGGTCACTATCTGGGACTGATGCACGTCAACTGGGAATACAACGTCATGGGAGATTCCTGGCGTCACCATCACACCAACGGCAATACAGCCAAAACATACTTTGGCGAAGATGCCTCTCATGGCGCACGAGTCCTCTATGGCTCACAAGGTTCAAATTTTAACGATGTGTCGGCCTCACACTGGCGGCGGACCGGCGCCAGCGGTGAATATTCAAGCCATGGTCGCGTGCGCGTACGAAACAGTGCGAACACCGGCACCTTGCAGGGAATCACCATCGCCGGCGAACCCGGATATCGCGTGACGCGAGGCAATACCGTACGACCAGAATTTACGATTGAAAATAACGGCAAACAGACTCATTCGAACGTCACCTACGGGATTTACATTTCCACCAATGACTATATCAGCTACGGTGATACACGCATTGGTGGCGGGTCGTTTGGTTCGATCCATCCTGCTGATGTGTACACCACAACAGTTCCGGTGATCATTCCCAATTATCTCAATGCCGGTCAAAATTACTGGCTGGGAATTATTGTCGATGAAGACAACGACATTAGTGAAGTGAGTGGTTCAAACAACCGCGCCTACATCCCGGTTCGAGTTCAATAAGACCAAATTATTAAGCGCAAGACGGAGCCCTGGCGAAAAAAGCCAGGGCCCGCCATCTATCGTGAATACAAATCCTTCACTCCTGGATTCACTTAGGTTCATGGACCGATTTTTTATCCAGAGCACCCTCCAAAAACTTTACCTTCTAAAGCAGTGATGTACACTAGAGCATGCTCTGGTTAAGTTTTGCCCTTCTTGCCGCGCTCTCCGAATCATTAAAGGATCTCTTCAGTAAGCAAGGACTCCACTACACTCAACCTCATGTCGCAGCATTGGCTGCCAGTGCCTTCGCTTTTCCGATCCTCCTGTGCTTCTTTTTTTTAACGAGTGAGCTTCCGGTTATCGAACCACGTTATTGGGAAGCCCTACTGTTCGGCGGAATACTGAATGTGCTGGCCTTTATACAATTTATGCGGGCACTCCAAGCCTCAGACTTGTCATTGACAATTCCCTTCATCACTTTCACACCAATCTTTTTGCTTTTTACCTCACCTTGGATCGTTGGAGAATTTCCCGGCGTACTCGGATTACTGGGGATTCTGCTGATTGTCGGCGGCTCGTACATCATTTCCATCCAGGGGGCACCCCTCAGTTGGCTTGACCCTTTTCTCGCAATGGTAAAAGAACCGGGTCCTAGACGAATGCTCTCGGTCGCGGCCATCTATAGCGTCACCTCAAATTTTGACAAGATTGGGGTGCAACATTCGTCTCCCATCTTCTGGAGCCTTTCAATTAATGTGTTTATGACGCTCGCCTTGCTCGTTATATTTTTTCTCATTCGCCCATCAAACACCAATCAAAATCCACCTATCAAGATTTCTCTTCTGATGCTCATTGGACTCTTTAGCGCCACAACGCTGATCGCTCACAACACGGCTTTAAGCCTTGCCAGCGTTCCCTCCGTCATTGCGATCAAACGCACGAGTGTGTTGTTTGCTATTCTATGGGGCTTTTTAGCTTTACGAGAAGCCAACGTACGCCAGCGGTTCATCGGCGCTACATTGATGGTAATAGGCATTGGACTCGTGGCACTAGATGAAACGGAGTGAAGATATAAAAAAGGAGCAGATTTTGATGACAGCGAATCGACACAATATATTATAAAACAAGCGTCTTGACCCCTTATAGTGACGTACATCCCAACCCGAGCGGGCTGGCTCTATCTCGCGGTTCTGCTCGATCTCTATTCGCGGCGAATTGTGGGTTGGAGTATGAATGAGCGCCAGACGGTCATGCTGGTGGTCGAGGCATGGCAAATGGCCTGGCAGCAGCGCCATCCACCCGTTGGGTTGTTACATCACAGTGACCAAGGGAACCAGTATACGGCGGGACTCTATCACACGGTGCTCACACGCCATGGCGTGCAGCTGAGTTTCAGTGGCAAGGGGTGTTGTTATGACAATGCCGTGGTAGAAAGCTTTTTCAGTACGCTCAAGAACGAGCTGACGCATCATCGCTCGTTCCAGGATCGCACGGAAGCTCGTCAGGCAATCTTTGACTATATTGAGTGTTTCTATAACCGGCAGCGCCTGCATCAGACGCTCGGCTATCGCAGTCCCGAGGCGTTTGAACAGCACGCTGCTGACTCTTAACTTCGTGTCTGTTGTTTTAGGGACATCTCAAGGGGCCTCCTCTTTTTTAAATACCGTTTTGGAAAAGGCTTTTTCCAGAGAACTGATCCGATCCAAGTCGATTTCTGCAGTCTTAATTCGTGTTTCCCTCAGATTCTTTGTAAAACTTTTCAAAAGATCAATCGCCCTTTTTGTTTTTCCCCTAGCTTGTCCAAAGTCAACGTCACTTGTTTGCCCATCCTTTAGAAATTTAAAGACGATTTCCCACCGTGAATCCTCTAGCTCTGTTAACTCTTTAGACAACGAATAAAAGAAGTCAATAATACCCCATGTAATTTCATCATTCCTCAAGCCAAGGCTAGTAATGTCGTCCTTTAACTCCTGATCAGGCTCCCAGTCGTCTTGAGAGGGAGCAAATATACACAGCAAGAAAGCTTGGATAGATATCAGAGAATATAGACTTGCGCCTCCAAACATCGAATAAATTCGTCCTGAGACCATTTCATGGCTTGAATCATCTGTAGCTGCTTGAAGAAGTGAATCTAATATACTGTGGTAAGTTTCCTCGCCCTTACATGTTTCCTGAAACCTTTGCCGCAAAAATGTTTGTAGCAAATCCTTAAATAACTTGATGGGCTTAATTTCTCCACTAGAAAATGTTCCCTCATGATGAGCTAATGAGCCATGAATAAGGTTTTTGGCAACCTTGAGAGCAATGGGATCACTATTTTCTTGCATTTCTCCCCTATCGACTAAAAGCAAAATCGAAAGAGTCAATATATCTATCCAGTAGTTATATAATGCAGAAGCAAAAATTTTAAAAGGGAGATCTGCGGGTTGGTTCGTAATGTCGCGAAGCTGGACTTGCTCTTCTACGATCGACCGACCCTTGTTGAAACAATTAAGAGTTAGAAAATAATCTTTCTTAACCGTATAGCCTTTTTCATAATGCTTTTGAACCCACCACTTTTGGAGGACATCGCACATCCAATAAGCTCCTGCAGAATCTCCCTTTTCGATAGCAGCCATTAACATAAAAAGGGTATTGGCAATATGGGATTGGAAGACCATGGAGAGCATCGAAAGGTTTTCCCAATTACCCTCTTCTTGAGGGGAACCCTGATAAAACGCCTGACCCAAACGTTCCCACGATCCCACAAAACTCATGAGTGTTGTTTTATAAATCCCTGCATATGGTGGATTTAGATCTACACCAGATGAACAATTGTGAGATGTTGCACCTTGCTCTTCTGCTCTTCTCACCCACCATACCTGTAAATGAAGAAATGCACTCCTTCCTAACCGGACAATATCGTTCGCAACTGTGGGACTTTTTAGGGCCAGACTTTCAATGAGAAGATTTTTAGGAATATGTGCTGCATACTCAAAATATTCCGGGTCTTCATGAAGAATGGAAGCTGTACGTGCAAAGAGATCTCGGTAATTTTTAAGCCATCCTTGGAATAGACTTCCGAATCGAAAGGGGTCTCCAAGTTCCACATAATTCTTAATGTTGTTTTCCTGAAAAGATGACAAACTACATTCAAGCAACACTGAAAAAAAGTGATTTAGAGACTTTAACGCTTCAACATAATTGTGCTTTTGCCTTATATCTATTGCAGATAGTGTTTCTGACAAAAAATCCTGGATAGCATCTTCGATCGTTAATGGAAAAGGCTCGTGCACCGGCTTACTGAATGAAAAGGATGACTGGATTATCCATTTCTCCCATCTCCGTAAAGGAATGCCTCCTCTACGAGCACATATCAGTACCTCCCCTTCATACTCTGACCCTGGCATTAGAAAAAATATTAGGATTGGACCTTTTTGCAACGGAAAAATTGAAGTCGACTCTGCCCCTGCAGTTGGCTTCGATGATCGCTCAATCCATCTTTTTCCAATCCAATTTAAAGGCATCAACTTTACATCGCTTAGCACTCTAGAACTTCTTAATTTCGCGGTGACTTCTCTTTCGTCTCCTTTTAATTCCTTATGTCCTGGATATATGTGGATGTTGGGTTTAGATGAGGAAGAATCGTTGTTCATAGATCCAGGCATATGGCTGATTTCCTGAGCGACAAGGTAATGATGACATAGAAGGGCTTGTTTTAATTGTTTAATCCAAACGCAATTTAATAAGAACCGTATTAGCAAATCGTTTTGCTTGTCCTGCCGAAGAAATTGCACCGTTTGATAGAGGAAATAAACTGTTCCTAACCCATTAAAGAAAAACCAACCGAGATTTATCCACCCTCCTACAGCTCTAACCTCTATGGGTAGAAAACTCTTAAAGGACAGTTGAATTGATATGAATAAGATTAAGAATATTGAACTTAGTCCTACAAATGGAGCTCCACTAGTTAATAGGTATGTTGGCAACTTTGTTTTTTTAAATGTCCTCCTTGAGGTAAAGAGCCAACTAAACCTATGAGAATTGGAAACGTTAGTGCCGCAATGGTGGCTTGAACAGTGAGAAGATGTCCCTGGAAGTCAAGGTCAGGAAAAATTGGGGGATTCAATTTAATCGGATAGGAACAACCTCTTGTGCATATCCAAGACGAAGCCAACAATATTAATACAGCTACAAAGAAAATACCTAAAGCGTACCAAATGGGATGAGTTGAAGCTTTAATTATCCAGAGGTCGATGGACGAAAGGGAGAGTTTTTTCAGGGTTGGATTGTTCTTTTTTAGACTCTTAATTTCTTTATTGACTAAGCTTTGGAGAGAGTTGAAGGACATAATCAAAATCCTTGTTCTCGGAATAAGGTATAGGTAGTTCTTGCCGAAAAGCTTACTGATCAGACTGAGGGCTTACCAGGTTGGGGAGAATTATATACTGGAACACTAGTATGGGTCTTGTAAAAAGGATATGTGAAGGTTTTATTTTTTATGGAAAAGGGGAAAAGGGGACATTCTCCTTTTCCGGCCATATGGTCCCCCGGGCTCTGTCTAGTAGACTCACATTTTACAGACAACACCATATGTCGACTGTACCCATCAGCCTCCAAAGCCATCTAAATTGAGGGTCAGGTCGCGTGCTTTATGACATACCCCTCACCCTTCTGGGTGTTCCATGAGGTGGTGGAAGTGTTTTTTGTAAACTGAAGTACTTGACTCCTATTTTGGAGCATAAAGGAATTCGCGGTGAGAGAAATCCTAAGTGGAAGAATTCGGGAAACCGGATACAAGTTAGGCAAACATCAATCGACGTCCTTTGGGTTCAGGAATTGGATCACCGAATTCTTTGGCGGTATCGATCCAAAGCTGAATAGCTTCTTTCGCATTCACCAAAGCCGACTCTTGGGTTTCTCCATGTGTCATGCAGCCTGGCAACTCAGGGATTTCAGCCACGAAAGCCTCGTCTGTTTCACTCCAATAGATAATGATTTCGTATTTGAGCATGATGATTTATCCTCCAAGCGTATATCTCAATATTACGGTTCTTACCTGTCTGACTTGGTAAGGCTTCGCTTTGCTTCCGTCTCGTTGAAGATTAAGCTTTTCTTCCACGCCCTGTTTCCTGAAAATATGAGGACTCCCTCTGATCCGTTCTGCAAATCCCAAGCGCTGCAAGAGGTGGCATAGGTCCTCAAAGGATATGTTCTTATCCGATTTACCTTACAGGATTTCCTCAACGAGTTTGTCATACTTACTCATCAAAGAAATACTTTTAACAGGTTCATAGGGGTTTATCAAAGAATGACCTCTGTCCCATTTTTCGGTGGTGTGGTAAGGTTTGGGAGAGACCGCCAGGGCAAGTCTTGCTCCATCCCGTTCCAATAGCTCTCTCTATATATTCTGCGCTTAGGCGGTGCTCACGGGGAATGAATTTTGAGCTACCATTCTCAAACACAACTTTTCCAGCCTTGAAACCTTGAGTGGCATCCCATTCCTATTTTTATTTCATACTTTCCGTATGAATATCACAGGCCATTTTAAAGCCGCGTCCGTTCCCCGTGTCGTCACGGCACTATCATTACGAATCTCAAATTCCTGCCACGAATCAAAAGGAATCGGCGCTTCAAACACCCGAAGTGTACATGGATGAGGATGACATACACCCAATCACATACTGTGTATCCTATCTGAGATGATCGTTGTGTATATCCGGATTTTTCTCACACGCAAAAACCCGATAGCCAGAAATCCGAAATTCAGCACTCTATCAAGTGCTAATGCCCACCGTATCAACAATTACACTTGATTGAAGATACGAAAAGTAGAAATTTACTCAAACATGCAGCCTTGCAAATACAGCAACAGGGTCCAGACGCGGTCTTGGCATCAAACTTGGCAAACACGCCAACAAATTGACATATTGATGCACACATAATATGCTTTGATGTATGAGAACAACCGTAAGACTGGACGATCAGCTCTTGGCCGCGGCAAAACAACATGCCGCCAAAACTGGCTGCACATTGACGTCATTGCTTGAAGACGCCTTACGAACTTTCCTAACAATGAATAAGCGATCCACGAAAACTGCGAGACCAAAGCTTCCGACCTTTAATGGTGGCGGACTTCGGCCCGGTGTCGACCTGGATAATAGTGCTGATCTCTTAGATGTGATGGAAGAGAAGAATGGAGATAGTTGACGTTAATGTCCTTGTGTACGCACATCGAGAAGATTCTCTGGATCACACATTATATCGAACCTGGCTTATCCAGTGGACGCAATCTGACGCCGCCTTTGGGATCAGCGAACTTGTGCTAAGTGGGTTTCTCAGAATCGTCACTCACCCGAAAGTCTTCAACCAACCGACTCCACTCCTCACGGCATTGGCATTTGTCGATGCGATTCGTTCTCAGCCTACCTGTGTGTTGATCTCACCAGGCCCACGGCATTGGGAAATCTTCTCGCGACTGTGTCGTGAAGCCAATGTGAAAGGCAACTTGGGTCCTGATGCCTATCTTGCCGCCATGGCGATTGAGTCTGGGAGTGAGTGGATCACAACAGATCGAGATTACAGCCGGTTCTCTGGATTACGCTGGAGACATCCCTTGCATTAGTTCGCACTGCCCATTTGCCTCATTGACAAGGTCCAGGCTGAGCGCTAGCATTTGCTGAACAAGGCTAGGGGAGCGTTTCGCTGAGATGTCCAACCCAGTTGGACGACCCTTATACCTGACCTGGGTAATACCAGCGTAGGGAAGCGGCAGATGGTAATTGAAATTTCTGGCCGTTTCCTCACAGACAGGGAACGGCCTTTTTCGTTTTTACAGAAGTGGCAATACTGGCTTTCACACCCGTCCATCCTGAGAAAGGATCGCACCATGAGCACCTCTCAACACGAACAAACCAAATCGACCAATGGCAAGGCTATTCCCGTTGTCGATGATCACAACCATACGCCTTCCGCAACATTGACCACAAAGCCGTTTCCCGCTTCTCAAAAAGTCTATGTGACCGGGTCCCATCCTAGTGTTCGAGTACCCATGCGTGAAATCGTCCTCACTCCGACTAAGGGACCCAATGGCGCAACACCGACACCAAATCCTTCGGTGACGGTGTATGACCCATCCGGCCCCTACACAGACCCCGACGTCACGATTAATGTTCGAAAAGGTCTTCAACCTTTGCGTCATGAATGGATCACGCAGCGGAATGATGTGGAACAACTCGAAGAAGTCACCTCGACCTACGGTCGGCAACGTGCAATGGATACAAGCCTGAACTCGATCCGTTTCGCGTTAAGTCGCAAGCCCCTCAGAGCAAAGTCCGGTATGAATGTGACGCAGATGCACTACGCTCGCAAAGGCATCGTGACACCGGAAATGGAGTTTATTGCCATCCGAGAAAACCAAGCACGAGAAGAGCAGGCAGAAACACTTCGAGCCAATGACCACCAAACACGAGGCGTCGTTCAACACCCAGGGCAAGCCTGGGGGGCGGCGATCCCATCGCATATTACTCCAGAATTTGTCCGGGATGAAGTCGCACTGGGGCGAGCCATCATTCCATCAAATATCAATCACCCTGAAGTCGAACCGATGATTATCGGACGAAATTTTCTTGTCAAAATCAATGCGAACATCGGCAACTCCGCCGTCACCTCTTCCATTGAAGAAGAAGTTGAGAAACTCATTTGGTCGATTCGATGGGGCTCCGACACCGTCATGGATCTGTCAACAGGGAAAAACATTCATGAGACGAGAGAGTGGATCATCCGCAATTCCCCCGTCCCCATCGGCACAGTACCAATCTATCAAGCGCTTGAAAAGGTCGGAGGCAAACCTGAAGAACTGACATGGGACATCTACCGGGACACCTTGATTGAACAAGCGGAACAAGGCGTTGACTACTTTACGATTCACGCTGGCGTCCGCCTTGCCTATGTGCCTCTCACAGCGAATCGGATGACAGGAATCGTTTCCCGCGGTGGCTCGATTCATGCGAAATGGTGCTTAGCTCATCATCAAGAAAATTTCACTTACACGCATTTCGAAGAAATTTGTGAGATTATGAAGGCCTACGATGTCTCATTTAGTTTGGGCGATGGGCTTCGCCCAGGCTCAATCGCCGACGCCAATGACGCGGCGCAATTCGGCGAACTCGAAACACTTGGAGAATTAACGAATACAGCTTGGCAACACGATGTCCAAGTCATGATTGAAGGTCCTGGCCACGTGCCCATGCATATGATCAAAGAGAACATGGACAAACAACTCGAAACATGTAAGGAAGCGCCTTTTTACACTTTGGGCCCCCTCACAACAGATATTGCTCCTGGTTATGACCACATTACATCAGGCATTGGAGCAGCCATGATTGGATGGTACGGCTGTGCGATGCTCTGCTATGTGACGCCGAAAGAACATCTCGGCCTACCAAATAAGGAAGATGTCAAAGACGGCGTGATCGCGTATAAAATCTCCGCCCATGCTGCCGACTTGGCCAAAGGTCATCCAGGCGCCCAGGCTCGGGACAATGCCCTGTCCAAAGCCCGTTTTGAATTTCGCTGGGAAGATCAATTTAATTTATCACTTGATCCGGAAACGGCTCGCGATTATCACGACGCCACCCTTCCCGATCAAGCCGCCAAAGGCGCGCACTTCTGTTCGATGTGCGGACCAAGCTTCTGCTCCATGAAAATTACCCAAGATGTTCGAGACTACGCGGACCAACTAAAGGTAGAGGAACAGGAGGCCATTCAAATCGGACTCAAAGAAAAATCCGAAGAATTTCGTAAGGCCGGAGGAGAGATCTACTTATAATACATGATCAAATGCAGATCATGACTAACTTGCGGAGCGTAAGATTATGAAGGAGAACACCATAGCCCCCTTGCGAGAACGTGACGTCACTCGTCACATTGCCAGGGAGTTTTATAAAGAATTCGATCAACTGATTGAAAGTGATGTCATTATCGTCGGGGGTGGACCGTCAGGATTGTTGTGTGCGAGAGACTTAGCCTTGCACGGCATACGAACCTTGCTGATTGAACAAAGCCTGGCACTGGGCGGTGGATTTTGGTCTGGCGGCTATCTCATGAATAAAGCCACGATCTGCGCGCCAGCCGATGTGATCTTGGAAGAACTTGGGATCCCGTGCAAACCCGTGAAAGAATGTGACGGCATGACCATCGTTGATCCACCACACGCGACGGCACGGTTAATTTCTGCCGCCTATGAGGCTGGCGTAAAGATCATGAACTTAACACGGGTCCTCGACTTAATTGTCCGAGAAGAAGGCAAACTCGAAGGCGTCGTGGTCAATAACACGACAGCGGAAATGGCAGGACACGACATCATACATGTTGATCCAATCGCACTCGAAAGCCGTATCGTTGTGGATGCCACGGGCCATGATGCCGTCGTCGTGAACCTTCTCCATCGCAGAAACTTGTATGAGAAAGTTCCAGGCAATGGCGCAATGTGGATTGCAAAATCCGAAGCATTAGTTGTTAAAAATACGCGCGAGGTCTATCCCAATTGTTTCGTCACCGGTTTGGCAGTGGCAGCCGTAGACGGTTCGCCAAGAATGGGACCGGCCTTTGGCGCGATGATCTTATCAGGCAGACGTGCAGCCGAACTCGTGAAACACAAACTTAAGGGAGAATAGTTCTTAGTGTGCATACACATTTCCCACGTTGTTCACGATACCTCTGCAACGAGAAAATCTTTGGTTTCGCTATTTTAGTTGAAAACCAACGCATGGCACCTTAGACTATAAAGATTCACGTTCAACGGAATATTCACTGTTCACTTCGTTTTAACATTTGGAGGAATGAGTATGGATTTGCAGGATTTCCTGCAACAAGGCAGCGGCACGGAAGAAGAAAAGATTTTAGCGTGGAATCTCTTCCAGCAAGCCTACGAATCGCAACAAAAAGGGCAACTGGATGAAGCCGTGAAGCTCTATAAACAGTCAATTGCAACCTCACCTTCGGCAGAGGCCTACACCTTTCTTGGCTGGACCTACAGTTTTATGGGACAGCTGAATGAAGCCATTGAGGAATGCCAGCGAGCGATTAATTGTGATCCGGATTTTGGCAATCCTTACAACGATATCGGAGCGTACTTGATTGAGCTCAATCAATTGGACGAAGCCATTCCTTGGTTTGAAAAAGCGATGGATGCCAAGCGCTATGAAAATCCAGCGTTTCCGCATATGAATGTTGGACGCGTGTACGAAAAAAAGGGCGATTGGGAAAAAGCCATCGAGGCATATAAGCAAGCTACCACATTAGACCCGGAATACACCTCTGCCAAACGAGCCATGATGCGCTTAATCACGCTGATGAACTAGTCATACAGGCAAGAGAAGCACGCCGACGCAAGAACTTCAGCATCTTTTTACAAAAAAAGGATACATACCCGCATGGAACAACAGGAAAAAACAATCTTAGTCGGCGTGAGTGACATCTTTTTTTATACAAAAATTCGCGATGCTTTTCTGCCGCATGGTTATAGCCTTCAACGAGTTAAAAAACAGGAAGACTGGCAGGAAAAAATTTCTACGCAAGAACCCCATGCGATTATCCTCAACATGAATGATGAACGACTCGAGGCCACAGCCGCTCTTCGCCTCCTCAAAGGAACGGAGCAATATAAACATATTCCCGTCCTCGCCTTTGCGAATCATGAAGAAGTGGAGACGTGGAAACAGGCGAAAGAACTCGGCATCAATAAAATTGTTTCACGTAATGAGTTCTCTGCCAGAACGTTGGCACTGCTCGAGGAGATGACGGCCAACGTCACGTAGCATATGTGATGCGCCTAAAAATACGAACGATCAACAGGCCATTGGTTCATGAATATTCATTTATCACTTGAATCGCCGGGCACTCTCAACATTGGAATTATAGGTGTCCTTGGGCACGATGGTTGAGTTTTCCATATGTAAGCGTACACAGAATCTCTTACTTGAAGTTTTAATCCTTCTGCCATGTCAATATTAGGTGCCCAAACATGAAACAATCGCCACTCCATACACAGCACGAAGCCTTAAGCGCACAGTTCCAACCAATCGGGAATTGGGAAATGCCCCAACATTATGGGAATGCCACAGAGGAGCATGTCGCCGTACGGCAAGGTGTCGGCATCGCTGACCTCTCGCTTCGTGGCCTTAACCGCATCACCGGTGACGACCGCGTCACCTGGCTTCAAAATCTAATTAGCAACGACATTCGTCCTTTGGCAGCCGGACAGGGTCTGTATTCAGCTTTTATGGATCATAAAGGCAAGATGCTGTCCTACTTTCGGGTCTTGCTGTTAGAAGACTCAATTCTCCTCGAAGATGCAGGAGAAATTGGAGACATGACCTATCAGCACTTACGGAAATTCTTGCTGTTTGGGACCAAAGCCAAAATGGAAAACTGTCACGAGTCATGGGGGACCCTGCTCATAGCCGGCCCCTCTGCACCTGATCTTGTGAAACAAGCCTTCTCAATCGACATGACAGCATCCAAACCCTTGGACTTTCAAGTCGTCGATCTTGAGGGACAGATAGCCCTATTCGTCAAGACAGAAGAAACTGGGGAACATGACATCGAGATTCATATGCCCAACGCCGGTCTTGTCTCGACATGGGAGAGAATTTGGTCAGCGGGACAACCCTTCAACCTTCGTGCTGTCGGACATGCGGCATTAGAGTCTTTGCGACTTGAGGCTGGGATACCGAAGATTGGACCAGATTTAAATGAACGCATTGTCCCCCCAGAGGCTAATCTGGAGGGTAAGGCGTTTAGTTTGTCAAAAGGGTGCTACCCTGGACAAGAAGTCGTCGCACGAATGGACACATACGGTTCGGTCAAACGGCGGATGGTTGGCTTATTAATTGATTCACCTGACAATCAAATACCGGAACACGGAGCCAAACTCTTTAGCGGAGACCGGGAAGTCGGGTGGGTTTCCAGTGCCGCGTTTTCGCCACTGCTCAAAAAGCCTGTGGCGTTTGGGTTTCCCTTACGCGACTTTACCAAACCGCAAACTGAATTAACCATTGAAATTGCAGAGCAACGACACCCTGCCGTTGTTCAAGAACTTCCCTTCCCGCTGCCTGCGTAACTATAGCGAATCCAATTAAGTTCCAGCTGGACATATCAACTAGCCCAGCGAAATTACCCACATCAAACAGTGAAAGTTAATTGAATCGGCTATAGAACCTCAATAACACGTCACACTCTCAATTGATGAATGACATGTTCGTCATGCATTTTTTTCTGGGTGACGACCCTGTGAAACAGCATCGGCCACGGCAAAAACCCCGGGTCGCTGCTCATCTTTGAGTGCCAAAAGAATATGAGCTTCATCCCCATGCATCAACCGTAAGCTGAGAAAGGCATCCTGCGTTTTATTTTCAGTATTATCCCACGTACCGTCAATCAGTTGAATTTTATCTAAATCACTGCAGGAAAAGATGTCATATCGAAAGTACGAATCGCCAACAACCATATCAAATAAGACATGTCCCGAAGTCATCACAATGACATTAAATCGTCCCTGATCTTCATAGCCTTCAGGAAGAAACTGGTTAATATGGAGTAAATGGACTGATCGCCCAGCTAACACTTGTTCAATTTTTCCTTCTAACGCCTCATAATCAATTTGTAAGGGCCGTTCATCTTGATCGGTTGCGCTCACAGCGGCCTCTTTTGTTCTTTCAAACACATCTTTAGCTTTCAACACAAGATACTCTCCTTTCACCAAACATGAATTACCGAAATTCTTCCCCTGACAACTGGGCACTACGATACCTTCGGTCAGGGAGGATTGCAAGAGAAGCCCCCGTATCGCCTCATTTGATCAGGCTCTTTTACACAAGACTCTGACTTAAGGCCGCCAGACCCATTGCATTCCAGGTTCCGGCTTCGGCATACTCGACGTACTTCCACTTTTGATATATTTTTCATGGAGTTTCTCATGAGTTCAGAACCATGTTTGATTCATGCTTGTCCCCATCCATACTATGCCCCGGCCGGAACACGAGCACTCTGCAAAAAACACTTTATGGACTTCCTCACTTGGCGAAGGAAAAAAGGCGGGTCAGCCATGTTCAAAAAGTATGGCGCCATGACCATGGATGAACGCGATCCCACCGTCAATGAATGGGGAAAGACCATCACCGTCAAAGAATAGAGCCAACTAGGAGGAGAACCGTTAACCGTTCCCTTATCTTGATAGGTCATTCTCTACAGAAAGGATGTCCGCGTTCATGAAGGAGACCGTCCCATCTTTGTGACAATCCATGCACGTCTCTCATTTGGCAAGAGCGATCATCCTTGGGATCATACTATTCGTGTTGTTACCAGAAGTGGGAACGTCCTCAGCATTAGCAGACACAAAAGAAAAGACCACTGAAGCGGGACTCGGCGTTGCGAGCTTTATCACCACATTGCCCTACGGGGCCGTCAAAATAGCCTATGCTGGAGACTTGGAGCCATTATTGGTGGGGTCACGTATCTTCTGACAGCCGGAGATCTCAATTCGGCCAATGTGATATGGGAAAAGTCTTTACTGGGACACTATGTCATTACCCCTGATCATTTAACAGGCGACAAACCCGTCAAATTTATTGGACCATAACTCAGTTCATCCCGTCTTCCAGAAGCAAAAAACACATAGCCTCGCCATTCGTCACGTCTCTACCGTACAAACTCAACAGCCTTTTTACTCAAAAGAGACACAAGATTTTCCCTCTTATTCCATTAAGGGCGACCCATGATGATGGATGATCTTCCATGACTCTCCGATTCGCTCATATAAATTGGTTGCCACAACCACGCTGTTCTGATCAACATCCCCCACGCGACTGGTAATATTTTCCGTACAAATGACCCACGCGACATCAGCCGCAACCTGAACCTGCAGTTCCGTGAGTTGAAACTTCATGGAAAAGGTATTATTGAAAATTACCACCCACGAATCCCGAACTGCCGGCCATCCAACTCGAATACTCCAACCCGGGTGAATACAGGTGACATATTCTTGGTGGGCCCAGATCGTATCCATCGCCGCAATATCCAGATTTTCGAAAGACTGGTAAAAATATTCATTGGCTTGGGTTACTTCTTCAATTCGTTGTTCTAACATTGGATAACTCCTCTCCTCCCACAATGATCATACGATAGACCGATCACGCTTGTCTCAATGATTGTCGGTTCACCAACCATACCCCAAACAAGATGAACCCAATCCCCAGAACGTCTCCCCAGCCTATGGATTCTTCAAGAATAAAAAAAGACAGTACCAATGCCGATACTGGAATAAGATTCACAAAAATTCCTGCTCGTGAGGGACCAACACCCTCCACACCGTAGAGCCAAGCTTGCTGACCGAGAGCTGTTGCAAACACGATGACATAAAACAAGGCCATCCAACCAGATAGCGGCACAACATCCACACCACTTGCCAACACTTGCTGATTCATGAACAACAGTGGAATCTGAAGGAAAATCGAGATCAGCAGTGTCGTCCAGTTCACCGTCAGTGAAGAAAACCGCTCCATGACTCGTCGACTCCCAATGGTATACAGAGCCCAGCTGACAAGGGAGAGAAGGATAGCTCCCCCTCCTAACAGTGGATTTTCTCCCGCATTCACTTGCCCGTTCAAGCCAGACACGAACAAGACACCAACAAAAGACACGGCACAGCCGACCCAGACCCGTCGAAACGGAAGATCATGGATAATGAGCGACGATAAAAAGGCCGTAATTGTTGGACTTGCTCCAATAATAATGCCTGCCGCACCCGCCCCGATAAATTGAAGCCCAATCAGCACTAATAAGTGATTGGCTAACACTGCGACGCCCAGCAAGGTGAACACCCCAACATCTCGAACTGAAAATGCCACCACTCCTTCACGCCACAGCCATAAGGGAAACAAAATTAACAGAGCCCCCAGCCCGCGAAATACTGAGACTTCAACAGGAGAAAATGGCCCAAGCGCAACTTTTTGGGCCACAACGGACCCACCCCAGACGATAGCCGCAGTCGTCAACGCAGCATAAGCCGCTGAAGGTGTACGTGCTGACATGATTGGATGTTAGATAGGCAACGGATACAGTACCAAGAAATGAGACGTCTATAACTAAGACCTTTCTGGAAGCGAAAGGCCTGCTATAACAGCCGTAGGGTATTCCGTCAAGATATGAAACGCTGTCACAGTTCACGTTTTACGACACTCCACAGAATATCATCTAACGCTGAAGCACCTGAGAATAGATTGATTGCTTCATTCTATTTCCTCTCATACAATAATCAGGCATAGGGTTTATGCATTCTCCACTGTCTTATTTCTTCTGACGCTCTTCATCGAAGCATTTTCTTCTATGTCCAACGACTTCAGGTTAAACCATGACGGTTCTTGGCAAACGCCAAACCAAAAAATGACCTTATCTCCAGATGAGGTGCACATATGGAAAGTCGGCCTAACACCGCATGAACACCACCTTCCTAAACTTCAACGCCTTCTCTCTCTCGATGAACTCACGCGCGCTCAGCGCCTGAAGTTCCAGGAACATCGTCATGCCTTTATTGCCGCTCGTAGCGCCCTCAGGCTTATCATGAGTCGATATCTACTCATAGAGGCCCAGTCACTCGTGTTTTCCCAAGGGCCACAGGGAAAACCTTTCTTGAAAGAACCATTCACCGAACCGCCTCTCTTATTTAACCTCAGCCATACAAAGCACGTCGCACTCTATGCCTTTGCCCTTGATCGAGAAGTCGGGATCGACCTTGAATACAAACACCGAAACATCAGCTATCAATCCCTCATTGAACGAATTTGCTCGGAAAAAGAAAAAGCTCACATCATGTCACATGCATCATCTGACCAGAAACAAGTCTTTTTAGCCTGCTGGACCAGGAAAGAAGCATACTTGAAAGCCACAGGGAAAGGGCTCTCATTTCCCTTACAGGCCATCACGGTCTCTCTTCCGCCAACGACTCCGACAGCTCTCCTCGAAGTCGCAGAGGATACCCTGGAGCCTTTACGATGGACCATGCATGAAATTCAGGTAGACCTTGACCATGTGGCCGCCTTGGTCGTCTCTGGGAAGAGCTGGAATCCGGTCTATTGGAGCTGGTCATGGACAATATAAGCCATTCAGAAAAAGAAGACTTTAGCCTTATTTCCTCAAGGCTGCCGGAAATTTACTGATTCGTCACGGTCCAAAGGGCTTAGCGATTTAGGTCTTCTGCGCCGTTGACGTGTATAAAAACATAGGGGTAGAATGAGGCTCGTAAGTGTTTTGTGTTTGCTCGTTCCCGCAAGGGAATTCCATTGAAATTTCTTTTTTAAGGACGTTACCGATTTATTGGTTCTGAAGGAGGGTCTATGTCACTGCTTATTACTGAAGAGTGCATCAATTGTGGGGCGTGCTTACCAGAATGTCCCAATGAGGCAATATTCGAAACTCGAAGTGCTGCAGAGGAAGCCGGCAATCAAGTAGGAGAAGGTCAAGGCGATGGGGATACTGTTTATGTCATCACGCACGAACGATGTACCGAATGCGTGGGTCACTTTGACGAGCCTCAATGTGCTGCCGTCTGCCCAGTCGATGATTGCTGTATCTCCGATCCAGAGATTCCTGAAACCACAGACGTCTTGCTGGAAAAAGCACGAACCTTGAACCCGGATAAAGAAATTGACCCGGAAAAGGTTTGGAGTGGTGTGAGAAACTAACAGTTCGAAAATTCGCTTCTCTCGTTTACTAAAAAGACCCATGCTTCCTTTTGTTCTGAAGCATGGGTCTTTTTTTGTCAGAGAAGACTTCGACTATTCGAATTATGAAACATCCTGAAGCTCATTAAGTCTGACAGATACTAATTTTGACACCCCAGGCTGTTCCATTGTGACACCAAAAAGAGAATCAGCCACTTCCATCGTTCGTTTGTTATGGGTGACAATAAGAAATTGAGACCGTTCGGCCATCTGCGTTAAAAATTGTCCAAACCGTCCAACATTCGCTTCATCTAGAGGCGCATCTACCTCATCAAGGACACAAAATGGAGAAGGTTTAATCAGGAAACTGGCAAACAATAATGCAAGGACCGTCATGGTTTTCTCACCACCTGACAACATCGACAAGTTTTTCAAGCGTTTCCCTGGAGGTTGCGCAATAATATCAACCCCAGCATCTCGTCGTTTCGTTTCACCCTCTTCTTCTTCCGGCTCCACCAGAACGAGTTCGGCACGACCTCCAGCAAATAAGGCTGTAAATACCTCATTAAATTTTTCTTGAATGCTCTTAAAGGTTTCGGCAAACAGCTTGTTGGTGGTTTGGTTCAAACGTTGAATGATTTCTTGGAGAGACTGAATCGAGGTGGTCAAATCAGCTTCTTGAGTGGTGAGAAATTCACAGCGCTCCAGAAGTTCTTGATGCTCTTCGATTGCGGCAAGATTAATCGGTCCCATCCGCCCTAATTTCCCTCGAATGGTCTCTAACTGCTCCTTCCACAACTCAGACGGATTCTCAGGAAAACTTTCAATTTCTACTTCATCCTCATCAAGTTGGGAATCTGTTGCGACTGGAAATTTGAGTGTCTCTAACGAAAGGTTATACGTTTCGGTGAGCGTGTCCTCCACAGTAGTCAACTTCGTCCGAACCTCTGCCAATCGAACTTCAATTCCACTCCGGACCTTCAGTGTCTCAGCCAGTTTTCCCCGAACTTCTGCCACTTGACGATCAAAGAGCCTGGTCTGTTCGAGAACCTGATTATATTGATCTTGAAATTCTGTCAGAGTCCGTTCAATCCCGTCTTTTTTTTCTTGCGCCTTTTCAAACATCTCTTCCAAACGTACACGCTCATCTCGACTTTGACGAGTCTGGAGAAAGAGTTGCTCGAGCTGTTGATCCAGTTGTTGAAGCTTCGTCGATCGGGCAACTTCTTCTTGTTGTAGACGAGTGAGATCACTTTGTTCATGTGCACGTTGAGTTTGAAAGGTCCTCAGGCTCATTTGAGTTTCAGTCATCAATGTCTGCAACTCTCTGACTTTGGTCTCCACACGTGTAAAATCTTCAGAGACGTGCGCGAGATCCTGCTCTCGCTCAACTCGAGTCGCCTCATGTTGAGTCAGTTGTTCTCGAAGTAATGTCGACTCTTCCTGCAGTTTTGCCACTTCGGCTTCTTCCGACTGTTGCTCATGACGTATCGTCTCAAGTCGACGGATGATCTCGGGAAGGGCACTTGCTCGAACACCTTCTTCCTTTTGCAAAGACATGAGTCGCACTTCTGTCTCACGGATAGATTGATGAAGACCTTGAAGCTGAGACTGGGTCGATTCGAGGTTTTGAGCCACCGTATCTCGATCAGATTGATCCTGTTCGAGACTGGCCCCTAACTCAACGGCTTTAGCTTCTAGGCGAAGGATTTCACCTCGCCGGCGCAACACACCACCAGACTCTCCAACGACTCCACCTGTCATGACACCAGATGGATGAATCGTTTCCCCATCTGCGGTGACCAGCAAAGGGCCCCGCCCCTCAAACCACTGATGCTTCTCCATAATTTGCAAGCCGGCATCAAGTGACTCCACCACATAAACATTCTCTAAAAACATCGTCGTGGCTCGCTGCAGTTCCTCTGGAGCGCTGATAAAGCTGATAGCCGATCCCCAAATAGTTGATTCACCTTGCAAGGTTTGCTGCCAACCCGCCTCATCACGTGTCCGAGATGGCACAAAATGCATAGGGACAAAGCTTCCACGGCCCAACGATTGATTCTTGAGTGTGGTGATAGCTCGGACAGCGTCCTCAGGACCCTCCACAACCCATGCTTTAATTCGGTCACCTAGAGCGGCTTCAATAGCTTTTTCAGCATGCTCCTCCACGACCATGCGTTCAGCAAAGGCTTCTTTGACTTCGCGACAGGCTCCGCGAATCGAAGTTTCTTCAATCTCACCCGTTGCACTATATCCAAATTCCTCGTGAAGCACCGCGCGGAGAGCACGAAGCTCGGATTCAATGCCAGCCAAACTCGTTCGCCCCTCGAGGAGACGGCCATCAAGAGATTTTTGACTTGTAGACAACGATTGCACCGATTGCTCGGCTTCTTCACGGTTGGCGCATAACTGTTCAAGAGTTTCAGCCAAGGCTTCTCGCTGCTGTCGTAGCTCTTCACCCTCTGAAGACAAACGGGTCTGCTGAGCTTCAGCCTCTGCACATTCTAATAATAATCGCTCAAGACGACGTGCGAGACCAGATCGTCTCTCATCAAAACTTTCCAAACGATTCTCGGTATTCGTTTTCTTCACAGTGAGGTCCAGAAGTATGTTTCGAAGACGATCAAGTTCTTCACTTGCCACCGTCCGCTTCTCCAACAAGGCACTCTGCTGCTCCTCTCCATCAATGACGGACTGTTCTAACGATTCTATTTGACCTTCCATATGTGTAATGCGTTCGGCAATCGCTTCTGTCAGCCCTTGAGATTGGTCAGCTTCCTCCTTGACCCGCGTCCGCTCTTTCATGGCCTGCCCATGCTGTTCCTCGTAATGTTCAAACTGATTTCGAAGAACTTCAATGGAGGTTAAGGAATGACCCATAGCCTGCTCAACTTCCCGCAATTGCTCTCGACTAAGGGTGACAGACTCTCCAGTTTTTGCTAAATCCAGCTTGACCACTTCCTGCTGGGCCAACAGGCGTTTTTCTTCAGAGATCTGCGTAAGCTCTTGCGTTTCGGACTCTTCCAACTCAAGGTCAATGCTGCGCTGACGTTCCCGTAACTGCTGGTATTCCCATTGAAGAAGCTGTATTTCAAGATTTTTAGCTTCGCTCTTTAATTCTTGATAATTTCTCGCCTGCCTGGCCTGGCGTTCTAACGAACGAAGCTGTCGCTGCACTTCTGTCAGAATATCCCGAACCCGAAACAGATTTTGTTCCGTTGAATCTAATTTTCTCAGAGCCTCGGCTTTTTGCTTTTTATAGCGAATAATACCCGCCGTCTCTTCGATAAATTCACGGCGTTCTAAAGGCGATGCGCTCAATAGTTGATCGATATTTCCCTGTTCAATAACCGTATGCCCCTTCGTTCCTGCTCGAGATGCCCACAATAAGCTTCGAATATCTTTGAGCCGACAAGGAATCTTGTTGATCGAGTATTCACTATCACCATCACGATACAACCGACGGGTAACCATGATCTCCGTGGATTGAGCCAACGCATCTCCCAAGGCCGATAACGCTTCCAGTTCTTGTTCGGTGACTCCCCCAAAAATTGTCGAGACTTCGGCCATTCCCATTGGTTTGCGCACTTCGGTACCGTTGAAGATGACATCTTCCATTTTCTCTGTCCTGAGAGACTTTGGGCTCTGCTCTCCAAGCGACCAGAGCAACGCATCCACAATATTGCTTTTTCCGGTCCCATTAGGCCCCACAATCGCCGTCACTCCCTGAGGGAATTCGATTTTAGCCTCAGCAAAGGATTTAAACCCTTCGACAATCAAGGTTTGGAGATGCATGCGGTTCCTCCCTAGATTTGGAGATTCAGATTTTCAATAAACAACTCTAAATGTCTACCACAGTATTTTTGTAAAATCAAAAAAGCCTACCAAATAAAGTAGGCTTATACTACTATCTATGCCATATATTGTGGGTAAGATGGGGATAACTGCTCTCTCCACTTTAAGCGAATCCAAATAAGTTCTAGCGGTGTGCTGGGGGCCATGAACATTCAACATACCACTCGTCATATCTGTTCAACCTTCACTGAGAATTCCTACGGTCATTCAATATTGTGATCATCGATGACCTCAGTGGATACGATCGTTCGCAAGACCAAGCGTCACGGTTTGGCAATCTATCATGATGACGTTATCCTTTTGATGCTACCAATAAAAGGTATCCAAGGAACTCAGCGTCATTACCTACTTCAAACATTGAAATTTAATTGAATCGGCTATAGAAAATTTGGAGAAAATGAATAGACCTCGCCATCAGTACTTTTTTCATTTCCCCCTTGTTTCATGACTGCAATGAATGGCGATCAGAGTCAACTTCATCATATATTCTAATAAAACCTGACTTTATATACGTATTTTAATGTCGGCATGACACGAAGGTACATCATCGAGCACTATTGATGCCTTAAGAATCCATTATTTTCATCCGATATAAGGGGAATAGCCTAAGGTTTTCATGAGATGGGGATAGGAACAATTGAAGCAAACTGACAGTGAAGACATGCGCTGTTGAAAAGGTCAAACAAAACTCGTCAGCGATGGGGAAATCATGGGCACACCATCAAAGCTGACATCCATTCAATATGCCCGGCAGGAGAAAGAAGATCATGATGTACATAATGCAATTTCTTAACGATGAAGAAGGCGCGACCGCATTGGAGTATGGATTGCTCGCCGCATTGATTGCGGCGGTGATCATTGGCGCTGTCACAACTCTTGGGCAAACCGTGGCTAATACATTCAATTCGATTTCAGGTTCGATGGCCGCGGCCTCTTAATGATCGTTCACACGGTTTCTTGATCGCGTTAGATGAGAGCCTGCACGGTAAAAGCATGCACTCAAACTCGAATGCATAGGCGAATGGGGGCGGCCTCGATGTAGGCGGCCTCCGTTCTACAGTTTCCCCGACATTCCTATAGCCGCTTCAAAGAACCTCCGATGCTTGAGGCGTAGTTTTACGCTTTTTCCTGGCTTGCGAGCAGTTCTCTGGGAAGCAAAAATTCAACATCTTCTTCGACAACAGTCAATTCTTCCAATTCATCCGCCCCTAATGTCCGAAGATAATCGACAACCTCAGTCACGAGAACTTCTGGAGCGGAGGCCCCGGCCGCAATACCAATGGCATTCACTCCCTCCAACCATTCAGGCTTGATGTCCTGATAGGAATCAATCAAGTAGGACGCTTTGCCACATCGCTCTCCAAGCTCCTTCAATCGATTGGAATTTGAGCTGTTAGGGGAACCGATCACCAAAATGACATCGACATATTTCGACAACTCCTTCACCGCATTCTGCCGATTTTGGGTCGCATAGCAAATGTCTTCCTGATGCGGGCCCTTAATGCCAGGAAACCGGCGATTCAAGGCTTCGACAATATCACGGCATTCATCGACACTCAGCGTAGTTTGTGTGACATAGGACAGATGGTTCTGGTTTTCAACGACAAGGGTTTCGACATCTTCCACTGAAGAAACCAGATGAAATTTATCGGGAACCTGTCCAAGCGTGCCGACGACTTCGGGATGCCCGGAATGCCCAATGAGAATCAATTCGTACTGATTAGTGTAGTCACGATTCACCTCATTGTGCACCTTAATGACCAAGGGACAAGTGGCATCAATGATCTTGAGATTACGTCGATTGGCTTCTTCCCATACACTTTTGGCCACTCCGTGTGCGCTAAAGATGACGATGGCCCCATCAGGCACTTCGTCTAATTCCTCGACAAACACCGCCCCTTTATCTCGAAGAGAATTAACAACATGGCGACTATGGACGATTTCATGACGAACGTAGATAGGAGCTCCATACGTTTTGAGTGATAAATCGACAATTTCAATGGCTCGGTCAACTCCTGCACAGAATCCGCGTGGATCCGCTAAGTAAATTTTCACTCCATCCTCCCTTTATCTATCCGTTCATTTATTGTCTTCGGCAGGTCTTGAGTCTTCGGCACCGTCAACGAAGGTCTCTCACTAGAGACTTGAACCGAAATATCCCAATCCATGATCTGCATTCTATCTGCTCCCGCCAATGGTTGCAAAGTCATAAAGATTCAGTGGCTTCGTGATCAGGAAAGTTTACTTTGATTCGTCTTGGGGCAAATCGAAGCGTTTCAATCTCTATTCATTTACAGCCTTGCGGCCTCTTGTAACTCTCTAGTTGATTTAAGGACAGCCTCGTCAAACGCGGCCTCCCATTCCCTAGCAGTCGCATCAACACCGACAGGAAATAAAATTGATCGCGAAGCATTCACGACCCCGCCTTCTAAACACATCGGCCCCCTCAAAAACCCTGCCAATGCATCTTTAGCTGAGGCTCCTTGCGCCCCATATCCTGGCACTAAAAAAAGCGAAGTAGGTAAGATCTCTCGTATTCTCATCGCGTCTGACGGATACGTTCCTCCAACGACAATACCGACACTCGACCATCCACTTGCGCCTATCGTATGAGGCAACAATCGTGTAAGACCTTTCGCCACATGACAATACAGAAAATCATGATCAACTTGGAGACCTTGAAACTCCTCTGCCCCAGGATTGCTGGTTTTGACGAGCACAAAAATCCCAGCCCCACCCTGAATGACATGCGACAAGAATGGCTCAATGGTCTCAGTGCCCATGTACGCATTGAGTGTAATCGCATTCGCCGCCTCGGCTCTTGACGGGTCAATCAATGCGGCATAGGCGGCGGCAGTCGACCCGATATCACCTCTTTTGGCATCAAGAATAACGGGGATTCCCTGTTGCTTACATTGGACAATGAGCTCTTCAAGCAACCGGATGCCATCTGCCCCATATTGTTCGAAGAACGCACTTTGAGGTTTCACGGCCACAACCTTACCGTTCAGCCTCTCCACCACCTCATGGAAGAACTTTGCAATACCGTCAATTGGACGGTTCTTTTGTCCATTCTTTGAAAAAAAGACATTCGGAATATAGGCAACATGAGGATCGAGACCCACACAAAGAGGATGCCCAAGTTTTCTGGTCTTTTCAATAATGGAGTCGGCGAAATTTGAGTCACCCATTCTTGTACTTTCTGTCTCTGACGACTAAGGCGTGAGCCCCATCACCAACTGAAAGACCCAGCTCAGAAAACCACTGCCTGAACATTCAAATTAAAGAAACCTAGATCTCCATAAACACGGTAAGTGAAAGGCTCAGATTCGTCAATCAAATACAATTACCCCAACGGATCAATGCCCCACCCCAGGTGATCCCTCCTCCAAAAGTGCCAAGAAGGATAAGGTCTCCAGGCTTGAGACGTCCTTGCCGATTGGCCATATCCAACGTAATCGGTAACGAAGCCGATGAGGTATTCCCTGTGTGCTCAATGACAGAAAAAAGGCAATGAGAGGGGATATTCATGCGGTTCGCAAGTTTTGCCAAAATTCGGCTATTGGCTTGATGAAACATGACATGATCGACATCAGCCATCGTGAGTTGGCTTGATTCCAGAAGCTCTTGCAACGCTGGGCCTAACTGCTTGACCGCCACGCGAAATAAGGAGGCTCCCTCTAATCGAAGAGTATGTCGCTTCTCTTTGATCGTGGCAGCAGACATGGGTTCGCGAGATCCTCCTGCTGGAATGCGCACGAGAGTCGAGTGCCTTCCATCGGAAAATACCCGAATATTCTGTACCCCAACATGCGGCTCTTGGCTTTTGGTCACCACGGCAGCACCGGCTCCATCGCCAAATAAAATGGAGGTCCCCATGTCTCCCGGATCCAAATAGCGCGACTTGATCTCCGACGCAACAATCAAACATCGTTCGCTGAGCCCCGACCGAATCAATGAGTCAGCCATGGATAATCCATATAAAAAGCCAGAACACGAGGCACTGAAATCAAATGCACTCGCTCCCCTCACGCCTAAACGGCGTTGCAGCAGACTAGCCGTAGAGGGAAACGCTCCGGTTTCCGGCGAAGTCGTCGAAAACAAAATAGTGTCAATCTCACGAGGATGGAGCTTCGCCTGGTCAAGTGCCTGCCTGGAGGCTTGTTCGGCCAACGTTGAAGACTCTTCGCTATCACTCGCCCAGTGCCGTGACCGAATCCCCGATACCCGGTAGATATATGACTCATCAATGCCAAGATTCGAGGCCAGCTCCTTATTCAGAACGACCCGAGCTGGTAAAGACGACCCTGTACCGCTAATCATTGATATCGACATTTCAGTTACTTTCCTTCGGGGCTCTATAATATTTCATGTGGCCCATATCTCACAGTGAGGAAAAAATACCTCTCAACACGCATATTCCCATATTGTATTTGCTTTACTTCTCAAGCATTTGGTAGCGTGGCACGTTTTTTGTGTTAGGCTAAGAATTGGGACTCTCTTTCCTCAATATTAACACTAAGGTGCCCTACCAAATGAAGCCACAATCTTTCGTCAACAGATTTCTTGTCATGATTGTCCTCTGTGGAGTCATCGCGACTGGCTGTTCTTCGACTCCAGACCCTACCCCTTCCGATCCCCAGGTCGCATTGAGTGGGACAGACGAACAAATTTTTGTCGGTGATTCAATTGAAATGAACTACGATCCTAACGTCATTATGAAGCGCGCCGAAGCGTATTTTGAAAAAGAATCGTTTCTCGAAGCTATCGTCGAATATAAACATTTTCTCGACCTTCATCGTAATCATATGTTAGCCCCCTATGCGCAATATAAAATTGCCACGAGTCACTATAAACGATTTAAAACGATTGATCGAGATCCTGAACCCATTCAAGAGTCCTTAGCGTCCTTTCGCAAACTCTTGACTGAATTTCCTGATAATCGCTATGAAACAGAAGCTCACGAGAAAATTACCTCGTGTCAAGAACATCTGGCTTTACATGACTTGTTCGTTGGACAGTTTTATTACAACAGAGAATCCTATCTGGCCGCAGCGCATCGCTTCAAACACATCGTCGAGCGGTACCCTGCATTGGAAACAGCCGGGGAGGCTAAATACCATTTAGCCGAGACCTATGAAAAACTCGGCAATGTGGAGTGGGCGAAAGACTGGCTGATTGATCTTGTGCAAGATCATGGCGATCATCCCTTTTACGAAAGTGGGATGCAAATGCTCACAAAACTTCAAAGTGAACATCCGAATCTCGATATTCCAGATATGCCGAATGAACAGGAAGAACCCATCAGACTCGCCAAAGTTGAGCCTGAATTATCTCCTTTGGACATTCTCGCGTTCCCTCCGTTAGAAGAAGAATTTACGTCTGGGAAAGCAGTCAAGCCTTCCGAATGTTCCATTGGGTCATGGTGTGAATCGTTGCCTCGCACATCTTCTCCTCAACAGACCTCTCCCTCTTTGTCAAACTCATCAATACGTGAAACTTGCCAACCAGGCCAATGGTGCTAAAAAAGAACGTCGTTCGTATCTTGTATTTCGTTGTTCGAAATATAAGGCAAGAACCTACTAAGCTTTCTTTATCTAAATATAGGATGTGGAAGCTATAGCCGCTCCAATTAGTTTCCGTACATATAAAGCAGTGTTTCGCGCTGAGTTGACTTATTTGAATCGCTGGACTTGGACACCTGTCATACAGAGATCAGTTGGATTATTGAGTGACGATGTCGAATGTATGCGAGAAACGCGAGGTCTTGCATGTATCGTGTCCTAGCATGCCTATTTGGTTTCGCTATAGAAGGGAAGGAGAGCCACTACTGCCCGAGATACCAGCCGATACCATGCCGATCTAAGAAACTGGTAATCATCGTCACAGAATTAATGTACAACATAACCCCGATTGTCACCATCAAGACGCCACTGACCATTGAAATAGCCCCAAGATAATGACGGACTTTTTTAAAGTGTGTCAGGAAACTATCGACCCCGAAAGCCGTGAGAAAAAACGGGAGGCCCAACCCCACGGAATAGGACGTTAATAGCACGATTCCATCTTGCATCGACTCCGTCGTGCTTGCATAAGCCAGAATCCCACCCAATACAGGACCAACACAGGGAGTCCACCCTGCAGCGAACGCCGTCCCCACCAGAAAAGATCCAATATACCCCAACGGACGCTTTTCAAAATGCAGTAGCTTACGTTCTGTCATAAGAAACGATAATTTGAGTATACCCATGAGGTAGAGCCCGAACACCGCAATAAGCACTCCGCCAATTTTTCGGATCAGGTCTTGATATTGATACAACATTTGCCCCACAAAACTAGCCGAGGCTCCAAACGCAATAAATACACTAGAGAATCCGGCAATAAAGAGCAGCGAATTCACCATAATGACTTTTCGAAATCGTTCCCGCTCCTGAACGTTGGAGAGTTCCTCGACGGATAAGCCGGTGATGTAAGACAAATAAGAAGGGACCAGTGGTAGAACACAGGGAGAAATGAACGAAAGGAAACCCGCACTAAAGGCGGCCAAGATGGAGACTTGATTAAAGGAGTCCATCGTAGTCCAAAGCTGCAGGAGGATCGAGAAGGGCTTGAATCATTTTTTTGGCTTCTTGACCATTCCAGTCTCGAGCGCCGAAGACTCGATGTTGAATAATGCCTTTCCGGTCAATGACATAACTGATCGGGAGCGTCCGAGCTCCGTAGGCAAGACCCACTTCATATTCCGGATCATGCAAAATGGGAAAGGTCAATCCCATGGCTTCCTGAAAGGGTTTCGTGACTTCTATTCCTTGAGCATCCACCGAAACAGCCACAATTTCCAGCCCGTGACTGTGCATCTCCCGATATAGGGCTTCCATGGCAGGCATTTCTACTCGACAGGGACCACACCAGGTTGCCCAAAAATTGAGCAAGATGACTTTGCCACTAAAATCTGACAAGCTAACCGACTTTCCCTCCATATTCTTCAATGTGAAGGGAGGTGAAGGCGATCCGATGGTTGGCCATCCCCGCTTGACCTGTAACTGAGAATCATTCGAAGACACTTCCGAAAGCCCCGAGGAATATCCTGAATCACAACCCATGAGAGTTGTCATTACACACATCACACCCACCATAAGCACTCTGATGCGAGAGGAATTACAAGAAGCGACAGTGCCGAGAGTTAACATAAATATCAACGTGTTTTATCGTTAAGAATGAATTGAGGCTCTTGCACTCATCATCGGCTGAAGCTAAAACGATCAGAGAAAACTAGTGGTCTGATCAAGAGTTCCATTCAATATAAATCTAGCAAACAAGGCCGTCAATAAGCACTAAATTACATTGTACCACACTACTGGCATTTGGAGATTGGCTCCGAACAAGTTTCTGATTTGTAGACATGGCATAAGTCGGCTACGTAGGCTATAGTGCATCCGGATAATCTGCGGCCATACTAGTGGCCTCACCTACAGCTCATTCAACACATGAAAGGTCCTCCTTAGCGGAACGGCAAAAAGCCGCACGTAATTGTCTGCACACACATAATGGTTATCCAGGCATTCCAACTCAGTAAATCATTTGGAAACTATCGAATTTTTGAGGATCTCTCCTTTGAGATTCCAGCGGGCGAGTGCTTTGCCCTATTCGGATCAAATGGGGCCGGGAAAACCACACTCTTACGAATTTTAGCAACACTGGTCAGACCGACGGATGGTCGCTTTACCGTCCTAGGCAATGATGGTGTCACGGGAAAAGAATCCGTCCGACAGGCCACCATGCTTCTCGCCCATGGCTCCCACTTATACGATGACCTCGATGCACAGGAAAACCTACGCTTTGCGATGGCGATGCGAGGCCTGGACCCAACTCCTCGAGAGTTGAAATTATCGTTGGATCAAGTCAGTCTTGGCGCATTCAGCGAAATGAAGACACGATATTTTTCGGCAGGCATGAAACGTCGTCTTGCCTTAGCCAAAGTGATCTTGGCTAAACCCCAAGTCCTCCTCTTAGACGAACCCTACAATGCCTTGGATGAGGGGGGAGTCCAGGTAACCAACCACATTATTTGTGAAGTCACTCAACGAGAAGGTGTCGTCGTCATGACCACACATGATCGAGACAAAGCCAACCTCGTTGCTCACCGAACCGGCTTGCTCCATCACGGCATTCTGACATTTTCCCGGACAGATCACGTAGCTCATGACATTTCTTAGAGTCATTCAATGGGTGGTCTGGAAAGACCTCATTAGCGAAATGCGGAGTCGGGAGACTCTGTCTTCTATGCTGTTCTTCGCACTCATCGTGATTCTTGTTTTCAGTTTTAGCTTTGCGATGGATCAAGATGCCGCCCAACAACTCATCGCCGGCATTATTTGGGTCTCATTTGCGTTTACCGGCATAATTGGGTTGGGAAAATCCTTTTCGGCAGAATTACAGAACGACGCACTTGAATATCTACAGATGAGCCCGACCCCAAAAGGAGCCATCTACCTTGGGAAGATGCTGGGGAATTTGTTGTTTATGCTTGTCGTCGAAGTCATGCTGTTTCCCTTGTTTGTCCTTTTCTTCAATCTGAATATTGTTGAAGAAATTGGCCTTCTTCTGTTAATATTTTTCTTAGCAACATTGGGACTTTCAGCTGTTGGGACGCTGTTTTCGGCACTCACAGTTCAAATTCGTGCCAGGGAAGTCATGCTCCCGGTCTTACTACTCCCGTTGGCCATTCCAGTGATGATTGCTGCCGTCGAATCCACACGAGGCGCACTCAATGCTCAGCCTTTGGCTCTGTATTTCCACTGGATAGAATTACTGACGATTTTTGACGTCATCTTCACGGTCGTGTCATTTTGGTTATTTGAGTTGATTCTGGATTCATAGCCTCCGGTATAATCCTCACTAAGGAATCCTGCAATACTAGTTTTTTCGAGAACGACCTTCATACGACTTCAGCCTGATCATGATGAATCGAATAATTAGACGGATTCAACGGTTTAAAGGGTGGTTTGGTGCCGCTGCCGCTCTTTCCATTTTTTATGGACTGTACTTAGGCCTATTCGACTCTCCTCCCGATTACTACCAGGGAGAAGTCGTGCGGATTATGTATGTGCATGTTCCCCTTGCTCATACCTCGCTCCTGGCCTATGGGTCACTTTTTCTGGGAAGCCTCTGGTACCTGTGGAAACGAGACCCTCTCGTTGACAACATGTGCCAAGCTGCTGCAGGCCTGACCGTCATTTTCACGACATTGTCGCTGATCACTGGTGCTATTTGGGCGAAGCCCACCTGGAATACCTGGTGGACGTGGGACCCGAAACTTGTTTCATTTGCTATCCTGCTGCTCATTGCGTCAGGATATCTTATGCTACGAACTTTTGTGGAAGACCCTGATAAAGAAGGACGATATGCTGCAGTCATGGCCATTGTCGGTGGCGTCGACTTACCGATTATTTACTTTTCAGCTGAGTGGTGGAGATCTCTTCATCAGCCGCTGTCAATATCCATGCGAGGGGTGAGTATGACTGGGGATATTCTCTTGCCCCTCTCAATCATGAGCCTTGGACTCAATTTGTTATTTATCTACATGCTCATGGTTCGAACACAAATGTTATACTTAACCAACCTGCTGCAGGCCAAAAAAGGACGCCTTCTCAGCCAAGTGCATCTCACCCAAACCAGCTCATGACTGGGTTTTATCTGAGATGGGCAGGCGTGATCGTGATAGCGATCATATTGGCAGTGCTTGCCACACAAAATTATCAAGATCATTTGGCCAGTGTGATCCCAGAGTCCGTCATCACAGGCAATCATTCTCAAGCAACAGTTCGAGTCCAAGGGATGGTCGGCAGCGGCAGCTTGACCGGAAGCCCCGAAGAAGGGCATGCTGAGTTTGAATTATTGGGGGAAACGAAGAGTCTAAAGGTCCAGTATCAGGGACCACCTCCGGAAAACCTTCGTGAATTAAAGACACTGATTCTGATTGGGCGTTGGGACCCAGAAGTTCAGGTATTTCGAGCGCACGAAACGGCACTCGTTACGAATTATGGATTTGTAGCCAGTGCTTATATCATTGCGTTTTTGGTTCTTGTCGCGAGCGTGTTTACGATGAGCCGTAAGGTAGCATTTTTGTTTCAGGAGATTAAAGACTCTAAACTCTATGAACCCGAGTTAGATACCCATGTGGACTAAAGGTAGAAAAACCAGTTTGATTCTTAGCATCCTTCTTGTCGCAGGAGCCCTGGGCTACTTAGCTTTAGGAAACTTTGGCGAAAACCTTGTCTATTTCGTGACGCCGTCAGAAGTTCGGGCATTTTCAGCGGAGCAATCCCAGAAAAAAATCCGCGTGGCAGGTATGGTTGTCAAAAAAAGTATCAAAACTCAAGCCGATCCCGTGGGACTCACGTTTCAACTCACCGATGGAGAGGCCACTATTCCTGTGGTGTTTCAAGGCATACCTCCGGACCTCTTTAAAGAAGGGCAAGGAGCGGTTGCAGAAGGGCACTGGAGGTCCGACAAGGTCTTTCATTCTAAGATGATTATGGCCAAGCACTCTGAAGACTATATGCCGATCGAGATGAAGCGAGCCGGTGTCGAATTACCAAAAAAGGATTTCATGAAGACCCTCTCTCCTTAAAAACAGGAACATAAAGAGGGATAAAGAAGAAAAATGCTGTTTAGAAAATTGATTGCCGTTATGGACAGAAACTCCTCTTCCCCTCCTACTGAAAGCTTGCGGTAGGGTCTCCTGAAAAAACGTGCAAACACCTTTAGGTTAGTCAAACTCCCACTAATTGAAATACCATACGATCCATGATCATTGAGATTGGCCATTTTTCTGTTGTTGTTGCCTGGGTCCTTACCCTTTTGGGCATTGGCTCATCCATCGTCGCACTCCGGTCGCGAAACGCAGACTGGGTTCGTGTAGGACGCATTGCGGTCACCCTGACGTTCGGTTTGTTGTTTATCGGCATGGCTTCTCTTGTGTATTCATTTCTCATGAGAGATTTTTCTGTCCTCTACGTTGCCAATAATTCAAATTCGAAATTGCCATTTTTCTATACCGTCGCCGCAGTGTGGGGCGGGCATGAAGGCTCCTTACTCCTTTGGGCCTTTATTCTTTCCTCATTTAGCACTCTCGCCGTCTGGCTGCATTGGCGAACCCAGCCAACCATCATGCCGTACCTGATCGCGGTAGAATCAGCCGTCATGCTTGGGTTTCTTTCTCTGATCGTGTTTCTTTCCAGTCCGTTTGCCAGATTGGTTCCAACCCCCCTTGACGGCAAAGACCTGAATCCCTTGCTCCAAGATCCGGCCATGGTCATGCATCCCCCAATGCTGTACATGGGATACGTGGGTTTTTCCATTCCCTTTTCCTTTGCGATGGCCGCCCTTTTTTCAGGCCGTCTCGGGGAAGAATGGATTAAAGTCACACAGCGGTGGACCATTTTTGCATGGCTCTGCCTGACGACTGGCATCTTACTTGGCGGATACTGGGCCTATTACGAATTAGGGTGGGGAGGTTATTGGGGATGGGATCCAGTCGAGAACGCATCGTTTATGCCATGGTTGGTGGGAACAGCATATCTTCACTCAGTCCTCGTGCAAGAAAAACGAAAGATGTTCAAAGTCTGGAACTTGCTTTTGATCATCGTGACATTTTCGCTCTCGCTCATTGGGACCTTTTTGGTCAGAAGTGGCGTCCTCACGTCTGTCCATACCTTTGCGACCGACCCTGAGCGGGGTCTGTATATTCTCATTTTTATTACGATCATTATTGGTACCGCCTTTGGCGCCTTAATCATTCAATCAAAAAAACTCAAGAGTCAGATCGAAATGGACTCGTTTGTTTCACGAGAATCCATCTTTCTTTTCAATAATTTGTTTTTTCTGGTCGCCGCGGCCACAGTGTTTCTCGGCACGCTCTATCCCCTCATGGTTGAAACATTCCAAGGGGGAAAAGTGACGGTTGGTCCTCCTTATTACAACGCTGTCTTCATGCCAATTGCTCTAGGGCTTCTCTTCCTCATGGGCATCGGCCCATATATTCCATGGCGCAAGGCCTCCGCGAGTAATTTAAAGAAAAACTTCCTTGTTCCGCTTATTGTTGGGGTAGTGACGATGGTTCTCTTATTCATCTCTGGCATCCACAGCTTGTACGCACTGGCTGGCGGGTTTGTTGTCGGATTTTCCGGATCTGCGATACTTCTCGATTTCGGAAAAATTTCTAAACTGTATGCCAATCGTGAACATGTCAATATTTTCAAAGGTTTCTTGAAGGCCTTTTCAGCCAATCAACGCCGATATTCAAGTCTCATCACACACATTGGCGTCCTGATCTTGGTGATTGGAATTATTGCCTCAACGATCTATCAAACCGAAAAAGTTGTCTCCATGAAAGTTGGAGACACATTTTCCATTGCCGATTACGAGATGAAACTCCTGAATATCCATGAAGTCGAGGGAAAAAATTGGAAAGCCCAAGAGGGCGTGTTTGAAGTCACTCAAGACAATGAAGTCATCACGAAGCTCAGACCACAGAAACGTGTATACACAGCCTCACAGAGTCCGACAACAGAGTCAGCAATTCATGCCATCAATATGGGGCACATCTTTCTGACCATGCCGGATGTCTCTGCAGATGGTGTGGCCGTCGCTCGAGGGGTGATTAATCCTCTCATCCTGTGGGTTTGGGGCGGAGGTGGTATTATGGGCTTAGGCGTTTTATTAAATATTTTTCGACCACGAAGACGGGAAGAATGAGTCGCGGCTTACAACTTTCATTGATCATAGGGTTACTGGGCCTTTTCGCCCTCTTTTATCAAGGGCTTTGGGGTGACCCGCGTAGTATCCCTACGGTCCTCATTGGAACTGAAGCCCCGACGTTTACCGGGCCGGATGTTGAGTCTGGGAAAGCTATTTCACTCGAACAGTATAAAGGCAAGGTTGTCTTGCTCAATTTCTGGGCATCTTGGTGCTATGAATGTAAAGTGGAACACAAGGATATTCTGCGTCTTCATCAGCAATTTAAGGATCATCCAGACTTTGTGATGTTAGGGATCAATTATCAAGACGAGCTGCCTGATGCAAAGAAATACCTCAAGACCTATGGATCAACTTTTCAACATGTCCGCGATATTAAAGGCACTCTGGCAATAGATTATGGCGTCTATGGCGTACCCGAAACATTTGTCATCGATCAACAGGGAGTGATCCGACATAAATGGGTTGGACCAATTGTTGGACAAGTGTATACCAATCTCACAGAAAACGTGATTTCTCCACTTCTGAATAACACGCAATCCTCAACATGATTAGCCGTTGCTTTCTGCTTTTCTTCGTCATGGTTCTGACTCTTCCTTGGCAAGGCTTTGCCAAAGTGGTGGATGAGACTGAACTGGATATTCAGGTTCGTGAAATCGCGAAAACATTACGCTGTACCGTCTGTCAAACAGAAAACATTTGGGAATCCGGTGCGCCGCTAGCCGTTCAAATGCGAAGCGCGATTCGAGAGCGTTTAACTCTTGGACATTCACCTGAAGAGATTCACGCATACTTTCTGAGTCGGTATGGTGATTATATCCTCATGCAGCCCCCAAAGCACGGTATGAATTGGTTGATTTGGGTGGCACCGTTTGCCCTCCTACTCGTGGGTGGATTTTTTCTCTATAAAGAAGTGAAACTTTGGGTCCGACCACCATCACCAACACCACAACAACAGCCTCCCCCTCTCGATCAGGAATCCCGGGAACGAATCGAACGGGAACTTCATCATCCCTAACGCGTTCACCAACGAAACACGATGCTACTCATTCCCGTTACCACCATCCTTATTTTTGTCATTGTGGCGATCACATCACCGTTTTGGCGAAAAGATCCCTATCCGTTCTCTCCGTTTCACAATGACGAACGACATCAAGAGATCGCTGATTTAGTCGTCGAACGTGAGGTGCTCGTCCGCTCATTACAAGAACTCGATGTGGAATTGGCCCAAAAACGAATGGAGCCAGAAGATCATATCCGCCTTAAGGCCACCGATGAACATCGTCTCCTTCAAGTTCTTGACCGACTTGAGTTTCTGCAGAAAGACGCAGCCGATGAAGCCAACGCTCCTCAGACGACTCCACCTCGAAGAAAAATATGGATACCCGCAACCATCTGCGCATTAATTGTGCTCTTCTCTTCCTTGGGAACATATTTGTGGGTACAGATCCAAGCACTAGAAAAACTGACCGCGTCTCAGGCGCAACAAGGCCCAGGGGAAGGCGGACCCAATCCATTGGAAATGGTGGCAAAGCTGGAGGAACGTCTTCGTAAAAACCCAGATGATCTGGAAGGACAAATCATGGCAGGACGCTCCTATCAGGTCCTCAACCGATACGAAGAGGCCCATAAGGCATGGACAAAAGTCTTGGAACTTCAGCCTCGAAACAATGAAGCCTTATATAATTTAGGCGTGATTTTGATTGAGACAAGGAAGTTTGATGATCCTGAGGTATTCAACACTGCTCTCGGTTATTTTGATAAAGTATTGATCGACCGACCGAATGAGCCTGGCGTCAATTGGTACCGGGGTTTAACCCTGTGGTATCTCAAACGACCCCGCGAGGCCGAAGATGCCTGGGCCTTGGCCTTCAAAAATCTTGACCCTGCCAGCCCTGATGCAAAGTTTGTGAAGGAAGCCCTGGCGAAACTCCGTGCCGGCGACACGCCTTTTTAGGTCATTTTACGACTCAAAATCTCAGACATCTATCGTGAGTCAAAATATGTTCCAGTCGAGCCAGCTCTTAGATACGATCGTTTGCAAGACCAAGCGTCACTGTTGGGCAATCTATCGTAATGACGTTATCCTTTTGATGCCACCAATCAGAGATATCCACGTAACCCAGCGTCAAGACTCACTTCAACCATTGGTAGTTAATTGAATCGGCTATAGAGATTATTCCTCGCCTCACCCCATCGTTCGTTACATCGACGAGAGATAGGTGGCGACAAACAAGATGATCAGCGCCAGCGCAAGAATCATTTGCTGGACAAACACTGCCCGTCGAATGTTGCTTTGAACCGTTGGAGTTTTAACAGAAGATTGCGATGATGATGCGTAAGGATCTAACACAAAATCATGAATTAACACTAAGCCAAATGCGATAGCAAACAGAAAGAGCTTTAGCATGAGCACCACTCCCCACTCCGTTTCAATTCTCGCAGACCCACCTTCGCTCAACATATTAAATGCTCCCGTCAAGATGAGAGCAATCAAGCTCATCCACGTCATCGTTCGAAATCGTTGACCAGCTTTTCGTAAGACGTCATAGGATTCGATCTCAGACCCCTGAGACTGCAACACTGGCCTCAGCACAAGATGAAGATACATCAGTCCTCCAATGAAGGTAATCGCGGCAACGAGATGAATCCAGACAACGAGAGAAAGTGGCATGTGAATATACGTTCCTGAATAATTTTGGCAGAAAGGACGAGAATCGAATTTTTCTTTTGGGAAAAACTATACTGCAGGCTTTTCTAGATCGTCAAAGCCTATAAAGAAAATAATGTTCTTTTGGACTTCAGAAGAGCGTGAGATGGTGTCAACATAGCAGATTGAGCAGCGGGTTCACACGGATGGGAAGAGAAATACATAAAGGCACAAGCGAAAACACAAAGGACAGGGTCGTTCATTCTCAATCATGATAGAGAGTAACCGATGTTTCTCCGGACTTTTAACGGAAAAACTTACAGAATCATTTAATTCATCACGACTAAATATGAGTCGTGAATTATTCTGTATCGCCCTTCAAAGCTCATGTCGATGCACAGATGACGTGATCATTAATAGGTTTTTTTGACACCATTCGTCTTCATTTCAACCGTGCCATTTAACACCACACCATTCTCCATGGACAATTGAGGAGTATTCAGAGAACCCTCCATGACAGCCGTGGCCAGTAGCTGAACTTTTTCTTTTGCCACAATGTCTCCCTTAATCTCTCCACGGCTGATGACGGAACCCGCGCTAATTTTTGCGGTAATCACGGCTTGTTCTCCCACCAAGAGCGTTCCTTCAGTGTGCAATTCTCCATCAAGTTTCCCATCGATTTGCACGCTCCCTTGATAACTAATCACACCTTTAAACTCAACGCCAGGGCCGATAAACGCAACCACATCGCCTTTCACCCCTGCTGGAGTTGATCCATTTCGATACCCTGAACTCCCACCATTGGTCGTTGAACCCGTTGATTGTCCATTCATCGTGTCTCGTTCATCTAATTCAATTGCCATGACTCGTTCCTTTCCCCTTCAATGAGATTATTATGGGTATTTGACCTTTCCCAGTCCATGTTGTATGCACTCATCATCGTTCTCAAACTGTTGTCGGTGGTTACTGGAATTTTCTTTAGTCTATAGCGAATACATTTAATTGCCGCTTACGACATTAAGACTTTCTACGCGACATTAAACACATCAAACATCGGAAGGTTATACCCGCTTGAATTACCTGACGATAATCAACGTTTATAATACGTATTAACATCAGCATTAGAGCCAGTTGGCACATTCTCGTTTCGGTATAACTAAATCGGCTATAGCTTGACCTTAGTCTATTTGAAGCATGTATTTTCGTTACTCAAACCAATTTTGCCACCCACCATCACCTTCTAGCCGACTGCAATCTCCGGAACCTGAGAAGGCCACCAAGGAGGATGAGCAATCGCTTCGTGCTGGAATAATTCATTCCAGATATTCCCCGGAATTCTCCCGCCATTTATCCAAAGAGACCAGTCCGTCTCTAACACTGCACCTTCCTCCATAGACAGATACGGGGTTTTCACGGATCCTTTCACGACGGCGGAGGACTTAAGATGCAGACTCTTCTTCGCCGTCACATTGCCTGTAATCATCCCTTGTGCGACGACGGACTCCGCCTGAATATCAGCATCCACGGTCCCCTCTTCGCCAACGATCACCGAACCGCTTGAATGGATTTCCCCCTCCAACGTCCCATCGATTCGCATCTTCCCATCTCCGGTCATCACGCCTTTACATTCGCCACCTGGACCAATAAACGCAGAAGGATTCTCCTTCTGCCAGTCTCCAGACGCTTGTCTTCCCGTTCGTGCAAGCTTGGGTTCTCTCACAATTTTGGAAATTCGACGTATGGGATACATCGTCCCTTTCAACCGAGAAGGTCTCCCGTGCAACAAGGCAATTTGCTTCATCGCGCTCCTTTATTCCATTGAATACGATAGGGCCGCTTCAAGAACATCGACTCCAAGCCTCTGACAATCTTGATTCAAAACCCAGGAAAATCACTTATATTCTCGGCAGTTTTTCCAAAATCCTGATTGTTATTTGCTCAATACATGATAAAACCACATGGCGATTCTTCACGTGAGGGTCACAAATCTCAACAGAATGACCAATTGAGCTTGTATCAATTGACCATAACTTCTAAATTTTTACTTTAATCCATCAGGTCATTGATGATGGCCAGACATCTCATGTTCAACGAACTAAGTTAAAAACCTTTATGGGTCATGACAAACCCCACATCCTTTGGCTTGCGAGCATTTCCTATGTTGATGTAGTCTTTCATCTTTCCAAGTAAGGAGATGACCTTGACTTGATAAAAGAAAGATGCGCGATCGTGAATACCATTCAACCCGTTACTGTTGACTCGTTGTTGAGTGAGCTCACGGCTCACCCCGTCAACTCAAACATATTTTTCATTGACTTTAGAGAACGTGTTCTCACCACGACTCAGCTGCAGATGTTTATCCGGCACTATCACTTTTTCTGTCATCGATTCGTCAAACTCTTGGAAGGCCTGCTCTACTGTACGCCACTCGAAGAATTAGAGATGCGTGTCGAACTGACGAAAACCTTATATTCTGAACTCGGAAGTGGATCATCCAAGCACGCTCATATTCGGCAACTCGAACGGTTTGCCCAGGCTGCTGAAGTCAGTCAGCATGATCTACGGCAGACTCAACCTCTCCCAGAAATCCAGGAGTACCTCGACACCGTACAACATTTGTTTATGGAAGCCGGATACCTGCAGGCCCTTGGGGCTGAATGGGCAATCGAAACCACTGCAGTTTCAGAATTTCACTATTTCTTGCCAGGATTACAAAAATATTCGATCTTTACGTCACAAGACCTTACCTTTTTCTCAATGCACCTTGAAGAAGAAATGGCTCATAGTGATTGGATTACACAAGGCGTACGCCATACGGCAAAAAATGCTAAGGATCTGGAACAGGTCGCTTTTGGAGCTCGACAAACTGCTGAAGCATGGCACACCTTTTGGAAGGGCATGCATCGAGCGGTTTTTGATTCATGTGCGTAGATGAGGAACATACCCGTGCAAGACACTACCATTTCGATTCGTACACAACAGTCTGACGAACCGCTCAAACTCGAAGGGGATATTCTCAATCAACGAGCATGGCGCATGCCCGACCTCATCATCTACCAGCACGGGCCAGAAGAATGGTGGGTCAGCCCACTTGATGAAGACTTGCCCTTGATACAACTCAACCGAATGGGTGCCTCGCTTCTCGGGGCCATGGACGGGCACTCAACGTTAGCAGCCTTAGTCAGCCGATTTGGGAAATGGGTCTGTGGGCCAAATCAAGAAACCGGTCAGTGGTTTTTAGAACGATGGGCACAACCCCGATACTCATTGTGCTTTTACGGGTCTGAAGCTCCAAGTGGACACAGCACTGAAGCCAAATGGGATCTCTTATTACAACGAGTTCGTGAAGGATGGCATGGCAATGTTGCGGAAGAAACCGAGGGACATCTCTCGAAGTTTCACATGCAGGGAATTCAGACGCAACATGGGCATTTTGAAATCATTGAGACCACAGTTTCCCATCTGTTCCGTGAACCGTGTGAGGCGTTACATGGTTTGACTTATGGCCGACTGCTCGGCCAAACACTTCGAAAAATGGGCTGGTTGACTCCCCGCCCCACACGCATCGTCGAAGTCGGCGCAGGACTCGGCTATGTATCCAAAGAGCTATCTGGCGAATTACGTGACGATGAACGTCAACACATTCATTATACATTTCTAGATCTCACACGACCATTTTTGGGTTCGCAAACCAGTCTGGCTCGTTCTGCTGGATGGAACGCTTCGGCGACTCAAGCCAACGCTGAACATCTGCCATTTACTGATGGAAGTGTGGATCTGATTATCGATAATGAAAATTTGGCAGACATGACGCCCGTTCACTTGACCGCCAATGAATTGGAATCTCACGAAGGCACCACTCCCCAACATCAAGGCGCCTTAGATCTTATTCGTCGTCTCCACTTACCACTTGATAAGCCCTTTCCCAACGAGGTCATCTTTAATTATGGAGCGCTCTCATTTCTGATGGAAGTCTGGCGAGTACTGAAACCAGGCGGGCACGCAATCATGATAGAATTTGGTATTGAAACAGGCTATCCAGAACCGGTAAAGCTCCCGGGCCACACTGAATACGAAGTTCAATATTCACACATGCGTCATGCGGCACGTGGTCTCGGATTTCGAGAACAATACTGTCCACTCCCACAGCTTTTGAATATTTCAGGAGACACGCAAGTTCTTTGTACCGGAGCCGCCTATGCCATCCGCCGCATTTGCGAATCGCTCGACACCCCGTTTTCCGTTCGTGCCTACACCCAGGATGAGCTCAAGCAATCTCTTGGGGACATACTTCCTAAGTTAACCGGACTGCATTATCATAGCGTCCTAGACCCTGCGTGGTTTGGACTTTGGGACTTTAAAGCTCTGATGCTTGAAAAACCAGGCGCCAAAATCCATCGTCCACAATATCAAGAATCCAAAGGATTTCGCTGGTATAGCCAGCGGTAAATCAGCTTTAACAGGAGAAACAACACGGAAAGCTAACGATTATATTTTTTATTCATGAGATCAATCAAGATTCCTTCCCGCAACCCATAGTCGCTGACTAAACACCGTGCAAATCCTAGCGTTTCCATAATCGTTCGAAGAATAATCGTACCGGCGACGATGACGCCCTCTCGACCCGCCTCCAAGCCTGACAGGTGAGTACGTTGATCGCTCGAACGCGAGCGCAAGACATATTCCAGTTCACGAATCTTCTCAAGCGTTAACCAATAATTGTGGATTCTGGCCGGTTCGTACCGTGCTAATTGTTGTGCCATCGCAGCTAAGGTCGTCACGGTCCCAGCCGTCCCCACAAGCGTGACATATGCATGAGCACTCAAGCCTTGTTGAAGCGGTCGAAGATGATCCTTGATTAGCTGTTCAGCAGCGATCACGTCTTGTTCCTGTGGCGGATCAGACTGAAAACAACGTTCAGTTACGCGGACAACCCCAATATCAAGAGAGGTGACAACAGGCGGTCCATCACCAGATATTCGGATACATTCGGTACTTCCACCACCGATGTCCAGACCGACATAATCCTCAACCTCAGGCGGAAGCCCAAACTTGATTCCAAGCAGCGTTCGTCGCGCTTCTTCGTCTCCACTCAACACGTCTATTGAAAATCCAGTCTCCAGCTTCACTCGCTCCAAGAACTCCTGTTGATTGTTCGCTTCTCGAACTGCGCTCGTTGCAACAAGCACGATGGCTTCAACCTGACAGCGTACAATGATTTTCCGCCACTCACCAAGAACGTGAATGACTCGTTCCATGGCTTCAACATTGAGTATGCCCTTTTGATCTACCCCTTCCCCCAATCGTAAAATTCGTCGATCTGAGTCAATCTCTCGCAAGGACCCGTCTGACCCAACGTTTGCAATTAATAGCCGACAGGTCAAAGTTCCAATATCAATACCCGCAACAATCACGTTGAAAACCTCCCCCGTTTGATGAATGAATTTGATCTCATTATCACTTTTCCTTCATCAAAGAGGTATGATAGGATTCATCCGTACGTGAGTTGACTGTGACAACGACCCCATTATTGTTAAAGGAGCACTGGATTAAATGTCTGAAATCACTTGCCTTAAATGCGAAAAAACATCAGAAATGATGACAGACAATTTGTTCTTAGGAAAATTGGAGCAAGAAATCAAGAAGAATGTCTGTCAGGATTGCTGGAATGAATGGAATGGCCCAGGAGGGGTCAAAACCATGGTCATCAATGAATATCGCCTAAATCTGGGAGATGAAAGTGCGAGAGAGACGCTCAAAAATCAAATGCGCGCCTTTTTCAAACTTCCGGATGCCTCAGCTGAATTTAAAGACTACCGAACTTAACTCTATTGCTATCCAAATGAGGTTACGGTCACGTCAGGATAGGTATATCTTCGATATCCTTTCATTTCCTAGGTTTATCATACTGAGTAAAACTTTCGTAGTCTGCGACCGGCTCCGACTTCCTTTAGATCCTCTTTAGCATAACCGATACTCCCTTCAAGATCACCTATAGCCGTTTCAGCTATACCGAAATGATAAAGCGCCAACGTGTACAATTTTGCTATCCAATACGTGAGAGAAAACGTCAATCATTATCAGTAATTCAAGCGGGTATAACCTTCCGATGTTTGAGGCGTAGTATTACGCGGTCTACGCGACCGATAATGAACACGTCAGAGGCAAAGAGGTCTCGTCATTGACACCCACTTCAACCCTGCGTGAGGTAGACAATAATTGTCGCCTAGGCGACCTTCTCATTCTACACTTCAATGGCAGAACCGCGTTCAACGTCAGTTGCCATTGGAGTTGCATAGGTTACGGAACAATCGTCGCTAAGGTCGACACTGGAAATTAATTGAATTCGCTATAGCACATTGACGGTCAGAGGAGAGTCATATGTCTTCAGTATCCCAGGTGGGAAGTCATTTTCTGCCCGCCATTCAACCAAATTCACTCAACTCATCATTCACTTCGACCTCGAAGCAATTTCATGCCCGCTCACAGTCGCTAAATACCGCAAACTTCACGTTTGTGACATCAGAGGGAGATCGAGTTTCCCTTTCGTCGGCCTCAAAAGTCAATACATCTTTGGGAACCTATTCTTTTCAAGGATTAGCAAACGATCAGGTCCTTAACGTTCAAGCTCAGCAATTCAGCAGTTCAACTCAAAAAAGTTTTCATCTACTCGTTGAAGGCGAGCTCAATGAACAAGAACAAGCGGATATTCGAGAGTTTCTGAAGTCGGCAAATAATATCCTTCACGAATTGAGTCACGGGAACACTGAAGAAGCCACGAATGTTGCGGCCTCATTAGAAAAACTTGACACTCTTTCTCAAGCCGCACTCTTTTTTCGACAAACAACCTCCGTCTCTCTTACCTCACAGTCTACGAACATCGCTCGTCAAGACGGGACAAGATCGAATGAGTATTCACGGACGAAGACTCAAGCAAGCTCAGAACATGCGAGTCCACTTGAACGAATCATTGGAAAGCTACGAGAGGCCCAAGAGCACGCTCAGGTTGACCCGGAACAATTAGGGAATCGATTGCCAACGCTCGTGACGACTCTCATTCAGTCTCTCAAGTATGACCCTGATGAAAACATCGACACAGCACCTTCAATGCTGGAACAAATTCAAAAAAAATTCCTTGAATCACTCCTTGAGTTCACTGAAAATCGCAACGAGCCATTTCCGGCAGATGAGACTCTCACCGATCAACCTGCCCCCCTACCCCCTGCCCCACCTCTCAACGAGGAAGAAACACACAGCCCCTCACTCGTGCAGGAAACGAGCAACAAACCAACCAACATCCTGGGATAGGCGACATAGACCTCACTCCATTCATACCTCTCAGACTCACCAGTTCCGGCAATTAGAGTAAAATTCTGAGTAAGACAACCTGGTTAGATAGACACAGATACCAGTCCGATGGACTCCCTCTTGAACCTGCCAGACAGTCACGGTAGGATAAACGCATGAGTACTGCATTAGAAAAAGGGGTATTCCTTATTGCCACACCGTCCTTGCGAGACCCAAATTTTCGGCAAACCGTAATTCTTCTCTGTGAACATGGCCATGAAGGCGCTCTTGGAGTGGTCATCAATCGACCCACTGAAATCAATATTACCGAAGTTCTTCCGCAAATACCTATCATTGAAGGGCAACGGCATCATGTCTTTACAGGTGGACCGGTTCAAAAAAACAGTTTACTGATTTTGTATCGTGTTCCAGAAGAACCATCTGATACCCATCATGTTGTTGATGGCGTTTATTTAGGCGGGAACGTCCAAACGCTTGAACGAATTTTAGAACAGCCGTCAAGCAATGAGGCATTTCGTGCATTTATGGGTTACTCAGGCTGGGCTCCTGGGCAACTAGAAAATGAGATGCAGACAGGTTCATGGTTGACGATACCTGCTGATCCAACTTGGGTCTTTGAGAAAGATCCCGCAGTGTTGTGGGGAGAGATTATTCAATCATTAGACGAAAGCTATAAAATCTATATCGATATGCCCGTGGACCCTACCTTAAATTAATTCTTGCAGTTCATACTTAATTCAACAAACCTTACAATCTTTTACCCCTCGACTTTTTCTTCAAGCCTCACATTTTGATCTCAACATCGTGACCGGCCCCAATTCTAAAAGTGACAGAATATAACGTTCAGCACAGCCTGTGCCCATCAAGCAATCATTTTGGTAAAATGGAAGGGACAGGTGAGTGGGAAACGAATAACCAAGAGTCTCTGAGTAAACAGCAGAAAAAACACTATAGATGTCGTATGGATTGCCTCATGAGACTCTTAAAGAGCTCATGAACCTTTTGATTTCGACTCAAATAGAAATGACGTTCAGTTCCTTCGAGAGAGTGATGTTGTTCATCTGGCCAAAAATAGACAATCATCGTATCGTGACCTTCCAGCAACTCAGGGTACGTTAAGACCTTGCTATCTAACCCACCCTTTCGAACCGCCTCAACAATATCAAAAAACGTATGTTTATGATAACGTTCTGAAAAAAATGTGCCATGCGGCAATGGATGCGACAAAGTCCAGCCTTCCAAAAAAGGCTTCACATGAAGAGTCAAACAAGCTTCGGCTTCAAAGAGATACGGACAGAGGCGCCCGTCGCCAACAGGCCGAGATTGACAATAACGTAGGACGTGCCCCCACATTGAAGTCGAGACTGCTGTCACAAAAAAATAGTCTGATATGATAGATGCCGTCATACCTTCCCTGCCGTCGGCAGGTCTCCTATACAACAATACATGACAAACGTTTCCAATTGAGTAGACTCATATTAAACCGTGACCAGATCGTACATTTTCTGACTTACCGACATTATCCAATTAGATACAGAAAAAATCAAAATTCTTATAGATCGATTATTCGTCATGCGAACTCTGGAAACTGACAGACATCATGGCCGATGAACTAAAGTCAATACCAGATCAAGCACTTAGAACAAAACCAATTTTTTATCTCCTTCCTAGGACCAGATATGTGCACACACTCCATACCCTTACATCTTGCTCGTTTATCATTATTCAATCTGTACTTACCTCAAGATCAAGCAAGATGCAAACCAATTTCCAGCTATGAATAGAGTTGGAAATTAAAAAAATGATTCCCTGCAGACCATACAGAAATATTTCTGATCCGCTATCCATACATTATAGCGAATCCAATTAATTTCTAGTCGAATGAGAAAGGAAGCCCTAGGCGACGGTTGTTGCCTGCCTCATGGTCGGGTCAATTGAGCCACTGACGATGCTATGGGGGGTGCCCCCCCTGAATTGCTGATGAGAAGTCGCCTAGACAGCGTAATACTGCGCCTCAAACATCGGAAATTATTTGAAACGGCTATAACGAACTTCAGGGAGTCATGGGGTGAGAATACTTGAGAGAATTTTTCTATCGTGTCTTCACAAAGACCTATGAGGATGAAAGCACTTGGAAAATCGTCTCACTCAGGTCATGAAGTAGAAGGGGTTTCCATAAAAAGGCTTGAATCCCCAAATCACGCGCTTTTTCTGGCGTCATTCTCGGACTGTACCCCGTGCAAAGGATAATGGGGATACCTGGTCTTTGATGCAATAATTCCTGTGAAAGAACTTCACCCGTCATGTTGGGCATCGTTTGATCGGTGATTACAAGATCAAAATCCTCCGGAGCTTCACGAAACGCTTTCAAGGCGTTAACACTGTCAGTCTCAACTCTTACGGAATAGCCAAGTTGTGTTAAAATTTCCTTCCCCAAGTGAGCAATAGACTCTTCATCTTCAACAAATAAAATACGTTCCCCAGAACCAAGCTTCAGTGAAACCTCATTTGATCGTTCCTGTATCGAAGCTATATTGAGTTCAGGTAAAAATACCGTAAAAGTTGTCCCTTTACCCAGAGTACTCTCGACTTTGATCCCCCCATGATGGTTTGACAGAATGCCATGAACAACCGACAATCCAAGACCAACTCCATCGCCAGCATCTTTTGTGGTAAAAAATGGATCAAATATTCGCTCAAGAATCTCTGAAGGGATACCTGGCCCTGTATCTCGAATAGTTGTTTTGAGGTAAGACCGGCTTGGGACGTCTCTATTTGAGAATGCTTGACCAATCTCCTCATCTGTCATCAAGCAATGCTCTAGACTCACTTCCAACTCACCACCTTGCTCACCCATGGCCTGCGCTGCATTCGTACAAAGATTCATTAATACTTGATGGATCTGAATCGGGTCGGCAATAATTGGGCTGACCTTATTAGCCAATGAGGTTTTAATTTCGATGGTTGATGGCAGCGTGGCACGAAGAAACCGAAGAGCTTCCTCGATCACCTGCGGCAAATGGATCGGTTTTAATTCTTGGTCAGTTTGACGGCTAAAGACAAGAATTTGTTTGGTGAGCCCTTTCGCTCGAATACCCGCTGCGTGCACTTCTTCAAGGTATCGATACACCGGACTCGTTGTCGGAAGAAACGAGCGGGCCAATTCATTAAACCCAAGAATCGCAGTCAGAATATTATTGAAATCATGCGCAATTCCTCCCGCTAAGGTCCCAATGGCTTCCATCTTCTGTGATTGACGAAGTTTACTCTCGCTATCCTTGAGAGCCAATTCCGTCACATGCCGCTCACAAGCAATACTCGCAAGATGCGCTCCTGTGGTCATCAGATGCTGATCATTCGTTGTTGGGACACAAACCGATGGGTGCGAAATGCAAAATGAACCCAACACTTTCTCATCTTTCCCAAAAAACGGAGTCGACCAACAGGCCCGAATACCATGCTTTTCTGGAAAGTCTCCAAATTTCGAAAAGCGAGGGTCTTGCCTGACGTCAGGAACAATGACGGGTTGCCCCAAAAACTCGGCAGCTCCACAGGATCCGCTCAAATCTCCAACGGACAGTCCATCCAGTCCCTGGGAAAACTCTTCTGGAAGTGACGGAGCCGCACCTAGACGTAGAGTTTTGCCATCATAATCGACAAGCAGAATTGAACAATAGGTGTCTGACCTTTGTTGTTCGATTAAGAGACAGATTTTGTCAAGAACATGACTAAGCGGCTCATCACAGGCCAGCAATTGTAACACCGTATTTTGAGCTTGCAGAAGATGTTCAGCTCGTTTTCTATCGGTAATATCCGTCGCCATTCCACATATGGCATTCGACTCTTCGTGAAAAGCTGGAACGGGGAATTTAATAGAAAGATACGTGCGAGCTCCATCATTGTGAGGAATGATCTCTTCAAATTCGATCGGAGCTTGCTTTTCATATACCTGCCGATCATTGGCAAACAACACATCTGCGGTCTCTTTTGGTAGCACCTCATGGATCGTTTTACCAATCACATTCTTTCGCGACAAGGAAAAACGGTTCTCCCATTGACGATTCACCATAAGATACCGACCTTGAGGATCTTTCACAAACACCAATGCCGGGGAATTATCGAGAATGGCTTGAATCCGCTCTTCGCTTTTTTGGATCGCGACTTCGGCTTCTTTCTGCTTGGTAATATCAAGGGAAAATCCTTGAAGAAATTCCGGTTCTCCATTCTGGTCATAAACGACATTGACGAGGTCATGTATCCAAACAGTCGCACCGTTCGCCGCTGTCAAACGATATTCTAGTTCAAAATCTCGTTGTTGCGTTGAAATTTCACGACAGAAGTCCAACACCCATTGACGATCATCAGGATGTATACGGTCTTCCCATGCATGCTCTTGATACCAATACTCCTCTGGAAATCCTAGAAGCTCTTTGACCTGAGACCCAATGTAGGATATACGCTCAGTCGAATACTCCATCTCCCATGGGATCACATGAGCAGATTCCACAAGTCGTTGAAACCGCGAGGCATTGCTTGAAAGCGTTTCCTCCAGACGTGCACGCTCAATCACCATTCCCGAGAGATGCGCATAAATTTCAATGAGCCCGTGATGCATGGCATCAGGCGTCCGAGGTTCTTGGAAATACATCGCAAAGGTTCCGAGCACATTGTCCGAAGCAGAAAAGATTGGGGTCGACCAACAGGCTCGAAACCCATGCTCTAACGCAAGATCCTTATATCGTTTCCAACGGAAATCCGTGGCAATATCAGACACAATCACCGTTTCTCGTTCATATGCCGCGGCCCCACAAGAGCCCGTCTCTGGCCCAATGATCACCCCGTTAATTTGACGAATATATGAATCTGGCAAGCTGGGTGCAGCAATATGGCACAAAGCTTCCCCATTCAATAGAAGAATAGAGCACCACATTCCTGGAAACTGTTCTTCAACTTTCTGACAGAAAAGCGTCAGAATGTCTGGCAACGACTCACCAATGGCAATTTTTTCTAAAAGGAGCTTTTGACTGGCGATAGAAGCAAGGGCCTGCTGACGTGCACGAATATGAGACGGCAATTGAAGCTGTGCCAAATGAGGAACGTCTCGCTTCGACTTAGAAAGCGAAGGAGGCGAAGAATCTGATTTCATATATGGACTCTTTCACTGGCTTCAGTAACTCCTTCATAATACTGGATGGAGCATTCGTATCAATAAAAATCAATAAGTTCGTATCAGTCCGCCAATGAAGACATCGTCAAGAAATGAGAAATACCTCCTGGGGAAAATGAATGAAATACAGGTTATGTGGAAAGTAAGAATGGGGAATAAAAATAATGAAGAGGGGGAACGATCATCAAATTGATATAAACGAAATCAGAACACAGCACATCTCTTGAATCTAGTATGAATATGTAACATGTGCCATAAATTATGTTGGAATAGTATAGGCTGACACTTCCCCCTCCTTATGTCAAGGTTTTTCTCAATACATTCACACACTTCCTGAAGAAGGCCTGCAACGATTGAGCTCCTTGATATCGCTCATGACTTAACACAAAAGAGACTCATCCTAACTTACGCCGCCACATGATAGATACGCCAATAGCTATCATAGGGATCATACTCTCCATCAGATGCCTGGAGGGCCATCAATAAAAACTCTAAGCTCTGAATGGCCTCAGCTCTGACACCAAGCTGTTCAGACTGAGTCGACACATGGCGTGAGACAATCTCTAGACTTTCTCGAATACACCTGCCAGTCGATCGTATATGACTTCGGACCCATGACTGGGTGTTTTTTGTGAGAATCAGGTTCATGCGCTGCTCGTAACGTGTAATCCCGTTGAGAAGTGAAGGCGCCATCAATCGTACGGCACCTCCCAATACATATCCCAAAACCATCATGCTTTCGGCAAGGCTTTGACGATGCGTGACTGTCCAGAGGTACTGATTTAACACCTTTACATTCATCCGAATCGATGTTTCAAATAATTGTTGCCGAGACACGCCAAAACCTTCAGCCATTTGCCTCCAACGATGTGCCTGCCATTTGATCGCACGTACATGACGTTGGAGCGTGGCCCGCAATGCACAATCAGAGGTCTTTTCAACATTCAACGAAACCCAATGCGGAAATGTTTCCATCAGTGGATAGAACTGAATGAGACAATCATGCGCTTGAGCTCTTGTAAACGTTCCATGAGTGACATTTCGAATTCTGAAACTGTCTTGTACGGTGCGGTGATACGGTTTAATTTCTTCGATCAGTGAACCAAGCCAGGGTGGATAGGATGGCACGAGACATGGACCAATCGGAATGTCCACCAAGGCCTGAGGCCATTGGTGGACATGGACACCTCCAGAACCCTCAGCGCTCATGGTCTAACCCTCCCATCCTCAGATGAGACTGCTCACAAGAAAATATCGGGGGCAAGAATCAACCACAGCAATAACATTGCCTAACTGAACATTATAGCGAATCCAATTAATTTCCAGTTTATGAGAAAAGGTGGCCTAGGCAACGATTGTTGTATACCTCTCGCAGGGTTGAAGTGGGTGCGAATGGCGGGACCTGCTTGCCTCTGACGTGTTCATTATCGGTCGCGTAGACCGCGTAATACTACGCCTCAAACATCGGAAGGTTATACCCGCTTAAATTACTGATAATGATTGACGTTTTCTCTCACGTATTGAATATCAACATTGTACACGTTGGCGCTTTATCATTTCGGTATAACTGAAACGGCTATAAGCAAAAAGAGTCTCGCGACACACTCACAGAATGTCTGACAGAGAGATACGAAAGAACATCAAACATTTTTTTGAGAGCTTTGACACAGACTCTTTCTGTTTCGTTAAAACGATATGTTACAACATGACAGGGCAAAATTTGCCGTCAACTTTGACAACACGTCAAATATTTGACAGGATTTTTTTACCGACTTCAGCGTATAGGTGCCGGTGCATCAACCTTCCAGACCACTTCCCAAATATTGATAAGCTACCTATGCCATGACTTTCTTCTTCTATAGAGCTGAGGAAGACTCAATCCATTGCCCGTGGTAATCTCTTACGTATGAACACTGAAATTCGTTCAGGTCATTGGTTGTTGGATTTTGTCAAACTGTTAGTCGGGCCCAAGATGCTCGTCATGTTGCTAACGGGATTCGCTTCTGGCTTGCCATTGCTGCTCACCGGATCAACATTAAAGTTTTGGCTTCGTGAAGAAGGACTTGATCTCAGCACCATTGGATTCTTCAGTCTCGTCGGACTGCCCTACACACTCAAATTTCTTTGGGCTCCTTTTATGGATCGCTTCATCCCTATCGACTTCGGTCGCCGGCGAAGCTGGATGCTCATTAGTCAAATTGCTCTGCTGCTGACCATCAGTGCCATTGCCCTCACGAATCCCCTCACACATTTACCCAGTGTTGTGTTCCTTTGCCTTCTCATCACATTTTTTAGCGCCAGTCAGGATATTGTCCTGGATGCCTATCGACGTGAGGCGTTAACGGACGAAGAACTCGGGATCGGATCTTCAATATTTATTTATGGGTACCGCCTAGGAATGCTGACCTCTGGCGCACTCGCGCTCTTTCTCGCTGATCAAGATTTATTCTCATGGCAAGATGTCTATGTCATCATGGGAACCTGCATGGTGATTGGAATCTTCGCCACCTGGTTCGCCCCAGAACCGACGAGGGAATATCCTCTACCCGCATCCCTCCAAGAAGCGATTGTGGGGCCATTTGTGGAATTTTTCTCACGACCACATGCCATTCTGATTTTGGCCTTCATTCTTCTTTATAAACTTGGGGACAGTATGGGATCTGAAATGATTTCCCCATTGATGGTCGATCTGGGAATTTCTAAAACCCAATATGCCATGGTCGTCAAACTCTTTGGAATGATCGCCCTCATTGCCGGTGGGTTATTGGGGGGATTGGTCATCTATCGACTTGGCATTATCCGCTCTCTCTGGATCTTTGGAATCTTACAAATGGTCTCAACGGCAGGTTTTGTCGTGCTTGCCATGGCGGGCAATCATGTCCTGGTCTTAACAGCCGTTATTGCCTTTGAAACCATCACGAGCGGCCTAGGACAAACAGCCTATGTGGCCTTCATGGCCAGCATCACGAATAAACGATTCACCGCAACGCAATATGCACTCTTAACAAGCTTGATGGGAGTTCCAAGAGTCATTGCAGGGTCAACAACGGGAATCTTAGCTGACTGGGTGGGCTGGGAGGTCTTCTATGCCTTCTGCACATTCATTGCGTTACCAGGACTTCTGCTCATCGGACGAATCGCAAAAATTGAAGCAAACGACGCTTCACGAGAGACCAACCAACCACTCACTTCTGGAGGTAGCAGATAGTCTTCTTTGCAATCATTTTTTGGGAAACCACGGGACAAATACACTGGTCGTCCTTTGGTACGCACGATAATCATCCCCGCGTGAGGCAAGCGCTTGAGCTTCAACATAGGGAATGCCAGTCACCTTCAACAGCGCTCCGGTCATGACCACTGGACCAATCAGTGTGTACCACCCAAATGGCACACCAATAGCCATCACCACATAGGAACACCAAATCAACGTTTCAAAAAAGTAATTGGGGTGACGAGAATACCGCCACAAACCCACACGACATGTTTTCCCTGCGTTCTCAGAGTTTTCACGAAACGTCCCCAACTGTTGATCTGCCAGCGCTTCTCCTGCTACGGCCATAAGCCAAAGCATCATTCCCAGAATTTCAGCAATTCCAAATGACGGGTAAGGATTGGCCATAAGAACGGCTAGCGGGGTCAAGAAAATGATCACAGCTACAGCTTGACCTTGGAAATAAATAAAAAACCCCAACTGCGCCCATTTGCCCATTTTCTTTCGAAGTGCCTGATACCGAGCATCTTCGATTTTTCGATTGATCCTATGAACAAGCAGATACCAGGCTAATCGAAACGCATAGATCATTCCCATTGCGCCAAGCAGCCATTTTCTTAATGGATCTCCCTCAATGACGTTCGCCGAGACAAGGCTCATCACGCCAAAGACCAGACAAAACCCTAAATCAGCAAGGACCGCATTTTGCTGAAACCATTGCACACACCAAAAACCAAGCATGACCAGAGCCGCAATTGGCCAGACAATGACAAGGATGTCAAAGGGAGGAGGAAGAAAGGACATATTCGAGATGAGAAGTGTAAAGGTTAAAATGAAAAGTGGAAACTTAAAAGAGGATATGCGGCCTCAAAACAAAAGTCACTATTTTTCAATTTACACTTTTCACGTTATCTCGTTCTAGACATTACCCTGCAGTTAATGAAAGAGGACTACGCACCAGATTCTGGTCGGCTTGGGCATTTAACTGAACTTCGATTAAAAAGACTTGTTCTTTAGGAATTTTCCCTTGTTGAATTAGATGATCACGGATTGCTTGCGCTCGTTGCTGAGCTAAAAGACGGACCTCACTTTCATGCACATCCATGGCATCCAATAATTGACGCTTCATGCGTTCCCAGGGCTCTTCCTGTGTAGGCTCTGAGTTCGTCGCCACCCTAGAACTGGCATTCTTGGGCTCTGGCAGGTCTTCTGAGTTTGACTCGGCCTTCTGAGCAGCATCGGATGCTGACTCGAGCTTTTCCGCCATCGCCTCACCGAACTTCTGGACAAAGAGCTCGCGAATGAAACGGCGTTGCTCGTCAGACGTCATGGGTGAATCTTTCTGCTCACGCAGCCCATTGAGCTGCGTCTCGAGTTTTACCTCAGCAAGTGCGGTGCGATCATGCGCCGGATCGGCTGTTCCCGTGACTTCCAATCTTAACGCCGGGCGTTCAACAAGCGCACTGGCAAGTGTATTAAGCTTCTCCTGCTCTTGTTCATTTAGCTCCTGAGAACCAAGCTCAAATTCCACGAACTGGAGATCGTCATCTCCCCCTCCAACGAGACCTCCGACAAGATTAAAGGGTGAAGTCACAGCTTTGGTCAGGAGATTGAGCAACGTCTGTATCAACACCCCACCATAGCTGAAGTCTGGATCATTCAAATTACCCCGGACCGGCAAATCAATATCAATTTTCCCATGCCGATCCTTGAGCAGTGCTATCGCCAGAGGCACAGGCAGCGAGGTGGCATCCGGACTTCCCGTCTCTGCCCCCATCGTCATCTGATCGATGAGGATCTTGTTTTCTCCCTCCAAAACATGTTCAGCAACCTTATATTTGAGGTCAAGAGACAGTTTGCCTTTCGTAATCGGATGACCCGCATATTTTCCGGAATACGGGGATACAGCAGTCAAATTCACATTCTTAAACAGTAAGGTCAAATCAGAGTAGGCATCCTTGCTGAGCGGATTAATTTTTCCGTTCACTTCAAACGGCGCATACTTGTCAACTTTTCCTTTGAGTTCAATATCTGCCTTTGCCACCTGAGCGGAGGATAACCCGGAAATCGTACCCGTTAATTCTTGAATACCCGTTTGGACATTCGGCTCTAATGACAAATCAGCAAACTGCGCAGCTGCATTCACAAGACGCACTCGGCCAATCTTGACGGGAAGCGGCTCTTGGGCTGGTTCCGCGGATTGCGAAGACTCTTCCTCTGGAACGTCAGGCTCCTCACTTGCACCTGGGGGTGAAAACAGTCGTGAAAAATTCATCGATCCATCATCAGCAATGGTAGCTTTGACAAATGGTTCGACAAGCTCGATTTCTTCGATCAACACAGTTGTCGGCTCAACATCTAACACCACTTTTTTTAATAAAAGCGATTGGAACTTCAAAAATTCTTCAGCCAATTCAGGATCGCTCGCGCTGAACTGACTGAGAGCCACCTGCCCCGAATAGTGGAGAAGAGGCGATTTCCCAGGCGCTCCCTGATATTGCAACTTCCCATCCAAATCGATGGCTCCATCACTCAGCTGAAACTGAACATGCGGAGACAGATACGGTGAGAATGGCGGAAGTCCTAATTCTGTGACCTTGAGATCAAGATCGGTAACCACAGGCTCAATTCCCAGCGTGCCTGCCACGTCAACCTTCCCGGTGTCATTAACGGTGAATGCCAACGCCACGTCAAATGGTTCTTGAAAGGTCGTTATGAGTTTTTTCACTTGAAGATCGAACCCAGCAAGATTGAGTTGAGCGGGAGGCTCTACCGTTCGATCCTCGAAATCAATAGCATAGTTTTGTACCGCAAAGTCTTGAATGTTTATGACCCATGGCTGGTCATTTGTCGAGCCATCGGTTGGAGCATCGGCTAGTTCAGCTGCCGGATCAGAAGCTTCAGACTCTTCTGTCGCATCAATAGGGGTAAAGAGTTCTTGATAGTTCATCATCCCTTTCTCGTTCACCCAGGTTGAAAACACGGCATCTTTGGAACGAACTAATGGAATCGTGACGTGCTGTTTGGCAACATCAACGCTTACGTCCTCCACATCAAAAGCAGGAATGGCCAGCACGGTGTCAGCATTACCTTTCGCGGCCATGTTCAATTTACTGACATGGATTTCCCCTCCAGTCAGGATAGTCTCTACGGTTTCACCTTGTGTCGTTAGTTCGTACTGTGTACTGACATTCAAGAACCCATTTTGTATTTCAAAACGCAATTGATCTTGAAGATATCGCCATGGAGTGTGAAGCCGTAACCCGGTTAGTGAGATCTTTCCTGAAGAGCTGAACGGTTCTAACACCAGCGTCCCTTCCCACTCGAGCATTTCACCCTCGCTCAACTCGGCCGTTACCGTGTAAGGATTTTTCAAATCGGGATGCGTTGCAAAATTATTGAGGGAAATTTCAATCGGAACAATATGGGCGTGAAAGGGAGTCGGCCTGGATTCATCATGAAACTCAACCATGCCCTGCTCAATCGCAATACGCTGAATTTCAATGGCTGGGACACCCGCCTCTTCGCTAGACGCTTGCTCGAATTCATCTTCTAAAGACGCTGAATCCGATTGAGACGCAGTGGTCGGTCCCAGCTCAGCGACATTCAATGTGCCGTCCGGTCGAATCTTAATCAGTCCGTATGGCAAGACCAACTTGATGTGTTCAAACGTGTAGATCTGTCGAAAAATGGAAGAAACTTGAAAATTCACAAAAAGTTCTTGAAATCCAAACAGAGGACTCTGGTCCTGCTCTTGAACTTCAAAGTTCTGAACACTTATTGAAAGTGTGAAGGGGTTAAACGTAATGTCGTTCACCACCACTGTCCGACCAAGCTGCTCAGACAATATGGCCGGAAGTTTGGACTTAGCCACCCAGGGAATCACGACAAATCCGACAAGCGTATACAGCAATAGTAGGCTTACCATTATTATGATTAGTCGCTTTGTATTCCGAAAGAACGCCATGACAAATTTCTTACAATACTGTGAATTCAGGAAAAAGTTTCGAGGACCATACCACACAGTCTATCATTTCACTATATGCCACTAAATATCCATTCCTGTCGTGCAACACCCTTGATCATGAGCGGGTCCGAAAGATCTGAGCAATCACTTCTTCAACCAGGATCCCTGCAAAGCCTGCCTATTCCTTCTCACCGCGTTGTTGCCACCTCACTCTGGGTGCAACGCCGCAATCAATACGTTATAATAAAGCTCAAAGTATTGCACTGCACACTAAGATAGCATCTGCTCGTGCCCCCCTCGCTTCATCACAGACGCCCCCGTAAAAACTTGTCCGCTAGAATAGATTACGGTACCCTTGAATACAGGGAAACGAATGAGCATACCAACCACAACAACGGTCTCAAGCAAGTTTAGGCTCAGTGGATTCCAGATAGTTGGAATCAGCCTCATCCTGGCCATCCTTTTGTTCACGACGTGGTGGCTGAGCAACAATATTTACGCGGCTCCATTCACCCCGACACAACTGACAACATTAGAGCAACAAACTCTCGAAGCCAAGCTGGCTCAGGTTTCTGAAGCCCATCCGCCAACAATCGATTCAGCAACAGCAAGACCAGCAGAGACGTCATCCGGACCATTAGAACCAGAACCTTATGACGAGAATCATGGGAAACGAGAAATTCACTTGTCTGAGAAAGAACTAAATGCCCTGATTGCCAAAGATCCAGAAACCGCGAGGCATGTGGCCGTAGACTTAACCGATGATCTTGTTAGCGTCAAACTCCATGTTCCCATGGACCACGATTTCCCTGTGCTTGGCGGGAAAACGCTCAAATTACATCTAGGGGTTATACTAAAATATGTCGACAATCGACCGGTTGTTGCCATTCGCGGTATGAGCCTTGGTGGAGTTCCACTACCTCAATCTTGGTGGGGTGATATCAAAAATGTGAACCTTGTGGAAAAATTTGGTACAGAAGGAGGTTTTTGGAATCAATTCGCCAAAGGGGTAGAACGCATCAGTATTCAGGAAGGTCAGTTTCGAATCAAGCTGAAAGAATAATCCCCCCTCTCTCGTTAATGCTGACCTCGCAAGAACCGATAGAGAGTGTAAGCCAGCAATTAATTGATTCATAGTATATAATGAAAACAAGATGTCTCGATTTCACCCACCATTTCCCCACGGAGAACCCTATCCATGACGCTTAGCTTAGAGGACCAAGAAGCCCTTGAACAGGCCTATTCGCTACTTGAAAATCCCAGCTTCGCTGCCAAAGTCACCAACCTCATTGGAACACCGGTCGAAAAAGCTCTGGCGGTCTTACCCGACAATTGGTCAGACAAGTTAATGACCTCCACAAAAGGGGCACTCTCAAGGGCTCTGGATGTTGCGGTTGCCACGCTCAACTACCAACATGCTGGCGAGGCATCTAATACCGCCCATAAAGTCTTCACATCAATCAGCGGAGCACTTGGTGGAGCATTCGGTCTAGGTGGCTTGGCGGTCGAACTGCCTATCTCGACGACGATAATGCTTCGATCAATTGCTGATATTGCTCGAAGTGAAGGGGAAAATATTCTGGATGTGGAAACTAAGCTTTCATGTCTTGAAGTCTTTGCACTAGGAGGCCCAACTCCAAACGATGATGGCTCTGAAACAGGATATTTCGCGGTTCGAACAGCACTGGGTGCCGCGGTTTCCGAAGCGGCGAAGTATATCACTGAACGTGGAATGGCCGAAACCGGAGCTCCAGGATTAGTCCGCCTCGTCACCCAGATCGCCTCACGCTACAGCATTCAAGTCTCTGAAAAAGCCGCAGCTCAAGCTATACCTATCATTGGCGCAGCTGGCGGTGCCACAGTCAATCTCTTGTTCATTAATCATTTTCAAGATCTCGCACGCGGCCACTTTACCGTGAGGCGGCTTGAACGAATTTACGGGCCAGTACCGGTTAAAGCCGCCTATGAAGCCATTGGAAGTACTGAGCAAGCCACCGAGAATCATGCTGAATCATATTCCGCGTCTTCCACTCGCTAGGGCTTCTCGATTATTCGAGTCGTCATCTCCGACACGTCTACATGTGTCTCCTATCCAAACATCTTATTTGCATCAGAAATGCTTCCTGTTGGTGAATAATCTCCCCAAAAGTTATCTTCACCTGAATTATGTACCAAAAGCCGCAATCCAAGGGTCTTGATTTAAAACCCACAAATAAAAAAATGTCCCGAGCCATCCGTGATACACGCCAAGAACCCAAAGATTCCGGTGCTGGAGATAGCTGGGAATAAAGACACATCCCAAGAGCCACGTCGCCAGCATCAACCACCCTTCAGGAACATGAACAACCGAGAACAAACATGCCCCAATCAGCACGACACTCCAGGAGCTAAACTGGGGAAACAGTTTAACAATATTCGATACACCTAACGCTTGCACCAGAAACTGCTGAAGTACACCCCATATCGGGTACACCAGCAATAAAACAGGAATGTGAGCACTCCACAGATCGCGCCCGTAACTGAATGCAATCAACAACATACCCACCATCGCGATGACAAAGACGATGGTGGGCCATATCAGTGCGGCTTTCAGATTATCAGTTTGAAATCCCCATCTTCTCCAATGATCGGGCCGATGCCAAACTTGCCATCCGACATAGGTCACCCAACCTATGCTTGCTAGTACGATAAAGAACCCTTTGGCTCCTAATTCCTGAAAGACAACATGTGCCATCCCCGTGAAGGCTACGGCCCCCAGTTCGAACGCAGGTGACTCATGTGGCGTGACAACCTTTTCCATCAAACTGAAACCTAGACGAAAAGATAGACGTCTAAGCTCCACTTCGCAAGATCGTTATTCATAAAAATATCCAAAATAGATTGTCTGGTCTAACTCGTTTGCCAAATAAATATTATGACGCATAATCCACGGTGCGGGGTTCCAAGGTGTGTCGGGATGATACGGCGTCCCAATATCGCCCCAAGCACCATTTTCCGTGGGTAGTTGGGAAACCTGATCATAATCTGGAAAACTGTTATACACCACTGCGGTGATACCGCCGGCGAGTCCGGGAGGAGCCGTACATTCAGCCACTTCACTGCCGAAGACATTGAGCACCACCAGTCTATTAAGAGCCGTATCGCTGGCTATATAGGACCACGGAGCTGCCGTGAGACCTTGAATACTGGACCCCAGTGAGACATTCACACTTCCCAACACGACTCCATTGTTGGCTATGGCCTCTAGGACTGTGCCATCCGTTCGAACAAAATATAAGCCATTATGCGCTAGCGCCACGCCACGTCGGGTCGGCACGGTAATCGTATCGACCTGATTACCGGTGTCGGGATCAATACCGATGATCGTATCCTGATTCGTGGTGGATTGCACGGCCCAAATGATGTTCCGAAACCGCCCATAGGTCATACCGCTAATGACATCCTGATCGAGAGGTGTTGCAAAACGTACAGCCTCTTTCGAGACAGACAGATGCAAATAGAGTAAAACGATTTCGTCTTCATATGATGTCTGGGTTAAAAACGCTAAATAGGGATCGTTATTCCTGCGGCAAATAGTTAGCGCACTTCCAGTACCAGTCGTCGTAACCGGATACGGGTATGATCCCACTTGATAAAATTGAAGTGGTGTGGGTGGTGTGGGTGGCATGATTGCCTCCTTTCTTCTCGAACAATCTGAAAAACAACATGACCGATCACGGCACGATGCACGGCACCGTATCCCCGATATTCGTCCCATTCAAATGAACATTTCTTAGACGCGCCTTAATCAGACATTTCCATTTATCGTTCTTATCTTTTCGCCCTTCAAGCCGGATCCGATAATGATGATCCTCTTTCAAATTGGGAATCACGTAAAAATTATTTTCAAACTTTCGAACCTTTTGATTCTCGTCACAGGCATTGGTAAACGTATCGCCCCAATCCTTCCAACAGATCTTCCATTTGTCGTACTTGTCGGGCTGCACACTCCACGACACTTTGATATTGCAAGTGTTTTTATCGAAATCACAGGAATGCCCACCGTCATATCCGTCTGGGCCAAGAGTGAGCCAAACGGATGACCCAATCCCTTTTTCATCATGGGGAGGTTCGTATGGTTCACTGTCACGTTCCTGTTGTAGACCATCAGGACAATCCGGATCGGCAGAACAAGCATTCAGGTTACAATAGCCATCCTTCCCACAGGGTGGCGGCCCGTCAAGAGAATCAAGCGCCACAAGCCGGATCGGCAAATCACTCTGACGATCCGCTCGGGAATACGCACTGTGAGCTGCGAGCAGACGCCCCTGAAACAATTCATTGTTCATTAATGTATAAGACCTGGTATTAGGACTCTCGATTAGGCCCAATTGTATTTCATGTCGATAGAGCTCCCGAATCTGCTCCTCCGACTTATTGTTAGTCTCCGCACTCACAACACATGGAGCACAAAGTCCCAGAATCAATACCATGACCACATGAGTTCGATAGGTCCTCTGTCTCATTTTCACGCCTCCTTTTTCGAAACTTTTGTCAATCATACACCCAACCTATCAATCTGGATTAATAAGCCCTTTGATCAGATTCCCTCATGGTTTGATACTCCTAAAAACATTCCAAACATCTTGTTTTTTGTCGATACAAGTAAGGTTCGTACTTTTTCCTACCGTCTTTACGCGTTATCTCCTGAACACATTTCATCTTGCCATTAGGTACTTCAAAACGTTCTCTTGCCTCATGGCTGTTTCGTAAACTTACCGAACCCGAAGTCTCCATACTCTCGAATGATTGGAGATCATCATTATTTTATAGACTAGTAACCATCTGCATCCTTAACAGGTGGCGTGGAAATTTTTCTCGACGCCACGCTCTTACAGTTCGCGGATAACCCCGTAAAAAATTTGTCTTTCGCAGAGTACGCGCGAACGCCCGTGACCATCTGTCCCGTCGGACAATCCGACCAATTGTCCCAACCCGGCTTGGCGTCCGTCGCCTGGATTTTCTTTCGACAGTTCGCCCGCGTGAAGCTCTGCACGTCCGGACTCACAACGAGATGGCCTTCAAGCACAGGAGCATCTTTCAGTTTAACCTCTGTGGGCTGCACCTTAATCCCTTTGATTTCCCATGCACTGGAATGACGGATATTCTGTAGAATCCCGCCCCCGCGACAAACCGACATTCCGCTCACAAACACCCTTCCCTGCTTGCGAGCGTCGAAATTGTGGATATCTTCTGATAAATCAACTGTCTTCGAATCTTTTCCCGGCAACACTTTCTTGCACCGTTCAAGTTCATAGCGTGCGACTTCCCTCGTGTAACTTGGGTAACGTGGATCAACTAATGCACCCAACAAGGTCAACACACAGGGCCTGTTGTTCCGTTCATCTATTCGAACCCCTGTAACCGCGTAGTAATTCGTCGGGTTTGGTAACGTGACATTCTTCCCAATGTTGACTTCCACTGAAGTATCCCCAGGAGAGCCAGACCCATTCGCAATCTCCCAGGAGAAGAGAGGAACTCTTCCCCCTGCGCTGGATTGAGAATCGATAGTCACTCCAACCTCACCTGGTTCTGGGTCACCTTTCTGCCCTGTTGTGGTCATAAACAGAAGATAGTCATCCTTATTGTAATCCGACCGCACGATAGTCTTTGTATTACCAGCCACCTCAGATGCGAGAGAACCGAACATGCACACTGCCCCTAGACAACAGACAGATACGACGCATCCCGTTATCCGTTTTCGTGAAAACATTTTCCCACCTCCATGTATGTATTATTTTAGAATAGGCGAATCCTGGCTTGACGATACGGCTCCAGATATCCCTATTTTGCTATCAATTAGTTCCATAAATTTACACTTACTCGATGTGTTCTAGCTGTTCTTATTGATACCATCATGAAGCCTATACATCGGTTCGCAGCTGAATTAGCTTCTTGGCCCTATGCCTCTGCCCAGTGTGCGCCCCCCTCCACCTCATCAGCACATTGAATGGTATATTTATGGGCAACCGCTTCTGCATCCAACCCTAGCCAGACACGCCAGATTACAACTTATCGTTGTCGCCTAAGACTTCTTCTTTTCCCATAAAGATCGTTCGGTTTTAAACCGGCCAGGCCTGGCTTCTAAGCAAGACCCGGCTCAAGCAAAAAGACAAATCACTATTCCGTCATACAGACATCATCGATGAGAAGTTGGCTGCTTCGTCCTATCGAAAACCTGTCGATGCCTCTATCGGGCAACAGGGGATTGACGGGATCAGAGGCCAGCGTCACCATGCCACGGACCCAATAAGAATCGGGATCTGAATCCACAACCCCAGCGACCGCAATCCGTACCCGCCCTCCGAATGTTGGTTGACCAAGAGACTGTCCATCAAGGGTAGACAATTGTCCTCTCCAAATTTGCCGTTCATTATTGACACCAACATTCCATAATTGTTGATCAGTGGCTCCGGTGTTTTCGGCGAACTTCAGGGTCACGGACGACATTCGACTGTTTGGCACGACTTGAATGGTGAATCCGCCGTGATTCAGCAATGAAGGATTTTGCCCCTGACCGGGAATGGGAACATTATTATGACTCGTTACCCCATTCGAGTTTGGTTGCATGGGATTACCATTTTCATCAAACACTTCCAGAAGATTAATATCCCCATGCTGTGTAGGGATCGTTTGTCCTACCTGGTAGCCCGTATTCGCGAAATTGCTGAAATCGTAGCAGTACGTCTCCGCGTGGCTCACCGCGCCACTGAGAGCTAAAACCAAAGCTCCGATGACGGCCACCTGAGGACTCATGTTAGTTGATTGTTTTTGGTTAAGATTTTTCATGATACGACCTCCTTGTACCCATTGCTCCATGGTTAGCAGTCACCAGACTCCGAGCAAGACACACACCTGGCAACTTGTTAAGAAGTGAAAGATTGAATACTTTTGTACTCGGTCAGTCTGAATAGAACTTGTCCCAATCTCAATTTTTAATATTGATTTGGATCGTCTCACCAGATTTGAGCTTCACATCATCGCGCCGAACCCATTTCTTGCTCGATCCATCCAAGTATCGGACCCTGAAGTCGACCTTCCCTGTCCAACAAGGCAACTTCAACTCAACACCCTGCTTCGAGTGAGACGCTGGGCCAGAACCTTTTGGATCTAATACGGTATCGACCATGCCTTTCAGTGGACCCCACACATTTAGGCCGGATTTGCTGGCTCCACTATCAGAAGCCCCATAGACCGTGATCGCATTCGGTGTGTGGTTATTCACCCGTACATTCAGATCACATCCCGGTCCTGCAGTCGCTTGGCCAACAAAGGCCATACTGGCACACAGCGACAAACCTAATAGCCCCATAACTCGAAATCTTTTCGCTAAACCGACACGATTAAACAGTTGATAACGTCTTGTATCTAAACGTTGTTGAATTGATGAACTCATGATTGGACCTCCTCTATCTGTTGAATAACTTGACCTCGTGATACGTCGGACAAAAATGCACTCATCAGAATAATTGCTTCACCTGCTAATTCTGTCTCTTTTTTTATGTACATGTATCCAAAAAATTAAATGATTCATGAAGATGTGAAACCTTCAACGCAATGAATTTTGGGATAAACACAATCAAAGTCTCCCTCCCGTGAGTCGAACAGATGAATTGCTCGAATCGTGGGTGTACCGACTGGAACTCTTTCCTACCGTGCGCCAGGAATTGTCTGACCGGAGGGTTTGAAGATTGATTTGAATAGACGCAATCTTCCAGTCACTGTATTTGCTGAGATCGACGTTTTTATACCAATGCGAATTATCAGAGGCACAAAACTTTCCGCCAACTTTTGTCTCAAGGAGGTCTCCGTCAAGCGAAAAATATTTAATCTGCAATCTGGCACAAGCACTCGCAGCATTGTTAATGTGCATGGTGCCAGCCACACGAGGAGTGATTTTCCCGCCACTCCATGACCACGTCACATCGCCAGAACCTGTCGGAGCGCCGAGGGCAAAGGATTTGCCACCAAAATCAAACCCATCTTCAGTAATTTTGACTTTGTGATGAATCGGTTTAAGTTTCACAGTCTCAGACCCAATGATGGTCCAGTCTTTACTCGCGGTTTTCTTTTCAATAGAAACCTTAATCTCATTCAATTTATTGCTGTCGTACGGATCAAGAGAAACGGACCACGATTGTCGACTATCCCCTATCGCACAGACTTCCCCGCCATATTTCGAGAGCAGTAAGACATGTCCCTCCGCATAGAAATCCATGCGCATGCGGCCGCAGAGCCCTCCAGCATCTTTCAAGTCCAGCTCGCCAGAAAGACGAGGCCGTACCTCTCCGTCGTCGATACTCCAGAGCACATGGCCATCAAAGATAAATTTATTCTCTTTAATCTTTACGTTGACGACTGAGTCGTCAATCGTCTGAGAATGTGCCTGTTGCCATGTCCATACAAGACACAATACGCACACCGCCATGACCATCATCGAGAGCCAGACAAACTGAGCTATCGAGTGAACGAAAGACTGATCCACAACACGATTATTGATACTCATGATTCCCTCCTTTTGGTTATATAAATTTTTATGTTGATCAGATAGGTGAAGATTTTCATAACCATATATTCCTTTTCCTCAAGATGAATCCTTAGCTGGCCTTGGCTTGCACCATGAAAATCGCACATAAGATGAACGCGACTGACGTCAATTTGACCGGGATGGAAGTTGTTTGAAGCAACAAGGTATCGTGAAATTCCTGACTCATCGCCTTCCATCGTTCTGAGATCAAGAGCAATCCGCTGCTAAACACCATCACAAATAGCGGAAGACTACATTCCACTACCGCCACAAAGGATACCGATGGTCCAATATCCGTCGCGCGCTGCGAGGCCAACACCGCTGCCAGTTGAAGAAGTTCTGCCAAGAGAAAAATTTTCCAGAAACGCCGACACAATCCGACAATGCGCTGGAGCCGTGTCCGTTGGAGACTACAGATAAACAGCGCAGTCACGAACGTGCCCATCGCGAACAACACGATCCCATGCCAATACCCCATGTGCTCGAACACCCAGGCCTGCAAAACCATTGTTAGTGAGATACTTATGACTGCGAGGGTTAACCAAGCGATTGCCAGTCGGTGGAAACCGGAGAGGTGAAACCGAATCAGCACAAGAATACCGAGTAACGCAAGGACAATGGCCACGTAATAGATCGGGGCCAAGCGTTCGCCTAGCATGGCAAACGCCATGATAGGAACAAAGAACACCGTCAACGTATTGAAAATTTCTGAACAGGATGCATCGTTGATCGTAAAGAGCGCTCTAAAGATGAAGTACAGGTGAAGGAAGTAACACACGCCAGCCAAGAGTGCAGGCCAAGTCAACGAAAAAGTCACCGCTTCCCAGTCACCAAGTTCCGCAAACAGCAGAGCCAGCGGAAGGACACAGAAAAGCCCAGAGATGATTGGGCCATCTGACGGATAACGAAATACACGCTCACCGATACAGCGCACATCAATCAAACAGGACACCGCCCAGAACGCAGGTGTAAGCCACGCCATCAACAGCCAATTATTCCAAAGTATAAAATTCATTGAGTGGCTTCCTTAGATCTTTAAAAACTTATGAATGCTTCTGAAAAACCGCAAATGGCTGATTATTATTCTTCATGTAGGCCACAAAAAATTTGATTGCGAAGTTGCATCACATAAAAGAAAAGCAACATGAATGCCGCACGGCCTTCCATGTCACCCATACCCAGAAAACTATTCGAACCTGTGAATTCTTATGAATATTTCTGATGAAGGAATTGAAACGAAGGAAAGACTTCAAACACCGACTGACCTATTTCATCACACCTCAAACAACGAACGTGTGACTCCATTTAGGACAGGGGAAATTGAATCGATGGTTAGGAAGGAACGGCAATGCCTACAGATACACAGACAAAAGATGCCGTACGTCACAACAGCAAGAACAGAAGTCACGAGCACGAGACAACAAGGTTTGATCTCTTCGGATTATTGAGTTACAACACATCGCGTAATCCAACCATTGTAAGCAATGGGATCCTAATTGCTGATCAATCTCGATTGACACGAGTGAGAAGAATCCCCCGCATGAAGTTCATAATATGAAATCACATCGTTTCGGTCATCGATATTTGCTTAGACATGCTGCTACTCATTGGCCTCATATGGTCCACAATATGTGGACCGCTCTATCCATGCCATGCATACTGGAGTCTTGCCAATGACCTACCAAGATCTCATGCAACTGGCCAATGGCTATGCCGACTCCAAAGTTTTGTTGGTTGCGAATGAACTGGGCGTCTTCACTACTCTTGGAAAAACAAAACGGACTTCTGACGATATAGCGAGAGCATGCCGTTCCGACAGAGAAGGCATGCGCTTACTGTTGAATGCATTGGCAGGGTTGACATTGATTCATCAGCGAGCAGGGCAATATTGGAACACAGCACTTGCACGAAAATTTCTTGATGCAAACAGCCCGACCGCCATCACGAATCTGTTGTGGTTACTGAATCATCATTGGTCAAATTGGACAGATATGGTTCAGGTCATAAAAAAGGGAAGACGGGGTTGGGCACCAATCACCAAGAGTCCAGAATTCCGTCGGCGGTTGGCATTGGCTATGGAGGAGCGAAGCCTGATCTTGGCACGTCCCACGATTCGAACCTGTCGAATGCCGCGGAGCGCGACGACGTTTTTTGACCTCGCCGGCGGTTCAGGGGCGTATGCCATGGCGCTCGCGCAACGTTACCCGACATTAACCGGTGTAATCATTGATCAGTCCGTCTCTGTCGCAAAGCGCCTGATCACACAACAAGGATTGGGGCATCGACTATCTGTTCGTCAAGGCGATATCTTTACAGCACGACTCCCTCAAGACAGTGATGCGGCATTGGTCGCAAACATTTTCCATGATTTTAATGCTCAGGAAAATCGAACCCTTCTTCGTCGAATACAACAAGCACTCAGGCCTGGAGGGAAGGTCTTCATCGTGGAATTTTTTCTCGATGACACGGGAACCAAACCGGTAGATGCAGCAGTCTTCTCCCTGCTCATGTACGCCTTTACGGATACGGGTCGGAGTTATGGATGGTCAGAAGTCGAAGAGTGGTTGAAGGCTGAAGGCTTTGGGCAATTGCGACGACATCCTATTTCCGGAAGCATCGGGACATTGGAAGCAACACGGTTGTGAGAATAGTCGCTCAATTAGACGCAGATGTCGGGACGGAATCAAGTCGTTGATGATAGTCTTGGAGATGTCGCCTGACGGGAATGAGAAGTCTCGGGGGCATCTGGGAACAGATATCCCGGCTATACGAAACAGGCCGTTGGTATTTTTTGATTCCAAGAGCGGCCTCGGCAATTCCCCAATAAAGGTTTTCAATCCATTTTGATTTTGTTACAGCATCTAAATACTGATACAGAATCTTTCGATCTCGAATCGCACCTCGAAAAGCATCTTTAATCTCTACCAACAAGTCTTCTTCGGCAACCGTACGTTGATAGACACCTTCCGTGATATGACTCAACGAAATGAAGTCCTGTAGGTCGAATCGAGCATCGATATCTTTTGTCCGCTCTCGATACTCATCCCAATCGGTTGTGAAGTGTAACCGTTCCAATAGTCCAAGAAAATCATACAAAGTCATTTCCTCAACCGTCTCAAAGGCTCGCGAGAGGCGAACTTTCACAAACGATCGCCGTTCATAGGTATGGTGCGGAAAATGATAAGTGCATGAAAGTTCTTCAAGTCGGCCGGAGTCGTCATATTTATGGTATTGATATTCGAATTCGTGAGGAATCGCGACTCCATGGGATTCGAGAGCGGCTAGATACCGAGGCAGAAAGTCTTTGTAGAAAGGCCCGCCCTGGCCCTCAATCGGAGTACTTGGAAGACTCCCAACAGCAAGAGTCAAACGGGCAAAGGGCATGCGGGTATATCCGTCCTCTTGAACCGCAAAATTGAACCCACCCCACGGTCCGACATCGAACAAGGTTTCATAGCCCTGCTTGGCTAATTCATATTCCGTTTCGAGAGAAAGACGGTGCCATAATTGAATAAGCGTCCCGATGTGCACATGACGATCTCGAAATAAAGGGACCGAAGGTGTTTCCTGGCAACTGGAAGCCGAATTGATCCGCGTTTGCAGTTTCAGCACTTCCCACTCAATGGCCTGTGTTAATGAGCCGTGCCGGTAGGAAATAGCGGCGAGATCTTCACATTCCCCACGAAGCTGTTCCCAATACTCTGTACATTCAGAGACATTTTGAGACTTCGACAGCAAGATATCAGGCAAACGTTGAGCGGCTGTGGGAGCATGAGTCTTCAGCAATGCTGCCACAGCAGCATGAAAAATTCGGAAAGCCCGTTGCTTTCTTGACTCAACCTCTTTCGGTTTGTGATCCATTCAAATAGATCTTTAGACGAGTGGAGATCACACAGGAAGACATCTGATAAAAAAGGACATTTAAACATAGCTCTATCATGAATAGAGTTGCAAGCGGAGGAAAAGCCAACGACTTGGTAGCGGGGGAAAAGTATACAAACACTGAGGCAATGTATCATGCTCCTAACCATTGCAACCCTGACTGTCTAAATCCATGCAAAACCAGATAATCGCATCGGCGTGTTGACCAACCCTTCTAAGGTTGACAAGCTCTCCAGACTTCCTCCCACCATTAGGGGTCAAGTAGAATTTCAATAAAGACGTGCTTCCTCACGAATCGTATGCGATATCAAGTGGTCTAACTGCCTAGGATGTGGTTCATGCTTATTTATGTGGGATCACGACTCATCATTGACTCCATCACTCAAGAATTGCATGTCACATGACTTCAGCATCAAATCCGTAGGCTTTGTTCCTGTTTGCACCGGATACATCACGGAGAACAAGTATAGGTCGTATCCACCCACGGGGTATCGTCTGATATTTGATTGGTCTTGAATGAACGATATGGGTTCGCGGGGCAAGATCGTAGGCCGCTATAATCGCTCGAACAAAACGGAAGGCCAGTTCCTGAGTCGCCATACCCATCGACAGGCTCGCCATCCAAAACTTGTACAGGAGCTGGAACTTCGCTCCACACATTTCGAGAAGCATCTACAGGTACTAAAAAAACCGCGTCTTTGGTCAATCCAGTCAAATTATTGCATGTGACTTGTATGGTCTCTAATTCATTCGCCGCCTCCCCATTTAATCCCGTGTGTATCGCCTCGACGGTGTTATTATTTATGGTGACTGACTGCACGCCTTTGCCAATAAAAATCCCATTAGTGTGGCCGACTACAGTGCCTTGCCCCTCGATCGTTAAGCCACGTATTTCGTTGTTCAGAAGAGGAATAGGACTCAGGCTGCCCACAAGGATGGCATGCTCAGTCTGAGCAGTTGAGGTCATGGAATTGTTACTGACCTGTCCACCGCTACCGCTAAAATAATGTATCGCACTTTTTGCTATTGGAACTGGATCGATATTCGGATCATATTCAAGCATGTTGCCATCGACTTGCGCGCCGTCAGCATCGATGCGAAGGCCGGTGATCGTGGCATGTCGGATAGTGTTCTCTAGAATATTGACATCAGGTGTCTCATTCACAGTGATGCCTATTTCAAGATTCTCAGACGTATTGGAGTCAATAGTCGTCTCCGCGCTAGACCTGACTGCAATACCTGTAGTCAGGTCATGAACAATGTTACCTGAAATTGTCAGAGCATTGCCTCCTTCCACATCGATACCGGCTCCAGTCAAGGAGTCATCGTTCACAACATCATCAGCAACAACGACGTTACTAATAAAGTTCCCTTTCACTTCCACGTTATCGCTATCGAACACTCGAATGCCTGTACCACCACCGAGAACATCGATCCTATTGTTATAGCGCACGTTTATGAGTTCTCCCTCAGTTGATTTGATCCATATGCCGGTCTCGGCGTGACGAATGGTGTTATTCGAAACCAGCCCGCTTGAGGCGCCCGACAGGATGATGCCTGTTCCAGCTCTGGTTATAATATTGGTATAAATATTATTGAGGGCCGGATTCCCTAAACTATTTATGATATCGATACCCAGCACTGAGGCATGTATGAAATTCCCGTAGATCTGATTTTGTTGTCCCCATGACTCCTGGACACCCACACGGACTTCCTGATTAATGAGGTTCCCAAAAATTTTATTTCTCAGCGGGCTGTCAATTTGCATTTGTCTTGACATGTCGGCATATTTAAGTCCCTCCAGCATTACACCAACTGCTGCATCATCGATGATGTTAAATGAGACGATATTATCCGCCGGTGACCGACCTCGAACTGCGGCCAGTGCGATACCGGAACGATCCGGATTATCTATTCTGTTCAGGGTCATCGTACTGTTGGTTAGCTTTCCCTTCGCCAAAATCCCGTGATCCGCTATATTCACTATGGTATTGGTTCGGACTGTAAGGTTGTTCGTACCGTTTTCACCCAACGCATCCACCAGAACGCCAATATCTGTGTCTGTCACGGTATTTCCATCAATCACACCGCTACGTCCACCAATAACATGAAGGCCAATATCGAAATCCCGAACCTGGCACTCGCGGGCAGTCACTCGGTCACGATTCGTCCGAATACCCGCGTACAGTCCTAATGAATTCGCGTCGAAGTTGTTCCCCTCGCCTATCACAGCGTGATCAGTGCAGTCGAACACAACATCTTCGTTCTCGATGGAGACTGCGGGCTCAAGCAATTCTCGTGGACACGAGATTTCTGTGGTTAACGTCGTGTGGCTATAAATACGGAGCGGGCATTCCCCAGTCGTAAAAACCAAGCTGAAAGATTGCGGCGGCTCGCTCAATATACCGTGAGTCACCCGAGCTTGCCATGTTCCAGTTGGCAACGCTTGGGCAGTACCAATATTGGGATCAATCCTTGTGACGAGAACCTGCTCCACGTTGTTGAGGCGATCACAATAGATAGCATTGCGGTTGCATGGTTGCGCCCCCTGTTCCGCCTCTGCTAAACGTTCCGCCGTTCCTACACTTGTAAGTTCAGTATCGAATGGAAAATAGGGATTGCCATGAGGATCGAGGATCACAAGATTTAAGTCATTGAGTAACGCCACGTTCGAAGACTTCGACGCCGGCGGATCGTCCCAAACCAGAGTGACTTTCAGTCCATACGTCGTTTGAGAAACATCAATATTGTACGTATCCTCGTAGTTGTTAGCGGCATCGAGTGATCCTTCATACACATGTGCGCCATTGTTCAAGGCCAAGTGGACCGCGGAAGATGCATTGACGCGCCCCCAACCCGTGAAATAATCAGGACCAGGCGGCCCCACATCAGTGGCGGAATGAATCAAAATGGCTTTGACTGTTGCGGGTGGAACCGTCAACGGGTCGCGAGTAGGCCTTGTGCCAATTCTTGAGAACGCTTCATAGACTTGTCCCATCACGCCGGAGACTACCGGTGCCGCTGCCGAGGTACCGCCAAGGGTACCGTAGGTAAAAATAGCTTTTCCAGGGTCAGTAGCTGGGATTATCTCGTAGGCAGTCGTAATGTTTCCCGTTCCAGGGGCAACCAGGTCAGGTTTCAAGCGGCCGTCTGCCGCAGGTCCCACTGCACTCGTGGCATGGATGTCGTTGATACTCAAATCCCAATTACCGACCGCGACATCGTTTTTGGGAACCGGATGCGGAAGACTTTCCAGGTTTCGTGGACAGGGACCGTGTTTCGCGGCTGCAGCGGCGATATCGGGATCTTTATCCTTTGGATCCAACCCGAAGGATCCTCCGCTCCCGCGAGTATTACCCACGGCTCGTACGATGGAGATACTCTTTTCGTACACGCTCTTGTCAAAATTTTTGCCATCCGTCCTATACTCACCCACCTTATTACAATTCGGGTCACCGTTCGAATAATTGATAAGCACCGCACTATGATCGTCACGCGCTCTCTTGGGAAATTTGTAATAGAGTTTCTTTGACGTCCGACCAGCACCTATAGAAGGTTTACTCGAGAAATCAATCAACTTAGCATCAGGTAAAAATCCACGATTCGTTTTATCGAGACTGAGGAAACCATTTCCGACCATGATCCCTGCAACCTTGAGGTTGTGATTGTCATCATCAAACTCCTCCGGCCCAGAGCTATCGTGAATGATCCGGCCTGCCAGATCTGGATGCGTTGGCGGAACCAAGGCCCCTTCTACCATCGCAACGGTAAGACCGTTTCCTGTAAAACCCATAACTTGCTCCACGAGATTGGCAGTAGTCTCGACACGAGCCCGTTCGTCTTGACCTCTTAGCTCAACAGGGCCATCGTCAATCCAGTACACAAGATCGCTCATGGCAAGGGCCAAGACAGACTCATATCGCTCCACCTGCACCAGCCTCTCTTCCTCATCCCGCTCAATCTGTCGCACACCCAACTTGTCAAAGAGTTTGTCTATGGCTCCTTGGATCACGTCCGGAAAGAATTCAACTGTATATTGTAAGCTTCCATCCAGCTGACGTTCTGGCTTCGAGCCCTTGCCGACACGTACACTCCGAGCAAGACGATCATTGGGTTGAATGGTGCTGATACCCTGTATAAACGGAAGGTTACCTATGGAAGTTATCTTTGCTTCCGTCCCTGGTATCGTGGCGTAATACGTGAAATGAGGTAAATATTCCCACAGTTTGACGCCAGCAGCTTGGAGCCGCTCACGTTGCTTCTTGTGTAGGACAACTTGATCTTTGTTGGGTTTGATGTGAAGGAGAACGTGTATGAAGGAACCTCTCGGCTTTAGCTCCGGATCAATCCCAAGTCGCGGACGAAAAGTTCGTGAAGAGAGGTACACATGGCGATCGATCGCCGTCTTAAAGCCTGGACCACAGACTATTGGCTGCCTATTGCCTTTTTTCGGAGCATTCGGAATATTCGGGCAATTATCCTGGTCATCTGCTACACCATCCAGATCTTGATCCAACGTCATGGCAGCGGGCAAAGAATTCGGTGCTGCACGAATTTTCCGGTCATTTTCTCCAGCGGATGCGGATGAACCCAGGAGTGATCCCAGAACACCGAGCAGGATCACTCCAAGGGCAGCATGATGCCATCCAGCGAACACATACCTGGCTTTAAATGAAACGCCCCCGGCCTGAGAATGAATGGGTTTTATCTGATTGGTTTTCGCCCTGTCGTATTTACTGCTCATCGCACGAGACCTTCCTGATGAAACTGTACTGAATCACCTTATGAACATACACAAAATAGGCATCACCCAATGACCACTGTAGCCGGCACATGGACATAACGTTCTGTGTCTTTGCCTCTCAAGTCTGCGGTACTATCAGTACGAACAGTTTGGAGATTAATCCTGACGCACGATATTTTTCATCCACGGTATAGATGAACAGCCACATCAAGCCAAGAATGCGAAATCGTGATTACGAAAAGATGTCTAGCGAGTATCGATCCGTTACTGAGAACCACATCGCAGGTTCAGGATTTTCACAGGAATCATTGTTGCTTCGTTTTTAAATTACGCGATGGTTCATTACTCATTTTCTTCTACACTCTTTTCTCTTAACCTATCTGGATTAGATTGCTGGTTGTCCTCCTCAGACTCCGAAGAAAACACTCTTTCCCGTTTTGCCAACGCACAATAGGTTCCGAATCCGAGACTGAATGGGCCAGTTTCCATGATTTCGCTCCTTTATGAATTTGTGAATTGTTAACGCTTCACAACTTATTATTAGCAACATCAATACCTTGCCTCTCACATTACAAGCATCAAGTGAACATGCGCAGAACTTCTTAATTTTTAAAAAGATTTTAGGTAAAGACGTGAAACAAAGATGAGAGATGTACTATGGCTGTCCTATTTCGTCACAGCAGCAGCTTGTAGGAGATGACTCAATTTGAGACAGCTGGTAGGCGAGACGATGACGAGTCCTCTAATTTAGACTTCCTGAACTGGAGCGACATACAGCTTATGAGGAAACGAAATATGAAGTCGAGACTATGTCAGAAATCAGAGAAGAGGATTGGCAGTAGTCTCGATCGATGTTTTTTTGAATGAACATATGTTTATGAAGGAGGAGTCGATGAGATACCAAGTCGTTTCATGAGCCGTACGAAATAGGAGCGATGAATCTGTAAGACTTCAGCCGCTTTCGATTGATTCCAACCGGTCTGCGTTAGCGCTTGGATCAGTAAAAACCGGCTATGACGATCAAGAGACTCTTTAAATGGTGGAATGTAATCATCGTCATCATCAACACGGCATTCTTTTTTTGTCGGACCGCCGTTCTCCAATCGTAAATTCTCTGCCGTAATCGTCTCTTCAGCGCTCAAAATCACAGCCCGTGCCAGCACACTCTCTAATTCTCGAATATTTCCTGGCCAATGATAATGCATCATGGCCTCAAGCGCGCTAGAGGACAAGGTCTTGCCCGGACATTTGGTATGACGGCAATGTCGAATCACAAAATATTTCGCCAGTTCCGGAATGTCTGTCATTCGCTCACGAAGCGGTGGGAGGGTGATAGGGAGAATATTGAGACGGAAAAACAAGTCCTCACGAAACGTGCCGCTGGTGATGCCTTTCTGTAAATCTTTATTCGTCGCGGCAATAAATCGAACATTAACTTTTATAGATTTCGTACCGCCAACCCGATGGAACTCTTGATCCTGAAGCAGCCGCAACAGCCGACCTTGGAGTTGAATCGGCATATCTCCGATCTCATCCAGGAAGACCGTGCCCCCATCTGCGGCTTCAATCTTGCCCGCCTTCATTTCCGTGGCACCGGTAAACGCACCTTTTTCATGGCCGAACAGTTCATTCTCTAACAGCGTCTCTGGAAAGGCAGAGCAATTGACGGCCATAAATGGACCATCACATTGCCGACTCCAGCGATGAATCGATCTCGCAAGAATGTCCTTCCCTGTCCCCGTTTCCCCTAATAACAGCACAGTTTCTTTGGAGGACGCGATTTGCTCTGCCATAAACAACACGTCTTTCATCTTCTGACTCTCTCCGACAATTTTCGCATACCGGTAGTTGACCTCTTCTCGGAGAAACTTGACCTCCTTTAACAGTGCCGTCTGTTCAAGCACTCGCTGCATCACCATTTCCAAGTGATCAAAATCAAATGGTTTCGTGAGAAAATCATAGGCCCCACATTTCATCGCTTCTACCGCATCGTCAACCGACCCATACGCGGTCATCACAATCACGAATGGCCGGACCAGTTGATACCCTGCCGACGACATCAGCTTTGTTGATTGAGACTGATTCTTGCGACCTCGTAATTGCCGCAATACCTCGATTCCGGAGAATTTTGGCAATTCAAGATCGAGTAAGACGACATCAGGAGATTCTTGCTGAATCTGCTCAAGAGCCTGCGCCCCATCTTGAGCTGAGATAGACTCATACCCCAACATTTCCAATCGCTGATGCAGAAGAACTCCGGTATCAACATCATCATCAACAATAAGGACTTTCGCTTTCATGGTATTGCCTTCATCAGTTCTATCAGCCTTGGATCGAATTCTAGACCTCACACACACATCAGTATCAGGAAAACCAGTCAGTATCATATACAACAATGTCACGTCCACTTCTTAGGTCATTACCCCGTAACTGTCTGTTGCATGACAGAAGAGGTAACCCAGACTCTGAATAAATTTTGGCAAACAACCATCTTGCTTCCTTGTTAAAGAAAGAGACTCTATTTTTCAACTACATCCCTTTTTACTCTAATCCGATGAGACAAAATATAGGCTGATTGAATATTCAATTCTATAGCTAATTTCACACATCAAGCTTTTTGAGGCACAACATGCCCCCAAAAGGTGTGGTTTACTGAAGTAAACTCGTAGGATTTCAAAGAAGAATAGGCTGACGGTAAGTGAAAACTTCAGAGTGAGTCATAAACCAACAGAGAGAAGGCAAAGATTCCTTTACGCCACGCTTTGTAAGCGTGCCGCGAGTTCACCACGTGAGGAAACCTCAAGTTTTTGAAAAATGGCTTTCACCTGATTGGCGACCGTATATTCACTCACGTTCCGACGTTGGGCAATGTCATTGTTCGTGGAGCCTGCCACTAAATGAGCTAAGACGGCGCGCTCTGCCTCGGTTAGCTTGCTCACACGTTCTTCATTGATTAATGGATAGGCCCCAACGAGAAGATCTTCACCAGCAATTGAGACTTCTGCAAGCTTAGCTCGCAGTCCGCTTGGGGCAAAGAAGGCGGCTAATTCGGCAATCGATGACAAACCAAGCTTGCTTTGTACACGGGCAGTACAGTTCGTAACCGCAGAGTGAGACACTCCAAGTGTGTAGCTAATTTCCTTACTTGAATGACCCAGACCGACAAATTCTGCCACTTGTCGCTCACGCATGGTGAGTCCACGGGGATCAGGATAAGTAGGATCGTTTTTGATGGCCAGGACAAACCGCCGTCGGTCCGTATCGAAATGATCTACCAGCGACCAGCGGCCTTGCACGAGACCTTCCCAGGCTTCCATAGCATTATCCGGGTCACTTCGACCTGCTCGAGTACGAATTCGATCAATGCGACGGACTGCCTCTCGCAATGCTTCACGAGCAGAAGTATCCATTGCATATTCTCGAGCATCACAGAGCCTCCCACCTGGTTCGAAAATTGCTTCGACAGGGACCTTATCAAGCGTTAATGACGCAGCCACGTCCCGTAATCGGAGCCCAGCACCCAAATGACTCGCAATCAATGGCCAGCGTTTTTTCTCTATAGCTTTAGAGGTGATCTCTTTGAAGAACATCAGACACAAGAACAGTCCAGTATCTTGTCCTGTAAAAGCCTTTATGCCAAGAACATCTTGAATGAGCCCCTTAGTGCTACGTCGCATGACGGTGCGTTGGTCAGGAAAGCGGGAAAATACCAACTCACTCATCGAAGCAACTTGGACAGAACTTCGATAGACAAGATCAACTGCCTCTGGAAGTTCACGTGTACCTTCCCGCAAGAAAGTTAGAAGCTTCTTCGGCCCACGAGTCACGGCATGCTCAATATCAACGGTTGTGGGAGTAAAACGGTAGGAAGCCAAACCCGGCCACCATCCGCGGTCAAATAAAGGGGCCGCCCGATCCAAGACATTGTTGAGCCACGCTTCCTCGTTTCCCTCAAGGCTATACCCGGCTTCTATGAGTGCAACCCAATCTTTCGACTTCATCGGGAAACTCGTAATAAAATGACTTGCTAAACCGAATGCTCTCTATCACTTAAATTTTGAGACGTATCTTACTGATAAATTTCCAGACTGGAAACTCATTACTCATGACTCGCTCCAAAAAGTCTTCAGAATAATAGTAACTTTAACCTAGGCAAATAAACCGATTATTACAGCTTGACTCCTCAGAAAGTCTTTACTAGACTAGCTTGTTTTGGTGGCGAAAGAATGTGGGACAGGATCGTTAACTTATGTTTGGCTCGTTAACAGAAAAAATTGACAATGTTTTCAAGCAGTTGCGTGGACAGGCTGTTCTTTCTGAACAGAATATTACCGACGCATTGAAGGAAGTTCGCCTCGCGCTGTTAGAGGCAGACGTCAACTTCAAAATTGTTAAAGACTTCATTGAACGAATTCGTGAAAAGGCTATTGGGCAAGAAGTTTTCAAGGGCCTAGACCCTGCCCAGCAAGTGGTCAAAATTGTCTGGGAAGAGCTTCGTGATCTCCTCGGCAAAGATCAAGCTGAGCTTCATCTTTCTTCGACTCCTCCAACCGTCATTATGATGGTGGGTCTTCAAGGCTCAGGAAAAACCACAACAACAGGAAAACTGGCCAATCATTTCAAAACCCAAGGGAAACGAGTGCTGCTCGTGGCTGCCGACCCGCGTCGACCAGCCGCCGGAGAACAACTCGCTTCATTAGGTCAAGACCTTGAGGTCATAGTCCACCGTGGCGATCAAGAAGGCAAACCGAACGCCAACGCAGTTCAAACGTGTCGCGACGGCGTATCTCGCGCCAAAGAACTTGGCTATGAAGTCGTCATTCTTGATACTGGAGGACGCCTGCAAATTGATGAAACACTGATGCAGGAACTCGTCGACATTAAACAGTCTGTCAATCCAGACGAAGTGCTGTTGGTTGCAGACTCCATGACTGGACAAGAAGCCGTTTCTGTGGCCGAACGATTTGATCAAGTAGTCGGCCTGAATGGCGTGATCCTGACAAAAGTGGAAGGTGATGCTCGCGGCGGTGCCGTCCTGTCCATTCGATCAGCGACCGGCAAACCCATTAAATTTCTCGGCGTGGGAGAAAAACTTGACGCCCTGGAACCCTTCTATCCTGACCGCATGGCCTCCAGAATTCTGGGTATGGGCGATGTGCTCACCCTTATTGAAAAGGCACAAGAAAACTTTTCGAAAGAACAGGCCGAAACCCTTCAACGAAAAGTTTCGAGTAATACACTCACACTTGAGGATTTTCGCGATCAAATCCAACAAGTGAATAAGATGGGGTCATTTGATCAAATCTTGGACATGCTTCCTGGTGGACAAAAAATTAAATCCATGGTGGCCGATGCAGGCTCTCAAGGTGGACTTCCAGAAAAAGAGATTAAGCGTGTCGTCGCCATCATTGACTCTATGACGAAAAAAGAACGACGCGATCACACCATTATCAATGGCAATCGGAAAAAACGAATCTCACGAGGAAGCGGGACGTCCGTTCAAGAAGTTAATCGTCTCATTAAACAGTTTTTAGAAGCCCGGCGTATGATGAAGTCCCTGGTTGGTGGCCGAATGGGCATGGGGAAGATGGGAAAAGGGAAAAAACGAAAGAAGTTAGTCAGGGTCCTCCAGACCCCTTAACCCAATTCATCACGTCATTCATCATCACAATCACGATATTTCAGAGTTTCAATCACATTTTAACGAGGAGTACACACAGTGGCAGTTCATTTACGGTTAACACGAGTGGGACGACATAAGCATCCTGTTTATCGCGTCGTTGCCGCTGATTCGCGTAAACGACGCGACGGTCGTTTCTTGGAAGTCATTGGAACCTATAACCCTTTAAAGGATTCTGATAAAGCGACGTTCAAGGAAGATCGAGTGCTTGATTGGCTTCAAAAAGGTGCGCAGCCCACGGACCCCGTTCGTGCCCTCCTCCGAAAGACAGGAGTGATGAAAGCGCTGGCTGAAGCTAAAAAGAGTGCAGCACAAGCATCATAAATCAAACAGACAGCTGGCTATAACCAGCTTTGCGAGCCAAGAGTCTCACTCTCAACAAGTCACGACTAGGGAGAGGACTGTAAAAGGCCGATGCGAAACCACAACATTGAGCATGCAAGCGACAACTGACTCCATCACAATAGGACGTGTACTCAAACCTTTTGGGGTGAAGGGTGAAGTTCGCATTGAATCATTAACGGATGTTCCCGGACGTTTTGAAAACCTTCCATCTGTTACGCTGGTCTCGCCAACCGGCCAATCGTTAAAAACGAATGTCACGCAAGCTCGACTCTCTGGACGCTCGTATCTCCTCAAGTTTTCAGCGTTTTCTTCACCGGAAGCCGTCTCGGCCTATCAAGGAGCGTTGATTCAGGTTCCCCTTGAATCCGTACCGCCTTCTCCAGCTGGACAGTTTTATCAATACGAGCTCATTGGCTTAGATGTCCATGATGAACATCATCGAGCCTTGGGACAGGTTGAAGAAGTTTTAGATCTTCCCCAACACCTTGTGTTTATAGTGAGGCAAGACAGCGACGAATACCTCATTCCCGCCACACGACAGGTCATCAAACAGATCGACCTCAAAGGCAAGTCTATGACCGTCGCTCCGGTAGAGCAGTGGGGGTTATCCGATGCAGTGTGATGTTCTCACCCTATTCCCTGCGAGTATTCAGGCTGTGACGTCTCAGAGCATCGTCAAACGTGCACAGGAAAAAGGGTTGCTCCACCTCAAGATCCACAATATCCGGGACTATGCCGATGGCCCTCATTTCAATGCCGATGATACGCCCTATGGCGGCGGCGAAGGTATGGTGATGAAAGCCGAGCCCATCTTTCGTGCCATTGATGTCTTGCGGAAGGATCATCAAGATCTTCGGATCATTTTACCTTCCCCCCAAGGCATCTCCTTTACTCAAGGCCATGCACAGGCCTTGAGCAATGAATCTAGAAGACTTGTATTTATTTGCGGCCATTATGAAGGCATCGATGAACGAGTCCGATCTACACTTTTTGCAGAAGAAATTTCTGTGGGTGATTACGTCTTAACGGGTGGTGAGTTACCAGCTATGGTCATGATTGATGCGGCCGTCCGCCTTATTCCAGGAGTGTTAGGCGACCCCCTTTCTGCTCAACATGACTCTTTCATGGATTCTCTGTTAGATTACCCGCATTACACAAGGCCCAATAAGGTTCGAGGAGCGGCCGTTCCTGAAATTCTTTCATCAGGCAACCATGAAGCGATCAGGCTGTGGCGCCGGAAAGAAGCGTTACGGAATACTCTTGTCAAACGGCCAGATTTACTCAATCAACAAACATTGAGCGAGAAAGACCAACTGTTACTTGATGAAATTCTGCACGAACAATCTCACGCCACGAGCAGTTAGCACGCGATCAACTGCCATATTTCCATAGGTCATTCTATGAAGAGCAAGAACAGTGTATTTTCCATACTGAAGCATCAAACAACAGATTTTTTATAACAAGACTCGTTTGTAGAAGAAAGCGGCAGGAAGGAGCCCAACGATGAACCGGTTAGAGCGATTAGAACAATCATTTGCACAAGACACAGTACCCTTTTTTGAGATTGGTGACACCGTTCGCGTCAAGGTGAAAGTCATCGAATCAAAATCATCCGGGAAAAAAACTGAAGAAGAAAAAGAACGGATTCAGGTATTTGAAGGGGTCGTCATTGCCAGAAAAGGCAAAAGCGTCAGTGAACGATTTACCGTTCGTAAAATTTCCTTTGGCGTCGGAGTCGAACGAATTTTCCCGATTCATTCGCCCAGTATTGCCGGGATCGAGGTTATTCGGAAAGGGAAAGTCCGACGGGCCAAGCTCTATTACCTGCGAACGAAAAAAGGGAAAGCCGCGAAGGTGGCTGAACGAGAATTTACGCGAACAAGTAAGGTCAGCAAGACCCCTGTCACAGCTCCGTCTTCAGAACCGGTTAATGAAACAGCCGATGCTTCTGATTCAGCTCAAGAAGCATGACCAGTGCCTGCTGCGACCATCGTATGAAAACAGATCAACAACCACCCCAATCATGAGGGCTCATGGAGCCCGACCATTTTTTTGAAGACACGGCCCATTCGTGTGGGTATCAACGTATTGCCGGCCTTGATGAAGCGGGACGAGGTCCCTTGGCAGGGCCAGTAGTCGCCTCCGCGGTTATTCTTCCTCGACGATTTCAACTCTGCGGACTCAATGACTCAAAAGTTTTGACCGAATCCCAACGAGAACTTCTCTTTATCGATCTGACGCATCGCGCCTCGGCATGGGCCATTGGCCTGGCTACCGAAGAAGAAATTGATCACCTGAATATTCTTGAAGCCACACGCTTGGCTTTTCTCAGAGCACTGACTGCTCTGTCGGTTATTCCCGATTATCTACTCATTGATGCCGTTGATTTACCTCATGTTCCCATTCCCCAACGCGCAATTATCAAGGGCGATAGCCTGTCTCTGACGATTGCTGCAGCCTCAATCTTGGCCAAAGTGAGTCGAGATCGCGTGATGAACGAGTATCATGAGCGCTTTCCTCAGTATCAATTCCATGTCCACAAAGGCTACCCGACACCACAACACCTTCAACTTCTTGCTGAATATGGTCCCTGCCAAGGACACCGGCAGAGCTTTCGTCCCGTTCGAGAGTGTCAGGATATTGCCTAAGCATGACGAAAAAGCCAGCGAGTCACCTTTTTGGACAAACAGCTGAATCGCTCGCCGCTCAACATCTCAAAAAGAAAGGCTATCACATCCTTGGTCGAAATGTGCAGTTCCAGGGTGGGGAACTGGATTTGATTGCCCGTGATGGAAAGACTCTTGTGTTTGTCGAAGTCAAAGCCAGACGCTCAGACAGCCACGGAGGTATGCTTTCGACAATTACTGAATCGAAAAAACAACGATTAATCAAACTGGCCTCCCGCTATTTATCTCAACATCAACTCAGCTATCAAGAAAGCCGCTTCGATGTGGTGCTCTGCCGTCAACATCCGGATGATTCTTTTGAAATTATCCACATTGAACATGCATTTGAAGTTCCAGGGGAAGACAGCAGATGGTGAGCTGGTATAATACTCCTTATAGCCATTTCAGTTATACCGAAACGATAAAGCGTCAACGTGTACAATGTTGATATCCAATACGTGACAGAAAACCTCAATCATTACCAGTACATCCAAGCGGGTATAACCTTCCGCATGTTTGAAGTGAATAATCTCGCTGAGTTAGTTGATATGCCCAGCTGGAACTTATTTGGATTCGCTATAGCAGACATTTGAGTTGGATGAATTCGCGATAGTATCCACTAACAAAGCCGCTGACAGAAGCTTGCGAAAATCTGAGAAATCATGTGATCTCGTCTCGACCGAAGAGTAGTATCGATGAATGAACTCGAATTGACCATGTTCGTCCGGCCTCTATCACCTCGTATGACAGAGGCCGGATGATTCAACTTTTTCACGTCACAAAATATTATGAAGGATGCATTGCTCTTTCCGACCTCTCCCTACGGGTGGAGAAAGGTGAATGTATTCTAATCACAGGGCCAAGCGGCGCAGGAAAAACAACATTACTCAAGCTTATCTTTGGGGCGGAGTTTCCTGATGATGGCCAAATACTCGTTCAAAATCGCAATATCGCCCGTCTTCGGGCGACAGACATTCCTTACCTTCGCCGAACCATGGGATTCGTCCTGCAAGACTTTAAGCTCTTGCCACATAAAACGGTGTATGAAAACGTCGAACTGCCACTGATTATTCGAGGGCTGTCTTCTTTTGATGCCAGAAGAAAAGTCGCCGAATCTCTCCAATCGGTCGGCATGGATCACAAACGGACCACACAAACATCTGTCCTATCTGCCGGTGAACAACAACGAGTCTGTATTGCACGAGCCATTGTGAACAGCCCCATTATCTTGCTCGCTGATGAACCAACAGGAAATCTTGACCCCCAATTAACGTATGAAATTTCTGAGTTATTCAAAGCGATTCATGCTCGAGGCACCACTGTGATGCTCGCCACTCACAACCGTCAAGTTGTCGAGCAAATCAATGGACGAATGATCAAACTCGACTGCGGCCGCCTGCTGACTGATCAAGGAACACTTTCGTGAAACGTCTCATGTATCTTCTCCGTGAGGCCATGAGAGGCCTCCGGACGAACAGAACCAACACGCTGATCGGCATTATCACGACGGCCTTTACGATCGCGAGTTTTGGTATGTTTTTATTGTTGTATCACAATGTTCGGACCATTGCCGGCTCACTTCAGGATCATGTCCAAGTGATCATTTACCTTGAGGAGGAGATATCCAACGAAGAACACGCCAACCTCAAAAAAACATTGAACCAAGAAACACACATCGATACGCTGACCTTTGTCTCAAAAGAACAGGCCCTCAAGGAATTCCACGAGCAATTCCCTGAGGAGTCTTATCTGCTTGATGGCATTGGCGATAATCCATTACCTGCCTCCTTCGTCGTCACGGTCACTCCGCATGCTCAAGTATCTGATCTCGTCTCAGAACTCGCCTCTCGGGTCAAAACGCTTTCAGGGGTCGAGCATGTCCGGTATAGTCGTGACTGGGTCGAACGATTGACGCTCTTTACCAACTACCTTGAAATTGGAGCATTGAGCATCGGCCTCATTCTCGCTCTGGCGTCAATGACCATCATTTCGAATACGGTTCGACTTGCGTTTTATGCGCGACGCGACGAAATTGAAATCCTTCGTTTGATCGGAGCAACTGGAGCATTTATCGCCATCCCATATCTCATCGAAGGGGCGGTACTAGGAGCGGTCGGAGGGGCCTTGTCTCTGGGTTTGTTACGCGGAGGCTTTGAAATTGTGAAAGACAAAATCCACGAATTGGGCTGGGTCGGAGGCCTTCAAACCACTCTTGACTTCTTCCCCATTCACATGTCGGGTATGTTAGTGTTGGCAGGACTGATTCTGGGCTGCGCAGGAAGTGCCCTGTCAATTTACGGATGGATGAAGGTCAGAACATGAGAGTCGTCGCGCCACTGCTCCTCCTCTTCATTATCGAGACACATCTACTCCCTTCATCGTGGACGTGGGCCAAACCGCTTACCAAAACAGCCATTTCTCAAGAGTTGGAACAAGAGCGCCTTCGGCTTAAAAAGCTCAATGATGAAATTAACCAGACCACACAAAAAGCGGAAAAAGCTGGAAAACAATCAGAGTCCGTTCTCAAGAAAATTGAAAAGCTAGATAAGTCGCTCATTGAAAAGCAACGGGAATACCGTCGCGTCAGCAAAGAACTCAAAGGGAAAGATCGCGAACTCGGCAAACTTCAAGAACAATTATCAGACGTTCAAGCAGAAGTCTCACAACATCGACGCTCAATTTCAAATCGGCTCCGGGTTCTCTACATGGAAGGGCGTGGTGGATATCTCAAAACCTTATTCGAAGCCAACACCTTGGCAAACTTTGAACGACGGGTCGCCTATTTATCGACGATTTCAAAACAGGAGTTTCAACTGTTGGACACCTATCGCCAGCAATTGATGGAATTAGAAGACCTCAAAGAACGTCAAACGCAAACACGGGAAGAACTTCTGAACTATAGACAGCATACACTACAAACCATCACGGAGATGAAGGGTGTCAAAAAAGACAAACATGTGGTCTTGACGAGTTTGTCGAAAGAACAAGAATTATATGAGCGCACAGTCGAGGGACTGAAGCGGTCGGCGAAGCAGGTTGATGCCTTACTCAAAGAGTTGGATCAGCGCTTTAAACTCTCTCAAGCGAAGCCAAAGTCAAAAAAGGGCCAAGTCCACACCAAAGGATCCTTACTCTGGCCAACACAAGGAAAAGTGGTGTCGTTTTTTGGCCGTCAAAAGCATCCAACCTTTGATACGTATGTCAATAAAAAGGGAATAGAAATCAAAACTCATCAATCGAGTCCGATTCACACAGTCTCTCAAGGTAACGTGGTCTATGCCGATTGGCTGAAAGGGTACGGACTCGTCGTAATTGTTGATCACACGAATGGCTTCTTTTCTCTGTATGCTCATGCCTCGACCTTACTCGTCAAGGAAGGACAGGCTGTGGCCAAGGGAGACGTCATTGGAAAGACCGGAGAAACTGGACTTACAGATAAGAATACGCTCTACTTTGAATTACGAAAAGGCACTACACCCGTTGATCCTCTTCGATGGCTTGTCAAACGTCCATAACTGTGGAGTAGCAAAAGGAATTTTTGTATGAAACAAGAACACCAGTCAACTGTATGGGTAACCGGACTTACCGTCGTCACTATTCTTCTTGTCGGTGTCCTCATCGGGAAAGGGTGGGATCGAACCGGTTATGCGAGTGAGAACTATGAAGAACTTCAAATTTTTGCGGAAGTGTTATCCCAAGTCAAAAAGCACTACGTCGAAGAGACGAAGATGCAAGACCTTGTGCATGGTGCCGTCCGTGGCATGCTGGCTGGCTTAGATCCGCACTCATCATATATGACTTTAGATATGTATAAAGAGATGCAAGTCGAAACTAAAGGAGAATTTGGGGGACTGGGGATCCAAATCGGAATCAAAGACAACCGATTAACCGTCATTGCGCCGATCGAAGATACCCCAGCCTTTGCTGCAGGCATTCAAGCCGGTGACGTGATTGCCAAGGTTGGTGATACACCAACCAAGGACCTGACACTCATGGAAGCTGTACAAAAAATGCGCGGCCCCAAAGGCACCGCTGTCACTCTAACCGTCCTTCGCGAAGGGACGAAAAAGCCGTTAGTCTATGAGATCACACGAGATACCATCAAGATTCAAAGCGTGCGCGGCAAGGTTATTGGTGGCAATACCGGCTATGTTCGTATCACGCAATTTCAAGAACAAACTCCTGATGATTTATCCGACACATTAGAAACCCTGAAGGAACAAAACATCCAAAGTTTAATTTTGGATTTACGGAACAATCCTGGTGGACTCTTGACCGCAGCGGTTGGAGTCTCAGAGCAATTTTTGAAATCTGGAAAATTAATTGTATCGATTAAAGGGCGAAACGGGCGAGAAGATGAATATCGTGCCAGAGCGAATGGCAATACACTCGAATATCCGATGATTGTTCTGATCAATCATGGTTCAGCAAGTGCTTCTGAGATTGTTGCCGCTGCCATGCAAGATTGGGGAAAAGCTGTTATTCTTGGAACAACCAGCTTCGGGAAAGGCTCAGTTCAAACCATTCTGCCACTGTCTGATGGGTCTGGACTCCGCTTAACGACGGCCAAATATTACACGCCTGAAGGTGAGTCGATTCATAACATTGGAGTCAAGCCGGACATCGTCGTGGACCCAAAAGCCACGGCAAAGGTCAAAGAAACCGCCTCAACGGAAGAAGAAGACGCTAAGGCTGAAGACACCGTCGCCCTTTCGCAGAAACCTGCTCAAGACGCCGGCGAAGAAAAATCTGAAGACAAGAAAAAGAACGATAACGACGTTCCGCCAGATGATATCCAACTCCAGAAGGCCTTGGAACTTCTGAAAACCTGGAAAGTCTTCAAACAGTTACGGCCAGCAGCTTAACGTCGTGAATGCGCGTTAGAATTTCAGGACAAGTGCCGTGCTGGTTTTGAGCACACCATCAATACTTCGAATACGGGAGAGGACAATATCATGTAATTCTTCAATGGTTTCAGCTTCAATTTGCGCAATAAGATCGTGTGCACCTGTTACAGCAGCTAGCGATTGGACACCCTGAATTCTCATGATCGTTTTATAAGCACTTTTCGTATGATTTCCTGTTACATCAATAAGAATAAAAGCAGAAATCGACATAACAAACGATTCTTTCTTCGTTAGAAATTGTTATTCACAAGACTTCCAAACTCGGGAATTCAGCCTGGAGATGGGCTACCCATATCATACAGAGCGTCTGCCCTCAATCTCTCTGATTTTTAAGTGTAAGAAATTGACATTGGGATTTTTCAAACGCTACCAAAGCCTTACGGTACCGTCAATCGACAGCTATCGAGTTAACTTTGAAGCGAGGACATGAATGGCCGCTAAGATTTCGTCAGTCCGTTCCGCCATTCCCGGAATTGTTCGCAACATGTGAGAGCGGACTAATTGTTCTAAATCATCTAACGTCTGAATGCCTAAACGAAAATACAAATCATGCACTAGATGCTCAGAAAAACCTGGAAGCGTCGTCCACTCTTTCACCTCATCCGGCAATGGGGTTTTGAGTTCTTCATACGCTTGAATATGTCCGGTCGATAAATACTCCTGAATTTTCACGGAGAGATCTTTCCCTACCCCTGGAATCAACTGCAAATCTCCTCGTTTTGCGATCTCACTCACATCCTCTTGTAATTCGAGCAACGACTCTGCAGCTTTACGGTAAGCTCGAATACGATAAGGATTGGTATTTCGCCCTGACAGTAAGCCTGCCATCGAATGAAAGAGGCCCGCTAATGCTTGATTGTGATGTGCCATACTCACGACTCATGACCGTCTCAATAACCAGCAACCCCAAAATCGTATTCTAAGGGAAATTCTCCATTTGATCTACTGTAGTAAATCCAATAAATTTCCAGTTAATTTGAAAGGGAGCCCTAGACGACGGTTGTGGCGTAACCCTATGCATCCCAATGGCGCAACTGACGTTGAATATTATTCAGCCCCTGCGGTATCGATTTAAGTTAGCCTTGGCTACGATCGCTGTATATCTCACCGAGAACCGAATAGACATTGAACGTTGAACCCGGCTCTTCCCCTGCTGTGTTGATTAGAAGTAGCCAAGACAGTGTAATCCTACGCCTCAAACATCAGAAATTATTTGCAACGGCTATAGAGCGAACCAACAGAAGGCATGGACCGTTCAGACGCACGGAAATTTATGAATACGGTTATGGGAACTTTCTCCTCGTGTATTATGGTCACAAGCGACTTTCAACAACACCCCGAACCCACATCAAGTCCCTTAAGGCTATTTTATTGACAAGCATTTCAAGCCTACCGTAGGATAAAATTTAAGCTAAGCATCCATATTCACTTAACATTCTTGACCATGGTTCTACGGTCTTTTCATGGATATTCAAGTCAACGGAGAATCTCAAACTTTCCAAGACGGGCTCACCGTCACAGACCTTCTCCAGCAGTTGGACATTCGTACCGAACAGGTCGCGGTTGAACTCAATTTACAAATTTTGGATCGTGATGATTTCTCCAAATCAATCCTACGCCATGGAGATGCGATAGAAATTTTAAGCTTCATTGGCGGCGGGGCTGGGACAACATCACGAAGACACATTACGTCGACAATTCCACACTAAATACAGGATTAAATATTAGACTATGAGTGATGATCAATTAGTGATTGCAGGCAGAGAGTTTCGGTCCCGTCTTTGGGTTGGTACAGGAAAATATAAAGATTTCAATGAAACCAAAAAAGCCATTGACGCTGCCGGAGCCGATGTCGTCACCGTCGCCGTTCGGCGAGTCAATATCACGGATCGAAAGTCAGAAAACTTGCTTGACTACATCGATCCAAAACACTACACCATTCTTCCAAATACGGCAGGGTGTTACACCGTCGAAGATGCACTTCGCTACGCACGTCTTGCCCGAGCAGCCGGGGTCTCGGATTTAGTCAAACTCGAAGTGATTGGCGATGAACGAACCCTCTTCCCTGACACTGCAGGGCTCATTGAAGCGGCAAAAATTTTGGTTAAAGAAGGATTCATCGTCTTACCCTACACCAATGACGACCCCATCGTGGCACAGAAGCTTGTTGATGTTGGCTGCCCAGCCGTCATGCCGTTAGCTGCACCCATTGGGTCAGGGTTGGGTATTCGTAATCCGTATAATTTGAAAATCATTCTTGAAACCATCAAAGTCCCCATTGTCGTCGATGCTGGCGTCGGAACGGCATCAGATGCGGCCTTGGCCATGGAGTACGGGGCAGACGCCGTACTGATGAATACAGCAATTGCCGGCGCAAAGAATCCCATCATGATGGCCGAAGCCATGAAGTTGGGAATTGAGGCGGGAAGATTGGCTTACAAAGCAGGCAGAATCCCCAGAAAACTTTATGCCACCGCAAGCACGACTATCGAAGGGATGCTCTAGAAGGATAATGTAAAGTGCAAAAGTATACAAGCAGGGCTTCTTTAACTTTGAATTTTTCAATTTAGACTTTTTGTTTTAAATTTCTCTTCCTCCTTGATGACCAAAAAAATTTTACCCCGTTTGTATGTGGTGACCAACCGTCACCAAACGCGTGAACGCTCTCTTCAGGCAGTTCTTCAAGAAACCCTCAGTGCAGGAACAACGTTCGTTCAGCTACGAGAAAAAGATATCCACACCCGGCATCTTCTTGCACTCGCACAAGACCTACTGCCCGTAGTCCACCAACATCATGCGTTCCTCCTCATCAATGACCGGGCGGATATTGCAAAACATATTGGCGCAGATGGCGTTCACTTGCGATCGAACAGTTTGCCAATTCCTCAGGTGCGCCAATTCCTTGGCCCACAAGCGTTAATTGGCAAGTCCACACACACACTACAGGATGTATTAACCGCAGAGCGTGAAAGTGCTGACTTTCTTGTACTTGGCCCAATCTATGATACGCCCTCAAAAAAAACCTACGGTCCCCCCCTCGGATTAGGGGTACTAGAGCAGGCCTGTCAACAATCCACGCTGCCTATTTACGCCATAGGCGGAATCACCCCGGAACGTGTAAGCGATGTGAAACAGGCAGGGGCCTATGGCGTCGCAGTCATTTCAGCAATACTGGAATCCACCAGCATTCCTTCTGCCACTCATCAATTTTTGCAAGCACTTGAAAATTCATAAGTCAAGCTTTTTTGCCCATCAAACAGCATTGACCATATGCTTTGTCGGTTGACCCTTTTGAAAATCGAGTGATAAGATAATTTTACTTCAAACAATTCACATAGATTAAGAAATACGAAATACAGAATATGATTTGACAGTCTTGATATACGCATTACCCAGTGATTGAGATGTTCTCTCCTAAGTCCTGCCGGGAACGTTCATCATAAACGAATAGGTGGAACGACTATGGGGATGGGAAAACAGAATGATCCGAACAGTGAACTAGAAAAACTCCGCAGCGAACTGGAGTCTATGGAGACTGAAATGCATCAGCTCTACGACTCACGTCAGCAACTTCGTCAGTCTCAACAACAAAACGAGCGTCTCGTTTCCACCCTTCAAGAAGCCAAATCCCAGATTGAAGCATTACGGAAGGAAGTAGAAAAACTTACTGCGCCTCCTTCAAGCTACGCCATTTTCTGCAGTCTGAATCAGGACGATACCGCCAACGTGTCAGTCTCTGGCAGAAAAATGCGCGTCAGCATGCACCCAGCACTTACCGGGAAAGAATTGCGAAAAGGACAAGAGGTGATTCTCAACGAAGCTCTCAACATCATCGAAATGCGAGAATTTGATCCGCAGGGCGAAGTCGTCCAATTAAAAATCCAGCTCGATGATCATCGAGCGTTGGTCAAATTACGGCATGATGAAGAGCGTGTCGTTGAAGTGGCTCAACCGTTACAACATGAACCCCTTAGCGTTGGGGATCTCTTGCTCTTCGATCCACGGTCCGGCTACATCACCGAAAAACTTCCTAAATCCGAAATGGAAGAATTAGTACTGGAAGAAGTCCCAGACGCGAACTATGAGCAAATTGGAGGCCTTGAAAAAGAACTCGTGCAAGTGAAAGACGCTGTCGAGCTACCATTTTTACATCCTGACCTCTACGCCGAACACCGACTCTCTCCACCCAAAGGGATCTTGCTATATGGTCCTCCAGGGTGCGGCAAAACCTTGATCGCCAAGGCCGTCGCCAACTCGATTGCTCAAAAGTTAAAACATCTCACAGGAAAAGATATTCGAAGTTACTTCCTGCATGTCAAAGGCCCAGAGTTATTAAATAAATATGTTGGAGAGTCTGAACGTCAAATTCGTGAAGTCTTTGCCAAAGCCAAAGAAAAAGCTTCTAACGGCTATCCAGTCATCGTATTTTTCGATGAAATGGATGCGTTGTTTCGAACACGAGGTACGGGCATTTCTTCAGATATAGAGTCAACTATCGTTCCACAATTTCTTGCGGAAATCGATGGAGTCGAAAGCCTCCGAGATGTCATCGTCATCGGTGCCAGCAATCGACAAGATCTCATTGATCCAGCAGTCTTGCGACCAGGCAGGTTAGACGTCAAAGTGAAAATCCCTCGACCGGACAAACTAGGCGCCAAGGAAATTCTAGGAAAATATCTCACGCCCGATCTTCCCTTCTCTAAAACTGAACTTGATCAACAGCAGAATGACGCTAAAAAACTGGTCGCACATCTTATCGATCTCGCCACTGATGCGCTCTATGCTAAATCAGAGGAAAATCGTTTCCTGGAAGTCACGTATGCAAATAGCGAAAAAGAAACATTTTACTTTAAAGACTTTGCGAGTGGTGCACTCATTGAAGGCGTCGTCTCTCGAGCGAAAAAGATGGCTATCAAACGTGCGATTGCGACAGGCGAAAAAGGCATTATTGCTGATGATCTTCTCAAAGCCATTCGAGAGGAATTTAAAGAACAAGAAGATCTTCCCAATACAACAAACCCCGATGATTGGGCGAGGATAGCCGGCAAAAAAGGTGAAAAAATTATCCACGTTCGGACATTGACTGAAGAACCATCTGAATCACGAGAAATAGAAACCGTCAGCGTCGGACACTATTTCTAGTGTGAGTCTCACTTCCTACCCATCTATTTCAAGCTGACATGGAGGAGCATTGCACCGAATTCTAGGCACGGAAACAGAGTTTGGCATTCTTGCCAAGGGGGCTGGACATTCCGATCCCGTCACAGATTCCATTCGACTCATCAGTCACTACCCCACGCTCCCTTCTCCCCAGGGCATCTGGGATTATGAGAATGAAAATCCATTCTTTGATGCTCGTGGCTTTCTCGTTGAGGGAGAACCTGAGCGACCGAATATCCGACATAATCGTCAGCTGAACAAACTTCTCCTGAATGGAGGACGTCTCTACGTCGACGGAGCTCACCCAGAATACTCCACGCCGGAATGTACGCTTCCGCTTGAACTCCTGGCATACGAACGAGCCGGCGAGCGAATGATCAACGTTTGCCTACAGGCTCTCAATTCGACTCAGGAGTCTGATACGTTCTTTATCTACAAAAATAACTCTGATGGAAAAGGCAATAGCTACGGCTATCACGAAAATTATTTGCTTTCGCGTTCAGTACCTTTCGAAAAAATTGCCCGAACGCTCATTCCATTTTTTGTCACGCGTCAAATTTTTACCGGTTCCGGAAAAGTCGGGTCTGAAAACGGCACCGACGCCGTCGATTACCAAATTTCTCAACGTTCAGACTTCTTCGAATGCGTGATGGATCTCAATACGATGGTCAAACGGCCCATCATCAACACACGCGATGAGCCTCATTCCGAGCAAGATGTTTACCGACGATTACATGTCATCGTTGGTGATGCCAACATGGCAGAAATTCCCACCTACCTGAAGATTGGCACGACCGCCATCATTATGGAGATGCTTGACGCAGGATGGGAGTTTCCCAAAATTGTCCTTGAAGATCCAGTTCGAGATATCAAGACCGTTTCACGTGACATAGGCGTCAAGGCGAGCCTGCGATTAACCAATGGCCGGGCCACCTCATCCATCGATATTCAACGCACGTATCTTCAGGCAGCTTATGAGTTTTTTAATACTCGAGACCTTCCGCCAGGAACAAAAGATGTCCTTGTATCTTGGGAACGAATCCTCGACAAACTTGAGCAAGACCCGACACAACTTGGACGAGAGCTGGACTGGGTGGCCAAACAACAGATGATTCAATCATTCATGGATCGCAAGGTCTGTGGCTGGAAAGATCCTCGCATTGCTCTACTCGACCTGCAGTATCACGATATGCGGCCGGATAAAGGCTTGTACTATACTCTTGAACGCGGAAAACGCATTGAACGCTTACTTCAAGATAGCGATATTGAACAGGCCATGGTCGAACCGCCGCTTAATACACGGGCATACTTCCGAGGAACGTGTCTTAAGCAATTCGCAGAAAAGGTGTACGGCGTCAGTTGGACATCCGTCTTGTTGGACCAAGGAAACGATACAATCAAACGAATTCCTCTCATGGATCCTTACCGCGGAACACGCGCCTTAACCAATGACCTCTTAGAGGGCGTCTCAACCGTCGAGCAACTTCTTACGAAACTCTCAGGATAAGCGCCTGAGAGCTAAAGGATCTTCATGAAAACTCACGACCTTGATATCCCTCAATTTCCACATGATCACTGTTCCAGTTTTTTCCAATTTCTTTCAACCCATCGACCAGAACTCACACCAGCTTCACGCTGGGGACAACCGATCCTTCAACAACCCAGCACCTTCGAGTTCAGTGGCACACCCAAACCATCCCCCCTGACGCATGGGACAACCGTTCTCGCGTTCAAATATGATCAGGGAGTCGTGATTGCAGGCGACAGGCGGGCAACGGAAGGGTTTCAGATCGCCGAAAATCGAATGGAAAAAGTGTTTAAAACAGATGATTATTCAGCCATGGCTATTGCAGGAGCGGCGGGACCCTGCGTGGAAATGGCCAAACTGTTCAGCATTGAACTCGAACATTACGAAAAACTTGACGGCGTTCAATTATCCTGCGAGGGCAAAGCCAATAGACTGGGACAAATGGTCAAAGCCAACCTTCCATTAGTCATGCAAGGGCTCGTCGTCATCCCCTTGTTTGTTGGGTACGATATCAAACGAAATCTGGGCCGAATTTTTAAGTATGACATCACTGGAGGCCGATATGAAGAGACGGAATATCATTCAGTGGGATCAGGGGGAAAAGACGCACGACTCATGCTCAAAGAACGATTCAAAAAAAATCTCGACAAACAGGCCGCCATTCGAATTGCTCTTCTTGCCTTAGCCAATGCCGCCGAGGAAGATGTTGGCACGGGTGGACCAGATCCACGTCGACGCATCTACCCTACGATGAAATTCGTCAATACCCAAGGCGTTCAAGACGTTGAAGAGGCCACCCTCTCAACAGTATGGGAAGAACTCTCTCGCACTCGAACCCAGGAGCATTAATTCGTGGCACTCCCCTATTACGTTTCTCCAGAACAAATGATGCAAGACAAGGCGGAGTATGCCAAAAAGGGTATTGCCAAAGGACGCTCTATTATTGCCATTGAATATGAACACGGCTTGTTATTAATCGCCGACAATCCCAGCGCCTCATTATTTAAAATCTCTGAAGTCTATGATACCATCGCCTTTTCTGGAGCTGGGAAATATAGCGAATTTGAAAATCTTCGAAAAGCTGGCATTCAACATGCCGACCTCAAAGGGTTAATGTACAGCCGAGAAGATGTCACAGCTCGATCATTAGCCAACGGATATTCACAGACCCTCGGAACCATTTTCAGCCAAGAACTCAAACCATTCGAAGTTGAACTGCTGTTAGCTCAAGTGGGTGAAGCGCCAGGACGAAACGAACTGTATCGTATTGCGTTCGACGGAAGCATCGTTGACGAACAACGGATGACCGCGATTGGAGGACGCGCCGAAGCTCTCCTGACTTTTCTCCGCAATGAAAGCCCTGAAAACCTCCCAACGTTACAACAAGCCCTAACCCTCTGCAAAAAGGCCTTTGAACAGGTAACAGAACAACACATCACGATTGAAGGATTAGAAGTCGCCATCCTTGATCGCGACAGGCTTGGCAGAAAGTTTCGACGCATTCCTTCGGCTGAAACCCACACACTACTTTCCTAACGTTGAGTCACATGTCACTTGGGATGAGCACCGACCCTTAGGGCCTGGGCACACGCCACCGGGAGAAATACGAACATTCGCAATCAACAAGGCAAGTGACACATGACTCCCTAAAGCGGTTATCGTTCAGTCTCATACCATTCATGCCATAACGAATAGTTATAATTTCAACTAGTAATTATTAGAATTTGCTATAATATTGAAGATTGAGGAGTCACGATGTATGCTGAATTATAGCGAAGCCATTTCATTTCCAGTTGAATTATTATAGCGAATAGTAAAATTTCCAGGCGAGCCAACCAGACTCACCCAGCGGAATTTACTACTCCAACAATTGGAAGAACATTGAATCGGCTATAAGACTGCCACAGCGTATGACTAAGCCTCAAATATCGGAAGGTTATACCCACATGGATGCTCTGCAGCAATTGACCTTGTATATCACGTAGTGGATATCTAAATTAGCAAATGGATATTCTACCGATTCGCCATAACTGAAACGGCTATAACCACGGCTTCCATTGCCTTGGGGGTTCTACCATGAAACGCATCTTTGGGCTTGAATGCGAATATGGTCTGACGTTTTCACCAAACGGCCGCGTCTATTTGCCTATTGAAAAAATCCTTGGATATATCTTCGAGGGATTGATTCCCAATAGTTGGCCATCGAATGCTTTCCTCGCAAATGGCGCACGCTTTTATCAGGACACAGGATGTCATCCCGAGTACTCTACGCCAGAATGCGACGATCTGCTTGACCTCGTCATGCACGATAAAGCCGGAGAGCGAGTCCTAGAATCATGTCTCCCGATTGCAGAAGATCGACTACGGGAAGAAGGTCTTTCCGGGAATATCTTCATTTTCAAAAATAACACCGACTCGCTTGGCAATACATATGGATGCCACGAAAATTTCCTCATGCGTCGAGACGTCGACTTTTGGAAAGTCTCGGAACAATTGATTCCGTTCTTCGTCACGCGACAAATCTTTTCAGGAGCAGGGAAAATCCTCAAGGTGTCAGGGAAACCGCAATATTTTATTTCTCAACGTGCCCAACATATTCATGAAAAAACCTCTTCATCGACCACCTCATCACGAAGTATCATCAATACACGAGATGAACCACATGCCGATGCAGAAAAATATCGACGTCTCCACATTATTCTTGGCGACTCGAATATGTCTGAATTCGCCACCTACCTCAAAGTTGGAACCACAGACTTAGTCCTTTCCATGATTGAAGACAAGTTCACCGTGCCAAGCGTTGAGCTTGATGAACCAGTCAAAGCCATTCGGGACATTTCAAAAGACACCACCCTAAAAAAACGAATCAAGCTTGAAGACGGACGGGAACTCACGGCCCTGGAAATCCAGCGGATGTATTGGGAACGAGCCAGCGAATACCTCGAAACCCATCCTCATGACAAAATCATGCACGATGTCCTGAGAGAATGGGAGCGTGTCCTTGATCGCTTAGAAGATTCTCCCATGCTCCTGGTTCGAGAGCTCGATTGGATAACCAAGAAATGGATCATGGAATCGTATATTGAGAAAAAAGGGTGTGAATGGGATGACCCTCGACTCGCTATGATGGATCTGCAATATCATGATATCAATCAACAACGAGGACTGTATTATCTCTTAGTGGGACGGGACCATATCCGAAAGGTCGTTTCGGAAGAAGCGATTGAGCGGGCAAAAAATATTCCACCGCAAACGACTCGGGCAAAAGTGAGAGGGGACTTCATTCGCTTCGCGAGGGCCAAAAACCGTTCATACACCGTGGATTGGACATACTTAAAACTGAATGGCTACTGGGAGGAAACCATCCTCTGCATGGATCCCTTTTGCGCATCCAACCGACGGGTGGAAGAACTCCTCACCCAGGTACCACAGACGAGACTCAAGACATGAGTGTTTATCGAATTGATCAACCGTTCTCAAAATCCCGACTGCCCGGGAAAATCCTGCTCGTCATCACCTTGCTCATTGCCAGCATTTTTCCGCTCAAATTGGTTCCGAGTGCAAAAGAACAACGACCAGGCATTGATGGACAATTGAGTGCTAAGCAAGGAGAGGTCCTCTGGGTCCACGTGCCTGTCGGGACGCTCAACCCAACAAAGGTCACAGGGACATTTCTTAAGCGAAACATTCCATTTATTCAAGAATCATCTACTACCTATGTCGGACTCCTGGGAATCGACATGCAGGATAAACCCAGCCTGCATGAATTAGATATCACGATCACAACAGAGGCTGAGACAAAACATCGAAGCTACACCGTCTTGGTCATGAAAGAAAACTACTCCGTCCAACACTTGAAACTTCCTAAAAAGAAAGTTGACTTGGACGACAAAACACTCATTCGTGTCAAAGCCGAACGAAAAGAAATGATGGCAGCCTTTGCATCTATCAGCCCCCACCCATTTTGGGAAGGCCCGTTCATTGCTCCAGTGAAAGGGCGTATCTCAGGTCGATTTGGCAGTCGACGAGTCATTAATGGACAATCCAAAAACCCCCATAGTGGAGAGGACATCGCCGCGCCGAAAGGCACCAGTGTCGCCGCCATGAATACAGGAACGGTCAGCCTCACCCATGATCATTTTTTCACAGGCAAAGGCGTCATCCTCAATCATGGAGTCGGACTGTACTCCATGTATTTCCATCTTTCAAAAATCTCCGTCAAAGAGGGAGAGGTTGTGAAGAAAGGACAGATCATTGGGCAAGTTGGCTCAACCGGACGAGCCACCGGCCCGCATCTTCATTGGGGCGTCCGCCTAAACGGATCACGAATTAATCCTTACGCACTCATCAATCTTCCCATGAAATCCTAACTACACGCCCATCTCTGAACCTGAACCTCAGGACTCAGAGAATAATCGTGATCATTATTGAAAGCAAAACACATGAAACGTCTTTGTGTCTTCTGCGGTTCGACAAAAGGCAGTCAAGCATCCTATGAACAGGCGGCTCGTCAGCTCGGTCAGCTACTCGTTCAACGAGGGATCGGCTTAGTCTACGGTGGCGGCAATATCGGGTTGATGGGCGTCATCGCAGAAACGGTGCTGAAAGAAGACGGGGAAGTCATTGGTATCATTCCAGCTGCTCTCGCAGAAAAGGAACTGGCGTTTCAGGAATTGACTGATTTACGCATTGTCCAAACCATGCATGAGCGAAAAGCGATCATGGAACAACTCTCCGATGGGTTTATTGCACTCCCTGGTGGGTACGGAACATTAGAAGAAATATGCGAGATGGTAACCTGGGCTCAATTGAACATTCATCACAAGCCCTGCGGGCTTTTAAACGTGGAAGGGTTTTACGATTCGTTACTCGCCTTCATGGACCATCAAGTCCAACAGGGCTTTGTGACATTAACCAATCGCACCCTAATCCTTCAAAACCAGGACCCAAAACGATTGTTAGACCAAATGAATGAAAAAGTAAGAATTTCAAAATCCTCCCCAAGAAAACAAGTTATCGTCAAGTAATAAAAATTCCCTCTTCACAAAATACAGCCATCGGCCTACAATCAGTCCATACATTCACAACTATGGACGAGCACACCCCACATATTCGAAAGTTAGAAGCAGGCATTCAACTCGATTTTCACGATCGAATGACCTATGCCGGGTACTTGCATCTCGATCAATTACTCGCCACACAAAAACCGTTAAGCCATCCCCCGCATCACGATGAAATGCTTTTTATCATTCAGCATCAAACATCTGAACTCTGGATGAAACTGATTCTTCATGAACTGCGGGCAGCAATAACCCATATTCAACGAGATCGGTTCAATCCTTGCTTTAAAATCTTGGCGAGAGTCAAGCAAATCCAACGGCAACTCTTTGAACAATGGGCCGTACTCGAGACTTTGACCCCTAACGAATATGGTCAATTTCGTAACGTGTTAGCCAATGCTTCAGGATTTCAATCTATCCAATACCGGTCTATCGAATTTATTCTTGGCAATAAGGATGCTGCCGCTGTCGAAGTCTTTCGACATAATGACCGCCTGTATCAAGAAATGATGCGCGTGCTCAATGCCCCCAGCCTCTACGATGAATTTCTCTGTTCATTATCCAGACAAGGACACCCCATTCCTCAGACATGCCTTGAGCGAGACTGGTCTCAACCGCATTCACGTAATGCAGAGCTCACGCAAGTCTTCAAGCAAATCTATGACCATCCGGAAGCGCAATGGGACGCCTATGAAATGTGTGAAAAACTTGTGGATGTCGAAGAAAATTTTCAGCTTTGGCGCTTTCGTCATCTGAAAACCGTGGAGCGTATTATTGGGTTTAAGCGGGGAACCGGGGGTTCTTCAGGCGTGAATTTTCTCAAACAGGCACTCGAGATCACCTTTTTCCCAGAGCTCATCGATGTCCGGACGGAAATTGGAAACGAATAACATTCAGCATGCCCTGGCGGCCCTGGGCTCTGGTCCATTAGAGGAACACACTCTTCTAACTCATATTCACCCCTTGTTTTCAGAGGTATTACGTCGACAGGAGACGTATCTCGCCAACCACTCATTAGGGCGCCCGTTAGACCAGACAAAGACAGACATTCAGCAGGCATTAAACCATTGGTATGCAGATATGGATAATGCCTGGGACGATTGGCTTGCCGAAATTCAACACTTTCGTCACAGTATTGCTCAACTCATCCGCGCACCTTCAACAGACTGTATTGTACCCAAAACCAGTGCAGGCCAAGGATTACGAGCAGTGTTGAATTGTTTTGATCAAAAGTACAACGTCATTACTACGACAGCTGAATTTAGTTCCATCGATCACATCCTCAAAGTTTATGCGCAACGAGATCGGATCGCATTACAACATGTCAAGCCGGACGACCAGGGGATCTATCACGAAGAAGATATGGCCGCTTCCGTGAAGCATGCCAATTCATTAGTCGTCATCTCAATGGTTCTGTTCTCAACAGGTCAGTATTTCACCAATTTAGCGGAAATGATTCGTGAAATGCAGGCACGTGGAGCCATGGTGCTCATCGATCTGTATCATGCAGCTGGAGCGTTACCAGTTAACATTGAACTGCTAGGAGCTGATTTCGCGATTGGCGGATGCTACAAATACTTACGCGGTGGGCCAGGTGCCTGTTGGTTATACATCCATCCACAGCACCTCACCGGTTCATTAACCACTCTTGATACCGGTTGGTTCGCACAACCGAGTCCATTTGAATTCAGACGGCCAGAGGAAGCAAAACTTGCGCAAGGCGGGAATGCCTTCCTTGAATCCACACCAGCCGTTCTTCCGTACTACCAAGCGAAAGCCGGGCTTGCACTCACACTCGGCCTTGGAGTTGAACGTCTCCGTGCGTATTCGCTAAAGCAACAAGCAAGATTGACAGACCTTCTCCACAAACATGGTATACACGTATTGGGGAAACCAGAAACACGAGGGGCTTTCTTGACCATCCGTCATCAATCGGCAAATAGCATTGCGTCAAAGCTGAAGAATGCCAAAATCACCATCGATGCTCGAGAAAACCTTCTTCGCATCTGTCCAGACATACTTAATACGGACCAAGAATTTGTTACAAGTGTTAGTCAATTCGGCACTATTATGGGAAGGAATCAATAGGTCGAATGGAGCAATAAGTTAAACACACCACTTAGTATGACATGAAAATAGGATAAAGCCGTAAGTAATTCGCAACCGAATACCAAGAATGTTTCTTTCAACCGTATTCTTCAAGAAATGAGAAAGTAATGATTAATCCTGTTTTGAGAGACAACGGGAAAACTCCGGATGAGCCACTCAGTGCACATCTAGGACTCTGGCTTCCACCAGACTCTCCGTATGGGAACTTTTCACTAAAGCTGATAGGCTAATCCATCGATTTGACGAAGCGAATCGCCGGCTAATCGACAGTTTCAAATTGTGGAATATGTGTCAAGTGGATTCCATATTTCCAGATAACTCTCTTGAACGTCACAAATATGCGACAGAGCAAGCGATTTACTTAATCAAAAGAGGCGCTGACGATCTAATCGCACTCACTTAGTGTTTGTGGGGTTGGGAGAAGAATCATAACTATCCTAATAAAATAAAGGTTGATTGCATCGGTCATGCGTTAAAACGAAACTTAGATACACGATTACCACTCTGGAACGATCATGTTGACATTCTCCGTTTGCTAAACGATATAGGTAATGCTTTTAAGCATTCATTCATAAATTCGGATACAACATCGATAATGGGGGTCGATGAGCCCTGTATATCAGTGCTAAACTTAGAAAATAACCAACTGGATTCAGAGGTTCAGTTCCACAGTGTTTCGCTAATCAGTGTTGTATTAAAATTTAATAAATTCTATCGTGCGGCGATAGAATCGTTGCCTATCTCAGAAACACACCGCCAGTAAAATGCGTAGTCGCCATGAAAAAGAAGCAGCTTCAAGCTTTTAACTTTGTCTGCCATCTGACCAAATTTACAAAATACAAAAGAGGCAACATCAAATTCTTTTCTATCATAAATATCATTATTTTAATGAAATTCAGGAAAGTGAGTAATTACCAGTTTTAACTTTTGTGAGTATTTTTTATGAGGATCTGCTTTAAGGGGGAGGATTAAATGCAAATGGATATTACAAGTTTAAAACGAATTAAGACATTTATGGAATTTCTTCAACGTACCAAACAAGAAGGCGTCAAGCCTTCATTTGTCAGCACCCCCACCGAACACGGCGACAATATTAATGCCATTGCGACGATCGATGGAAAACAAGAAAACATCGGATTGGTCTTTTGGGATGTCAGTTTGCTCCAAAATCACGGATTAGCCGATACCCTAGACGATGAAGAGCTCGCTCTTGGCATGAATATCACCGATGGTTTGGTTGAGGACGCGGAAAAGATCCTGGCATTTGTCGACACCGAACTTGCAAAGATTGATGGGTAGGGATAAATCTGCTCAGAAAAACAAGATCGGACGTTACCTGAGAAAGAGGGTTGTCCTTTGAGTCATACAAAAATCATCACACTTCCTCAGCTCGGAGACGTTCCAATTGTCATCAAGACCAAACGAGACATTTCAGATGAAACCTCCATCGATAAACGGGATGATGAGTCACTTGGGTGGGGATATTGGGATCGAATCTGGCCGTCGGAAGTGGCCCTGTCGATATTCCTTATCAAAAGCTTCTTTCCACAAAAATTGAAGGGACAAAAAGTTCTGGAAATTGGTTGCGGTGTGGGCTTAGCCGGCATCGTCGCCGCACAATTAGGTGCATCCATGACATTTTCTGACATGGTTCCCGTCACGCTCGAAGGAGTGAAGGAATCGTGCCACTTAAATGACATCACACACTTCGACACCTGCACCTTGGATTGGTTTGACATCATCAATTTGAATCAGATCTACACTATCGTATTGGGAAGTGAGGTGTTTTATGATGAAAAGAACTTACCAGGAATCTCAAATGTCCTGAGCACTGCGCTCAAACCCGGAGGACAGGGATGGTTTTGTGATCCTAACCGTCTTGGAGTGGGGACGATTGAGTACTACTTCCAAGAAAATTTTAAATTTTCCGTGGAAGAGATTCCTCTTGACTCTGCACTCCGAAAAGCTACGGGCGGACAAAAAAAGATTGGATATGTCTACAGATTATTGAAGAAATCTAGCCAGATTACATGAAACGAGATACCAACATTCTACGGAATCCAAGTTTACGTGCCGTCAATGGACAAAGTTCTTATTCTTACATTTGAGGTACTTCGACTCTACATTTTCCACACAAGGAAGAACACCACTCTTAATTTCAGTTCAGCCCGAAATGGTTAGTATGCCGGCGGGCGCGAGAGTGGAAGGTTCGTCAAGTACTCCTGTGCACGAAGATTATCGAAAGTAAATGGTCCTTTCCCCCATGTGACCAGGCCAACCTTGCCTTCTTTAAACGTGGAATCGGAAAGTGATAACAACATACGGTCGTCAAAGAATACATTGAATAGATCATGGCTCATCATCGGACTTCGCTGAACACGAAGAGCATGCCAATCGCCTTTAACCAGCTTTAATTCTGACTGACCAAACGACGTGGCCTTTCCATCTCGAACGAGAAAGGCTTCTACCGTCTTGGAGGCGGGCGTCACAACCGCTGCATAGAAATTCTTATGATCCTTGGCTCCCAACACAATCCCAGCCTTCCCTGGTCCTATGTCCTTTGTAAGCTTTATACGTACGGATACATCGACATAGGTCACTTCCGTTTCTTCACCCAGAATCACGTCATAACACGAAACATCGGAACAATCCGCATCTTGAACCACAGCTTGTGGTTGAGAAGGCGCTGAAGGCTCATTGGTGACCAACCATGTGCCTTTGGCATCATGATTCTTCACATCGCTCATAAAGCCAGCTGGCGGAGAGCCAGCCTGCTCTTTATCAAAATTCCAATCCTTATAAAGCGGCTGTGTGGTTTTAATTTTAGGCTTAGGAAGTTCTTGTGGCCCTGCCTCTTGATCTGCAAAAGCCTCAGGAGGGCCTGAAAGACCAAATAATGCAATCGCAGCCCACAACACATACCGAGTCTTCACATCACGAGTGTCAAATTTCGATGATCTACACCAGGATTTCAGGAAAGTCTTTGCCAACACGTACATACAACTCCTTATCTTTCACAAAATATGATGGAATAAATCGCAGAAGGCGATATGGAATATGTCATGATTTTACGAATTTACGTCACACGTTCTCAAGAGCTACCAGTGATTGGACACAAGCCGATGATAGAGTCGCAGATGAAAGCAAAGAATAGCATTTCTACTTAAATTTACCACAACACGAGGGATTCCAACCGTATTCATCACTTCCTTGATTTGCATAGTGACTGACTCGTTTGATAGCGTAAGATATACTATCAGCGACTTGAAAACGACGTTTCGATTCTACAATCCATCAGCTGTTTCTCGTCTGCTCAAAAAGATGCAGCTACATACTTACGGTTGGACCTCTCGTATCACAATCCGAACGGTCTGGCTCATCAATTGCCTCCTATTCTCTTCATTGCTGGGGCAGAGCTATATCGCGATCGCCGAATCTCCCCTGACTGCACTCATCGACCCCGAACCCATAGAGACCCTCACACTGAACGAAGCGGTACTACGAGCACTTGAAAGTAATCTGGATATTACCATTGGTCGTCAAGCACGAGATGTTCGGCTGACCGATATTATCCTGCAACAAGCACAATTCGACCCTACGGTCGAACTCTCCAGTCGATACGATCGAACCATTACTCCTCTCAATCGGCCCATATTCGGGTTCGATAACATGGTGACTGGATCAGATCCTGATAGCATTGATCAAAACGATATTAGCATGAGGCTTGGCCTCACCCAAAAACTCTATTCGGGAGGAATGTTCGATTTGGCATTTGATTCGAACAGAAACTCCGTCGCAGGACAAACGTTTTTTTTGTTCAATCCAGCGTATACCAATACCCTTTCCTTAAATCTCAGCCAACCGTTGCTACGTGATTTTGGAGCGGATATTAACAAGACACAAATCAGCATTGCCCGAAATGCCGCGACAACCGAACACCATGTTTTCGTCGACCAGGTGTTAACCGTGATCAAAGATGTCGAACAAACGTATTGGGAACTGGTCTTTACTCGAAAAAATGAAAAAGTTGCCAAAGCCACGCTCAAGGCGGCCCAAGAGTTATTAGCCACCAATCGAGCTAAAGTACGAGCCGGAGTCATGGCTGAAGTCGAAGTGTTACAAGCACAAGCCGGCGTGGCCAGCCGTGTGGAACAAGTTCTAGTGGCCCAGAAAGCCGTGCGCGATCAAGAAGATCAACTGCGGCGACTCTTCAGTCCTTCTGAAGAAGACCTTCGACAAGACATTGTCGTACTGGCAACTGATACCCCGATACAAAAAGCGAACACCAGTACCTTAAGGCAAGATATTGAAACTGCACTTAAGAATCGACCAGAAGTCCTACAAGCTCAAAAAAATATTGAAACGGGAACACTCAACACGACTTTAGCAAAAAATCAGCTGCTTCCCAGTCTGTCACTCGAGGGGGGGGTGGGCCTGAGTGGGTTAGGAAAGAATCCTCAAGATTCACTTGACCGGACATCCAGTTCAGACTTTTACAATATTGGTGGTGGTCTCATCTTGAGCTACCCCCTTGGTAATCGTGCAGCGCAAAGCCAATACAATCGACGAGTCCTGGAAGCCAATCAGGCCAAGGCATTGCTCCAACGTGTTCGTCACCAAGTCATCATCGATACGAAGGAGGCGGTTCGCCGAGTCAAAACTGACTTCAAGCGTATCCGCACCACTCAAACTGCCCGGCAACTGGCTGAAAAACAACTGAAGGTTGAACAGGAACGATTTCAGCTAGGCTTGAGTACAACCCGTATCGTCCTTGAGTTCCAAGGCGACCTTGCCGTCGCACGAGGCAATGAACAACGAGCCATTGTAGACTATAATCAATCATTGGCCAATCTTCGCCGAATGACGGCAACGGCGTTAGATGAATATCAAATCGTTCTCCAATAGACACCGGTCATGCAAACGTAAAGGGTAAAATGTAATACGTTTCATCTGTCCGGGATATCTGTTCACTGGCAAATTTCAGTTTGAATTTGAATTTGTCTAATATCCCTCTCATAACTGCTGTCCTCCATTCCCTCAAGTCATTCAAGCTTGGTACTATAGAGTACCGGTGACCAACAGATTTCTGTCGACCACCTTCTTAAGCGCTCAGGAACGTGAGTGCCGCGGAAACCTAATATGATGAAGCGATGGACCATCGTCTTTTTCCTACTTTTCGCCTTCGGTGTTGGCGCACTTGTCTGGGTATTTTCTCCACTATCTGGAACCGCTGATACCTCCCCGAATACACCAAACCTTGTCACCGTGACCAGGGGGTCCATTGAGACGCGAGTTTCGGAAACCGGCACACTCCAACCCTCAAAAACCGTTGAAATTAAATCACAGTTTTCAGGTGAAGTGGCACAACTGTTGGTGACAGCCGGACAACGTGTTGAAGTCGGGCAACTGCTGGCGGTTATCATTCAAGAGCCTCGAGAGGCTCGACAAGTCGCCCAACTTCGAGCTGCGATTCAGGAAGAACGAATCAATGCGGACAAAGCAAACCGTGAACTTGTTCGCATGCAGTCACTCTTCGAGAAGGGGTTTATCCCAAGAAAAGAGTTAGAATCGGCTGAACAAGAGCACCGTCGAACCCTGGTTCGTTTAGAGTTAGCCGAACGACAATTACTCCTTGCACTGGGCAGCAATCAAGTGCTGTACCAACGGTATCTCACCAAACAGCTATCTCCTAATCGTCCGGAAGAATTTCAACTCAAATCACCATCCTCCGGGACGATTTTAGAAGTTCTGGTGCAACCTGGAGAAATCATTACGTCCGGGACGGCCACATTTGGGGGCGGCACAGTCCTTATGCGCGTATCCGACTTACGTCAAATGGTCGTAAAATCAAAAATCAATGAAGTCAGTATTGCCCGAGTCAAAGTTGGTCAACGCGTAGATATTCGTCTTGATGCCTTATTACGACAACAGTTTCAAGGAACGGTCACGAACATTTCGACCCAGGGACTTCAAGAAAACAATATTGTCACCTATGAAGTGACCATCGCCATTGAAAATCCCACGTCAGACCTCCGCCCGATGTTGACAGCCAATGTTGATATTGTCACCGACTCTCTTGACGATGTCCTGACCATCCCCCTCGAAACACTTCAGGCCGACCGAGGTGATGACATTGTCGAAGTCATACACAACGGCACACCCACAAAGCGTAAGGTCCGAGTCGCCTTTCGAACAGAGTCTCAAGCAGTCATCACAGAAGGGCTTACTGAAGGCGATGAGGTTGTCATTCCGTCCTTCAACAAACCGGAATCCTCACAACGGTAAGTCCATGACACAGGCTACTCCTCTTATCGAATTAGAACAGGTGAGTAAGGTCTATCAAGCTGGAGAGATTGAAGTACGTGCGCTGGTCAATGTCAGCTTTTCTATTCAGCGTGGGGAGTTTGTCGCGATTATCGGACAATCTGGAAGTGGGAAAACGACCTTACTTGATATATTAGGATGCTTAAATCGTCCGACTGATGGAGAATATCGACTCGACGGTGATGTCATTCATTCATTACCCGAGCATGAACTGACAAGGATTAGAAATCGAAAAATTGGATTTATCTTTCAGACCTTTCATCTTCTTCCTCGAAAAACCGCTGTAGAAAATGTGCAATTGCCGCTGCTGTATGCGGGATTTTCTGAAGACAAACAACGGCATCGCGCACTCGAATTGCTCACGAAAGTTGGACTGGACAATCGGACACATCACTACACGAATCAATTGTCAGGAGGACAACAACAGCGAGTGGCGATTGCACGAGCCTTAGTCAATCGACCCGATATTATCCTAGCGGACGAACCAACTGGAAATTTAGACAGCCAATCCGGGCACGATGTCCTCACGATGTTTCACCAACTCCACCAACAGGGGCAAACAATTATTCTGATCACACACGACCGGGACATCGCCTCGCAAGCTCAGCGTCGTATCAGTTTGGCCGATGGCGAAATCGTGGCCGACGACGGCGTATCTACTCCAAGGCCAGTGGTAGTCTAATCCCCATAGCCTATGATCTTATACTCAATCATACTTGATGCCTTGAGAAATTTATCGGCTAACCTACTTCGTTCAGCTCTGACGATGCTGGGCGTCATCATTGGAGTCGCCTCTGTGATCACCATGATTGCCATTGTCGAAGGCGGGCAAATCTGGCTCGTCAGCTCCATTGAGCGTCTCGGGACCAACTTACTGTTTGTCTGGAAAAAATCCTTGACTGTCGAAGAGCAGCGTCTTTTTAAAGGCCGGTCTACTGGATTGGATTATGATGACTCCCTTGCCATTCGTCAAAAATTTCCACATCTTCACGTCATCCCTCGTGTCGAACTTGAACAAGAAGTCAAAGCGGGAGAACGCCACTTTAGCGGAGACATCACCGGAACAACGCCGGAATATTCAGAAGCACGAAACTTTCATGTCGCACAAGGACGTTTCCTGCTCACAAACGATATAGAAGAATGGAAACGAGTCGTTGTCTTAGGAAAGGAAATTGCGGAACGCCTCTTTGGGAGTGAAACGGCAGTGGGAAAAGAAGTCAACATCGGCAACCAACGTTTGACCGTAGTCGGCGTCATGCAACCCAAAGGCATCGTGTATGGATCAAATTATGATGAAATGATCTTTATCCCCGTGACCACAGCGATACGGCGCTTTCAAGGAACAGATGAATTACAATCAATGGTCATTCACGTTCCTAAACGAGACATGATGGATCAAACGATGAAACGACTCCATGCATTTCTCATTCAACAACACGATGGAGTCGACGACATTCGTGTCCGCAATCAAGGCGACTTTCTAAACGCCGTGGATCGCACCATCTGGACGTTTCGTATCGTTCTCGGCGGCATTGCCGTCGTGGCTCTTGTTGTGGGCGGCATTGGTATTATGAATATTATGTTGGTGACGGTGACGGAGCGAACACGAGAGATTGGACTCCGAAAAGCGATAGGAGCCAGGCGTCAAGATATACTCCTTCAATTTCTTATTGAATCTGTGACGATTAGCGTCGTCGGTGGACTCATTGGCGTGCTCATGGGTATTGTTTTCGCGTATGGGTTTGGAGACTTTGTGGCCCAAGCCATGCCCGGAGGAGGAGATTGGGGGGCCGTGATTCACCCGTCGGCCATTGCGATTGCATTTTCATTTGCCGTGATCGTCGGTGTCTTCTTCGGACTCTACCCCGCCATCAAAGCCTCAAAGCTGGACCCCGCCGAAGCGCTCCGCTATCAATAAAAGAGAATGGCCACTGGCTACAACTAATCAGCATGTCTTCCGACTAACCATGCACTCGAATGCGGATTGAACCAGAACAATGGCCGAGCCTTGCCTTAGTATCGGTTGCCGGTACCATCATTTTTTATCTTCTTCCTCACTCATATCAAGAATATACGATTGTCCAGTTTATGCCGCAAATATTGGCATATTTGGGATTAGGAATGTGGACCGCGACAAACGACAACGTGAGCATTCGATTAGGAATACAATCCACCCACATGTGGGTCGGCTTGCGGTGGGGATGTATGGTTGGACTTCTCTTAGGCATAGGCAATTCATGTATCATCCTCTACATCGTTCCGATTTTAGGAAAGGACATCACCTTTCTTGCACAAACGCCCCATGCACAAGTTCCAACCCTATTAATGATTCCATGGACCATTACGGTCATAGCCATTGCCGTCGAATTTAACTTCAGAGGATTCCTGCTTGGACGTCTTATCTCACTCATCGCGCACATTCAATACCTCACTCCTTCTTACGACAAATACCCAAAACACCTCAATCACATCATTGCCATTCTTCTCTCCGCCCTGGTTTTTACATTTGACCCCTTTATGGTTTCCACCTTTCAACACCTACATTGGATTGCACTATGGGATGGCATCATTTGGGGTTGGATGTGGGTTCGATTAAAAAACCTCTATGCGGTGATGGCTGCGCACGCGATAGAAGTCATGGTGTTGTACCTCTGGATCAAAACCGCACTCACCTGACTCGTCGCCTGTATCTCGTATCTCGTATCTCGTAAAAGATAGCAGGGGCTGACACATTAAGGTCGAACATTGTATGGTAAATGGCTTCTTCTGAGGCGATTCATGTTTCGAAACGAAAAGGAATGAATATTTATGCCCGACATTGTAAAACCGAGCGTCCAAGCCTTCTTGGTCTGTGACACAATCATCATTGATAGTTTGACAGGCAAAAAAAGTATCATTGGCGCCTTTACCCATCTGTGGGCCAAAACGTTTCCTTGCCAACACCCGCAAATGGGCGTGTATTTCTGTCTCAACGACGCGGAGGGAACGTATCAATTTGAGATCGAACTCATCTATCTCGATAAAAACCAAACCGTGGGGAAGGGTGCCCTGTCACCCATCGAAATCAAGAGTCGGCTCGAAACTCATGACTTTGGCCTGAACATTTCGACCATTGTTTTTCCTGGTCCTGGTCGATATGAATTCCGGCTCCATGCCAACGGGCAGTTCATCACCCAAAAAGATTTCCATGTAATTCAGCAGGAATCCTCTCCTAAACCACCAGAGTCATAACGTTGGAAAAAGCATAGCTCAAACGCTCACCTAACCTCTTCCTTCACCGCCTTTTTTGCAATCCCGTCGATCAATTTAGGTAACAAGATTCTCACAAGTCGGCCCCAATACCCTCGCCAGGAAGTAACCAACAAGCGCTGACGTTTCTCCATGGCGTTGAGGATCATGACCGCGCAGGATTCTGAAGTTTGATACGTGTGTTGATTCGCAGGGCTTTCTCCCACCCGTTGCCCACGTGCATCAAACGATCGCTCATGAATTTTTGACACCACGAAATCCGGAGCGATGATCGTAATTGAAACACCCGCATCCTCTAATTCCATTCTTAATGATTCAAAGAACCCCATCATGGCATGCTTGCTCGCACAATACCCGGTTCGTGTGGGTACACCGGTCAGACCCGCCACACTCGCCACAGCAACCACTCTCCCTTTTGACTGCTTAAGATGGGGCAATGCGTATTTTGTGCAATAGACACCACTCAAATAATTCACTTTCATGATATGGTCGAATATCGAGAGATCTGAAACCTCCTCTAACGTAGCCCGCATCGATATACCAGCATTATTCACAAGAACATCCAGCGCACCAAACGTCTCAATCGTTTGTTGAATAAGCCGTTGACATGCCTGTTCGTCTGTGACATCAGTGGGTAAAACACACGAAGTGGCTCCCACTTGCTCGCATTCAGCAGCTAAGGTTAAAAGTCGTTGTTCGTTTCGTGCGGCAAGAATAAGCTTTGGCTGCTGTGGTGCTAAAGCAAGAGCTAAGGCTCGTCCAATGCCTTCGGAGGCGCCCGTGATGATGATGACTTTTTTGAAAAAAATAGACATATGTGCTTTATGAGTTTCAAGTGCTCTCCAACCAGCCAAAATCAAACGCGATGCTTCTGGAAAGCTTTGTTTGTACGCTGTTTGCATTAAGGATGCAAGAGCATTCATCCTCAGGCAAGTGCGAGGTCAATCCATTCAAACGTCGAACGAATTTATGTATTGACAGGCTATCAAGATAGGCGTAGCATTAATAATGTTTCTTCTGCTTGCGGATGAGTCGTGCGGGAAATTCAGTCATTGCGATTCAGACTCAAGCCCCTACACGAAAAGGAGGTCTCTCATGGATGACGCTACGCCACCTGGCCACCTAGCCCCGTCTGTGGTAATGATTGCCTTCCAACCACAACGGCCTTTATCGTTTTTGCCGAGTTGATGTTCCCATCCTGATCAAGAGATGGTGCTCTTAAGCACAATGTTCATATTTCTGACATTCACAGCTCTCATGCAGAAGAGGTGAAAAGGATGATGGAAATAGAGTACCTCACCAGGAGGACTCGGTTTGATAGCAGAATCAACTGGCCATGATGTAAACGAAAAAGCCTTGTTCGACCTCAGATGGGACGAGACATATCGAAGGCACAAGAAAGACAGCACAGTTTGTGCGAAATATGGGCTTCCATCATCTCAGTGTGATGGGAGCCCGTTTTTTGAGTAAAGTACCCCCGTCATTATGATTATTCATCTCTACTCTCATCTTTATTAAGACCACCGTTCCCTCAAATCGTTCTTGCTCCCGCCTTGAAGCGAAACGATATGGTGAATCATTTCGACACAAGGCGGGTTCTATATGAATCAAGACACCATCACTTCATTTTCCACCTTCACACTTCAGTTACCCGATTGGCTACCGGAATACCTGATCAACATCCCTGCATATTTCAGTACCATAGATCAAAAAATGACATTTGTGACGGAGCTGGCTCGTCTGAATGTTAAATATCGTACTGGAGGTCCCTTTGCTGCCGCTGTCTTTGATTCCATCACCAACCGTTTAGTCGCTCCCGGTGTGAACCTTGTGACAACATCTCACGTTTCGATTGCTCACGCGGAAATCGTTGCCCTGACGCTCGCGCAACACGCCGTCGGGCATCATGACCTTGGAGCTGAAGGACATTCACCGCATGAACTCGTCACGAGTACTGAACCCTGTGCGATGTGCTTAGGAGCCATTCCCTGGTCAGGCATACGCACACTCATCTGCGGAGCACGAGATGAAGATGCGAGAGACATCGGATTTGATGAAGGCACAAAACCTCCGAACTGGGTCAACACGTTACATGCACGAGGCATCGTCGTGACTCAAGACATCCATCGCCACAAGGCCATTCAAGTGTTACAAGACTACGCGAAAGATGGTGGCAGTATTTACAACGGTCGACAGAGCACACCCTAGGAGAATCATCATGGCTAAGAACCCTCCAAGTCGCAAACAGGATCGTCAACCTATCAAGACACTCGCCATTGATATCGGAGGCTCTGGAATTAAGGCCATTGTCCTCGACGAAATGGGCACCCCTCTGACAGAACGTGGACGCATTGCCACCCCCAAACCAGCTCTCCCGACTGCCATCACAGAAACTATTGCGAAGCTGGCTGAGGCACAAGGTGAATTCGACCGCATATCAGTCGGGTTTCCCGGTGTCATACGTCACGGCATCGTGTACACGGCTCCTAATCTGGGCAATGCGATATGGAAAGGGTTCAATTTAGTTGAAGCCCTCACCACGCAATTAAAAAAACCCGTCAGGGCTGCGAATGATGCCGATGTGCAAGGCTTCGGGGCGATACAAGGGAAAAACATCGAACTGGTTATTACCCTAGGAACAGGATTTGGATCTGCGTTGTTTGTTGACGGCAAACTGGTTCCAAACCTGGAATTAGGGCATCACCCTTTTCACGATCATGAAACGTATGAAGAACAATTGGGGAATGCAACTCTTGAAAAGATCGGGAAAAAGAAGTGGAATAAACGACTGGCCAAAGCCATTAAAACATTAGATCGTGTGTTAAATTTTGATCACCTTTACATTGGTGGAGGCAATAGCAAGAAAGTCAATCTGGTATTACCGGAGAAAGTCACCCTCGTTCCCAACACGGCAGGCCTGCTTGGCGGGATCGCATTCTGGAATCTCGGCCAGGATGACCTCATGAATCGATGGATTCAAGCCAAAGAGACCGAGAAAGTCACAGCCAAGCAACGCTCACAACGAAAAAAGATAAAGCCTCTCAAAGATTGATCCTCGAGAACACTTATAGTACGGTCTTCTCATCGTTGCCCTCTTCACAGCAAACACGTTCGGCACTGATCATTATTCAGCATCTGACATTCCTCATATGACACAAATTGTTTTAGTTGGATTAGGCGGCATGATTGGGTCAATCAGTCGTTTTCTCCTCTCTGACTTTGTTCAACGGCTTAACCCCATTCTTGGATATCCATTTGGCACACTGACCGTCAATGTGCTGGGGTGTTTCTTGATTGGCCTGCTCAATGGCTTAACCGACTCACAACAGCTTTTCATTGCCAACATTCGTCCGTTTCTATTTATTGGCGTCCTCGGAGGATTCACAACCTATTCCACATTTGGCTATGAAACCTTTGCGTTTTTACGAGATGGGCAATACTCACAAGCTTTTCTCATTGTTGGATTGCATCTTTTTCTCGGCCTGGGAGCCGTCTGGCTAGGTGATATGGTAGGCCGCATCGGTTAACATCTTGCCATTCAGATTTCTATCCGATTTCTCCCTCTCAAAGTCTTCCCTCACAATCCCATCTTGTTGCTATCCCTGACTTTCACTCAAAAGACGTCAGTTGCTAAACAGTCATGCACCGTTGAATTTGTTACAAACGATTGACATGCAAGCCTTGTAACAGACCATGATTTGGTTAGTGCATGAGTCCCCTGGTACAGTTTCTCTTTTGGGAATGTTGAAAAAAGCCGCTAGCGGCGTTCTCGCTCCCTCGCCGTCCGAACGCCACGAGATTCTCTGAGAGGGAGCTTGCGTTGTGTCAGTGAAGTCATTCAGCTGCGTGTGCCGAAATTGCGCGAGAGTGCCGTGCTCACGTAATACCAGTACGCTCCACCTATGATCGTTCTGGCAAGAGGGAGTCCCCCTGCAACAAAAAATGAGTGTCATGTGGAACTACCTCCAGAGATAATCGTGCCCGAGGGCTGCGGCCTTGCTGGACGGATTTTTTTGAACATTCCCTCCCTTCAAAGCATGCGTCTTGCCTAGACGATTCCTGGGCCATTGGCATGAATTATTCAATAGGCCTCTTTTGGGACTAAAGATATGGCAGACAAGAAGAAACGTCGCGATCTCATTATTGAAGGCGCACGACAGAACAATCTCAAAAATATCTCGCTCTGGATCCCCCACAATGCCCTCACGGTCATTACCGGCGTCTCAGGATCAGGAAAGTCGTCGCTCGCGTTCGATACCATCTTTGCCGAAGGACAATGGCGATATATTGAATCACTTTCGTCCTACACCAGAATGTTCTTAGAGCGCGTGACTCGCCCTGACGTCGATCGTCTCATTAACATTCGCCCGGCGATTGCGCTTGAACAAAAGAATCCTGTTCGGACGTCCCGTTCCACGGTGGGAACAGCCAGTGAAATATCTGATTATCTACGCCTCCTGTTTGCGAAAATCGGTCAACTGACCTGTCCTGACTGCCATATCAAAGCCGAAGCCCATCAGCCGGAATCGGTGGCTCAGAAACTTTTAGAAGTATTTCCGCAGAGCCGCGCCTTTATCCTTTTTCCAATTGAAGCACCAAAACCTAAACAGATGCCCGACTTTATTTCATCATTACTCAAACAAGGGTATGTTCGTATTCTCGACCATGATCAACCCTTGAATCTCAACACCGATCCTGTCCCGAAAATATTCACACAGCCAATTGTACAGGTCATCGTCGATCGACTGGTCCTCCGAGAGGATAATCGTTCAAGACTTGTGGAGAGTTTGGAGTCGGCCTTTCAAGAAGGACACGGATTCGCACAGGTCCAAGTCGTAGGCCAAAAAATCTCTACCTTCTGCACCGCTCTCCGTTGCCCTCAATGCCATCGAACGTTTGACACTGTTCGGCCAGTACACTTTTCGTTTAACCATGCCTTAGGGGCATGTCCCGAATGTAAGGGATTCGGCAATATTCTTCAGTATGACGAAAATCTCATCATTCCAGATCCTTCCAAGTCGCTCAACGATGGAGCAATTGATCCGTGGACAAAGCCATCCAATCGATGGTGGCAGGATGAGATGCTGAAAGGTTTCAAAAAGCGCAAGCTTGCTGTCACGACACCCTACGAGAAACTGTCACGTGAGGAAAAACGAATAATTTGGGAAGGTGATCGAAAGCTTGAAGGCATTCATCAATTTTTTGAATACCTGGAAGGCAAGCGATACAAGATGCATGTTCGTGTGTTTCTCAGTCGTTATCGAAGTCCATCTCGCTGTCCGACCTGCCAGGGTAGCCGGCTTCGCCCTCATGGGCTCATGGTGCATATACACAAACAGAATATCCATGACGTTTCCGAATGGCCAATTCAACAGGTTCATAGCTGGGTACGGACTCTCACGCTTTCTGACTCTGAACGCGAGATCGCGAACGACATACTCCAAACATTAGAAGCTAAGTTGACTTTTCTGCTTCATGTTGGACTCGATTACCTAACCATCAACAGGGAAATGCGTACATTGTCTGGAGGTGAAGCCCAGCGTATATCATTAGCCACACACCTCGGAGCTAAATTAGTCGGAACACTGTATGTTCTCGATGAACCCACTATCGGCCTTCATCCACGTGACACCGCGGCCTTAGCCAGTTTACTCAAGGCGCTTGCCCGAAATGGCAATACCGTTGTCACCGTCGAGCATGATCACCAGGTCATTGAACAAGCTGATCACATCATTGAAATCGGTCCGGCTTCAGGCGAGAAGGGAGGTGAGGTGATCTGCTCGGCTTCCTACCCCACCTTCATCAAAAATCCTCATGCTATCACGGCTCGATACCTACGTGGCGATGAGTCAATCTCCGTCCCACCGCATCGTCGTCCTGGAAACGGGAAAAGCCTCACGATCACCGGAGCCCGAGAACACAACCTAAAAAATCTGACGTTACATATTCCTTTAGGAACGCTGACGAGCGTCACTGGTGTGTCCGGGTCAGGGAAAAGCACACTTGTCGAAAATATACTCTATGCTGCAGCCGCTCGAGCATTCAAAGTTGCCTCACCCCCGCTTGGAACATTTGACGAAATCACCGGGCTAGAACACCTCCACACCGTTCGGCTCATTAACCAGGAACCTATCGGTAAAACACCTCGCTCAAATCCAGTCACCTACATGAAAGTCTTCCAAATTATTCGACAACTTTTCTCGCAGAATGCAGAGGCACGCGCACGCGGACTGACTCCAGCTTATTTTTCGTTTAACACCGGCGCGGGGCGATGCCCACGTTGTGAAGGACAAGGGCATGAAAAGTTAGAAATGTATTTTTTGGAAGACCTGTATGTCACATGCGAAGACTGTGAAGGTCATCGATTTAAACCTGAAGTTCTCGCGATTCGGGTTCAGGGCCATTCAATCCATGACGTCCTCACCATGACAGTTGAACAGGCACTCACAACATTTGGAGAATTCGCTCCAACCCTCGTCCCACCTCTGGCACTACTCGACTCTCTAGGGTTAGGATATCTCCGGTTAGGTCAGCCGGCTACGAGTTTATCAGGAGGAGAATCCCAACGATTGAAAATTGCCGCAGAACTTGCACGTCTTCCAACAGCGAAACGCGGTTCAACGCAATCAAACGAAACGCTCTACATTCTGGACGAACCGACCACCGGACTCCATATCGACGACATTAAAAAACTGCTATGCGTTCTGAATCGCCTGGTAGACGAAGGAAATACCGTCGTCGTCGTCGAGCATCATCTCGACATCATGAAATGTTCGGATTGGATCATCGATCTTGGGCCGGGAGGCGGAGAACATGGGGGAAAGATTGTTGCCGAAGGACAACCTGAGATCGTGGCGAACAATATCGAATCCTATACTGGGCGATTTCTTCAAACCGTTATACAACCATGAATATTCGGTAAATCACCAAAAACTTAATAACGAAAAAAGATTCACACCACAGGGAATGCTCCACGGTATATCGAATGAGGAATAGACCAGAATATTCGAGACCTCAAATACATAACAAACTACCACACACAAAAATCGCTACCCACCTGCTTGTCCCACAAACCTCTTTTCACCTGACTAGAGTATTACTGGCATATCTGTTGCCCACACACCCAGGGTTATTCACCTACTACGTTTAAAACTTTATCTAGCCAACTAAACATGAAGGTCTACCTCTTCACTCCATGTAATGTTTGTCGACTGGCCCACGATCGTTCTTCTCTTTGAACCTCGTTAAGTGACTGCATCAATTGCCCATATAAAGTCTCTGCATAAGGACCATCCACGACTTCAAGGTGACTGACGGGGAGCTCAAAAACCTTACGGACTTTTGAGCATCGTGTGCTCCAATAGGCCTCTAAGGCTGTATCACTTTGAAAAAGCACAATCTCTCCGTCATAGGACTGAGGTACGTACTGTTTCTTGACTTGAGCAACGATGCTATCGCGATAAATTTGTCGTAGGCAAAGCGGTAAGGGACGTCCCAATCTAAAATACGCCAGACAGACCAATTGAACCCATTCACCGAAATCAGTCTCTGGGTTCGCCATTGAAGACCACGAGAAACTCTCGATAATAGAGTTCTAGCTTCTGTTTATCGTTCATCTCGCTCGCAGTCGTGAGAATAATCAACAGACATTTTTTCCACTGGGGCCTCGGATCTTCTGTTATGGCGATTGTAGGTGTCCTTGGACACGATCTTTTATAGTCGTGGAGTAATCAACAGACATTTTTCCCACTGGGGCCTTGGACCTTCTGTTATGGCGATTATAGGTGTCCAAGCTTGAGAATGGCCCATGAGTTATGATGCAATGCGTTTGAACAAACTCCCCCTGCAACACCCATTGACAAACACATCTCTTCGTAAATCATTGTGAAAGGATCGTGTCGATGCAAGACTTTGAAAAACTTGGTGCCTTCTATCTGGGACGCCCATTCGACTTAGAGAAAAAGGAATCCAAACCCGGCCTTCTCCTTTATGACTCGAAAGACCTCGTGACTCATGCTGTCTGCGTGGGCATGACGGGAAGCGGGAAAACCGGTCTCTGCATTGGGCTGTTGGAAGAAGCGGCGATTGACGGTATTCCTGCTCTGGTAATCGACCCGAAGGGCGATTTATCGAATCTATTGCTGACATTTCCCAAACTTAGAGGACAAGACTTTCTCCCATGGGTGAATAAAGACGACGCACAGAAAAAAGGCTTCTCACCCGTGGAGTATGCCCAGCAGGAGGCCGACACATGGGGAAAAGGGTTACGATCATGGAATCAAAGTGGAGATCGAATCAAACGTTTACGTGATGCTGCGGACTTTGCCATTTACACCCCGGGCAGTACTGCTGGCCTGCCGATCTCTATCCTGAAATCATTTTCAGCACCTCCCACCTCAATCGCGGAAGATACGGAACTCCTGAGCGAACGGATCAGTACAACGGCAACCAGCCTCTTGAACCTCGTTGGCATTCAGGCCGACCCTCTCCAGAGCCGAGAACACATTCTTCTTTCGACTGTTTTGGGACATGTATGGAAACAAGGACAAGATTTGGACCTGGCGCAACTCATCGGGTATCTACAAAACCCGCCCATTCAGAAGATTGGAGTCCTGGATGTTGAGTCGTTTTTTCCCTCAAAAGATCGCTTTGCCCTTGCGATGCGCTTCAATAATCTTCTTGGTGCGCCAGGATTTTCTACGTGGCTCGAAGGACAACCGCTCGACATCGATCAGCTCCTGTATACCGCCGATGGCAAGCCACGAATCGCCATTATGTCAATTGCACATTTAAATGACACGGAACGTATGTTCATCGTCACCATGCTGTTGAGTCAAATGGTGAGTTGGATGCGAACTCAATCTGGTACCACAAGCCTTCGCGCCCTGGTCTATATGGACGAAGTCTTTGGCTACTTTCCACCTGTGAAAAATCCCCCGTCGAAAGCTCCACTTCTCACCCTGCTCAAACAAGCACGCGCCTTTGGTGTGGGAACGGTCCTGGCGACACAAAACCCTGTGGATCTCGATTACAAAGGCCTCGGCAATGCAGGAACCTGGTTTATCGGCCGTTTGCAAACCGAACGCGATATCGCACGTGTCCTCGATGGCCTTGAAGGGGCCGCGTCTGAAGCGGGAAAAGCGATGAATCGGAAACAGATGCAAAAAACCCTCTCAGGATTAGACAGTCGCGTATTTCTCATGAACAATGTTCACGACGACAAGCCTGAAATTTTTGAAACCCGTTGGGCGCTCTCCTATTTACGTGGGCCACTGACAAGGACGCAAATTAAAACATTAATGGATCCATACAAGGATCAACTCCCGAAAACAAAAGACCCGACAACGACAGGCCATGCCAAGACGGAAGCAGCAAAAACCAAAACCCCAAACACTCAAATTGAGACCTCTCAACGACCGGTCTTACCGCCAGAGATTTCACAGTACTTCGTTCCCACACGAACGTCTCAACCTGACGAAGCAAGCCTCACGTATCAACCACAATTATTGGCTTCAACCTCCATCCACTACATCCAAAGCAAAACAAAACTGGACGTATTACGAGATTTCACCGTACTTCTTCCTATTACGGATGACCCAATTCCTGTTGACTGGGATAATGCCATTGAGACAGAGATTTCCCCAGATGACCTGGAGAAACGACCTGAAGAAGGCGTGAGCTATTCACCAGTGCCTTCAGCAGCCGGGAACACAAAACACTACAAGAACTGGGAGAGAGATTTTAAGAATTGGGTTTACCGTCATAAGGCGCTCGAACTATGGAAAAGCCCTGCTCTTAAAATCATTTCGGATCCAGACGAATCCGAACGTGACTTTCGCATTCGGTTGCAACAACTCGCACATGAACAGCGAGACGAGGACATCGAACGACTTCGAAGGAAGTATGCACCCAAAATGACCACACTTGAAGAACGGATTCGTCGTGCGGAGCAGACTGTCGATCGAGAAACGGAGCAAGCCAAGCAGCAGAAAATGCAAACGGTCATATCCTTTGGCGCCACCTTGTTATCGGCATTTCTTGGAAGAAAAACTGTCAGTCGATCGTCTGTGGGCCGAGCAACATCAGCCATTCGCGGCGTGGGACGCTCAATGAAAGAAGCCAAGGATGTCGCACGAGCTGGCGACACAGTTGAAGCCTTACAACAACGACTTCTCGATCTCAACAACCAATTCCAAGAGGACAAAGACACTCTAGCCTCCCAATGGGAACAACAGGCCGGAACTCTTGAATCCTTCACTGTCAGGCTCAAGAAAACTAATATTTCTCTCAAGTTGGTCACGTTTGTCTGGATCCCCTATTGGAAAGATTCATCTGGAGACATGACTCCAGCCTGGAAATAACATACAATAGCCTATAGTCCCCCTCTACTCCCTTTCATCATCCATCACGACTTATTAATTCAAAGGAGGAATGCCATGGTGGAACTCGTTCAGATGTTGACGAATAATCTTGGAGTCAGCGAGGATCAGGCTAAAGGTGGCGCTGGCATGCTGTTCAACATCGCAAAAGAAAAGCTTGGCAGCGGTGAATTTCAACAGATCGCCGAAGCCGTCCCCGGCATAGGGAATCTAATGAGTGCTGCCCCAACGGCCGGCGATGGAGGAGAGGGTGGTGCCGGAGTCATGGGAATGCTCGGAGGGCTCGCTTCGAGCTTAGGTGGAAGTGCCGGAGGCCTTGGATCACTGGCTGCGCTCGCAGGGGGATTCTCAAAACTCGGCCTGGATACGGAGATGATCGGTAAGTTTATTCCCCAGGTCTTGCAATACGTGCAAAGCCAAGGTGGTGACGGCGTCAGAAACTTACTCGAAAAAGTCATTAGCCCCAGCGCATAAGACTTTTGTTTCCTGGTTCTTTTCATCAAGAACCGGGGAACCCCATGCGAAACATGATGAGATCATTAATTATATTCCTTCTTTAGACCCAGGAGACTAGCATCCATGAACATCCGTCCGACTCAACGTACGCTGAATAGTTGGCTCACGTGCCTCATCGTCATCTCATTGACTGGCTGTCAAAGTGTCTATTACGAGGCCATGGAAAAAATTGGGTACCACAAACGCGATCTCCTCATTTCCGATGTCGAAAAAGCTCGTGACGCCCAGGCCGATGCGAAAGAACAGTTCAAATCCGCGCTTGACCGCTTTACATCTGTTTTAAACTTTAAAGGTGGTGACTTACAAGAAAAATACGACAAGTTAAACGCCGAATACGAGGAGAGTGAGGTCAAAGCACAAGCCGTCCATGACCGTGTGGCATCAGTCGAAGACGTATCCGAAGCCTTGTTCACTGAGTGGAAAGCCGAACTTGAGGAATACTCCAACGCCAGTTTGCGCCGAACAAGCCAACGTAAGCTCGATCAAACACAAAAACAATACAGCCAACTCATCAAAGCCATGAAGCGTGCAGAGAAGAAAATGGACCCCGTCATGTCTGCATTTAAAGATCAAGTCCTCTTCTTAAAGCACAACCTCAATGCGAAAGCGATTGCGTCACTCAAGAATGAACTCGTGGCCGTCGAAAGCGACATTTCGTCATTGATCAAAGAAATGGAAGCGTCGATCAAGGAAGCCGATTCGTTTATTTCGACCATGGCCAAAGAAGAGTAAGAATCTCAAGAAGTCTCAAACAACTCGTCTTCGATAAGGAGAACAGCAATGGGAATTCTATCCTGGATTGTATTTGGATTGATTGCTGGAATTCTGGCAAAGATCATGATGCCCGGCAAAGATCCCGGAGGCTTTATCATCACGATTTTGATTGGAATCGCTGGCGCCACAGTCGGCGGCTTCATCAGCACAGCATTGGGATATGGAGAAGTCTCAGGATTTGACATCCGAAGCTTTGGGATTGCAATTGGTGGCGCACTTTTACTGCTGTTCGTATATCGAAAAATCAGAAGCTAGCAATTTCATGCTTGATATTCTTTGGTGTTACGAGCAATAGTCTCTCCTTCTGACAGCACAATGTCGACTCCACCTAGGAACCTCTCGCTATCGGAAGTTAATTGAAGTGGCCATAGAAGACGAATGTAGGCATGTTGACGCAAGTGTTCCGGACACGATCATTGGGGTCTCGCGAGTGACTCGTAAGGATCTTACGTTGAAGTCTTCCAACCTTCTACGCCGTTGATTACAGGTGTCCTAAGACACGATCGTTGGGGGTCTCGCGAGTGACTCGTAAGAATTTTACGTTGAAGTCTTCCAACCTTCTACGCCGTTGATTACAGGTGTCCTAAGACACGATCGTTGGGGGTCTCGCGAGTGACTCGTAAGAATTTTACGTTGAAGTCTTCCAACCTTCTGCGCCGTTGATTACAGGTGTCTTAGTCCCAACCAATGGGTTCGTAGCCTTTTTCGATCAAACAACGATTGACGAAATTTCGATAAGCCGGACTCGCTTCGGCTCCTCCGGACGTAAAGATTCCTCGCAACAGCCCTTGCGTCGCACCTGCGGCCGCTCCAATCATCGAGCCAAGCCCAACGTTTCCTGCAATAGCCCCACCGACGGCACCTGATGCCGCACCGATTGCTCCGCCTCCTACAGTCTGACCGGCAACGTGCTCTCCGGCACTCCCTTTCGAGACATACTCTTCAGCGAGCTCTTCACAAACTGAAATATCTTGCTCTGCCTGTTCTTCCCCACTATCTTGCAGAGCTTGGTTAGGATAGAGAACAGGCCGTGGACCAGAGCAGCCAGAGAAAACGCAAAGACTTATCATCAACAATCCTAATAACATTTTTGAGTTGCACATCTTCATTTTTATCCATTGGCTTTATTAGACTTGGTTATCCAAACGATTTATTTTCAGATAATCAAAATCTTACTTTTCGTGACTTTCGCCCCGGTATAATACTCAAAAATTGTACACTTCTATTCTTTCTCGTTAACTCTTCTATCATCTGCCTAGTTCCCTGCAACTGTCAACAAAATTCTCTGTAAATGATTGCAGACGATTTGATACAGGCTTATCATTTTCATCCAATCCATGACAAACCTATTACTTCAAGGCATACTCCATCAGCTTGATCCACCGATGCCTTTTATAATATTTCCAGAAAAATAAATATGATTAACATGATTAAAAGGCACGCCAAGACAAGAGGAACTATGTCAATATGTCGAAACCGTTTTGGCATGGCAGGTTGCTCGTATTTCATAAAATCTGTTGGATTATTAAAGTGTCCATTCAACTTACAGCTAGCGAAATTTCACGCGGGGTACGAGCAGCGCCTTCAATGGCTTTCTCCACTGCAGTCAAGACCCTCGGCCACTCATACGGTTTAGAGAGAATAGTAAATATTTTTTTCCTTTCATCGAAAGATGGGATAAGATCTGGGGTTTGGCTCGTCACTAAAATAACTGGAATAGACTTGAACGTGGCGTGGGAGGCAACATGCTTAACAAGCTGAACACCATTCATTCGCGGCATCTGCAGGTCTGTCAGCACCACATGAACGTCAGCTTTTCCAAGTACGTCAAGCGCCTCCATACCGTCTTGGGCTTCTTTACAGTCATAGCCACACCCTTCCAACATCGTTCTTAGGACCAATCGGTGATCTGGTTCATCATCGACAATCAAAACACATTTCACCTCTCGTCTTTCCCCCTGAGTACCCCATGCTTCTCCTGAGACATCCTGCTGTTTTGTATAAGAATCGTGTAAAATCATGAGTCCCTGCCACTAGAGAAGACCAATCACTTATGTTTCATATCTTATATTCAACCGCTGTGCCATAAGAGACAAATGAGAAATTTATCCATATATAACAACATCTTACGATGAATGACTAGAAATACTTTCTTCTATCTATCCATTCGAACTGAGTCAATGTGACTCAAAACTGTTTCAGTGTTTCTTCAAGAGACATGAAAAGATGAAGGGACGTACAAGGAGAGTAGAAAGACAGGATGAAGGTTCTCACCAACTACTCAAATACTGGAGAATCATGACTGACAACTCTAAGCAACATGAAAATTTCTCAATTTTTGGCAAACCATTTGAGAATATCGGTGAAACGTGAGATATCTTATAGCCGTTTCAGTTCTACCGAAACGATCAAGCGCCAACTTGTACAATGTTGCTATCCAATACGTGAGAGAAAACGTCAATCATTGTCAGTTATAGCCGATTCAATGATTTTTCGTACTCATGACACATGGGATATCGCGTTGAAAGTCCTCATGATTGAGCTGGAACGTATTTGTATTCGCTATAATCCAATCGGATATAACCTTCCGATGTCTTGGCTACCTATAATCGACACTTCAAGGGGTAAACCGGGTTCAATGTTCAATGCCTATTCGGCTCTTTGTCAAGCATACAACGATCGTAGCCAAGGCTACCTTGAGTTGACCTCTCAAGGGGGCAGAACAGCATTCAATGTCAGTTGTCATTGGGGATGCATAGGGAGTTACGGAACAATCTTCGTCACTAGGACACCTCTAATCCTCATGGTCAGTTTGGCGAGTGAGTCTCAGTAAGGGTTGGGCTGACAAAGAATGGCGTGTTACGGGTTCGTGGCCTAGGCCCCCTATAATCACAATATTGAGTAACCCTAGCGATTCGCTGTAAAGATTGAAACGACAAGGCCAGTGGTGCGTTGAGCCTTCGTGGCCTAGGCACCCCTGGGAATTAATTGGATTCGCTATAATCAATTTTTAGGTGGAATCTTCGAAATGACTAACCAAAACTCGACAATATGCTTGATGAGGTTCCAAAACTCGTTCAAATCTGTAGGTTTTGTCACATAGCAATTGGCAAAATGTTCGTGTGCCTTCAAAATATCCTCATCTTGTGCTGAACTTGAAAGCACGACCACTGGGATTGCTTGAATTTCTTTGTCTGCTTTCACTTCAGCTAACACTTCATGGCCACTCTTCTTAGGTAAGTTGAGATCTAGCAAAACAAGGTCTGGCCGCGCCGCGTTGACATACGAGTCTTGACGACGCAAAAATGCCATGGCTTCCTCCCCGTCATTCACGACCGAGAGATGAGCCGTCACTTTCACATCCTTGAGCGCTTCTTGAGTCAAACGCACATCGCCTTCATTATCCTCGACAAGAAGAATTTCCAATTTCCGTGGCGCTGGGACAACCATATTCGGCTCTGTTACCTTCCTTGCAACGACATTACTTACTGCACGAAACAAGGCCTCAAATTCAAATGGTTTAGGCAATACAGCGGACGCTCCGATGGATAATGCTTGTGTATGAATATCTGTCGTCGAATGAGCAGTAATCATGATCACAGGAATATCTCGAGTCGAAGGATTTTTTTTTAATTCTTCTAATAGATTGAGCCCATTCATTTCAGGCATATGATAATCAGTTAAGATGAGGTCAATCGCTTCAAGACGCACGACTTCCAGTCCTTCAACCCCATTACTCGCCTCAGTACAGTTCCATTCTAATGTTTCAAGAAGTTCACGAAGAATGAGCCGATTGGATGCCTGATCATCCACAATAAGAACACGTTTCATACACAAGCCTCCCCTTGAAGATATAATTCCGATAGAAAAATCTACATATTCTAGAAAATGAACATCACACTTCAGCCATTGGCCCGGACATATCACGTTTCCGATAAAAAACGCCAATGATTCTCACACTATAGCGAATCCAAATACGTTCCAACTGAGGCATGCGAACAAACCCCGCGCAATTACTCACTTCAAACATGTGGAAGTCATTTGAAACGGCTATGGTCATCAGGCACCCAAAAACACTTGGCGTTGAAAGAGCAATACGTATATCAAATACATAACTCCATGAAGACAGGAATCCTGCTTATGAACACATGCCAAAATTCGACACTGGCATACTCAAAACATTGTCGCCGATCAAGTGTTATTAAAACTTCACTCGTACTCTCGAATTTTATATGCACAGCTTCAAGTGTTCACTCAAAGTCAGGCAGTGACAAGATGAAAAAGAGTTTTCACGTCAGTGAAAAGCAGGACCGATCTTTCATCTACCTTATCTATTTATCCTATAGAGAATCACCGTTGACCAAACGTTTTCAATTCAATCAGTTCCTCTTTGTCCTCCCGTTGTCCACAAGAATCGTGTGCGAATTCCAAACGTTCTGTTAGCCAGAAGTGCACCCTCATTCCTTGGCTATGGTAAAGAAAAAAGTTGAGCCCTTTTCTGGTGTGGACTCGACCCAAATCTGCCCTCCATGGTCTTCCACGATTCGTTTGCACAGGGCAAGACCAATTCCTGTTCCAGAATATTGTGTTCGATTATGGAGTCGTTGAAATACCTCAAAGATTTTGGTCGAATGTTCAGGCTTAATTCCAATACCGTTATCCTGAACGGAAAAGAGCCAATCCATTGTTCGTGATTCAGCACAAACGGTAATCCTCGGGATAGTCGCCGCATCACAAAATTTCATAGCATTGGCAAAAAGGTTTTGAAACACTTGGGTTAACCGACTGACATCAGCTCTCACATGAGGAAGATTTTCCCAAACCATTTGAGCGTGACGTTCTGAAATTAACGTCTGCAGATTCCTGACGGCTTGAACAACCACCTCCTCACAATCGATCATGCTCATATGTAATTTACCTTTCCCCACTCGCGAATATTCTAAGAGATCGCGGATCAATGTTTGCATGCGATTGGCTCCATCCACAGCATAGGCAATGAACTCATCCGCGTCCGCATCAAGTTTCCCCACGTATCGCTTACCCAACAATTTTGTATAACTCGACACCATCCGTAACGGCTCTTGTAGGTCATGAGCCGCGACAGAAGCAAATTGTTGCAAATCCGCATTTGAGCGAGCCAACTCGGCACGTTGTTGGAGAATTTCCATCTCGATCATTTTTCGTTCGGTAACATCTTCCATCACCGAGATGTGATACGACGGTTCCTCTCCAGGTTGCCACATCGGTGAAACAAACAGATTCACCCAAATAGTCGTCCCGTCTTTTCGAGTGTAATGTTTTTCCATCGAAAACTTTTCGATTTCACCCTTCAATAAGCAATCCATGTTGTTCACATCTTCCGGTAGATTCTTTGAATGGGTAACCTCCTGAAATGTTCTCCCCAACATCTCATCTTGAGAGTAACCGAGAATGTCACAGTAGCGCTGATTGATTCGAACAAATTCACCGGATCGAGAGGTTATTTGTGCAACTCCCACAGCGGCTTGTTCGAAGATGACGCGAAATCTCTGCTCACTCTCTTGCAGCTCACGCGTGCGCTCCTCAACACGGCGTTCTAGTTGCGTATTCAACCTCTGCAGTTCTTGCTGATTATTAGCAATCGTTTGGGCCATCGAATCAAACGCCTCACCAACACGAGCAAGTTCATCTTGCCCTTCCAACGCAGCACGAGCTGCTGTGTCACCATCTGTAAAGCGATTCACTGTGGCAATAAGACGCTCAACACGTCGAGTGACAACACGGTGGAAAATGATTCCTAATACCCCAGCAAGCACAGCAAGGCCAAGCCCATATGCCACGGCCTGACGGTGGAGCACATCTACAGCCGCTTCTCTTGCTTGACTCAGGTTAATTCGTTGATAAAGAAACCCACACTGTGGCGGACGAAGTGTTCCTGTGATAATTGGGTCACAGATGTTGACATATCCTGCGAGATGTCGGGAATCAGGCATCAAGCGAACCACAGCCCCGCCGGAAATGTTCACTTGATCAATCATGAGTCGATCTAACGGTGGCGTCAGTGACGTCCATACGGTCCCAACATCAGACAAGCGGGTCGAAGCAATGATGACACCCCTTGCATCAGTGAGCAGGGCTAGCTCGTGCTTGGGAGCTGAACCAAGTGAGACCACCACACTTTGCGCGCCCTCTGAATTTTCAGCCCTCAACAAAATTTGCAGCACACCTTGCAGTCGCGATAATTCGGCTCGAAGGCGATCAGCAGCCTGTTCCTCGACATTTTGAATAACCACCGGCTGAGTCGCAATATACGTCAAGAGGCCAATCAAGAAAGAAAATGCCGCGAGGATGCCAATGACGAGATATCGCAAAGGATATCGCGACATCATGTTCATGATGAGCCCTTCTGTAACGCCACCGCACTAAAGAGTGAATCAAGCTGGACGGAAGTTCGCAACAGGTCTTTCGTCAACATGAGATCTCGAAGACGTCTGGCAAACAACCCTAATCCCGGGGTACGACCTTGAAGAAGTTTTTGGTTTTCTTCCAAGCTGGGAAGTCGGAAGCCGCGATAACTCTTCAGTGCATCTTGAGGAAGAATTTTCAGTCGTTTCTGCATGCGACTTGCGGCATCATGGGGATTGGCCGTGAAGTAGTCGATGGCGCGAAACCATCCACGCACCACCTTGCGTACGTTATTGGGATGTTCAGCAAAATATGCTTGATTGACAACCAAAACATTGACTATTTCCCCAGGTATGTCACGACTCGTAAACAATTCATGTGCACCCAGTGCAAGGAGTTGAGACCGAACAGGCTCAAACGTCACCAACGCATCGACTTTGCCTGCCTTGTATGCCGCAACATGCTCCCCAACTTCAAGGCTCACGACGGTAATATCTGTGAGGGACAAACCATGTTCCTCCAATGCGCGCGAGAGAAAATACGCGCCAAGAGCACTGGCTTCTACTCCGACTCGCTTCCCAAGCAGCGACGTAAACTCCGTAATATCTGGTGAGCCGAGAATCACATCTCCACCATAAGAAATACTCGCCACCAAAAAGACTTGGACTGGAATCTTACTTTCGAGAAGCAATAAGGTCTCATCGAGTGTTAATGCAGCGGCTTCCAGTGCTTGATTCCGAAAAGCACGAATGACTTCGCTGGCCGAAAGATACTCCACTAATCTGACAGAGCTGGACTGAAAATAGTTCAGATCTCGCGCCAAATACAGAGGCTCATACCCAATCCAAACATTTGTCCCGAGTCGTAGGGGACGATCAGGATGCTCAAAACACGCACCCAAGACACAGATCACGACTGCAAGAAAGAACCCAAGTACGATTTTCAACAATCGTGAATTCATGGCAACGTTGTGAGACCTCACAGACAAACAGTCATGCCTCCTTCACAATCATTTCTTGTATAACCGGGAAACAGCAAGCCCCAAACCCAGCAACAACTCGTGACTCTCGAAAAAGTCCTGAATCTGGAAGGATTCAGCTTAAGCGGAGGATTCTTCATGGAACGGTAACTCCTACGTGATCAACGTTGATCGTAGCGTTAACCCTTATCGAAGAAATTTGAAGCGAGGAATATGAATTCTATGATTTCAATTATAGAGGACTGGCACAAATCCTCAAGAAGAAAATACCTAAGAGTCTATGGCAGAGGATAAAGAAAGGCTGTGCCATAAATGGCATTTTACATGCATTATTTACGCAACACAAACCCTCAAGAACTATTGGCGGATACAAGCGCTGACAACACAATAATTTGCTTGAAACTGGTAAACCGTCGTACCCACGACGTGGAAAGTAAAAATGAAGAGGACATGAGAAGCACCAGTCGACCGGTCAATAATTCTCAATAAAAAACAACCGTCCCCTGATCTCTATTTCTGAGATCAAGGGACGTTAGGAACCCCTTACCGTTCTCCACGCAACTTGCTGAGCCAATGCTCCATTTGTCGGCCAGCAGCTTCACGACCCCCGAGACCAAAGGAAAGGGCCACCGCCACAGCAATTGCGCCAAGCGTGAGCCCGAATGCCAGATTCACGATATCATCCGCTAGACCCATCGCACGGAGGCCCATCGCCAAAATCAAACCGAGAATGGCAAAACGCGCAATATTAGCAGCCGACGTGGAACCCGCTCTGCCGATCACTGCATACGCCAGATTGGAAAGCCAAAACCCTATGATAATAATTAAACCGCCGAGTAGGACTTGGCTGCCAAACTGTATGAACATGGCCACAAGCCCGGAGACTTGGTGAAACCCAAGACGATTCGCAGCTTCGACCGTTGCGAAGAGCATGATAAAGAAACTGATGACTTTCCCGACAATCTGAGACGGCGTCGGCTCGCCCATTAGAACCTGACCAACGCCAAGTTTCTCTGGTAATCCATTGAACCCAATTCCACCCAGAAGATTGCTAACGAGCGAGGAAACCAGACCAGCAACAAAGTAAGCAATGGCCAGGATAATGGCTGCCGCAAAAATGTTGGGAATCGCTGCTAACATCGCATTCAGCATCTCAATCGCCGGTTCAGTCAGTGCATCAATATTTAATGCTTCAAGTGCGGCCACGATTGCAGGAACAAGAATCAGAATATAGACGACAAGCCCGACAAGGCGAGACAAACTCATGGTTACTCGAAGGCCGGCATTCTCACCAAGACGATCGACTCCTGACGCCGCCAAAAGATTACTGACTAAATCTCGTAAAATTTTTGCGACCCACCAACCCACAAGGCCAATAATGCTAGCGGCCATGATATTCGGCAGCACGCCAAGAATGTCGTTGACCATCCCCTGGACAGGATCAAGAAGCCCCTTGAGTTCCAAGGCTCCTAAGATCGCTGGGAGGAACAACAAAAAAATTAACCAGTAGAGCACATTTCCCAGCGTATCACTCATAGGGCTCATCCCAGCTCCAGACGCCAGCTTTTCATCAAGGGTTGTTGCGCCTAACGCCTTGGACACCAGGGTTTGTACAATCGTGGCTAACACCCATGCCACAAGCAACAAGACACCCCCGGCTACAAGCTTAGGGATAAACTCAAATACCTGCCCGACCAATCCTTGAAGCGGACCAGACACCGTTTCCAGTTTCAGCGCATTAAAAAAGGCCATGAGGACGAGAAGAAGGATGACGTAATACAAGCCCGCCGCCACACCTGACTCAAGATCCATATGCGTACCAGTGCTCGTCCGTAACCGATCATTAACGTGTAAAAACCCAAGTGACTTTCGGACACCTCCTCGGATCGCAACCGCTATAAACCACCCCACAATAAGAATAGCCAGTGCGCCAAGCACAGTCGGTAAGGTTTCGCCAAGCGTTGCCTGTAACGAGTCCACGAGTTTACTCATGTCCATAGTTGGCTCCTTTTCAATTGACTGAGTTGTTATTTGCGAAACGCACCCAGGCAACGACACGTGCACCATTGCCATTGCCTGGGTACGACGCAAGCAAGTTACGTGCTTACCTTATGCCGCACTTTTGACCTCTGATGTACAATGACCACAACGTGTCGCTTTAATGGGTATCGTCATCTGACATTGTGGGCAATCTTTCGTCGTCGGCTCTGCAGGAGGCGCCTCTTCTTCTCGCTTCAATTTATTCATCCCCCTGATCACCATAAAGATCGCAAGGGCCACAATAATAAAACTAATCACCGTATTCACAAAGACCCCAAGATTCATGGTCACAGCTCCAGCTTCATTGGCCGCAGCTAACGATGCATACGGACCTGCCGTTGCACCGTCTTTGAGCGTCACAAAAAGATCCGTGAAATCCACGCCACCCATCAGTAGACCTATCGGCGGCATAATGACATCACTCACTAACGAAGAGATGATTTTGCCAAACGCCCCGCCAATGACGATACCAACGGCCATATCTACCACATTGCCACGCATGGCAAACTCTTTAAACTCTTGGAGCATAGTGCCCCCCTATGTAAATTTGGATTGATAAGAATCTACTGTATACTGTGAGCTGACTGGAGAGCACATGTGCGACGCCAGAAAGCTCGCAGTGGGTGTGTTGTGTGCTCCAATCTACTATCCCCCTTTTTTGGTCCCCAGTCAAGCATCACCAACTCTATTCGCATCCTGTTGAGGAGTCGGCCACCCCCTGAGCCAACATTCTTCTCTTCAGCATGCAAAAAAAGAGGAACGATCATCACAGACTGTCCATGCTCTACGGAAAAGTACCCCCTCTATTTGTCCTTCTCCGTAAAGACAAGCAACAAAACCTAGATAATCGTTCCTCAAGATCACAACGACTATAGCGAATTTAAATACGTTCCAGCCGAGCCTGCTTGACTAATTCAGCGTCATTACCCACATCAAACATTGGGAGGTTATACCCGCTTGGCTGTCTTGATAATGATTAACGTGTTATCGTTTCGGTATAACTGAAGCGGCTATATGCCTCAAACAGCGTAAGTTATTTGAAACGGCTATAGCGTACACTCGCTGACAATACCGTCACCCTATTCGAATGCTCAACATCACGACCGTCCTGAATACCTCAAGACAACGCCGCCGAAACAGCCAAGATGATCTTTCGATAATCGAGTGGTTTGCTCAGCACCGTATGAACGCCTAACTCCTTGGCTCGATCAGACACACCACATTCATTATCTTTGGCCAAAAGAATGGTGGGAATTGGTGGACCTTTCAGTTGACCTAATAATGTTTCGAGTAACTGAATTCCTGTCATCACTGGCATCTGCTGATCAGTGATGATAAGGGAAGGACGATGTGTCCGAAGATAGTTGATGGCTTCTTGTCCATGTTCGACTTCCGTGCACGTGTATCCCTGTATACGAAGCATTCGATGAACAAAATGCCGGACAATTGGATCATCGTCAACAATGAGAATTTCATCCATGCATCCATCCTTGCCTCCTACGAGAACATTACGAAGACCATTCCAAACTTCTTCTCGTTCCATCGTTAACATCGAACCCTCCAGGTCTTAGTGAACTTCGTGACAAAACGATAGATAATCAATTATAGTGCCAATAATTTAATTCTTTACTTTCAATAGCTTACACTCATTTAATAAATAAGGCTTCATGCTCATGGCACACATTCTGAGACAGAATTCTGTTTCAGAATGTGTGTCAATGCACTCAACTGCTTTGCTGCAACTAGGAGATTACTGCATGAGGGAAAGCGCTTGATTCGTCTGGGAGTCAGGTCAACATGGCTTGACAACGCTGCTCCCAAACGAATCTAACGGTAGGCCAATTGACGATGACATGGCACGGGAGGATTCATTACGCTCAGGACACGAAGGCATAACCCAAGGTCAAGAGGTACAGCGTATCGGACTTCTTAAATCCGGGTGAGGGTGAATTATCATACCGCCAATTGACTTGTAAGCTTGATACGAAGTTTTCCCAAATATTGAGTCGAATGCCCTGCTGACTCGTGATGTAATAATCGCTACTGCTCTCCAAAGATGGGAATGCCTGATGTTGATGAAACAGCGTGACCGTCGGTAACACCGGCCATAAAAAATCAATGGCCCAACGTCCCGTCACATAATTTTGGTCGGGGGCAATCTTAAAGTCCTCATTAAAAAATCCAAGTCCGATTTCAGCGTTGAGTTGCATTTCTTGAAAGTATGAGCTTGCAAAATCGCCCTTGTCGATAATCTGATATCCGGGTCCAGCGTTGATTGATGTTCGAAGCTGCAAATCCTGAAACGTATCTTGCTCAAAGATCGCACTCGAATAGGCGTAAAAACGCTTTGTGATAAAGAAGTCAAGTTTGATTGTTCCAAATGAGTTTCGAGCATTAATACCTGAGCGATCTTCTCCATACACCCATCGACCTAAAATCGTCAGACGCAACCGATCACTTCGTGCGATTAACTCTCCCAAGAAACTCGCATTTTTCTGTTTTGTGTTACCAGAGTTAATCGCGCCCCCAAAACTGATATTACCGGTATACTCCACAGCCTTTTTTTCTGGTGGATTCACGGAAATAACGGAGTCCATCGTCACAGGGAGTGGACGATTCAATAACTTGGTTTGAACGTGAAAATTCCCGGCCTCATCCGTCGTTGGAATTCCCGTGAGCGTCATCCCGTCATTCAACTCCAACGTAATGGGCTCCTCAGATGTAATACCCACCACCTCACTCCAATGAATGATGATCGGATCTTCCTCGCTAAACGCCGTCTTGACGGTCAGTTTACCTTCAGTCATGTCAAGAATTTCGCCAAACACCCGACTTCCATCTTTCAGGTCGATCTGGGCCATTGTTCCAGCATACGCGACAACGGTCATCACCATAGAGATGAGAACAACACACAGCACCCACTTACTTTTGTGCATAGAACCTCCTTGTATTAGCACAAACATCTTTACTCAAACATTTCGAGCATACTTGAACACGACCTTTTCTCAATGAGCACATGGAGGGGAATTAGAAGGACCGAATCATGAGGGGACATAGATGGAAACCCGCATGATTATGCGAGGGGGTAATCACGATTGACGGCTAACGATCCTACAAAACTCTAACGTTCTTTTCACAATCACAACATGTCGTTCACCTCAATTCATGTCTCGGACGTCGCGTCCCTATATATAGGCACACGATGCGCATTGATCGCGAAGGGCACAAGACCACGTTCAAACAACACACGGGTTAAAAATATGGACATCTTGAATCATTCACGACCTGTGGTATCCGTCCTACCCTTTTGCTGGAAGACCAAGACTGTCCAAGCGACGATAGAGTGTTGATCGACTCATTCCTAACAATCGTGCCGCTTCCGCACGCTTGCCTTTTGCACGCTTGAGAGCTGCAACGATTTGTTCCCGTTCATCACATTCTGGATTGAGACTCATTGATGGAATATCGCCAGCCTCCAAACATTCTGGTGGAAGGTCGGATGGAAGAATCATCGCACTATGACAGTGAATAAAGGCATAGTCTAATGCACTTTTGAGTTCGCGAACATTTCCAGGCCATCGATACTTGATGAGTTGCCTCATGGTGTCTGAACTAATTTCTTGGATTTCCCACTTTTTAGTGACTGCACGCGATTGACCAAAAAACACCTCACTTAAGAGTGGAATATCTTCTCTTCGATCACGCAAAGGTGGAAGATGTAATCGCGCGACCCTGACTCGATACAAGAGGTCTGACCGAAACGCTCCCGTCTTGACGAGCTCCGGAAGATTTTGATGCGTCGCGGTGACGACCCGGACATCAACCTTTCGCGGATGGGATTCACCCAACCGCATGATTTCCTTTTCTTGAAGCACCCGGAGCAGAGTCGTCTGAATACTGAGCGGCATGTCTCCAATTTCATCAAGAAATAGGGTTCCAGAATCCGCGGCTTCAAAAAACCCTTGGTGATCGTGCATTGCACCAGTAAAGGCTCCGCGTTTATGGCCAAACAGTTGACTGCCAAGAAGCGAGTCTGTCAACCCGGCACAATTCACTGCAATAAATGGCTGGTCTTTTCGAGAACTGGCCTGATGAATCGCCCGAGCGACTAATTCCTTCCCCGTTCCTGTCTCACCTTCAATCAATACTGTCGCATCAGTCGGGGCAATGTCCTGGATTCGTGTATACACATCAGTAATGGCGGGACTTTTTCCCACAAGATCAAAGAAGCGATTTTTCTCAGTTAAGATCTCACGAAGTCCCTCCACTTCTGTCACGTCATAGAGAAAAAAAATGGTTCTCTGGGAATCTCGAGGATCTTCCTGAATATCAATTTCTAATGAAACACGCTGCCCCCTCGTTTGTTCGATGACGACAGGCACTTTACATCGTTCATCAATCGGTTGTTGCACCATGTCATGAAGAATAGTCCTATCGCTTTCCGAGAAAGCCGGGATGGCATTCCACAACTGACCAACCACTTCCCCTTCTGTCAGTTTCAAGAGCTCTTGCGCAACAAGGCTAACAAAGGTGATACGGCCCTGGGCATCAGTCATGATCGTACCTAATTGCAAACGATCAAGAATGACCATGAGGTCGTCACGAAGTTGTTCGCTCCGTTCGAGCTTCCCGCCCAATGCCCGTTCAACTTGTTTGTGTTCGGCCATGGCCTGCTGATGCTGCAACCCGCCTTCTCTTGCGGATTGGAGCACCGTCTGTAATGCAAGTGCACCACCTCCAATTCTTTGAATCAACAAAATCTCCATTTCTGGACTTGCCACGACCGTTGCTTCAAATTGATAGTCTGCGCCATCAGCCCCCTGTTCTGACCAAATACCAGAGGTGAGCTGTCCGCTCGTTTGACTATCCAAAAACTCGTGAACCTCTGGCAAAAAATGCTGTAAGAACGGTGATTGCAAGTCTGGTTGAATCGTCGGAAATTTTTCAGAGGTTTTCCCCAAAAACACTCGATACCACTCAGGAAGCGGGTGGAGACATTGAAATGTTTGAGAGATTTTTTCACGCTTCAGCACAAGAATTGACAGCGCTTCGATCACTCCGCTGAAAAGGAAAAGCTCATTCATCATGATTGAAGGATCATGTGCGTGTGAGATGAATTATTCATACGCATAGGTCTTTATGGACAAACAGACAGTTAGTAGCAGGAGTCTTCAGCACGATAGAGACCACCACCACACAACCTACGAATATGAAGAAGATTTGGTCGTTCGCGTCTGCGTCAAATAATAGGCCGACTGTCGTCTTTGTTGCTGAATCGCCATTTCTGTCGCATCAAGTAACAAAACCCAGTCTCCTGATTTTCCTGGAAGGAGATGAAGATCTAGAAAATGCTTGACATCAAATTGAACAAATGGGATGACCACTAATTCACCATTTAAAGGGAGAAGTCCATGTAAAAAACAGACAGACTCCGTGATCGTTTGACCTTTTTTGCAAGACTGCAGACCATAGTGTCCTAATGCCCCGCCAGCCTCCAGAACATGGCAATCCTGACTTACATAGAAATAACCCGGAAATCGGCATGTGACAATATGCTGGAAGAGATATTCTCGTACGGGATAAGGATAGGACTCCATTTAGTCATCGACCATATCTTTGGCAAGGGTGAAAAATGCCTCCTCCACGCCTTGTCCAGTTTTGGCGCTCCCTTCAATCACGGTCCATTCGCGAGCCTTTAACTCTGCAATAGCTTCCTGGCTAATTTCCCATTGATCGGACAAGTCCGTCTTATTGATAATGACGACAAATGGCACATCCCCAAGAATCTCTTGCGCCATCTGCTGAAGGCCTTCAACAACACCAAAGGTGAGTTGACGAGTGCCATCGATGACCAACATATATCCCGATGAACCACGCAAATACGATGCCCGAATTTTTTGAAACTCATCTTCCCCGTGCAAATCCCAGAGAATCAGCGTCATCGGCTCCCCTTGGATTTCCAGGACTTTTTTGTCGATTTTCACCCCCACCGTTGTTAGATATTTCTCAGAAAAAATCCCTGAGACATATTGCTTAACAAGACTGGTTTTTCCCACCGCAAACGCGCCCAATAGGCACACTTTCTTTTGAATCATTCCTCCCAACCCTTTCCCTACTCTCGCGAATTCTTGATGAACACCTTCATTGAGACACGGCGTGCTAATGCAGGGTCGTTAATGACCTTGCCAGATACGTCGTTCACTAGTTCAACAGGGATCACATCTGTGCGTGTCAGTGGTTCGAGCGATAAGGCCTTCCACACGGCCTGCGATCGCGCAAGCCGTAACTGTTTGTTTCTCGATTGAGAACCTTCTCGACTTGATTGCCCTTGAATCTCGACTCGTACCTTTTGCCCTAAACCCTCTGCAAGAATATCGAGCTCCTGTACTTTTTTTGAAATAGCCAAGAGATCATCCTGGCTCACTTGAGACAGCCGGGCACTGCCTTTGGCAAAATTGAAGTTCTGTTGTTCAATCTCCTCTCGAAGTGCTTCAAATTGTGCCACATTTGTATCAATGAGATGTTTAGTGACAATTTCAGTCAAGCCTGGAGTGATAGGCTGAAGACGGTCTATTCGACTAATCCATTGATGCGAAGCCTGGCCTGAGATAATAAGACGCGTATTCTCGACCTTGAGATCAACCGATTCTGGCGGTTGTAGCCGTGAACGGACTCTCATCTCAAGAAAGTGTGGGGAAAGTGCAAAGTAAGGCTCAAGCTCAAATTGGATTGACTCAGTATCTAATCCTGCTTGTTCAGCCAGCACGGTTGGATCAGCGGAAAGCGGGTCGCGAAGTCCGTTCACAATGGTTTTGCCTTCCTGGTCATCAATAGAGGTCACACTGATACCTGCCTCTTGGGTGACAAGTTGACGGAATGTCGTCCAACGTTGATGATCAATGTAGGTCCATCCCCCCCAAAGCAAGAGTCCCGCACAGATAACGACCGACAAACCCCAAAGAAATGGAGAGGGCTTCGACGAGCCACCTTCAAATTGAGCCTGAAGGCATTCCTCAAGTTGCGGACGAGTCTTTTCAAACAAACTTTGATTTCCATTGAATGACTCAAAAGCATCAGAAAATATCACATGCACAGACTCAAGAACCTGTTGAAAAACTTCACGCAATTCATGCGGCGGAGTCCCACGAACCACTCCAGCTAATAGAGCGTTTGAGCCTTGTTCAATCCAGACCGTCAGTTCCCCAACCCGCAGAGATTCCAACGAATCAGAATGCTTCCCTCCGAATGAATCATGTACAAAATCCTGAATGGCCGTCAGCATACCAGAGACCACCTCTTCATCTTGGATAGCCCCAATATCAGCAGCGACATGCTGAAGGAGTAGGCCCGTCTCTCGGTGGATTAAAAAGACTTGTTCAACTCGAAACTTGAGGGTGTGAAGAAGCACAATTTCTGCAAACGGTTTTCCGGTCCGCAACGATTCCATCCTCCACTGCAAACCTTTCCAAGAGACACTATGTTCAAGTGTTTGATTGAGCGATTGCACCATCCCCTGTAATGCACTGAAAATAGCCTTGCGAATCGCAGGGGCCATAATTGGAGAAATTGCATCAACAATGATGCGTGGAGACTTTTTGATGGAAAGAATTAACACTTCCGTTAAAATCGGAGAAAGCGATGAGGCGAGCTGAGTATCTTGTTTCGATCTCAGAAGAATCGCATCAGGCAACACACGACTCACATCTTTCGCTTGAAGAGCCGGATCATCTAGGCGATTTTGTAATTGCTCAAGTTGGGTTTGTTCAGGAGCGAGAAGAATATTTCGTAACTGATTGAGCGCTTCTATTTCAGAAATCGAAGCCTTAGTCTTAGGATCAGTGGAAATGCTATCAGAAGGAGAAGCCATAATTAGAATCCCCGGAAGCGTTCAGAATTCGTAACGTACCGCCTTACCCTAAGAAGAGAGACATCGTACAGCACGAATGATTGATTAACCAATCAAGGGGATTACTCGTTGGTGGGTAACTTAAAATCATTATTCAGCCGCAGAGCTGATTCCATAAACATTTCAGCAAGAGATGCTCGATCCAGCTTTTCTCCACGAAGCTCTTCAATGGCGTTTTCAAACATCACAGAAAGGTCAGTGCTCTTTTGTTGAATTTCCTGCGATAGATTTTTATGCTGCTCTAAGGCTTGTTGCCGTAATTCACGCTGTCCTTGAATAGTCTGGTCATCAAGTTTCGTCACCCGCTCCTGAAGCAGTTTCCCGAGATGTCCCAGTTCACGACTTAGCTCGCTCAAAGACTCGGTCTTTTCCTTCTGTTCATTTTTCATTCGACTCGTCAAGGACTCAACTTCATTTCTGACGTACTGCTCAAGCGAGTCAAAACGACTCTTGAGGTCATTGCGCAATTCAGCCGCTTCCTTCAGTAATCGTTCCTCTAAGCGAGTAAACCGTTTTTCATACTCCCGGCTTTGAGCACCAAACAAAATGTCCCGAACCTTGTCCAAACTCGCGGTACCGGCATGCTCATCGTCCAACATTTGTCCATCCAGTTCATTTCCCTCAGGCTTACGGGTCTGGACGGATACTTTTAATTGACTTGGTTGATTTTTACGACTTAGGCTCATCGTCATGCTCCCTGGCTAAGGATGGACAACTATTTATAGGTCAAGGCCTCATGCCTCAGATCACTCAACCAAGAAATGGGTAACCCCATCGACACAAATCGGTCATGGAATTTTACTTATAGCGCCCCTCTCAAAAATGATTCAGTATCCTATCACTTAAGGGTATAGCGAACAAGCCATGGATTCGGACAGAGGAAAGAACTAACACATATGTACTGCAAACAGGAGGCAGCTCATCGAACTAAGCCTTTCTAAACGACGGGAGCCCTAGGACACAGTAGTCCTCATTTACAAAGGCCTTTGAAGTCGTTCTTTATGTTGGACTTAGGGAAGATCAATCTCCCTACGTTGAGAGTACCTAGCACACGATGGGTCCAACTCATTAGAGTCGTCGATGCAATTATATAAATTGGTCGGGAATTGGCGGGGTGAGGAGTCAGCTCACAGGCGTGACTCCAGCACACGATAGTTCCCTGTATTGAAGGCTACTACTGAGGTATGTTTATTAATTGATAGTCGCCAAGTAGCTCGGGAACCAAGGTGGGCTAACACACGGTCATACAACGTAATACTAGCTAGTGATATATTTACTTATTCTGAATCGAAGCAAACAGGACAGGTATCAAAATTACAGGTGGCCTAGGCCACGATAGCTCCACGTTCTCAAAATGGTTGGTGTAGGAATTTCGCAGGACAACCCACTTGCAATTCAGAGAATTCAATGACAAGTGGCCTAGGCCACGATAGCTCCACGTTCTCGAAATGTTTGGTGTAGGAATTTCGCAGGACAACCCACTTGCAATTCAGAGAATTCAATTACAAGTGGCCTAGGCCACGATAGCTCCACGTTCTCGAAATGTTTGGTGTGGGGATTTCGCAGGACAACCCACTTGCAATTCAGAGAATTCAATTACAAGTGGCCTAGTCACCTTCGGGTTCGCTGTTACCATGCTGATGCGTGACTTGATCTTCTTCAAACAGTTCAGCCATCTCGTCAGCAATCATATCGCGATCATTTGGCACTGACACGACATTGAGTTCCTTACGAGCCTTTGGCTCTTCTTTGGAGGAAGGCGAGGAACTCGGGGAATCGGAGTCCTGATCGGAAGGTGGATTTTCTTTCTCGTCGTCCATAGTGCGCCTCTAGTCCCAGGCAAATAATAAATGGTTATTCAAAGGCTTCCAATGAAGATTGCTCAGGAAACTCTTTATGACAATGTTGACAGGTCACAAAGTAAATTGATTCTCGGACAGACATGATAATGCGAAAATTGAGGGTCACACCCCGTTGCTCACAATGAGGACAGGCAATATCCCGGAGTCGATACGGAACATCTGGTTGAGTCCGGAGATAGAATTCCATATCCGTATGGACGGGAAACGTATAATAACAATCACGGCAAATCGCCTTCCATTCATCACCTTCGCTCACGGTTCGGCTATCAATACCAAACCGATTTGACTTGCAAATGGCGCACTTAACCAGCCCAAGGCGCTCTTCCACTTCCGAAACAGTCATCAATTCATTATCCTGTGACTAATATGTAAATAGCGAGAATGCCTAAAAATTCTTGTCCAATATGCAATCATCATGGAAGATAGTATAGGTATCCATCCTACCTTCCGCAACTCATTTTCATCACTCAACAAAAAAAAGGCTTTTAAATCAGAGGAAAGCATCATCCATTCTTGCGCTTCTAGACGCTTGCCGGAGCCTCATCATCCGAGCTACAAACAGAGTAACAACCTCATGTTTTAGCACTGAACTGACGAAACCCTCTCTTATGGATACTTTACTTGGCTCACTCTATATCGGAAATATTGATGATGCTCACGACCCACCTCCGGTCATTTCGGCACTTCTTTGGACAGCGCTTGAGAGCAAACTCATTCCGCCAAAGGGCATTCTGTTGGGTAGAATTCCGCTCCGAGAATATACCGAAGCTGTGCCCATGGATATTGAATCTGCCGTCGTATGGCTCGAACGCCACCTTCCTCACCATCAGGTCTTAATCGCGTGCCGTGCGGGTATGGGACGATCAGTATCCGTCATGATTGCGTATCTCTGTTGTGTACAAGGCATGAGCTATGAGAAAGCCGTAGATTTTGTTCGGCAACGCCGAGAAGGGACGACTCCACTCCCAAGACTCGAACACACGATAGAAAAAGTCAAAATACTACGGCAAAAAATATCCACGTAACCTGTTGCTTTCATTCAACACTATGAAAATTTCCCCGTTTCCCACATACCAGAAAGCCGACTTCTTCGATGCCAGAACTCCCAGAGGTTGAAGTCATACTCAACCAACTCCGCTCGCACATTCTTGAAAGTACGATTAAAGAATTTCATGTACAACGGTCAGATATTATCCGAATCGGCCTATCGTCTCGCCAGTGGTACCTGGGAACACAAATTACCGATCTCATCCGAAAAGGGAAAAGTCTGATCTTTACGTGCAGAAAGAACCAACTCACACGGTATATGCTGGCAGAGCTCGGCATGACCGGATTGTTTCTCTTTCAATCTGCTAGTACCGGTTATGACAAACACATTCATCTCACCTTCACCTTAGATCAATCAAATGAAGCCACGTTGCACTACTGGAACCCAAGACGATTTGGTCGGGTCTATTTACTCGACGCCGAACAATTAGCCCACTTCACTCAACGTCGATTTGGGATTGACCCACTTTCACTGACCCAAGAAAAGTTTCATGAGATGATCCACAACTCACGTGGACGGATGAAGGCCTTCTTATTAAATCAGCACAAACTCGCGGGAATTGGGAACATTTACGCCAATGAAATTTTGTACGATGCTCGCATTCATCCCTATGCACAGGGCTATCGATTATCCAGAGCCGCCATCGCACGTCTTTATGGCTCCACCCAAAACATTCTTCAACAAGCCATCATTTCCGGAGGATCATCTATCCGAGACTTTCGAGCACCCGATGGATCACGAGGACACTTTCAACAACAGCATGTTATTTATCAAAAAGCCGGTCATCCTTGTCCTCGCGGATGCTCAAAGATCATCAAACGTCTCACGTCCGAACGCAGTTCATTTTACTGCCCATCCTGTCAAAAACGTACCTAATCAAAAAGACGCATACTTCCTAAGTAACCAAACACGATGGATCTGCTGGTTGGTCAAATCCGTCATGAAATGCATGAAATTTATAAGCCTTCGAATGCGGCAAAGACCAAAAGGCAAACCACCACATCTCTTGTTGAAAACAACAATGACCGGAACCCCTCTCTTCGGTGACGCAAGAAGGCGTTGCTCATCTTCCCGCGCCCGTCTTCACAACTCCACTCGACAACCAATCAAATTCTTGTCTCCTCGTATTCCCTCTGTTAGACTTCTTTTTCTGGATTCAATACAAGGGAAACGGCTTCGAATCATACGTGAAAAAATTGAAACTCAAAGAGGGAGTTGATCTGGCCAACCTGTTTGGTCCACACGACTTACATCTTCGCATGATCGAAGGAGAACTCAATGTCGATATGACCGCTCGGGGTGATGAGATCACAGTAAAGGGACAACCTGATGCCGTGCTGCGAGCGGAACGCATCTTACATGAGTTAGGTGACTGGACTCGTGACTACTACGAATTAAAACCCGACGATATCACTCGCGCTCTTCGGTCCACGGAAACAGAACTCGAGCGTCCACTCAAAAAATTTTCCCTCGACCCTTCATCAAGCAATACCAACTTGAAAAAAGGTGGCATTGTTCCCAAGTCCCCGGCACAACAATCTTATATTGAAGCCATCCAACAGTACGACCTCGTCATTGCGATTGGTCCAGCAGGCACTGGAAAAACTTACCTCGCCATGGCCATGGCCTTAGCGGCGTTTAATAAACGAGAAGTCAGTCGAATTGTCCTCGCACGCCCGGCCGTGGAGGCGGGCGAACGGCTCGGTTTTTTACCGGGTGATATGATCGCCAAAGTCCATCCGTATCTTCGCCCCTTATACGATGCGCTCTATAGTATGATGGATATTGAACGGGCCAACCGGCTGGTTGAGCGTGGAGAGATTGAAATCGCACCGTTAGCGTTCATGAGAGGACGAACGCTCAACGATGCATTTGTGATCCTCGATGAGTCGCAAAATGCGACGGCAGAACAAATGAAAATGTTCTTAACAAGACTTGGGACCCACTCCAAAGCCATCGTGACTGGTGACATTACACAGGTTGATCTGCCACCAACTCAAACGTCAGGCCTCGTACAAATCGCTGAAATCCTTCAAGATATTGAAGACATTAAATTTATTCACTTTACCGAACGAGATGTGGTGCGGCATGCACTGGTACGAGCCATTATTAAAGCCTACGATCAATATGGACAGAAGACCGCTCACGCGCAGGAATCGCGATGAGACTCACCTGCCTCCAGCAAAGAAAGTACACCCTTTCTTGATTCGGGCTATACGTAGAAATAGACCGGACTAATGTCCGTTCTTCTCCGTTCCCGGCTACGCCAAACAAGGATCAACGAACACGCCCTTCGTACGGTTGCGCAGAGGATTCTGAACAAAACCGGCGTCCCAGACTCAGAGCTCAGCGTTGAGCTCGTAGGCAACACTCGCATGCAAACGTTAAACCGACAGTATCGTCATCAGGACCGACCAACCGACGTACTCGCGTTTCCATTATGGGAAGGACCCGGCCCTCGCACGTCATTGCTTGGAGACGTCGTCATCTCCGTACCTATGGCTGAGCGCCAAGCGGCGACCTATGGACATTCTATTGACAAAGAGATGATACACCTACTCACACATGGTATCCTGCATCTCATCGGCTACGACCATGAACGCGGACAACGTGAAGCCCAACGCATGCGGCGAAAAGAACAAACGATTCTGGAAGCACTTCAACCAATACCGAAAATCTTAAGAAAAAAATAAGACCTCGGTAATTAAATTCTCTGGTCAGTCAGAGAAAAGTTTTTTACACTTTTAATGAACAGACGAGAAATGTTTATCGTCACGAATTAGGCTTACAATGGGATGGTTACAACGCTTACAAGATGGATTGACAAAAACTCGCAAGAGTGTCCAGGGCTCACTACAACGCCTGATCGGTGCAGGACCGGACCCCGCAGTTTTGGAAGAAGTTGAAGAGGCGTTACTCGGAGCTGATGTGGGAGTTCGTGTCGTCGATCGTCTAATGGAGAGAATCCGAACGGAAGGTGTGACCACCGAATCCGACGACCCCCTCCAACCCTTTAAAGATACGTTGCTACAAATTTTTCAACCCATTCAATCGGAGTCACTCGACACATTAATTCAACAGGGACCCCGTCCCTATGTTTTGCTCGCCATCGGCATCAATGGAGTTGGAAAAACCACGACCATTGCCAAACTCGGCAAGCGTTTTCAACAATCCGGTCTACAGCCGTTATTTGTTGCGGCCGACACCTTTCGCGCAGCCGCAACCGAACAACTCGTGACATGGGGAAACCGCATTGGGGTTGACGTCATTCGACACCAGCAGGGCGCAGACCCTGCGGCCGTCGTCTTCGATGGGATTGTCGCGGCCAAGGCTCGAAAAAGCGATGTCGTCTTAATCGACACGGCAGGACGGCTCCACACCAAAGTCAATCTCATGCAAGAACTCGAAAAGATGAAACGGGTGATCACACGAGAACTCCCCGGAGCACCTCACGAAATCCTCCTGACTCTTGATGGGACGTTAGGGCAAAACACGATTGCTCAAGCGAAACAATTTCATGAATCGCTTGGCGTCACAGGACTGGCTCTCACTAAACTTGACGGAACCGCTCGAGGCGGTGTGGTCGTTGCGATTGCGGAAGAACTCAAGATTCCAATTCGACTCATCGGCGTGGGGGAAGGTGAAGATGACCTCCAAGATTTCCAAGCCCAAGAGTTTATTGATGCCCTTCTACAGGTAGACGGCTAACAATTCCCAATTCTGATTATACATGGACTTTATTAATGCCTTCATCAATTGAGAGACACCATCAATACAGCCCAGACGCAAGCTCGAGATATGGCACACACCTGACTCTCCTGCTGCTTTGTCTCTGCTTCAGCTTCCCTTTTGACGAAGCAGCCTGGGGTATTTCACCCATGATCCCGCATCACAATCTGATCATGACCATTCAGCCAACCAACCACAGCCTGACAGTTGAAGATACGATCACATTCCCTCACACATCGGCTTTTCCTGACATGCTCGAACTAGCCCTAAACAAAAACTTGATCATCGATGAAATCCTGTTCAATGACTCCGCCTTACAACTTCAAAAAATTATACAAACACCACAATCTCCGGATCAAGAAAGTGAACATCGACTACATATTCCTCTCTTTGATTCACAATCCAAGAGCTCTCTTCCTACGATCAAGGTTCGCTACCATGGAATGATCGCCGATCACCCACGAGGTGCTCCAGGTCTTCGCTTCACCACTCCGGATAAAACCACGGGATATATTGGCCCCGAAGGCGTCTACCTCACCTCGGAAACCCAATGGTACCCAACCACTCCTCATACCCTTGCGACCTTTCAGGTCAATTCGACCGTTCCTTCTGGGTGGGAAACGGTCACACAAGGAAAGGAAACGTCTCGTACCGTGACTGAAGACAGGACCACGTCGACGTGGAGCATCCCGAATACAAGCGAAGCCCTTACTCTGGCCGCAAATCATTTCGTCAAACAGGAAAAGGTATGGGAAGGCATTACCATCGCCACCTATCTCTTTCCAGAAGATGCCCAATTGTCTGATCAGTACCTGGAGGCCACGATACAATACCTTGACATGTATACCAAGTTATTGGGACCGTATCCTTTTTCTAAATTCGCCGTGGTCGAAAACTTTTTCCCCGCAGGAATTGGACTGCCCTCTTTTACGTTACTCGGCAACCGAATTATTAAACGCGGGTACACACAGCCCTATTCTCTCGGCCATGAGATTGTTCACTCATGGTTTGGCAATTCAGTCTTCAACCATTTCTCGGAGGGAAACTGGGTTGAAGGACTGACCACGTATCTTTCAAATTATTACTATGAAGAGGTGCATGCCTCAGCAGACACCGCGCTGAAGAAACGTCAGCAGATGTTTTTCGAATATAATTTATATGGAACGCCGCCACATGAATACCCGGTCAGGCAATTCCATCACAAAGAAACTCGCGTCGACAATGCCATTGGCTACCAAAAAACCGCCATGCTCTTTCATATGCTGCGCCAAGAAGTCGGAGACGCCCACTTCTTCACGGGTATTCGAATCCTTGTCAAAGAATGGACTGGGAAATATGCTGACTGGAACACGATTGAACAGATTTTCAGTCACATCACTGGCAAAGACCTTCGCTGGTTTTTTCAACAGTGGGTCGAGCGAACGGGGTCTCCTTCCTTGAGCATTACACAAACAGACGTACAAGCCGATACTGAATACCCTGGGCAATTTCTTGTGAACGTCACGATCGTTCAAGAGGAGCCTTTTTATCGTCTTCGACTTCCGACCGTTCTTTACCTTGCCGATGGAACACAATTCGACACCGTCATTTCCTTGAACGATGACGTACAAACGGTAAGCCTTTCTGCTCCGTCTCAACCCACCCAACTCGTCATTGACCCAGACTTTACGGTCTTGCGGCGGATGTCTCGAGCTCAAATGCCTCCCATGCTCAACGCCTGGGTGACCGCTCAAAACCAATCAGTACAAATGGACGAGACAAATTCGCCAGAAATACAAGAAGCCTATCAACCAATCCTGCATCGATTACGTTCCCAGAGCTCCTCAATTATGTCTGAAACTGAGACGAATGTTCGCCTGCCACTTCAGGAGAGCTCATTCCTGGTCTTGGGGCATCCGCTCAAGAGTGACCTCGCACGACGGGGACTGACTGGTTGTGGTGACGAGGTCCAGGTTGGCGATGACTGGATTTCCATTCAAGGAGAAAAATTTGAAGGACCTGACATTGCTTGGCTCGTGACATGCCCCAATCCAAGTGACCCAGACCATGTGATGAGCGTGTTTCATGGATTCTCTCCATCAGCAATTTCGCGCGTAGCTCGACTCCTCTTTTTTTATGGTTGGGATAGCTATCTGGTCTTTCAACATGGAAACGTTCTCACACGAGGCCTTTTCGATCCTCCCATGAAAAATCTCACTGTTTTATTGAATGCAGCATAAGGAGAACCCATTGAACGCCATTCGAATTCACAACACATCCTTAACTCTCTACGGCTACCTCATGGCGATATTGATCATGGTTTTACCTGTTTCTCCTGGGGAAGCCAAAAACGCGTCACCGCCATCAGCCGAACCACACCTCAAAAACATTCGGCAACTCACGACTAACGGCAAGAATGCAGAAGCCTACTTTTCTTTTGGCGGGAATACCCTGGTCTTTCAATCCACCAACGATCCAGAATTAAAAACACCCTTGCCTTGCTACCAAATTTACACCATGGACTTAGAGGGAAAAAATCAACGACGAGTCAGTACTGGTTACGGCGGGACCACATGTGGATATTTTTTTCCCGGTGACCGTCGAGTGCTGTTCTCTTCTACTCATATGCGCTTTCCGAACTGTCCTCCGGCTATCAAACGAACAAAACACTATCGATGGGCATTAGACGACTATGATATTTTTTCGGCTCACGTCAGCGGCCTGGACCTCCAACGTTTAACCGCATCTCCTGGTTATGATGCCGAAGCAACCATATCTCCCAACGGCCGCACGATTGTGTTTACCTCCGTGCGAGAGGGCGACCTCGATATCTATAGCATGGAGATAAATGGAGCCAACATCAAGAAACTGACTCACCAGATTGGATACGACGGTGGGGCATTCTTTTCACCCGACAGCACACGCATCGTCTATCGCGCAAGCCATCCTGACACACCTGAAACCCTCAAGACGTACCAAGACCTCCTCGCCAAGAATATGGTCGAGCCTTCAAATCTTGAAATATTCATCATGAATGCTGATGGGTCAGATCAACATGCGATTACACAGAACGGGGCGTCGAATTTTGCGCCATTTTTTTATCCTGACGGAAAACATATCATATTCTCATCAAACGTCTCTTCGAAATCCGAAGCCAAAGATCGCCCGGCCTTCCATCTTTACTCCATCAACGATCAAGGTGAAAAGCTGGAGCAAATCACAACACACGGACATTTCAATAGTTTCCCCATGTTCTCTCCGGACGGATCGAAAGTAGTCTGGGTCTCTGATCGAAACGCGTCAAAACCTCGTGAATTTAATGTGTTCCTTGCTGATTGGGTCCCTTGAACACGATGGACCGTTTCAGCCATTCTGACTGAACTGGAGTGATTGCATCATTTCTTCATTCTTTTTTTAATCTCGATACGCGTCCCTCCGTTTTAAGCAGGGTCCCTTCTCATATCTCTATATTGGTGTGCGTCATCGCCTCCATTGTTCTTGTGGGAGGGATCAGTGCACTGTCACAGATAGACTTTCCCATCATTCAGTTCATTCGTGCCACACCCGTCCAGGTATTGGCACAGCTTGGTCAAATCGGCAATCGACTCGGACACGGGTCAACGTTGGTGATCATCTCTCTGTTTGTGTTTCTTGCAGGGTATCTCTGGAAAAAGAACAGGCTGAAGCAAATCGGCGTGCAGACGCTTGTCGCTCATGGGATCTCGGGACTCATCACGCAAATGATCAAACATTCGATAGGCCGTCCCCGACCACGACTTGCGCATCAGGATCACTGGCAAATTGGCCCCTCCTTCCAAAGTGGGTTAGATGCCTTCCCGTCAGGTCATTCCTCCGCTTCATTTGCTGTCGCAGCAATTATTGCGAGACATTTCCCACGATACGCATGGATGCTCTACGGAGGCGCGGCCTTTGTCGCACTCAGCCGAATTATTAAGGGATCCCATTTTCCATCTGATGCATGCGTTGGCGCGTTTCTAGGCTATGTCATCGGCCATATCCTGGCACGCCCTATTCGAAATTGGCGTCCCTCCCTTATAGAATCCCTCGCAACGGGCCTGCCATTTTTTGTGACAGGACTAGGACTCTTCTGGATCGCTGTTCACAAACCTGACTTGGATATTTTATATGACATCATTCTTGGGGCAGGTATTCTCGTGATGGCCGTTGGATATGGGATTCGACTACGAACACGTCTATCCGTACAAAACACCCCAAAACTCATACAAATAAAGCTCACCACAAGTTCCCTGCTCATCGCCTTAGGCATCGCCTTGTGTTCAGGATCATTCTTGATCACCACACTGGCCACCCTATCTGGTGTCGCCTGGTGGGTGGTACGCAGCCATCAGATTCACACGGCCACCGAGAGTCTTCATGACAAAGACTTACGACGTCCAGATAACTTATTGGCAAAAGAGGTACTGCTGGGATTGGGAGCTTTGACCTTAGTAGGACTGATCCATCAATTACGGGGAATACTCCCGCTGGTGTCATGAAGAACGAGAACACGCGATAAAGACATGACAGGGCATGAAAGACCAGGTTATAGCCGTTTCAGTTATGCCGAATCGGTGGAATATCCATTTGCTAAATTTAGATATCCACTACGTGATATACAAGGTCAATTGCTGCAGAGCATCCATGCGGGTATAACCTTCCGATGTTTGAGGCGTAGTATTTCGCTGTCTTGGCTACCTCTCATAAACGGGTCAGGATAGAGCCGAGTTCAACGTTGGATGCTTATTCGATACATTAGGTATTACCCAGAAACGCAGCCAAGGTCACCAACTGAAGTTAATTGGATTCGGTATAATCTTTTAGACAGTGAATGTTGTGGGGCTCGCTAGAATTTTTCTTCAACATCAAAGTATTCGTCATCAAAGTGTTTTTGCGCCACCCCGCTCGTCATGGCCGCTTTGGCCACAGCCTTGGTGACAGCAATATGAACCGTAGGGTCTAGAGGACTCGGCACGATTTCCCCACCTGGTGTCGCATCAACGATAGCCTGAACTGCGGAAAGCAGCATCAGGTCGTTGATTTTCGTGGCTCTCGTTTCAAGCGCACCCTTAAAAATTCCCGGATAGGCCAGCAAGTTATTGACATATCGTCCATCAGAATAGAAAGCCGCTCCAGCTTTCATGGCCTCGTCCTCGGTGATTTCAGGAATGGGATTACTCAGAGCTAAGATGATTTGTTGTTTTTTCACCAACGTGGGCGAAATCAATCCTTTCACCCCTGTCGTTGAAATCACCACGTCGCAGCGCTCCATGACCTGCTCTAACGTTGCACTGTTCTGACGAAAGACCTCAAGGCGTTCGACCGCAGCAGGATTCTTATCGCAGCACCAAATCGTCCGATTCGTATACGCCATGATCAACCGAGCAATGGCACTTCCGGCAGCACCGAGCCCAATTTGGCCAATCTGTACCTTTTCAAGATCTCCCTTGACGATACGGCAAGCATTGATCACAGCAGCCAGGCAAACCACGGCCGTTCCATATTGGTCATCATGCATAACGGGTATACTGAGCTGTTTGACCAACGCGGTTTCAATCTCAAAACATTCCGGCGCAGAAATATCTTCTAAGTGAATCGCTCCAAACCCTGGGGACAATCGTATAGCCGTATCAATAAATTCTTGTGAATTGGTTGTGTCGATCGGGATCGGGACCATGTTATAGCCGGTGAATTTCCTAAATAGTGCCGCCTTCCCTTCCATGACCGGCATCGCCGCCAATGGACCAATATTCCCCAATCCTAAGGTTCGACTCCCGTTCGTCAACAGCGCGACAGTATGATGGACCCACGTGTAATTGTACGCTTCGCTTGGATCTTTCTGAATAATTCGGCAGACATCAGCCACGCCTGGCGTATAAATCGCCCGCATATCATTAATGGTCTCAATCGGATGGTTGAGTTCCATCTTGATTTTCCCACCCAAATGTCGCTCAAGGACCTCATCAACGATCTGCTCAACTTTGGTTTTCTCTAATGCTCGAATCGCCTTAAGGATTTGAGCAAAGTGCTCTCGATCAATGGCAATAATGGTGACATCTCGCCAGATATAAAACTTGCCAAGCTTGCGCGTCTTCACATCCCCAATACTGCCGCCTTGCTCTGAGATCGCCGACACAAATTTCGCTAAAACCCCAACCTGGTTTTCACTCTTGTAGCGGACCATCCGAATGAATTCGGTCTTTCCGCCTTGTGCCGCCCTCATTTTCTTGGATGCCATGATCTAAGATCTCCGTATATTCTGACTGCTCATGTTTTCAGACACATCCCTCTTGTGGCTGATCTTTGAAGCAGACAAGCAAGTGGTTCGGATACACAACGTGCAGGAAAGCTACTCGGTGAGGGGAACAAGAATTATTGGATTCATGGAATAGCGTGAGGATTCACCAAAAACGTTGTATGAATTGGTAACAACTTCTGAATGAAAACAAGGTCAGAAGATATAAGACACAATTAAGGGCAACTTTTGTTTGAATAGACCTTAATTACATTCAGCATATCGTATAGTGCTACTAGAGACAAGGCCTTGCTCGACGTACGCCATATTGCTCATTGTGAATCATTACGAGAAACAGCCCAAGAATGCCGTAGACTCTTCACTCGTGTCTATGATCGAGTCACCCAGAGACTGCGCAAAGCAATCAGGCATCACGTTTCGAGAAGTGAAAACCACACATGCTACTTCTTTTGCGAAGGCGGACTCAGAAGCAGAGAAAATCCGTTGCGTTCTTGCATCAATAGATAATCAGACGCTGATTCGGGCAACTGGGGCCGTAGGTGTGACTGTAAAACAATGGCCTTTTGACCGGACACATTTTCATGTGGTTCAAACTTATGATCTTCGCCAGGATTAATTTGATAGACTTTTCTCTGCGCGTAGAACCCTAACGACGGACGTTTCCGTCCGAACTGAATCAAACGATCTTCCGGCTTCAAATTCAAACCAGCCAAAGAGGCTAATTGTTGTGGAGGGTCAATAAAATAGGAATGAAACTTAGGAAGTGCAAACACCACAACCACGAACACCAATACAACCATCATACCTCCGGCTACGCCAAATCCATAGAGGCGCGTCTCTTTTGAAGCAAGAAGGTAGCGGAGCCCCATGGTTCCCAGAATCACAAGAAAACCCAGAAACACAGGAATGACCTGGACCTCCATTTGACCGGCAGCCGGGAATTCTTTGGTAATTTTATCAATAAATGTTGTATACACGGCTGGAGCAGCGGCTAACGCTAATCCCAAAGCATATCCAATCGTGATAAGTAACCTTTTTGACGTCGTTAGGCCTAGCGGGGATTGCTCTTTCAAGCATCGATCCCAATAGAGCGCAACAAGAATAGCTGATGCTGGGAATAGAGGGAAAATATAGTGAGGTAATCGCGTCGCTGAGAGAGTGAAAAAGATCAGCAGCCCCACAATCCACAATGCCGAAAATATCGCAAGTCTTTCCTCTGAGGTCCCATCATTTGCGATCGTACGAAACGATGCCATCCCTTTTAAGGTGTAATAGAGCGGCATGGGCAGAAATGCACTCCAAGGGAAAAACCCTAATAACAAAACGGGAATATAGAAAAGAATCGTTCCACCATGACCTTCCATCGGGTTGGCAAAACGCCCAGTAGTATTTGCTTGAGCTGCAGTAATATAGGCCTCCCCATGAATGGTAAACATCGCGATATACCATGGTGCCGCAATCAAACCCACAAGAAGTAAGCCAAGCAGCGGATAGCCTTTCTGCCAATAGGACTTCCATTGTCCGGTCAGGCTCAGGTACGGAATAATCCCTAACAAGGGAATAATCATCCCCACCGGACCTTTGGCCAGCATGGCGCAAGCAATTCCCACATACAAACCGAAGAACGTCCACCGCTTGGATTGATCCGATTCCATGCCGAGCCAAAAGCTATAACTGGCCAACGTCGTAAAAAATACTAATTCGGGATCGGTGAGCACCATTCGGCACACACCAATCATTTCAAGATTCAGAAGAAGCATGAGGGCACCCAAGGTGGCAATTCGCGCCCCCCCAACCTTGGAAAGAAACCCATACTGCAACAGGATCAGTCCGATACCAAATACTGCCGAGGGCAATCTGGCTGAAAATTCATTCACCCCAAACACGGCATAGGAAGCACTGATAATCCAATACACAAAGGCCGGCTTGGCAAATCGTGGCTCGTAATTGAGCGTGGGAGATACCCAATCACCGGTTTCCAACATTTCTCTTGCCGCCTCAGCATTACTGCCTTCGTCTCGGTCAGTCAGGCCCAGCCCACCAAGATTTACCAACAGCAGAAGACTGGCAAGTACAAAAATCGCTAAAACATTTCTGAATGACGAATTGAAAAGCTGGTCGGATGATGACAATGAACAATTACCCATTTGAGACTTGTTTGCGCCCTTGATAAATCAGCATCAAATTTCGTGCATAGACAAAACTATTTGCGCTATTCCCTAATATAAGAATTTCATCCCCAAGATACAGAACGTAGGCCAACGTCATCACGGCCCCGGCAAAACTCAAATACCAAAATAACAACGGCATATGGCTTTGAGCTCTTCTCTCAGAAGCGATCCACTGAATAATCCATCGTGAGAAAAACAGGAGCACTCCGAAGAGTCCAACACATTTCCAGGCAATTTCCTCTCCGGTCATACTCGAAAAGTAGGTTTCAACTGCAAGCCAAAGGCCATCAATCATTGTCATAGTTTCACCATTGGAAGAGGAAATGTCCTAACGAAAAGAACGATTTTGGCTGAAGAGGGAGGAATTAGGTGTTTTCGTTCAATGAATTCTTTAAGATACGGGATGAAACGTGATTCGTCACATGTTGCTGATCGCGAATCTGATAGTTCAAACATCGACTCTGCATCCAACGTACGGCAAAGAGATCATATAAACTGGTGAACAGTCGATTACCCACTCCATACTTTGACAGTCCATGAACTCGAGGAAAATGTTGAACGGGTATTTCTGTCACCGAGAAACCATACATTTGGGCTAATGCAGGGAAAAAACGATGCATGCCCCGAAATAATGGAATCCGGTCGAGAACCGATCGCTTAAACACTTTGAGCGAGCATCCCGTATCCTGAATCCCATCATGAATGACCGCGTTACGCACGCCATTGGCCAAACGGGATGACCACCGTCGAATCAGATTGTCATTTCGTCGTTGACGTCTTCCACACACCACGTCGTACTGATTCGCGAGAGGTAATAGCTTGCCAATATCATCAGGGTCATATTGAAGATCGCCATCTAACGTCACAATCCACACCCCATTGGCATGCCGAAACCCTGCATCAAATGCGGCTGTTTGCCCATAATTACGATCAAAAGAAATGACCCGAATTTCTGAATATTCATGAACAAGGTCTTGAAACAGACGGTCACTGCCATCCGTGCTTCCATCATCGACAAAGATAATCTCAAAAGGCGCAGTTTTGGTTTCTTCTCGTCTGGAAAGAAACGTGAGCAGCTGGCGAGACAGAGGAGTAATATTTTCTCGTTCATCCTTCATCGGGATGACAACTGAAATCCACGGATGCGAATCGTCAGAGATCATAAGAAGATCGGCTGCAACATCACGGACTTTTTTGATTGAAGAACGTATTATAGCGAATCCAAATCATGAGAAGCAGGTATGCTTGGACACGATAGCCAGGAAAACCACGATTTTTTGACATGCCTCAAACGAGAGCGTTTGAATAACCCTGCTGAGGTTTGCTTTAGAAGTGTCCAAGTCCAGTCGAGCCAGCCTGACTCACCCAGCGTAATTACCCACATCAAACAGTAGAAGGTTATACCCGCTTGGAGGTATTGAGCATGATTGACGTGTTATCTCACGTATTGGCTTTCAATATTATACAAGTTGGCGATTTATCGTTTCGGTATAACTGAATCGGCTATAACTCATACACACATTGATCAAACAGATGCCCCTGACAAACCAACCTAACCTATCTGATGACAAAGGAAGGGAAACTGAGGGTAGTATGTACAGACCTCCGCACGTCAAGCAAACTAGCACGACCCCAGCTCATGAACGCGCAAAGCGTGGGCATTTTACTGGATCTCAAGAAAGACGGTCAAACCCAGTGGCTCAGGCATACCCCCATGACTAAGAAACGGTTTGCATAAAGCAACAAGTTGACCACAAATTTGACGCTCATGTATGGTGAAGGTCTTGTTCATACATAAAAGATGGGGGAATATCTGCAATGACCGAACAAATCATGCAAGCCTATTTGAACGTCGAAAAAGCCATGGAAAGCTACAATGACGTCCTGAATGAATACGTCAGCAAATTGCACAAGACTGATGGACCTGATAGCACGAAACTGGCGAGAATGAAAGCGGGAACAAGAGCCATGCGGGATAGCAGTGGAATTTACTTATCATATGCGAAGTTTGTGGCGTATGGTATGCCAGAGAGCGAAGACCTCATTGAAGATGACATCCAAGCCTAACCTTCTCCTGCCTACATTGTGCTGTTCATGATTTCTGTATGAAATGTTAGTCCACAATAGTACGGAATCTGGTCGGGGCGAGCCGATTTGAACGGCCGACCTCTCGCACCCCAAGCGAGTGCGCTACCGGGCTGCGCCACGCCCCGACGACAATCATTTCTCTATAACAGCACCAATGAAAACTGAACATGGATGTACTTACAACGCATCAAAGCAAGTCATGCTCTTTTTTGTTAAGCTACACCAACCTATCGATCATCAAGCATCTTAAGAATATTCTTTAATTCAGTTTTGGCTTTTTTGACTCGCTCCCCACTGGCGCTTGGGACATTCGAACTACGCTTCCGACGGTACCAATACCGTTTCAATCCTGCAATGGTATAACCCTCTTCGTAGAGCATACGCTTAATTTCTATCACAGTCTCAATGTCAGCTTGGGAATAGACCCGATGACGTCCTTGACTTTTTTTTGGTCGAAGGAAGCTAAACTCAGATTCCCAAAATCGTAAGACGTACGCCGGAAGCTTAGTAATACCGGCGACTTCACCAATCTTATAACACGTCTTTCCGGCTTGCTTCGTCTCCACACTCATCAGGACTATCACCGAAGAGGCATACACGCCCCTCGAAATCTTATGAGTTTACATGCTTCTTAAATAACTGGCTCGGGCGAAACGTCACGACACGTCTTGGGGTAATAGCAATTTCTTCACCTGTTCGTGGATTTCTCCCCTTACGTTCCCCCTTACTTCGCACAATAAAGTTACCAAATCCTGCAATCTTAATGGCTTCCCCTTTCTTCAGACTTTCCTTGAGAATGTTCAACACATCCTCAACCCGGTCCATCGCTTCTGTTTTTGAAAGCCCCACCTTTTCACAAATGATGTTGGCAACATCAGCCTTTCTCATAATCCCCCTCAACCCCTAGTGTAGTGGTTAAAAAATTCGTGTATAACCGAAGAAACATCTCTTGTTGCTCTGGAGATGATCATCAGTGAGACATGCATCTTATTTTTAAGGTTTTTCGGTTCACTACACTAGTTGACGATGGATGTTCGTGTTGGCTCGCCTCAAGAACTTTATCTGAGGCTTTTTTCAAACGTACAGGCGATTTTATGAAATGTCAAGGAATAACAACAACTTACCATTACTCAATCAATCGCCTCCAGAGAGGGACTTTTAGAGGGACCGTTCCTCCTGCAGCAACTTATATTCTATGCCATCAACTAATGCCTGCCAGCTTGCCTCAATGATGTTTTCAGAAACTCCAACCGTTGACCATTTGCCCTTATGATCACCAGACTCAATTAAGACGCGAACTCGAGATCCCGTTCCCTGGCTTCCTGACAATACTCTAACTTTATAGTCTAAGAGCTTCACATCTCGTAATTGTGGGTAGAATTTTTCAAGTGCTTTTCGCAGGGCATTATCCAACGCATTGACCGGACCATCCCCGATCGCAGCGGTATGTTCCACAACCTCTCCAACTTTGACCATGATCGTGGCTTCAGACATGACCGGTTGCTCATTCGTTTGTCGTTTTTCAATAATGACTCGACAGCCCAATAACTCAAAAAATGGCGTATGTTCACCCAGCGCCTTCTTGACCATGAGCTCAAAGGATCCTTCAGCTCCTTCAAACTGATAGCCTTCATATTCACGGTCCTTCAAAGACGATAAGAGGCTTTGCACATGTGCATTGTCTTTTGGCAGCCTCAACCCTAACGTTTCAATTTTTCCAAGCACCGCACTTCTGCCACTGTTATCAGAAATCAAGACACGTCGGTGATTACCAATATCTTCTGGTTGAACATGTTCATATGTTAACGGGTTTTTTTGCACAGCATGAATATGCACGCCACCTTTATGGGCAAACGCGGTATCGCCAACGTAAGGTTGACGTTTATTGGGCAGGAGGTTCGCAATATCCGAAACATACATGGACACTTTTCGAAGTTGAGCTAATCGTCCATTCTCTAAAACCGGCATGTTCATTTTTAATTGAAGGTTGGCAACAATGGAACAAAGGTTCGCATTCCCACACCGCTCTCCAATGCCATTGATGGTTCCCTGTACTTGCCGTGCACCGGCATTGACAGCCATGATGGAATTTGCAACACCCATTTCCGCATCATTATGGGCATGAATGCCGAGAGGCACAGAGCATTCAGCCTTGACATGTTCAAAAATTTCCTTAATCTCCCACGGCATTGACCCGCCATTGGTATCACAGAGAATGATACGTTCGGCCCCGGCTTCCGTCGCTTTTCTCAAAGTTTTCATCGCATAGTCTGCATCTGTTTTATATCCATCGAAGAAATGCTCGGCATCGTAGAACACGCGACGCTGTTGGTCACAGAGATAGGCGATTGAATCACCGATCAGTTCAACATTTTTCTCTAGTGACGTTCCCAAAGCCTCCGTCACATGTAACGTCCAACTCTTTCCAAATAATGTCACGGTCTCGGTCTCAGCTGTCAACAGAGCTTGGATATTTGGATCATTCCGTACGGCATTATCCGCTTTTCGTGTGGAACCAAATGCCACAACCGTTGCCTGACTCAATGGTGTTGTCTTGATGACTCGAAAAAACTCAATATCTTTTGGATTGGCTCCTGGCCATCCTCCCTCAATGTAATGAATGCCTAGCTCGTCAAGCTTTAACGCAATATGGACTTTATCCTCGACGGAAAAGCTGACATCTTCGGCCTGCGATCCATCACGCAAGGTGGTATCGTAGATTTCCAAGAATGGCTTAACTGGGGAATGATCTGTCATGTTTAATGTGTGTTCGACACCCATCCATGAACGTCATTATTGAGGAGTGGTTGGGTCTTTATCCAATTCAAATTCATTATGCAATGACCGTAACGATAATTCTAAATATTTTTCTTCCACGACACAGGACACCTTAATTTCAGAGGTACTAATCATCATAATATTGATGCCTTCACGGGACAGTGCCTGAAACATACGAGCCGCAATGCCTGAATGCGACCGCATACCCACTCCTACGAGTGAAACCTTGGCAATATCCTCTTTAACTTCAACCTCACGTGCATTGATCATCGCCGCCACCTTTTTAACAATGGTCAGCGCTTGAGTAAGTTCGGCTCGCGGAACAGTAAACGAAATGTCTGTTAAAGCATCTTGACTGATATTTTGAATAATCATATCGACATTGAGGCCTTCCGCAGCCACAGCCCCAAACACTTGAGCGGCAATCCCAGGACTATCCGGCACACCCACAACGGTCAACTTCGCTTGATTCAGATCTCCGGCAACCCCAGAGACGAGTACCTTCTCCATATCAGCGTGTTCCTGCGTCACAAGTGTTCCCTGCCCTTCTATAAAACTTGATTTGACTTCAAGCGGCACATGATGCCTGGCCGCGAACTCCACAGACCGTGCTTGTAAGACTTTTGCTCCCAAACTAGCTAATTCTAACATTTCCTCATAGGAAAGTACGCTAAGCCTTCTGGCATTCGGGACCACATTGGGATCTGCGGTATACACACCGTCAACATCCGTATAAATCACACATCGATCTGCTTTTAAGGCCGCAGCCAGCGCAACAGCGGTCAAATCGGAACCACCTCTCCCAAGAGTCGTCACATCTGACGACTCATTAATGCCTTGAAAGCCTGCCACAATCGGGATGACCCCATCTGACAACGCGACTTTAACTCGGTCTGCCGCAACTCGTGAAATCCGAGCCTTCGTATGAGAATTGTTCGTCACAATCCCGACTTGTCGACCAGTAAAGGATTGAGCAAGAATCCCGCGTTCCCGTAACGTCATCGCCATTAACGAAATGGTGACTCGCTCTCCAGAAGACAGCAACATATCTAACTCCCGTTCGTCCGGAACGTCGCAGACTTCGCGCGCTAACCGCAGAAGACGATCGGTTTCTCCGCTCATCGCTGAAAGCACCACGACGAGTTGATGGCCATCACGAGCTGTTCGCTCAATCAAATCAGCCACGGCATGGATTCGCTCTACACTTCCAACGGAAGTCCCACCGAACTTCTGAATAAGTAATGCCATCAGGAGGCCTCTGTCGCGAGCATCCGTGCAAGAATCCTCGTGGCATCTCGAACAGGACCTTTGACCGCATGGATTTCATCAAACAAGAATTGTGACTGCGTATGCCATGCCTCGAAAGGTGAATACAACGCATAGGGAGTTGGGGAGAGCATTGACACCTGAGCGTCTTCACCAGCGCGACTTCCAACGACAAGTAGACGACAATTGCCCTTCTCAGAAAATGCTTGAATAAGAGGACCAACGACCTGCGCATCAAACATTTCTATCGTATGAATCGCTGCCTGCATATCAGTTGTTCCTTCGGTATTGGGCATGGGTACATGCAAATACACGATGTCTCTCGTCTGAATTTCAGCCAAACATAATTCCACATATTGACTCAGGTCATGCGAATCATCTTCCGTATGGCTCAGAGGATTCAGCACGTCCATACCTGCACTCATTGCAATGCCTCGATGCACACTTGAAGGTGAAATGGTGACATTTGGAATCGGCCACCGGTCTTTCCATTTAGGCAATTCAATCGCCTTACCAGGCCCCCACAACCAGAGACAATTTGCTGGATTGATCGCTGCTTGCTCACGTTCTTGATTGACTGGATGATGCCGAAGAAGAACGCGGGAGGCTTCCATGAGCTCTTGAACCACATCCGCGCCTTTCCCAGATGGGAGGAATGGTTCAATCGTTCGCCCACGAGCCGCCCGAGGATCGTAACAGCGACAACGGCATGGACTTCCAATCCACACCATTAAATGGCGATGTCGTTCACCAGTATAGAACTGAATCGCTTCGGACCCAAGTTGTTCATTGGCAATGGCAATCAATTCCTTCGCATCTTCTGTGTCGAGACCTCCGGCCTCCTCGTCATCCAACGTGAGGGAAGGTCCTAGTTTTTTGTCATACCCCCGCCCATTGACTGAACCCAAGGTCACGAATTGGCAAAGAAATGCCATATCATGTGGTTCAAGAACAATGTCCAAGCTCGCGGCTTCATAAGGCCCGAGCCCAGAATAGTATCGACTGGGGTCATATCCAAGCAGAGACAAATGAACCACAGCACTTGAGAGCGGAATAGTTTGGGACGCCAGAGTCAGCGTGCCGAATTCTCCCCGGCTCGCCATCTCGTCTAAGTTTGGGGTTTTCGCAACTTGCAGAAGCGTCTGTCCATCAAGCTCCGGAAGAGCATGAGACGTGAGACCATCACCTTGGACAATGATCGTTTTCATTGTCAATCACAGATCTCTAATCAAGAATGAAATGACGTTGACTCACCAGGACTCCTACCTAACACCAGAATCTTCACAAAGACAATACCGCAGCAACTTCTTCGCGAGTCGCGCGAACCGTTAATGGTTGCGCCGAAATATTCATCGCCGTATCAGGATCTTTCAGACCATGTCCCGTCAATGTACAAACAACCGTCATGCCATCAAGCAAGTGATTCGCCGCTTGCAACTTAATCACGCCCGCAACAGATGCCGCAGAAGCCGGCTCACAAAATATTCCTTCTTCTCGCGCCACCATTCGGTAGGCTTCGAGTATTTCGTCATCGGTCACCATGTTGATCAGACCATCTGACTCCTGAACAGCATTCATCGCTAATTGCCAACTCGCCGGATTTCCGATCCTGATCGCCGAGGCAACTGTTGCTGGATTCTCAATCACATGTCCTCGCACAATCGGAGCCGCTCCTTCAGCTTGAAAGCCCATCATCTTCGGCACACTTCTGACTTGACCGGCCGCATGATACTCCTGGTATCCCTTCCAGTAAGCCGTAATATTTCCGGCATTTCCTACCGGAAGCACATGAACCGTTGGAGCCTTTCCCAATTGATCACAGACTTCCATGGCTGCCGTTTTTTGACCTTCTAATCGAAAGGGATTAATGGAATTCACCAGTTCAAACTCGTCATCTCGACATAACTCCTTCACAATATTGAGTGCTTGATCAAAATTTCCTTCGATTTGGATAACCTTGGCCCCATGCATGATGGCCTGCGTGAGTTTCCCAAGTGCGATATTTCCCGCAGGAATTAACACATACACTGGAATCCCCGCCTTCGCGCCATAGGCGGCAGCTGCCGCAGACGTATTGCCTGTTGAAGCACACATCACGGCTCGTGCTTTTTTTTCAAGTGTTTTGGAAACAGCCAACGTCATCCCCCGGTCCTTAAACGAACCGGTGGGATTGGCTCCTTCAATTTTCAAGTACAGCTCAACCCCTGGACAGATACGTTGAGCCAAACGCTTCGTCTGAACTAACGGGGTATTGCCTTCTTGTAAGGAGACAATGGGGGTCGAGTCACTCACCGGAAGAAACTTTCGATACTCTTCAATCACTCCGCGCCAGGGAATCATACATTCACCATGATTTCACTATTCACCATCATGACTCGCACCTTCTATTCGCAGCAACATCGGCGCTTCCGAGACAAATGGCATCCGCGTGATGGTTTGAATCGCGGCTTGAACCGAGCGCTCTGAAGAACGATGCGTCATAATGACTAAAGGAACGGTTTGACCCTGTTGCCGTCCCTTCTGCAACACTGAGGAAATACTAATATTCTGCGCTCCCAGAGTACTTGCGATTTGAGAAAGAACGCCAGGTTCATCTACGACCATGAACCGTAAATAGTACATACTGGAAATTTCTTCGATGGGTCGAAGCCGAATAGGAGCACGGTGCTCCCACTGATAGGAAGCAACCGGCACACGACCAGCAATGTTCTTGAGCCGATTTCTTGCAATATCAACAATATCACTGACCACGGCGCTGGCCGTCGCAAGAGATCCAGCACCTTGCCCATACAGCACGACATCTCCAACGGCATCCCCGACGACATGAATCGCGTTATACACCCCTCCAACCTGGGCCATTGGCGAGGTCGAAGGCACAAGAGTTGGGTGAACTCGCGCTTCGATTTCATGATCGAGGTACTTCGCAATGCTTAACAATTTAATCGTATAGCCAAACTCACGAGCAAACTCAAGATCAAGCGTCGAGAGGCGTGAGATCCCTTCGGTATGAATGTCTTTGATATTGACTGTTGTGCCAAACGCCAAATTAACCAAAATGGCAAGTTTGTGCGCAGCATCGACACCCTCGACATCAAATGTCGGATCAGCTTCGGCATAGCCTTCGTCTCTGGCCCTCTGAAGCACTTCCTCGAATCCTTTGCCATCTTCCGTCATTTTCGTCAGAATATAATTCGATGTCCCATTCATGATTCCGAACATCGAGGTCACGGCGTTTGCGGCCAATCCCTCCGTCAACGCTTTAATAATCGGAATTCCACCTCCGACACTGGCTTCAAAACCGAGGTCAACCCTTGCCGATGCTGCGGCATGAAAAATTTCTTCTCCATGCACGGCTAATAACGCTTTATTGGCTGTCACGACGGATTGGCCATTTTTTAGGGCCTTGAGGATAAAACGCTTAGCTGGATCATAGCCTCCAATCAATTCGACAACAATATCGATATCCGCATCCTCAAGGACAGATTGAGCATCCGTGGTTAACATGCCATCTGGGAATGAGAGCCCACGATCTGTTGTAATATCTAAATCTGCAATTCGAACAAGCTCAATCGGTACGCCAACCCGCTTAGCAATCAACGAGGCATTGCCCAATAACACCTTGGCCACGCCACACCCGACAGTCCCTAACCCTATCATTCCCACCGTGACTCTGGATTTCATCGGCTCGCATCCCCAAGTTTAAGGGCATGTTTCATTCCTCGAACGGCCTGATAAATACGATGTTCGTTTTCCACAAGGGCAAAACGCACATATTCATCACCTCCTTCTCCAAACCCTATACCTGGAGAAGCGGCCACTTTTGCCTCACGCAATAATAACTTTGAAAACTCAAGCGACCCCAGACCTCGAAACGCTGGAGGAATACGTGCCCACACGAACATGGTCGCTCGAGGATAGTCAACCTCCCACCCGATTCGATTCAAACCATCGACCAGCGAATTACGTCGTCGCTTATAGCGTTCCACAATATCCCCTACGCATTCCTGTGGGCCATTCAAAGCAATGATACTCGCAATTTGGATCGGCTGAAACATTCCATAATCCAAATAACTTTTAATTTTTGTGAGTGCACCAATCATCTCTTGATTGCCTACACAAAACCCAACTCGCCACCCCGGCATATTATAACTTTTTGACAAAGAATAAAACTCGACACCGACCTGTTTGGCTTCTGGCACCTGAAGGAGACTCGGGGCTCGATATCCATCAAATACGAGATCGGCATACGCTAAGTCATGAACCAACCACACTTCATTTTCTAATGCAAATGCGACAATCTTTTTAAAGAACTCCAAATCCACCACACTCGTCGTAGGATTGTGTGGAAAACTCATAATGAGTATCTTGGGACGCGGTTGAGTTTGACGGTAGACCCGCGTGAGGTTTTCGAAAAAATCTCCCGCCGCCGGGTTCAACTCGACCCCGCGAACCTCACCTCCAGCGATAATCACGCTATACATGTGAATCGGATACGTCGGGGTGGGCGTCAACACCACATCCCCTGGGCCGACCATCGCCAGCGCCAGATGAGCCAGGCCTTCCTTCACTCCCAATGTGGCAATCGCTTCGGTTTCTGGGTCTAAATCAACATCGTAGTTTCGCTTATACCACCCACAAATCGCATGACGAAGCTTCGTAATCCCTCGTGATGCCGAATACCGGTGATTTCTTCCATTGCCAGCCGCCTCAGTCAGTTTATCAACAATGTGCGAAGGTGTCGGTTGATCAGGATTTCCCATTCCTAAATCAATAATATCCTCTCCACGCTGTCGTGCCTCCAGCTTCAGCGACTGAACTTGGGCAAATACGTAGTGTGGCAAACGCTCAATTCGATAAAATGGTGTCATCAAGTATGTCCGTAAAAAACTTGCAAGATCATCTGAGAAGAAAGTATTTCTCCTTGTTTTTCCAACAATTTTGTATTTTAGATCAGCTGATTCAAGCAGTCAATTTCATTTCATACAACCGACAAATGCACGAAGACAGAATGAAGACGAAAGCCTAAACCCCATTCATTTTCTTGCAGCCATATTTTCACTTCTGACATAATGCATTCCCCTTTATGTGATTGACAAAGATTTCAAGCAACAAGAGGAAATGGTATGGCCAGACTCGGCGTCAATGTAGACCATGTCGCGACCCTCCGACAAGCCAGAGGAGGACATGAACCAGATCCCATTACGGCTGCCACACTGGTTGAGTTAGCTGGGGCCGATGGAGTGGTCGTTCATCTTCGGGAAGATCGACGTCATATACAAGATCGCGATCTCACACTTTTAAAGGAAATCGTTCATATCCAATTAAACCTGGAAATGGCTGCTGACGAAGCCGTGGCAAAAATGGCGCTCAGCATCAAGCCTGACATGGTCACGCTCGTCCCTGAGCGACGCCAGGAACTCACTACTGAAGGAGGCCTGGCCGTCGTTGAACGCAAAGATCGAATCCACGAGATGATTCAACTGCTCCATGATGGGGGAATCCCTGTCAGTCTGTTTATCGACCCTGACCAGCAACAAGTACGTGCCGCACACAAAATTCAAGCTGATTCCATCGAACTTCATACAGGACGATACGCCAACACAAGAAATAGCAAAGACCAACAGACAGAATTCGAAGCCCTTGAGCAAGCCGCCAAGCTCGGATACAAACTTGGCTTAGGTGTCAATGCCGGCCATGGGCTCACGTACCACAATGTGCAGCGATTAACGAAAATCCCTGAAATTCTTGAATTCAATATTGGCCACAGTATTATCTCACGTGCGGTCTTTACCGGCCTGGAAACAGCTGTTCGGGATATGAAAGCCTTGCTCAATCCACTTCCCTGAAATAGTCAGCATCAATTTATTACCCACAACCAGGCAATCCCGACTTCTAACAAATCATGCGTAATCCCAACTTCATTCCGACTCCAGTTGGGCCAACGACTTTCCTTCCCCTTGTCACGGCCTCTCAAATGCAGGCGCTTGATCGACGCACCATAGACGAAAGCAACGTATCCGGAAGCCAATTAATGGAACGAGCCGGAAAAGGCGTCGTTCAAGTCCTTGAGCAACAGTTTGGATCACCTTCGGGCCAACCGATCTCGATCGTGTGCGGGAAAGGCAATAATGGCGGGGATGGTCTGGTCATTGCCCGGCTATTAAAACAGAAGCGCGCAAAAATCCAGGTACTTCTTCTGGCTCACCCTAAAGAACTGACCCAAGATGCTCTGGGCATGTATAAACGCCTACGGAAAATCGCGCCCTCTTCAATGATTAAAATAGAACCATCGGAAGCCATCATTCAGACCTCGACCCACAAGGCCTCTCTTCTCATTGATGCAATGTTAGGAACTGGGCTGTCATCGACTGTCAGAGAGCCCTATCTCACAGCCATCAACCACATGAATGACGCACAAACCCCAATCGTTGCCGTGGACATTCCATCAGGAATTCATAGCGATACTGGAGAGGTGCTAGGAAATGCAATCGAGGCTCATACCACAGTGACATTGGGATGCCCCAAGATCGGTCTGTACCTTGGAAAAGGCATCAACCATACGGGAAGCATCACCACTGTGGATATCGGGATTCCTGAAGCCTATGTCAAGGAATTAGGATCATCGCTTCACCTGCTGACTCCAGAGTCTCTTGCGGCACTGCTTCCCAGGCGAAACCAAGACTCCCATAAAGGCACATATGGGCATATCGGATTGATTGCTGGCTCACCTGGAAAGACTGGATCCGCAGCCTTAGCCGCTCGAGCCGCGCTACGAACTGGTGCTGGCCTGGTCACAATCGCTACACCTCGATCTGGCCAGTCAAGCCTTGACGCAAAACTATTTGAAGCCATGACATTGGCCATGCCAGAAACCAAGGCTCATACCCTCAGTCGCACCGCACTCAAACCTCTCCTGACGTTTGCCAAAGAGCGAGATGCTATTGCGCTTGGACCGGGAATCAGTACTCATGCAGAAACTGGAAAGCTCATCAGGCAATTGTTGCCGTGCCTTAAGCAGCAGTGTGTCATTGATGCCGACGGGCTAAATATTCTTGCAGGCCACCTTCAAGTACTATCTTCCTGCAAAAGTATCCCAATCCTCACACCGCACCCAGGAGAAATGGCCAGACTCCTTGGCCAGACCTCAACTAAAACTGTTAACCAAGACCGTCTCGGTGTTGCATTGAAATTTGCGAAAGCTCATAAGGTCATTCTTGTACTGAAAGGAGCTCGAACCATCGTCGCACATCCAAATGGCCAGGCAGCCATCTGCACGACGGGAAATCCCGGAATGGCGAGCGCTGGTATGGGTGACGTCTTAACCGGTGTGATCGTGAGCTTTCTTGCCCAAGGCCTCTCTCCCTGGAATGCGGCACGTACTGGAGTCTGCTTACATGGACTTGCCGGAGATTTAGCCGCGAAACGGGTCGGACAAGCTGGATTGATCGCCAGCGATCTCATTGAATATCTTCCACACGCCTTACAAAATATATTCTCAGGATGCGAAGAGTGCACACCTTCATGAAACCGGGTTCCATGGAGAATGATGAAGGGAATGTATGGACCACTCGCCTTCCATCAGTTCAAGCCACTGAATCATTAGGGCACAAAATTGGCCAACAACTCACCGGAGGGGAGATCATTGCTCTTAAAGGAGAACTTGGCGCAGGAAAAACCGTATTCGTAAGAGGGTTGGCATCAGGAATCCTTATCGATTCAGCCGTAGTCACGAGCCCAACGTTTACACTCATTCATGAATATCATGGACGTCTTCACCTGATCCATGCAGATCTCTACAGACTGGAACTCCCCCAAGAATGGCTAGCCCTTGGACTTCAGGAATACTTCCATTCATCCTCGGTTGTGGTGATCGAATGGGCGGAGCGGATGGAGGACGATTTACCACTCGATCGTCTTGAAATTTACCTCGAGCATCAGCAACGATCATCCAGAAAGGCGACCCTAAGGTCTACCGGACCACAAAGTCGAGAGCTCGTCTTAAAGATCTTGGAATAATTTCGTCCTCATTTCCATAACCAGTATTTTGGAAAGATATGAGTAGTCATGGCTGAAACAGATACAACCCCATTAATGCGACAATTTCGAGAAGTGAAAGCTGAATACAAAGAAGCGATCGTATTTTTTCGAGTCGGAGACTTCTATGAAATGTTTTTTGAAGATGCCGAAGAAGCTTCAAAATTATTAGACATTGTTCTCACCTCACGCGGAAAGAATAGAGAGACTCCTATTCCACTTTGTGGAGTCCCGTATCATGCAGCCACTGGTTATATCGCCAAACTCCTCAAGGCAGGCAAAACCGTCGCTCTGTGCGAACAGGTAGAAGATCCAAAGGTTGCCAAAGGACTTGTGCGGAGAGAAGTGGTGCGTCTGTATACGCCGGGGACCTTATTTGATAGTGACCTCCTTCCATCAAAGGAAGCGAATTTTCTCGCCTCGATCTCCTGCATGACCCCATCAGCTCAGGATCTCCCAAATCCGCTAATGAATTGGGGGCTCGCCACACTTGATTTATCAACTGGTGAATTCTGGGTCGTCGAATATGACTCCCCTCAACAACGTGAGTCCCTTGTCGACGAATTAGTGCGCTTAGAACCGCGAGAAATTATCTTTCCGACATTCGCACCATCAGACATGATTCGGTCTCTCAAAGACCTCCGTCAGTCAAGACTGGTCGAACAAGATGAAAGCTGGTTTCACGTCGAGGAAAACCAACGGCTCATTGCGACACATTTTGAGGTTCAGAACGCTGAAGAGTTGGGGCTGCCACAGTTAAGCAGAGGGATCGAAGCCGCCGGAAGCCTGCTTCGTTATCTTCAAACGACTCAGCCAGGCATGAATCATCAACATATTCAAAAACCCCGACTTCGTTCTTCACAAAGAGAAATGGAGCTTGACGGGGTGACCATCCGAAACTTGGAACTCGTTAAACCGTTTTCTCAAGACCGAGACTGTTCAACTTTACTCACGATACTCGATAAAACCGTGACAGCCATGGCTGGACGACTTCTCCGGCAATGGGTCGTCCGTCCGCTCCTAGACCTGACAGAAATTCATGCCCGGTTAACGGTTATTTCAGAATTCGTCAATAATCTAAGAGTTCGCCGTGAACTACGAAACACTTTCAGAGAGATCCAGGACCTTGAACGATTAAATAGTCGCATTGCCCTGGGAGTCGCCGCACCTCGCGATATTCTTGGCTTACAACAATCACTGTCTGTTTTACCAGAGCTTCAATTACTGCTGGATTCCCTAGAAAGTCCTCTCACCAAAAATCTCAGAAGTCACTGGGACAACTTGGAAGATATCACAACACTCATAGATCACACCATTAATACTGAAGCTCCACTCACTTCTGGATATGAAGGCATTATACGAGAAGGATTTCATAGCGAACTTGATGAGCTTCGAAAAGTCGCACGTGAAGGTCTCCGTTGGATTGCTGAACTTGAAGTACGTGAAAAAGCCAGAAGTGGCATAGAATCGCTTAAAATTAAATATAACCGCGTATTTGGATATTACATCGAGGTCACAAAAACACATCTTGCAAAAATCCCTGACGACTATATTCGTAAACAAACACTCGTGAATGCTGAACGCTATACCACAGAAGAATTGACTCAGCTAGAGAATCGAATCATGGGGGCCGATCAGAAGATCAAAAACCTTGAGACGTCCCTTTTTGGACAACTCCGTCTCCAAATTACGCAGGCCACGAAACGCATACAGGACATGGCCGCTATCATCGCACAAATCGACGTACTGACTGGCCTTGCAGAAACCGCCGCCACAAATCGTTATGTCATGCCAACAGTTGACCAAGGCAGCGTCATCGCTATCCAGGATGGACGACATCCAGTGATCGAACAAACGGAAGTCTTGGGAGGTTTTATTGCAAACGACACCAACCTTGATTTAGATCAGCAGCGACTCTTGTTAATTACAGGGCCAAATATGGCGGGGAAAAGCACCTACCTTCGTCAAGTCGCACTGATTGTCCTCATGGCCCAAATGGGCAGTTTTGTTCCTGCCTCTTCTGCACATATTGGTTTGGTCGATAGAATTTTTACACGAATTGGCGCATCGGATGATCTTGCAGCAGGGCAAAGCACCTTTATGGTGGAAATGGCAGAAACCTCAAAAATTCTTACCGCCGCGACATCAAGAAGCCTTATCTTACTTGATGAAGTTGGGCGGGGTACCAGTACGTATGACGGACTCAGCATTGCCTGGGCAGTTGCGGAATACATACTTGACCGCTGTCATGTAGGTGCGCGGACTCTCTTTGCAACCCATTATCATGAAATGACAGAGCTCGAAGAACTACGGGAAGGATTAAAAAACTATACTGTTCTCATTAAAGAAAAAAACCAAGATGTCCTGTTCTTAAGAAAGATTATTAAGGGGAAGGCCAATCGAAGCTATGGAATTCATGTCGCAAAATTAGCAGGACTTCCAGAGACGATCATTCAAAGGGCACAAAATATTCTTCAACAACTAGAGCATGAATCAACAAGCGCAACATATGAGCCAAGCCAACAACAGCCCCTCCTTAATCAACCAACTCCATCTGCCCACGTCATACTTGACGAAGTCAAACAAATGGATTTATTTGGGATGACCCCACTCGAAGCCCTCAACCGATTGGCAGACATGAAATCCCGTCTAGAACAGGAAGAAAATGAATAAAAAAAAGGAGCAGCTTAATGTGTAAGCCGCTCCCTTTTTTATTTGACGAAGAATTTCTAATCTTACGGAGTAAGTTTACGGTACTCAACACCTTGATTAGAATTTCTGATGATGCCTGACACTGCTGGTCCACCAGGAATCAGCACATCGTACAGCATTTTTCGGCTTTGTGGCCAATAGTCATCAATCATCGCCTGTTGAATAGGAAGTGACCGAAGACTAGCCATATTTCGTGGTTTTTCCGGGGTACCGGCATTATCATCAAGGACCTTCAATGAATTGATGACTCGATGATTCTGCTCGGTCTCTTGGACAACTATTTCTACTAAAGAATACTTCGACGGCTTCGTGCCCGTCATGACGGCTTGGCTATGAGAGTCTTTGCCTAGTGATTGAAGCTGATTCCAGACCTCATCACTTCCAGCATACATTTTGATGTTCTTTCCAGGATAATACTTCTGCCAATAGAGTCCGCTTTCGGCGTTGCCGCCAAAAACTGCGACATTAATCCACACAGCTTTATCATAAGGATCAACCACGGCAACTCGACCATGTAGAGTCGTTGGCTTGCTCAGGTCACCCCACTCAAAGCGCTCTTGGAAAGCCTCAATGCCCATGGCATTGGAAGCCATTCCACCAACTAGGGCAATGGCAGCGAGAACTGCCCACCGAGTCTTACGACCTTTCATAATGCCTTCCCTCCTCTTAAAGAATTTCATTAGATATAATAGTTTTCAAAATTCTTTTAAATTTCATGTAGAACAGAACGCACTACTCTTCTTCCATAACCTTGAAGCCCGTGATCGTATCACCATCGGTAAGCTGTACTTCCATGGCCACAAAATCTTGTGCGGCTTTGGTGAGTTGATCTAACAACGCCTTGTCTTTCACCCGTAACCGTACTGTGGTTTGCGGGTTGTACCAACCGGCATAGGCCTTGTTTTTGTCTTCTCCGCCAGTGAAGCCCCAGCTACAGCAGGCCACCAATGGGTCAGGCAGTGCAACATTTCGATCATCGGAAGCCCGACCTGGGAAGTTGCCAGTTTCTGCAGGATCACTGGTATTCCAGTATTGGATTCCAAACAACACTTCACCTTCCGGGTTATCAGCCCAGTGAGAGTACAATCTCCCCTTCAAACTCGATACCTTCTCTCCTTTAAAGGAAATTTTTCCTTGACTAGTGACGTCTTTAGGATCACCCTTTGATTTTGGGTTTTTTTCCGCTGGACCATCTTGAGCAAGGGAAACACCGGTCATACCAAATGTCAGAAGACCGAAGGCAACTAGCGCTACGACCCCAACACGAAAAGATGACTTGTTCATCTCCTCCCTCCTTCACTGTTGTTAGAATGACTTAAATAAAGGATACCAACAATCTTTTGGGAACACTCTTGTTTCAAAACAATGACTCAATTCTTTTGATCGTTCTAGCAATTTTCTCTTCAAGGAAATTAGAGGACCATGCTACTTATCCGAGATCTGGTTGTCAAGCAATTATTCATCGAATTCCAAGGGTATTTTAATGGACTCCGTTTAACGTCACCTTCTTAGCGACCGGGCCTAACGCGGTCACCACAAGTCCATTTATATCAAGGAGTTGCCGATTTAATTGACGAAGATCATCAATGGAAATCTGGTCAATTTCTCGGATCATTTCCTGAAGTGAAACGTAGCGCCCCTGATACAACTCATTCTTGGCCAGTTTATTCATCCGCCCATACGTGCCTTCCAGTCCTAACATGAGATTCCCTTTGAGTTGCGTTTTGGTTCGCTGAAGTTCGACTTCTGTCACCCCGCGCCGACAAAGTTTCTGAATTTCTTTGCACACAACACGAACAACGTTCTCAACTTCTTCTGATCGTGTCGCAGCATACACGGTCAACAGCCCACCATCAGAGAAACCAGACAGATGCGAATAGATCGTATAAGCCAACCCTCGTTTTTCTCGTAACTGTTGAAATAATCGAGAACTGACGCCTCCCCCGAGGATGGTGTTTAACACATTGGCGGTATAACGATCAGGATGTCCGACAGGCAATCCTTTAAAGCCCATGCATAGGTGAACTTGCTCGAGTTTTTTGCGGTACACGCGCGCTTTCATCGACCCATTATCGGGCCAAGGGTCCAGAACTTTTGATGTCGGAGAGGCTTGAGTTCGAGTCCACCCACCAAAATATTTGTTTAATTGAGGAAGTAATTCCTCGACCTTAAAATTCCCTGCAATGGAAACAACGGTTTTTTCGGGATGGTACTGATTCTGTAAATACCGAAGAAGATCACGTCGTTTCAACGTGGTCATGGTCTCAGGTTCACCCAATATCGGGCGCCCTAACGGATGAGTGCCTAAGACATCTTTTCCATGGAGCTCATGAACAAGATCTTCCGGGTCATCCTTCACCATACGAATTTCTTCTAATATCACTTGTTTTTCTTTTTGAATCTCTGCTGTGCTAAACCGAGACTCGTGAAACAAATCAGCCAACAGGTCCAAAGCATGTCCGACATGCTGATCCAAGACTTTCACATAAAAGGCGGTTGCCTCATGTGTGGTAAACGCATTCATTTCACCACCCAAGGCATCAATTTCATTGGAAATTTGTGCAGCCGTCCTCCGCTTTGTCCCCTTGAACATCATATGTTCGATAAAATGGGAGTAACCGGATTCGCTGGTGGCCTCATTCCGACTTCCCACGTTTGCCCAAATGCCAATAGCAATGGACCTTAGCGAAGACATCCGCTCAAGAACGACCCGCACGCCATTATCTAATATGACTTTTTTATACACAAATTGGCTCTTTGCAATTACCTTACAATGACACTACTCTTCGGCTGGGGCACTTTCACCCATCGCCTCTTTACGACTTAGGCGAATCTTTCCTTGTCGATCAACCTCAAGCACTTTGACGAGAATCTGTTCGCCTTCTGAGATTTCGTCCGATACTGCCTGCACTCGATGAGGAGCCAACTGCGAAATATGCACTAATCCATCAACATTCGGAAGAATTTCGACAAAGGCCCCAAAATCCACAATTTTCCTGACAGTACCGAGATATATTTTCCCAGGCTCAACTTCCTCAACCAAACGATTAATCATTTCCTTAGCTTTTTCCGCAGACTCACCATCCACCGCCGCAATCGTGACAAGACCAGAGTCATCCACATTCACCTTGACGCCACATTCAGAAATTATACTGCGTATGGTCTTTCCACCTGGCCCGATGACGTCACGAATACGGTCTTGCTTGACTTGTAAATTAAAGATTCTTGGAGCGTATGGAGCAAGCGTTTCGCGAGGGGTCGCCAGAGCCGCATCCATTTTCTCTAAGATATGTAAACGTCCAACGCGAGCCTGCTCCAAGGCTTCCTTCATGAGAGCGGGCGTTACGCCGGATATTTTGATATCCATCTGAAGAGCCGTGACTCCTTGCTTCGTCCCCGTCACCTTAAAGTCCATATCCCCTAAATGATCTTCAAGCCCTAAAATGTCTGAGAGAATCAAAGAGCGGTCTTGCTCAAGAATCAGACCCATCGCAATCCCTGCTACAGGGGCTTTAATTGGAACGCCGGCATCCATCATGGCCAAGGTCCCACCACAGACCGTCGCCATAGACGATGACCCATTGGACTCCAAAATATCGGAGACAATACGAATCGTGTAGGGAAATTCTTCTGCTGACGGCAAGACTGAAGACAGGGCTCGTTCAGCAAGTTTACCGTGTCCAACTTCTCGTCGTCCTGGCGAACGAAGAGGCCGCGCCTCACCAACGCAAAATGGAGGGAAATTGTAATGCAATAGGAATCTTCGAAAATATTCCCCTTCCAGAGCGTCAATTCTCTGCTCATCTTCTTTTGTTCCCAATGTCACCACGGCTAAGCTTTGCGTCTCTCCTCTTGTAAAGAGAGAAGACCCATGGGTCCTTGGAAGCAGCCCGACTTCACATGTAATCGGCCGGATATCCGCAGGACCTCGACCATCGGCCCTCACTTTTCCGTCTAAAATCATGTTCCGGACTTCTGAATATTCTAAGTCATGATAAATACGCTTGACCTGTTCAGCACGTGCCTCATCATCTTCCGCAAGCTTCTGGACAGCATCCTGACGGATCTGATCAAGTTGTCCCTGTCGAGCACTTTTATCCGGAATAACAATCGCCTGACGAATGGGGTCTGCCACAATGACGCGAACTTGAGACTCCAGTTCGGCATCGATGGGCTCAACCTCAAACACTCGCTTTTCTCGACCGACAAGCTTTTGCAACTCAACGAGTTTTGCGACGATTTTTTTTATTTCTGCATGGGCTAATTCAATCGCCTCAAGCATCGTTGACTCCGGTAGTCCGTGAGCTCCAGCTTCGACCATCATGACCGCATCAGCCGTCCCTGCGACGACAAGATTTAAATCACTGGCCTCCATAGTCTTGAGGTCGGGATTCACCACGAACTGGCCGTTTGATCGACCGATTTTCACACCCGCTAACGGCCCACCGACCGGAATATCAGAAATGGCCAAAGCCGCAGATGAGGCCGTCATTCCCACAATATCGGAGGAAATCGTCTGATCCACAGATAGAACTGCCGCAATGACTTGAGTCTCGTAGTGGTACCCTTCTGGAAAGAGAGGTCGGATTGGCCGGTCGATTAAGCGACTCGTCAAGACCTCTTTTTCGCTTGGTGCACCTTCACGCCGAAAAAACCCACCTGGAATTTTGCCAGCCGAATATGTTTTCTCAATGTAATTGACGGTTAGCGGCAAAAAGTCCGTTTGAGGCTTGAGCGTCTTAGCTGAGACAGCCGTTGCCAATACTACAGTATCTGCATAGGAGGCCAACACCGCACCATCAGCTTGTTTCGCCATTTTCCCTGTTTCTACGCGAAGGGTCTGTCCACCAACCTCGATCTCCACGGCATGTATCATTGCTCTCTCCTCTCGAGCGGTTTCCGCACTCACCAACTCGGAACCCAAAATGTTTTTCTCAAGGCCAATATGTCCATTGGCGTTGCGTGATAATTATTTCCGCAGACCCAGCGACGCTAACAACGTTTGATACTTCGCATGATCCACTCGACGTAAGTAGTCCAACAAACGACGTCGCCGACTCACCATTTGCAACAACCCTCGTCGAGAATGATGATCTTTTTTATGCGACTTAAAATGTTCCGTCAAATCTGTTATTCGGCTCGTCAAGACTGCAATTTGCACCTCAGATGAACCGGTGTCTTTCTCATTACGCTGAAATTGTTGAACAACAGCTACCTTCGCTTCTTTTGTGAATGCCATCGCATGTCCCTCCTCGTATGCGCTAATCCGAAATTATCTCTCAATACACATGGTTTCAACTCGTACGGTTCCCATCTCATGTCCTCCCGATGAGCGAGTCGATGATCCCGTGATTCCAATAGCCAACAATTGACCTTGGATGTCCCGAATTCGAACACGTTGCCCTTCACCGATCTTGCTCATGTTCTCATCTTGATTCACCAAAATATCTTCCCATGGAATCGGCACACCATTCATCACCTTTTTCATGTCCTCAGCCTTCACCACCACAACGGGTAATTGGGGAAGCGCCTCATCAATCGTCAAGAAGGATCGGGGCATTTCTGAAGAAAGCCGTGCTTCGGTCAGCCCATCAACATCGAGTGCATCTTGAACGGAAAAAGGCCCGACGCGACTTCGTTCAAGCCAGAGTAAATGTCCTCCGACCTTTAAACGATCGCCAATGTCGGCACATAGGGTCCGAATATATGTCCCCTTGGAGCAATGTACCCGTAAATCCACATCACACCCTCTCACCGCCAACGTTTCCAGTCGATAAATCGTGACTGACCTCGGATTTCTCTCGACAGTTTCCCCACGTCGAGCAGCCCGATAGAGGGGTTGCCCTTTGATTTTGACCGCTGAATACATAGGAGGAATCTGCTGGATATCACCCACAAATTCATTCACAACTGATCGAATCAGGGATTCAGACATCCCATCGACAGACGTTTGGTGGATGATCGCACCCGTGGCATCCTGAGTATCGGTTGATTGGCCAAGTCGCAAAACCGCTGCGTACTCCTTCTCCCATTCGAGCAGATAGCTCGCAATTTTAGTTCCTTTCCCCAGTAAAACAGGGAGAACCCCAGTCGCTGCAGGGTCGAGCGTTCCAGCATGCCCGATCTTCTGAATACCCAACAACTGTCGAAGATGAAGGACCACATCATGAGAAGTCCACCCAACAGGTTTCAGGACATTTAAAATTCCGTGAAGATGGCTTGGCACAATATTGGTGGAACGTTGAGGATGAGCAGCAGTGAGGATGGATTCCATATAACGTATCGATTTGTCCCTTTTATCCTCAGAGTGGTAAGGGATCGGAGTCATCTTCATGATGTGGAAGCGAATCTAACAACTGATCGATTCGACGACCGTGCTGACGACTTCCATCGTGGCAAAAAGTTATGTCAGGGGTGTAGCGCAATTCAAGACGTCGACCCAGCTCCCCTCGAACAAACCCCACCGCATTGGAAAGTCCTTGTAATGCCGCATCTTCCGATTCACCTTCTCGAAGAGATGTCACATAGACTTTGGCAAATCGTAGATCTGGACTCAGATCGACATCCGTCACGGTGACAAATCCAACGCGAGGGTCTTTGATCTTGCGAGCAAGAATATCAGCCACCTCCATACGGATTTGATCCGCCACCCGTTCTGCCCGTTTGTAACTTGGCTTGGCCATGACTGTTCACGTTCGTGAGAACCCTCTTATAATAATTCAATATGGGATCGACTGATGACTAATGTCGGATTTGACTGAATCGCATTACGAACCTGATCTAGCACCTGATTGACTCGACCCGATTCATTCGCCACACAGGCAATACCCAAAACTGCCTTCTGCCATAAATTTTGATCATCCACCTCAGCTACAGAGACATTGAACTTCCCACGAAGACGCGTCTTTAAACTGGAAAGAATTTGACGTTTCGCCTTCAACGATTGACTCTCAGGGAAATGCAACTCAACCGTGCACAGTCCAATAACCATTCACCAACAAGGCCGTCGATTCATGAAGTTTGGCTGACCCCCGACCATGACCTGAACTCATAAATAATCAGGAATCATGGCCCTGCGTGAGCAGCACCTAAAGCTTAACGGCTTCCTCATCGTAGACATAGGCTTCAAGAATGTCTCCAGCCTTGAGATCATTGAAGTTCTCAACGCCAATTCCACATTCATAGCCTTGCTGAACCTCACGAGCATCGTCCTTAAATCGTCTCAAGGATCCAAGCTTCCCTTCATAGACCAGCACATTGTCTCGTAAGACTCGAATACCCGCACTTGCTCGAGCTATCATCCCATCAGTGACATAACATCCAGCAATCGTCCCCATTTTGGGTACCGTAAACAACTGACGGACTTCCGCACGTCCCAACACGCGTTCTTTCAATGTCGGAGCCAGTAAGCCTTCGGCCGCCGACTTCAGTTCAGACATGACTTTATAAATCACCGTATGCAATCGAATCTCAACACCTTCGCGTTCAGCTAAGGAAGCCGCCTTCGGTTCAGGACGGACATGAAACCCAATGACTAAGGCTTGGGAAGCCGCGGCTAACAACACATCGGACTCACTAATCCCTCCGACGCCACTGTGAATCACACGAAAACGCACAAGATCGGATGAAAACTTCTCCACCGCATCACGAATAGCCCCGGCGGAACCCTGTACGTCAGACTTAATGAGTATCGCGAGTTCTTTCACTTCGCCTTCCTGAATTTCAGCATAAAACTCATCAAGGGTACGACGTGGTCCTGTGGCGGCTAAGTCAGCCGTTCGTTGCTTGTCTTGACGCCCCTCTGCAATACCCCGAGCCATTCGCTCGTCTTTGACAACAACGAATTGGTCTCCAGCAGCCGGTACACTTAAAAGACCAATCACTTCAACCGGAATGGAGGGACCCGCTTCTTTCAGTTTTGCACCTGTATCCGAATTTAATGCTCGAACCCGACCACTGACCGCGCCCATCACAAAGATGGCCGACGTTTTGAGGACTCCATGTTGAACAAGCACCGTGGCAACGGGACCTCGCCCTCGATCCAATCGAGCCTCTAAAACCACGCCTCTTGCTGAACAGGCAATATCAGCTTTGAGCTCAAGAATTTCAGCCTGTAGAAGAATCATTTCCAATAGTTGATCTAAGCCAAGCTTCTCCTTGGCAGATACTTCGACAAAAATGGTTTGCCCTCCCCACGCTTCAGAAATCAGGCCATGCTCACTGAGCCCCTGTTTCACCCTATCGGGGTTAGCGTCGGGTTTATCGATTTTATTGACCGCAACAACGATCGGAACATTTGCAGCCTGTGCATGATTTATGGCCTCAACAGTTTGCGGCATCACCCCATCATCAGCCGAAACCACCAAGACGACAATGTCCGTCACTTGAGCTCCACGAGCCCTCATCGCCGTAAAGGCCTCGTGACCTGGAGTGTCCAAAAATGTCACACGCTTCTCACCTACCTTCACAGAGTACGCCCCGATGTGCTGTGTAATCCCCCCAGCTTCCCGATCTGTCACATGCGTTTGGCGTATGGCATCAAGCAATGAGGTTTTCCCATGGTCTACATGCCCCATGATCGTGACAACTGGAGCACGTGGCACAAGCTGCTTCTCTGTGGTCTCTTCGAGAACTTCCTCGAGAAGATCTTCTCCTTGTTTCTCTGCAGCTATTTCAATATTAACGTTTGCCCCCTCCGCGATTAAGGCTGCCGCATCCAAATCCATAGGCTGATTCATCGCCAGAACGATTCCCATATCCATAAGTTTTCTAATCACTTCAGCCGGACGCTGCCCCAATAACTCGGAAAATTCCTTAACCGAGATTCCGGCATGAACTTTTATTCCCTTCTTTCTTGGCTTCGTGACTTCAGTGACGGAAGTGGATTGACTTGGCCGCGATCGCTCTTCACGTCGCAACGCAGGCAGGGGACGAAGGTCTTGCCACCGAGCAGCATCTTCATACTTGGCAGCGAAGAGATCGTCATCACGTTTTTTTACAGATTTTTTAGGCTTTTTGATTTTCTCTTCAATGGGATCGGCAGCAGGTGATTTCTGAGCTTCCTTAGGTTCAGCTTTCACACTCACAGTGGTTGACTCTGGTCCCGTTGAAGGGTCGGACGTGTCGGAACTCTCCTTCGTCGCCTCACTCACTGGTTCAGTTTCAACAGCTAGAGGGATCGGGATCTCTGTGTCGGGCTCAGCCTGAGATACCACAATCGTCTCTGGGTCTAGTTCTACTGGACCGTCCACGAGTGGAGAGACTCCAGACTCTGCCTCACCACCGTCAAGCGTACTTTCATCAGCCTCTCCAACCGGCAAATCAGTAAGCAATTCCTCATCTTCGACTTTTTTCCGCTTAATGAGAATATGTTTTTTTTCGGGTTTTTTCGGCTCGTCAACCGCAGACGAAGACCCTCCCTGCCCTTTACTCTTCTTCGAACCGCCGGAAACCTTTCCTAACCCTTTTTTCCCTGACTTTTTAGAATCATCCAGGCCCTCCAACGGCTTTTTTCCTTGAATCACTTCAACCGCTCGCCGAACACTTTCGTCATCCAGCGTGTTGCTATGAGAAGTCACCTCGATCCCCAGTTGAACCAACTCAGGGATAAGGACTCGACTTTCCATCCCTAGCTTTTTGGCTAACTCATACACCCTCATCCAGCAATAACCTTCATATCGTTAGACGGTTTCAGTTGTTGGCGCCTGCTCATTACTCGAACCCTCTGAATCACCAGCGTGAGTAGTTTCCTGTACGACGGCTTTCTCTCCCGAAGGTTCATCTTGGCCTAATTGTGCAGCGGTTTCTTCCGCGAGTGCAGCTTTAATATCTCGATCGCGTTCAAGTTTTTCTTTTTCGTATTCGGTCGCACTAATGATGTCAATCTTCCACCCAGTCAGTTTTGCAGCCAATCGAACATTTTGGCCATTCTTCCCGATTGCGAGTGAAAGCTGAGAGTCAGCCACCACCACCAAGGCAGCCTTCTTTTCCTCATCAATACCAACTTTTTCAATGGACGCAGGATTCAGGGCCTCACCGATAAAGACCCGAGGATCGTTCGTCCAGGGAATAATGTCAATTTTCTCACCACGAAGCTCCCGAACAATCGCTTGCACACGGGATCCTTTAATCCCCACACAGGCCCCGACTGGATCGACAGCTTTATCGCGAGAGGCAACAGATATCTTGGTTCGATCTCCCGGCTCCCGCACGACACCTTTAATCTCAACAATTTTCTCTGAGACCTCTGGCACTTCTAGCGCAAAGAGCTTGACGACAAACTGAGGGTGCGCTCTGGACAAGATGACTTGAACATCTTTCGGAGTCCGGCGAACTTCAAGCAGGTAAGCCCGAATTCGATCACCACGACGGTGTGTTTCTCGAGGAATTTGCTCTTGAAGAGGAAGAAGGGCCTCCGTCTTACCAATCTCAACAAGATAGTTTCGTCGTTCCTGGCCGAGTATGACTCCATGAACAAGATCACCCTGCCGCTTAGAGTAATCACGCTCAACCGCTTCCCATTCGGCCTCTCTGACCTTTTGACAAATGACTTGCTTCGCAGCTTGCGCGGCAATACGACCAAACTCTTCCATATCGATTAACGAGCCAATTTCATCGCCCATCTCCGCATCACTATCAATTAGGCGAGCCTCTTCAAGCGAAATTTCTGTACGCGCATCAGTTACCGTCTCGGCAATGGTTTTTTTGGAAACAATGGAGATTTCTCCTGTTTCGTGATCAACATCTACTTGAATGTTCTCACCATGGCCATAACGCTTTTTAGCAGCCGTCACGAGGGCCGATTCAACTGCAGCAAGAACGCGATCTTTATCAATGCCTTTCTCACGGCCAATTTGCTCGATCACGGCCATTAATTCACGCTTCATGTATCAGCTCCCGATCAAAGTGAATAATGGATAGACACCCAAACCATCTTGATATTGCGGTCATCTAAAATTCTATTTCTAGCCGACCTTTGTCAAACATTCCCCAATCCAAGGTGACGAGAGGTTTCTGAATACCCTTTGACGGCGTAGGCTTTACACAGATACCTGCGTCGGTCACTTCGTGTAAATGCCCAACAATAAATGAATTTTTCTTCTCAGCATTCAGCAATTTCACGCGTATTAACTTGTTCAACGCACGTTGGTAGTCTTGGCGATGTTTCAGGGGTCGATCTAATCCTGGGGAAGATACCTCAAGTCGATAGGTATAGGGAAGAGGATCAAGTACGTCAAGAGCTCGGCTCAAGGAATGATGAAGCGCCTCACAATCTTGAATCCCAACACCACCAGGCTTATCAATAGTTACACGAATGCAGGAGCCAGCTCCTTTTCCCAAACAGCTAATTTCAACAAGTTCCACAGCAAGCGCTTGCGCCAACGGACTCGCAATCTGCTCAATCCGTTGCTCGACGCTGTGACCTGGAACCGTCATGCTCAAATACGAATAGATTCGCGCTCTATCCGAATACTCTAACTTTTCAATAGTTTAAGACCAAAAAAAAGTGGGCATTCGCCCACTCCACCTTCTGGGACCCTAGCATTTCTTCGATCTAAACGCAAGAGCCTGTGCCGACAGGGAGGTTTGCAATGGGGATTCACATCATACATCCTTCATAACCGCCAGAAGCTCCATCACCTGGAAAGCAGTAGACATGCCAAAACTCAGAGTCTATAGCGAATCCAAATAAGTTCCATCTGAGGCATATCAACTAACCCCTCGCGATTAATCGTTGTCAAACATCGAAAGGTTATACCCGCTTGGATGTACTGGCAATGATTGACGTGTTCTATCACGTATTGGATATCAACATTGTACAAGTTGGCGCTTGATCGTTTCGGTATAACTGAAACAGCTATAGGAACTCCATAGGCTTAAGAGGACCCCTATGATAAACTGATTTTAAAGACATTCTTACTCAACATAAACACTGTGATTAGACGTCCAGACCTACCTGGGCTCTCTCAATCATTAGGAATTTATTCGCTAGGAACCGTATGGGCAAAATCTTGTCAATCGCATCCGGAAAGGGTGGCGTCGGGAAAAGTGTGATTAGCAGCAATCTTGCGCTGCTCCTGACAAAACGGGGGAAACGGGTTATTTTAACGGACTTTGATACGGGTGGAGCCAATCAGCATGTTCTGTTTGGCCTGTTTCACCCAACTGCCACGATGACTGACTTCTTGAGTCACCGCCTGAAAACCCTTGAAGAGGTCGCACAACCCGTCAATGGCTATCACAACCTACGGTTGATCCCGGGAACAGGGGATACTCTGCGCACCGCCAACCTTCAGCATGCCAGAAAAAAACGACTCATACGCCACCTGAAGGAACTTGACGCCGATGTCATCGTCGTCGATGTCGGGGCAGGGACCCATTATCATACGCTTGATTTTTTTCTTTTAGCTGACCATCACTTGGCGGTTGCCACACCAGATCCAACCTCTGTCCTTGACCTCTATCGATTCATTAAACTCGCGGCCATCCGAAAAGTCCTGACCTCCTTTGCCGCTCGCGACCCCGTTGCCAACGCGCTCCTTGACCGAGAATTTCAAAGCATGTCTGAAGTCTTGGAAGCGGTGGGGGAAACGAAGGAAGATGGACTCCCGACTGCAGAACAGGCGCTGAAAGACTTTCACCCTTCCTTAATCCTCAATCGGATGACGAATGGATCTCGGATTAACACGCTGCAGCTTCAGAGCCTTCTCAAGCAATATGTCGGAACTGACCTCACCTTATTAGGGAATATTCCCGAGCATGAATCAATTTCCCGTTCGGTGCAAAAATATTTACCAGTCGTCGATCTTGACCCTACTTCCCCAGCATCAATTGCGTTGGAACACATCACGGACAATATTGTCACACGGCTCTAAAGTATTACAACGGCCCTCAGCTCTCACTCTATCTCACATCCAAATAGCACAAGCAGAAAAGTCCGAGTTTTCAGAAATGGAAAAGTCGATCAAATGATCACGTGGGGGATACAGCGGAAAGGAAAGACAGGTGGACGTTCTGTTTATGACGGAAGACCTTTTGACAATGTGTTGAGCGCCTCAGAAAGACCGCCTAGCTCAGCGCCTTTCTTCTCTAGCTCTTCACGAATCACCCTAAGTTGTTGAGCGAGGCCATCTCGTTCTTGGCCAACGCGATCAGATTCTGCAAGCGAATCCTGATACTTTTTGATTTCAGCTTCAAACCCCACAGAAGCAGCTTGCGCGTCTTTCACTTCACGCCTCGCTTCTTCCAGGTCTTGGGTCAATCGCACAACCTGTTCTTGTGCCGCCTGAAAATTCGCTTGCGTTTCTTCGTGAGCTTCTTCGTTTGTCAAGAATTGTCGATGCAGTGAATCAATCGCCACACTCCATTCCCGTACAGCGCCAGCCGGTAACTTGGGAAGGGAAGGCAAGGGACCAGCTTGCCCCAGCTTTGTCACACAGGCTTCCAGCCAATCAACAAAGACGGTCACGTCCCGAAAATTAAAATCATTCGAAGTCGAATGTACATCCTGGCTTTTTTCCTGAACAGGTGGAACGAAATGATCGGACTCATCAACTGGCTCATTATCAGTCGCTGTTCCCTCATAATGCTGCAGTAACACCGCCACACAATGTCGACAAAACGGCTTCTCATTGGAAGGGCATGAGCATTTCGTCGCCAAGACACCGGAACGTAACTTGATGGTCTGTGAATAGACACCAAACGTCCCGCTGACTTCGGCAGAAACCGATCCAGCGTCTGCCTCAAGAATTTGCACCCGACTCTCAGTAAAGTATTGCTTGCCAAGCCGGTAGACTTGTCCGCCAACCACGGAATGAATCATATCGGGCTGGAGTTGTGTAAGCGTTTGTGCAGAACATGCGATACGATTACGCATAGGCTCCTCGCGGGCTTAAGATGGGACGTGATCTCTGCAGACAACAAGATTCCCAGGCATCACGTATACTCCTCTTTTTCATTGCTTCTATGCCCTCACCTTCAAAGAGTCATTTATTGTATCGGTCAATAGAGTTGAAAATTAACGCAATCACACGAACACGAGAAGGTCTATTGTGCCTGCAGTAAAAGCATGAAAACATTTCCAGACCACATAACCACGTAACATGCCAAAACCCGCTTCATTCTCCACCAAGCATTATCTTGAAGAAGAATCAACCTGACGGCTGATCAACAATTATGTGTGAACAAGGCTATGAATCTATTATGCCTGACCACGCCCTCTTAGCCAATATACTTCAGGTTTTTCTTGTACCCATTTTAGAACACATTCCAGCTTAAAAAAACTGCTGAGAAACACTACATGTCCAATAGCTTCAAACCTTAGACTATATAGAATTCATCCACTAGACTCAGAGAGTCAACGCAAACATGTCATATTGGGAACTTCAAAAAACAAGATACGGTGAGAGAAGGGACGGATGTGAACGAGAAAGACCGTTACTCTTTGTCATGAAAATGGCCCAGTGCGGCATGATGCAACTCATGACCACAGACAGCAAAGTTCCATTTGGGGCAATACAAGGTGTTCGTGGTGAAATCAAAAAATCCTCTCAGCGTTTTCAGAGAGGGCATGTTTCCTCCATGAGATGGCATGAATTGGACGCCGCTCTGCCCGGTTCGATTCTCCCACTCCTCATGTAAGGTTTGTTGATCGAGAAACACCACGTTGAGCTGTTGAAGTTCATACTCTTCTCGATATCGACTGTCCGTCGTACACCCTATTATTCCACCGCAGATCAGCAGCAAGAGCAGAAGACAACGTAATTGCATGACACGAGGAAGGACGGAATGAATTCGGACAATCGTTTGACCCTGAGTTGTGAAAACCATCGGCATGATTTGCGTTCGCGGCGCTAGCAATAAAAGGCACACTGTTTGATGTTCTTGTCGGTTTCAATTCGCTGCTCCTTAAACCTGAACCAACATCTTGTTGAACAGGAATACGCATATCGATAATTTCATTGGATATTCTGCAATAACCCAGCACCTGGATATTTCAGAGTGACACGCCTATTTATTTACTGACTCCTACGGATGATCAGAAAGTTTCAGTCGATTCAAAATCTTTGCAAAACATTCCGCAATAACTGAAGTGGAAATACGTATTGAAATGAGAGGAAAAGAAAAGGAACAGGCAGCTGACTGAGAATGATGGCTATAGCGAATCTAACTGTTGAAATGCCTGGACACGATACCATGCAAGAAGGTGCAGTCTTGTATGGCATTCAACTGCGTGACTCAGCCATCGACCTGATGTATCAATGACATGTGTCCAGGTCCAGCTGAGGCATATCAACTAACTCCGCGCGATTACTTACTTCAAACATGCGGAAGGTTATACCCGCTTGAGTTATAGCGAATACAAATACGTTCCAGCTCAACCATGAGGACTTTCAACGCGATATCCCATGTGTCACGAGTACGAAAAATCATTGAATCGGCTATAACTGACAATGATTAATGTTTTATGTCACGTATTCGATATCAACATTGTACAAGTTGGCGCTTGATCGTTTCGGTATAACTGAAACGGCTATAGCTTTTCACTCTGCTTGATGAATCTCGAAAGTCGGCGAGGACGATCTTATTTTAAATACGGCCGTAAGCCTTGGTAGTTCTGGCCTAACGTGTGCCCGTCCTTTTCCCACGCTTGCATAAAAGTTGAAAACCGGCGCTTGTCATAACTTCCCAACATCGAGGCTCGAATGACGAGCTCGCCGGTATCGGCCCAGAAAAAACGGGAAACCGAGGCATGTCGATTCAAGTCATTAATCAGCGACATTCGCGAAAGATCATCCTCTCCAGAATCACTCACCTCGGAACTGGACTGCGATTCGATGCCGGCAAAGGCCGACTGAACCATAATTCCATCCTTGAGCGGCACCAAAAGAAATCCGATCTTCGATGGATGCGTGACTTTGACCCCTTGCTGCATGGGGTTGCATTCATAACCCAAAAATTCCAGATGTTTGATAATGTGATCCTTCTTCTGCTCATCATTGCCAAACGCAAGTCCACTGCACAACACCAACGCGAAACATGCGACTGTCGACAAAAGAAAGAAAAATCCACGGAACGTCCTCATACAATCAACTCTCCTCAAACCTTTATCCGACGCCACAACCCTCATCGACGATGAGGGTTGTGGCAGTGACCTCTTCTTTATTCAACCAATGAGATGCATATTAATTGCTATTGAGGTTAATGGTGCCTCCGGTGTTCACCAAAACTGCAGCATCGTCACTGATAGCCAACTGATTGCCTGAAGGGTCAAATCCTTCTAGAGGATTGAACCCCGGTTGAACATTCACAGAACCCGAGACCCGCAACTCTGGAAACGCGGCGAATGGTGTTGTGCATGAACCAGTCGCACACACATTATTCGTCACGCTTAAGATATTGGGGTTCGCTGCCGTGCCTCCACTAAACTGTCCCAATGGACCGGTTAAGCTAAAGGCTCCCCCAGCATTGGTTTCAACCAAGGCTCCACCGGCAATCTCTAAGACACTCCCATTTTGCAAATTAAAAATGGCCCCGGTCACACTCACAGCACTATTCGCGCCTGACACACTGATCAAGGAGCCATTGACCGTAAGGCGACTCGCGTCCAAGGACACGAGTGCATCATTGGGCAGATTGGCCACTAAAGTTGAACCACCATTCACATCAAGGAAATCCGACCCCGTCGACAGCGTGCTTTGCACAAGCACGACCAACGGACTCGTCGCATCAAGAAGCTGTGCATCCACGTATCGACTTCCGTTCGACAGTGAAAGCACGCCTCCATTGTTTATCGTCACGTTGCTGGAAACCCCTTTCTGCACAATGGAAAGCATTTCGGAACCCATGGCCAGGGTACTTTGATTAACGGTCACCAACGTCTCATCGGCAACAATCGAGCTTCCGGCTAAGGTAACAAGCGTCTCAAAACTTCCCGTGCTCCCATTTTGCAGGTCAAGCAATCCACCATCGTTCACTGTGAGAATCAAGTCTGTTCCCGAGACTAAATTATCGAGATGGACCAGGTCATCGGCCGTCACCTGACTTTGATTATTGACGATGACAGCCGTGTCATTCAAGATTCCAGCACTCGCAGTTGTTCCGCTTCCTCTAATAATCGATGCAACCGACACATTCCCAGCATTCGTGACATCCAACACTCCCCCGGAATTGACGATAAAAGATTCGGAGAGTCTTGCCAGCACGCCTTTCGTGGGCAAACCCATCTCAAGCACACTGTTATCAACTGTCACAAATGTCTCATCGCTAGCAATATTTCGAATCACAAACCCAAAACCATTGGCAATAGTGACTTGACTACTATTCGTTAAGGCTAAAAACCCACCATTATTGATTGTCAAGTTCATATCTGAACTCCGCTGGGAAAATTTATCGATAGTCAACGTCCCTTGATCAACCGTAATGAAGGTATCCCCTGAAGTAATCGCATTTTGACCGCTGTTTGTCAGGAGATCACCATTGACGTTCAATTCTCCACCACTTTGAATAGCAAGCAACCCATTGGCCGTATTGAGTGCACTGCCATTACTCGCTGACACGACGGTTCCATTGACCGTCAGATTACTTCCCTCAAGTACTTGAACCAATGCCGTACTCGCAGTGACATCCAATGTGCTGTTCCCCAGAGTCAGAAGGTTTTGCGAGGCATTGAACTCACTACCGTCTAAATCAAGAAGAGAGCCTTCTATGGCTACATTGGCATTCGTGAATTGCGCGACATCGACTGACGCATTCACTGTCGAATCTTGGAGGGCAAGACCTCCCAAAATCGTCGATTGCTCAATGGGCGTATTTTGAGTGCGGATGCCAGCCAACAGAGAGCCAGTGTTATTGGGATCTTCAAATGCAGAAAGCAAATCTGACGAAACCGACGGAGAAATGTTCCCGACCGAAGATATGGGAATATTCGAGATATCGCCTGAAAAATTTTCTAACGCCAAAATAACCGGAGACCCATCACTAGAAGAAGAGCCATTTGTCGACGAAACAAAAGGTGTACTCATCCCCATCGTACTACCAGACAGGATGACGGTTGGACTTCCAGAACTAGACGGAAATCCGGACTCACCAGGGCCTGGTGGTGGCGGAGGTGGTGGCGGAGCTGGCGGAGCTGGAGGCGGCGGACATCGAGCCGGTGCTCGCCACCTACCTGAAAAAGTGGTGGTGGTGGTGGCGGCGGAGCTGGAGGCACTGGTGGTGGAGCTGGTGGCGCTGGCGGCGGTGCTGGCGGCGGAGCTGGTGGTGCTGGCGGCGGTGCTGGTGGTACTGGCGGTGGAGCTGGTGGCGCTGGCGGCGGTGCTGGTGGTGCTGGCGGCGGAGCTGGTGGTGCTGGCGGTGGTGGCGGTGGAGGTTCTACTACCTGAGTTGTTCCGTCTCCAGACTGCCTAAATTCTGTTGTGGGAATACGATCATCTTCAACAATCACAGAGGGTGGTAATGTTGGTTCAAGGTTAGCCGCTGGGTCCGGCTCAAACAACGCAGCCACTAAGTTGTCAGCTTGCTGTTGCTGCGCTCCTACAATTTGCGTTTGGGCTTCAACTGGTGTTCCTGTGTGTTGTGGATTGGCTTGAAATTCTTGAATACGCCATGGAGCATTTTGATCTACAAACGGGTTGCTCACAGACTCTCCGATCACTTGAACACCCTGCTGGGCACCTAAACTCGTCTGCACAGCACCTGAGTCATCGGGCAAGAACGCCGCATGTCCCTCCACCACATGTACCGTCGATGTCATATGATTCGCCGCAACACGATCTTGCGACGCCAGGGAATATCCCGAACTCAGTAGAGGCCTTGATTCACTCAAGGACTCGTTTCCGGCAAAGGACCCTTGGCTCGTTGGTGGGGTAACCGTGAGACCGACAATGGAGGCAGGTTCGACCTCAAGAGAAAATGTTTCGGTCTTCAGGACAATCGGCAAACCATCTGTTTTGGTTGAAACACAGATGTGCCCATTCAATACATGTATAACTTTGGGCAACTGGCCATCTTGTAAGATTTGAAGTTCAGATTGCTCCTCCATGACTACCAAGGTCTCATGGTTAATGAGCATGGCAAGCATGGAATCATCGCCTGTTCGGATTTGGTCGCCGTAGACAACTGGACCTTTAAATTCTAGTCGTTCGCCAATGGCAGGTTGATGTGAATGATAGAGAAAGACTTGACCAGAGATATTGGAAACGATTCCTACGGATTCCGTCTCAGCGGGAAGACTTTGTGCGAGAACAACGTGCCCCCAAAAGAGATGACTGGCGATAAGAGACCAGACCACCGACCGAAAAAACGTGTTCGCCCTAAGTTGCCTTGCCTTCATAAAGTGGCCCTCCTCTGCCCCTTTACTCACTCCGTCCAAGCGCAAAAATCTTTTCCGCGCATTCCGAGACCGTACATGAATAAATGTACTTTATTGTTTTTTATTGTTGGGCTTGTGTCAAGATATTTTTTACGTATGATACGTTGCCGCGATAAATACCAGAACATCTGTGCATAAAGCCCTGCCTACCCTCACAAATACATATTTAACAGAACACTCTCTTCTCCTGTTCATTCACCATTCTCTCTTGACAAAACCTGAAGGCTAACGTAAAAGCCGACGAGCGTTTCACTGTGTGTCCCACATTCCATGGAAGGAACTAAGGTTATGCAACGTAATTATGGGTACGTATTCATTCTCGGATTACGAGCATTAGGGGGAAGTCTCATTGTTACGTGTTTCTGGGCGCTCTTCCTGAGCCCCGTTTTTGCGCAAAAAGGAGATGCCGAGGTGTTACTCGCCGAGGCCACCATGGCATATGATGACAAAGAGTATCAAAAAACGCTTGACCTGCTAAACCAAGCCCATGAACGTGACCCACAGAATGCGAGAGTTCTCTATTACCTTGGGCTGACCCATCTTGCCCTTAACCAACCGGCCAATGCACAACAACATTTAGGAGCGGCCTACCAATTGAAGCCGGATGACCTGTTCATTCGATATCAACTGGGCATGGCCTACTTTGCTCAGCATCAATATGATGAAGCTGAACCCTTACTGTTCGATGCCTACGAAGAAAAACCAGGCTTGGAAAGTTTGGGATATTGCGTCGGATTTCTTCACTATCGAGAGAAAGATTATGACGAAGCCTTAGCCGCGTTTAATACAGAAACATCGAAGGATCCGAACATTCAACAACTGACGATGTTTTACAGTGGGTTGGCTAGTGGCGTACTTGGACTTCCGGAACAGGCCATTATTGAATTAGATGAAGCCACCAAAGCCGATGCGGTTTCCCCGTTAACGCAAGGGGCCATTCAACTGCGCGATACCCTCGCTGCTGGCCGACGAACCACACACGAACGCAAACGGTTTACGGCACAACTCAGCATTGGTGGATTTTATGACGATAACGTGGCCATCAATCCCAACCGGAATTCCGATGCGACGGTCCAAGCCTTACGAAACAGAAAAGCTCCCTCTCCTGGCATCTTAGCCTCAGCCTTGCTCAATTATGCATGGCTTCGGCATGGCCCTTTTGAATCCACGATCAATTATTCGTTTTTCCAAACACTCAACGTCAATAATTATCTCTCTCGATTTGATACCCAAGACCACTTAATTGGTATTGGAGGGTTTTACCGTGGAAACGTTTTTGATCTTCCGTACCAACTGGCCGCGGAATACTCGTTTGATTATCTATGGCTTGACTCCGTTCCGTTTCTGAGCCGGCATAGTCCAACGTTTTCAGCCACTCTCGTTGAACCCGTCATTACGCTCCCAGTGCTAGGGCAAGTTGGAAACATCACCACCGCTATCGTTCGGCATCAAGTAAAAACTTTTTACAATGAAGCCTCAAATATCGATCCTCGATTTTCTCCCGATGATCGTGATGGATTTAATACCATGCTTGGCCTCACTCATGTGTTCCGCTTTGCGGAAGACGCCCATTTACTCAGAGTCGGCTATCAGTATGATAATGAAAATACTGATGGGGCGAATTTCACCTATCATGGACACCGATTCTTAACCGGAGGGCAAGTATCACTTCCAATTGATGGCCTACGGCTTCGCTACAGTTTTGATATACATTGGAGGAATTATAATGCTGGCGCCAACACTTTTTTCCCGACAGCAACTCCTAGCACGGTTCGCCGTGATGATACTCAACGAAATCACCTCCTCCAACTGGTGAAAGACTTGCCGAATAATTTCTCGCTCATTGGGCAATATCAGCGTATTCGCAATGATTCAAATATTGCCGTCTACGATTACACCAAAAATGTCTTTACAGTCATTTTAGGGTGGACATATTAAAAGCACCATTTGAATCTCAATCAAAAGACACGCGTCACCTCCCAACATTACGAACATCCGCTGATGCAGTCTAGTTTGGAGAGGAGTAAAAACACCGTCTGATGATATAGGAAAAAATTAGACGTCTTATTCTCCAAATGCTTCTTGGTTATGCAAAGTTCGCAGGATTATGATGTATAAGGTTGCCTACAGCCGTTGTAAATAATTTCCGATGTTTCTAGTAGGTAATTTCGCGGGGGCACATGGATACCTTTGATGCTGGAATCAAAAGGATTATTATGTCGCTATTTTCGATTGTCCATCAGGAACGCTTGATCTTCCGAACAAACGTATCCACTGAGACCATTTATGATCACAATGGTGAATGACCATAGGAATTCTCAGTGAAGGTTGAACAGATAAGACAAGTGGTGCGTTGAACGTTCATGGCCTCAGCACACCACTGGAACTTATCTGGTTTCGCTATAGACTTTTCGACTCAAACCACCTTCTCTCCCTATTTGTCTACCAGATTCAACTCAAGCAGAGCGTCTGAAACGTTTCTTTTTAAGCTCCCAAGCTTTTCAGCCAATAGCCCAACTGATACCGTCAGCGAAGGCCCCCAATTCAGGCCCTCCACATGAGATGAGCCTACTCCGCTGAAGTAGCCTTGCCGACAAAGGTCGGATAGCTCTGTCTTCCTATCCCTTGTTCCATCAATGCATCAGCGTGAGCGCATAATCAGATAAAATGTCAGGTTGTTTTCCTAATTAGAATGAGTATACTTCTAGCGTGTATTGAGTTCTTCCGGTGCTTTATTCAGTCCATCTGAGAGTCGCCCTCAATGGATAGCCAAATATTTTCCGGAAAGTATCAAGTCCAACGAGAGATAGCGAAAGGTGGAATGGGCGTCATTTACCATGCCCTCGACCTCACCCTCCGACGACAAGTCGCCATCAAAGTCCTGCATCCACAATTCAGTAGCGACCCAGCATTTGCACAGCGGTTTCTTCGGGAAGCACGAGCCATGGCTCGACTCGATCATCCCAACATTATGCGAATCTACGCCGTCGAAGAAGAACAGAATCGTCATTATATTGTCATGGAATATTGCCCGGGAAAAGATCTGAAAGACCTCATTAGAGAACAGAGTCCCCTGTCGCTTACCCATGCCCTACGTATAGCCATTCAAACGGCAGAGGCTCTGACCTATGCTCATAACAAAGGTATTGTGCATCGGGACATTAAACCGGGCAACATTATGCTCACGGAACGAGACCAAGTGAAAATCACCGACTTTGGAATAGCAGCCGCACTCGATGAGTCATCGGTCACGGTCACCGGAACTGTGATTGGCACGCCAGAATACATGTCACCAGAACAGGCACGCGGAGAGCTGGTTGACGCGCGAAGTGATCTCTATTCGTTGGGAATGGTGACCTACGAAATGATCACAGGAAAAACGCCTTATAAAGGAATTCCAGGTCATACAATCATTGGAAAACTGGCGTATGAATCATCAGATCCCATCCTAACCTTCCCGCAACATACTCCTCTCGAAATTCAAGATGTCATTAGAGGACTCATCAAAAAAAACCCCGATGAAAGGATTAGTAGTCCAGATCAAATCATTGGGACTCTGACTTATAATCTCAGTCAGTTGGAGCAAGATCAATCCAATGTCGATGCGACTATGGCCTTGGCACAAACAGGATTAGAACCACCCCAACCTACCGTCAAGAGGCCAAGGCCATCGATAGGACATACTGAAGCTAAAGGAAAAACCGCAGAGATCTCTGAATCTAGGCCTCCATCTGATTCGATGAACGATGGTCCAAAGCCAACCCAAGACTCCAATCAAACGCCTCCTGAATCGACGCGATGGTCGCTTATATTAGTTGGAGGGTTGCTAACCGCGTTATGTATTCTGGGGGTCTTCTACTCATATCCTTGGCCATTTTTCGTTTCTGAGAAAAAAGAAGAAATTGGACATAAAGCTGAACTGTCTCAACAAACACATACTGAGCCGCAACGTCAGGCAGCGAAAAATGAACACTTAACCAATTTGGCAACTGCTAAGGATGTAGACAATGATGGAGTGCAAAATTTCCGCAAAGCCAAGGCTGGTACCGAAGCGAAACAACAGGCCGAACTCGCTGCAGTAAGACACCAAGAGGAAGCTCAACGGCTCGCGGCGGAACAAGCCGCTCAGACAGAAAAGAAGGCCCGTGAAAAAGCGGCGCGCGAACGTCAAGAGGCTGAGGCACGCGCAGCAGCTGAGCGTCAACGCCTCGCCGCAGAACAAGACCGACAACGCCAAGAGGCCGAACAATTGGCAAAGACTAAAGCCGAAAAGGACCGCCTCGTAGCAGCACTCGAAGCTGAAAGTAAGAGAACTGAACAAGAAAAAGCTGAACGTCAACGGCTAATTGAAGAGCTCAAGAGAAGAGAGCAGGAAGACCAACAACGCCGAGACGCTGGAGCCAAGGCTGCCGCCGAAGTAAAACAACGGGCCGAACTCGCTGCAGCAAGACACCAAGAGGAAGCCCAGCGCCTCGTGGCAGAGCAAGCCGCTCAGACAAAAAAGAAGGCCCGTGAAAACGCGGCGCGCGAACGTCAAGAGGTTGAGGCACGCGCAGCAGCTGAGCGTCAACGCCTCGCCGCAGAACAAGACCGACAACGCCAAGAGACCGAACAATTGGCAAAGACTAAAGCCGAAAAGGACCGTCTGGTAGCAGCACTCGAAGCTGAAAGTAAGAAAACTGAACAAGAAAAAGCTGAACGTCAACGACTGATTGAAGAACTCAAGAGAAGAGAGCAGGAAGACCAACAACGCCGAGACGCTGAAGCCAAGGCTGCCGCCGAAGCGAAACAACGGGCAAAACTCGCTGAAAGCAAGCGGCAGGAAGCTCAACGCCTCGCGGCGGAACAAGCCGCTCAGACAGAAAAGAAGGCTCGTGAAAACGCGGCGCGCGAACGTCAAGAGGCTGAGGCACGCGCAGCAGCGGAGCGTCAACGCCGCGCGGCAGAACAAGACCGACAACGCCAAGAACTGGAACGACAACAAATTACGGTATTATTGGAAAATTTCCAGAAGGCGTATGAGACTCAAAGCCTTCCAACTCTTCAACAAATCACAACCATGGACTCGAAAAGAGTCCGGTATTTACAGTTGATGTTTAAAACATATTCAACAATACAAGTAGCAACGGAAATAGAATCCATAACCAATCAAGGGGTTTCGGCAAAGTTATTGATCACGAAGTTGATTGATCAAAAAGGTAAACGCATAACGCCTAACCCCATCATTCGAGAAACCACGCTTACAATCCCCAAGGAAGGCGAACAATGGGGGAAAATTCAATGGTAAGAATATGATTGAATTGAAAGTGTATTTAGATTCAGTGCTCATTCACAAAACCACTCATGCAAAAAATCGTATTACGATCGGACGTTCCGAAGACAATGATCTAATACTCGTAAATCCACATGTCTCACGACAAGAAGCGATCATTGAAATCGAAAATGGGAAAATGGTTCTGCATGACAAAAGCACGAATGGAATTTTACTGGATAGTCAGCGAGTTTCGGGGCTCATCACCTTACCGAACCGTTGCCTCTTAGAAATCTTCCCTTTCCAAATAGAATATCTCTGTTATCGTGAAGACGAGACCATTCCCTTACCCAAACTTAGCCAACCTCCTTCATCACCAAAGCCAGAACCAGTCGAACATTTTCGCAAACCTTCCCCCACTTCGTCTCATTTCACAGGACTCGTCGGGGAAAGTCAGGCGATGCATCAACTCTATCAACTCATCCAAGACGTTGGAGACAGTCCGGCAACGATCTTAATACGTGGGGAACATGGGACAGGAAAAGAGCTTGTAGCTCGTGCGCTCCACAACGTCAGTCAGAGACATCATAAACCATTTGTCCCAGTCAACTGTGCAGCCATTCCTCTAGACCTCATTGAAAGTGAATTGTTTGGCTACGAAAAAGGCGCCTTTACAGGAGCGCAAATCATGAAAACTGGGAAAATTGAAGAAGCACGAGGCGGAACAATTTTTCTCGACGAAATAGGAGAACTCAGCATGAGCGCCCAAGCCAAGATTCTTCGTTTCCTACAAGAAAAGGCGATCATGCGTTTGGGAAGCGCGAAAGAAGTTCCGGTGGATGTTCGGGTCATCACAGCCACGAATCGAGACTTAGAAAAAGCCATGCACGATGGTGATATTCGAGCTGATCTTTATTATCGTCTACGAGTCGTTCAACTGACGATTCAACCATTACGTGAGCGTGCAGAGGATATCCCATTACTTGTCAAACACTTTGTTCAAAAAATCACCAAAGAACTCGGATTATCGAGTGAACCCCTCATTACCGATGAAGCCAGAAATCGTCTGAACGGAGCACCTTGGCCAGGCAATGTGCGTCAACTGGAAAATGTACTGTATAGCGCAATCCTTCGTTCTCGATCATCTCATCTCATTGATGAGCCAGTACTCCTAGAAGATTCAACGACGTGGACATCCATTGAATTAACAGAACATGAAACGCCGTTGAACACCATCAATAAACAGGCCTTACTGCAAGTTCTGACTCAACATCATTGGGATACAACAAAAGCTGCCAAAGTGCTAAAAGTTAGTCGAGGAACTATCTATTATAAAATGAAAAAATATGGAATCGAACCACCGCGCCCACAGTCGAGAAGTACGAGCTCATAAGATAGGATGAGAATCTAATAAGAAGGGTTATACTGGGATACATGTTAATAGCATGTCTCACCTCACGGATCGCAGGGTCCGATCTATAACGCTGCAACGAGAGACCACCGTTAGTCCGAGGAGGAGAACATGCTTTCTGGGAGCGGAGCAGGAAACTGAAATCCAAACAATTCAGGGTCTTGTCCAATGACTGTTGCGGAAAAAATATATAACACATAATCTTTTGTTTGTTGTGGAATCTGAAACTGCTTCATGAGCTGCCAAAAATTTCGGTCTCTTGGATTCGGAGAAAGCTTTCGTATCAGCTTTTTGACACGAGTCGGCCCCCAATTATACGACGCCATCACGAGAAGCCCTGATGCCTGTGCTTCTGTCGTGTATAAATACCGCAAGTATTTTGCGGCAGCGCGCGTGGCCTTTTGAAAATTATGCCGATCGTCGCGGGGATCATACCGCTCAATATCAACTAACGGTCCGGTCTGCAAACCATACTCCACGGCCGTTGTTGGAATAAACTGCCAAGGTCCCTTGGCAATACCAAATCGAGTCTTTGGACCAACAGCCTTTAGATTAAATGCACTTTCTTTGAGTCCTAGATAAAAAAACTGTGGGGGCATATGTTCGGCGAGCATGGCTTTTGCCACACTGTCTCCGTAATGATGTTTATTGGCACGCGCAATGGCCTTCGCTAACGCATTAGTCGATTGCCATTTACGGATGTACCGTTTGACTTCTTGAACAAATTCTTCCGGCATTTCGACTTCACTTTCTCCAAATAATCTTGCCATCCGCAGAATAAGACGATCCTGTGGGGGCATAGTAGGTGAATAGATGCCAATATCCTCCAGGAATTTCTCATATTCTTGGGCCGTTCGTTGTCGGGCTAATTCAAGTTTTTTTTTCCTTTTCAACATATTTTCCACCTGTGTCGGACTTAATTCTCGCAAGACCATGTCCTCGAGATTCGCCAGCTCTAACTCCAGCGTCTTCATCGAATAAAACAGGTCAGACGCCATCACTCTGAGATGAGCCATCTTGGAGGTTTGATACCAAGCCACTCCAGCCAAAATCAGTGAAAGACAAAGACCAAGGGCAATAGCCATTTGATATTTGCGAGAGCGGCGTTTAAATACGTCATCGAATGTTCGTTTAATCATGATGGTCCGTTCGCCAGCCCCCTCGCCAGACCGCCGATCGAGCGCACTTCTGATGATTTGAGTCATCGAAGCTTGTTCGGGAGGAGAAGGCTCAGAAACCACCTCAGACCCCACGTCGGAAACAGGTTGAGATGGCGTCTCACTTGATGGCTGCTCAACAGAACTGGGCATCTCAGCCTCATCCTCAAATCGTTCCAAGAGTTCACAATTTTCCTGTGACTCTGGGATAGACTCACGATCGGTCGGCTTCAATCGCCGTGCTTCCGCAGCTTGTGCCGCTTTTTCTGCCAGCGCAATGCGGCGTTCAAGATCATCTGACGGATCTATAGGTCGCGGAACTTCCGGTTCAGGTGCCACTCCTAACGATGAGTTATCCTTGCTAGAATCTATTCTGACAAAACTAGCCGATGAAGAATCAACCGGAGACCGCTCCCGCAAATCCGCAAGCGCCTCAACCGTCACATCCAGAATGGGACCTCCACGTCCAAGTTCCAACCTATTCACTTCACCCAATGGTTCGCGTTCAACGCGAGTCCCATTCAGAAACGTTCCGTTACGACTCTGCAAATCATGAATCCACCACTGTCGTCCTTCGAACCGGATCTCCATATGCAATTTGCTCACAGAGCGATCCAGCAGCTGGAGATTGCATTCAGTAGATCGTCCGACACGAACGGTCGTCGTAAACCGATGTTCTCTCTCTTTTATCAAGCCTTTCTCCACGCGCACGATGATCGGGAACAATTCAGACAACTGAATAGTGCGATCATCGGTCATCGATACATCACTCCTTTGTGATCGAGGCTGACTTTACAGATGACAGAAAGACACATGAAACATTACAAAAAAGAGCACGAAGAAACCCTGAAGCTCCTACGGCTCTTTACTAGACATCAACCTTGCAAGAATTACCATTCCAATTTCCCCCAACTCTCTCCTTGCTTATCAATGGTTAATGTTTGTGTGCCAATAATGCGTTCACGCTCACGGCTAATCGGACGTCCCTGACGATCAATCATATTCTCTAATGTCACAACGACCGTCGCCGAATCAGGAGGATGCAACCGAACGCTCATTTTGATGGTGAACGAGGCCCAATACCGAAACAATCCTCGAAGCATGCGAGCACGACTTTCAGACATAGTTGTCATGTCCTCAAGTGAAGCTAAATCTTGGCGCTGATACGCTTCACGAAATTCTCCAAGAATTACGTCTAACCCTTTTTGTACTGATGGCTGCGCTTCTGGAAGAGCTAACGTCGTATTCATCTGAGTGACATATTGTTGCCATTCATTAGCAACTCGCGTCACCTGCGTTGACAAGCTTTGATGCGCAGCGAGGAGACCATTTCGTGTATGCTCTAATGTGTCCTGTATGGCTGGGGTCAATGACTTAAGAGGCAAAGAGACACTATCCTTCGATATCGCTTCGATTTCTGTCGAAAGACGCTCAATCATCTCATGTAAACCGACTGATTCCGATGCTCGTTCCTCCACAAGCACTTGCCAATTTTGAGAAATGATTTCCCGACTCCGCCTCTGTTCTGGGAGCAGGGATTGACGCCGACTGACTGCCACTCCTTGCTTCCGTTGTTCAAGAAGTTGTTGTGCAGCTCGTCCAAACTTCAGACCGTGTGAGGTCACCTGTGCTTCGATATTCTGGGTCTTTTTCTGAAGAACTACCATCTTCTCAATAATGTTTCTTGCGTTCTCGATTGCGACAGTGGCGTCTGGGACTGATCGATCTGCATCAGCGGAATCTTCCTCCTCAACCGGCGACACTGAGACAGGAACATCGAACGACGTTCGAAACCAAAGATACCCGCTCACACCCACAATCAAAATCACCGCAAACGACAGAAGCATCCAAGACGATGTCGCAAGAGGCTGACGTGCGCCACCGATTTCAAGAGTTGGAGAATCTTCACTGAATGACTCCGAAATGTCTGATGCCCCACGTCCAGATGTCGCATTTCCTTCACGTGAGAGCGTACCCGCAGTGGTGGAGCGTGCTACGGGCGGAGTAGAGGACCGATGAGATTCGGGGGATCCCTGAACATCTCGCTCATGGGCCAACTTGTGATCGCCAGGATTTGCTTGTTGTGATGAGGGTGGACTATCCAACACGACAGTCTTTTGCGATTGTGTAACATGAGAGTCAATGACACCACCCGCGGGTAAGAGAAAATCAGGATGATGTTGATAACCACGCAACGTCTCCAAGACAACAGTCGTGTCCTGTAAACGATCATACGGATTCTTCTTCGTGAGACCCCGAATAAGAAATTGTAACGACGAGGGCACGTGAGTCGGAAAAACATACTCGGGCTCAAAACTGTCATCGGCAAGCTTCAACAGTATAGTTTGGTAAGGAAGTCCCTTATAGGGAGTGATTCCCGTCACTATTTCGTACAACACCATTCCAAGTGAATACAGATCTGAACTTGACGTCAATTGCACTCCTTGAATTTGCTCCGGAGACATATACTCTGGTGTACCCAAGAGTGTGCTGGTCATCGTTGTAGACGACTCACCTAACGCCGCGGCGATTCCGAAATCAACAATCTTGACGTTGTACTGATTGTCAAGAAGCACGTTGCCAGGCTTAATATCTCGATGAATAAGTTCACGTTTATGTGCGTAGACCAGACCCTGCGTCACTGAAATAGCGATTCGAAGAGCTAATGGAAGCTCGAGTGGACCTTTATTCTGAAGAAGCTGTCTGAGATCTTGCCCCGGGAAATATTCCATCACAATGAAATGCACGCCTTCGTCTTCTTCGATTTCATAGATCCGAATTACATTTTCATGATTCATCTGCGCCATTCGCTGAGCTTCCTTGAGAAACTTGCGGACAAACTTAGGATCGCTGTTCAAATGTGGATGGGGCAGTTTAATCGCCACTTCGCGATGAAGCGTCTGGTCCACAGCCAAATAGACTGTTCCCATTCCCCCTCGAGCAATTTCCCGTTGAACGTGGTACTTTCCAGAGAAAATTTCGCTGTGCATACGGGTCATGTCAAAATAACTGAGACAAATGATGGGGCCATAATCAAGATTAGTATACCGATTTAACTTAATTTGGAAAGAGGGACGAAACGTATGCGGGCGAAGTATGTAGGAATAACGGGAAAACTCGGCAAGACAAACGAACGGTCTTTAGCGCAAGACAAACGTCTAATAGATATTACAGGCAACGAATGTAATCAGTCACATTCAAGCTCATTCTGGATAACAGAAGTCGTTATAGTCGAGACCACTTGCATCTGCACCCATCAAGGCACTCCAAATTTGAAATTCTGGTGTAAATGGTGGAAGTATTAGATAAAATCCTTGAGGAAAAATCATGATCTCAGACAAGCAAGTCTCTCTGATTTTGGAACTCAGGGGGCCGTATCAGATATATTCCCGGGCATGCGCGAGTCGAATGTCGGACAAATGAAGTTTCTCGCAAAACGGTTTGGCAACCAACCTATTCTCTGTACAGCCATTCGTTGTGAATGCCAATACTTGGTTTCTGGCGACAGAAAAGACTTCGGACATCTCTACGATCACACTGTTGAAGGGAGCACAATCATCAGCTTGGCTAAGCTAGCAAAAATTGTCGTGCAGATATGCAGGAGTTAGAACCTGTTTTACATCCGTTACCGACGATGGGCATCACTTATTTTATAGAGCTCCCAATATCAGGATTCACTCACAATCTATACCAGACTCTACTTGCATAAAGTCCATTATCCTGAGCTCTTCGGCAAGTGCATCCTGAGCGAAGTCGAGGAATCCAGAGCAGGCTTGTCAAAATGTCAAAGATGCTATCAAAGTATTCATGCTGAGCTGGTCGAAGCATGAGCCCGCCACAGGATGCATCCTGAGATCTTCGGCTTAGCTCACAATGTATTCATCGAAGGGTCGAAGGCTACATCCTGAGCTCTACAACCAATCACCCTGAGCCCAGTCGAAGGGTCGTTCTACACTTCTCACAACGGAAATGGTTCGACTCGTACATCATGAGCGGAGTCGAACGGCTCACCATGAAATCATCGGAAACGATCAAGGTATCCACTGGCCAGATATCGACAAAGACATTAGTGTCCGTGGCATACTTTCTTTTAAAGTATAAGAGTGTCTACCGATTCGAAGGAAGTCCATTTACGCATCAATTTCTAAATCGTAATTGCGCTAAGCCCTGAAGTAATGTCGCCATTCAGCAGCCCTATCATAAAGAACAAGCACACCAACAACAAAAAATGTATCGAAAGTTACAGAACTCATAAAACTAGATCTGACCCCTTTTTCTTTGTGACTACGATGTTCATCTGGTTAGGAGTCGAAAGTAATACTTATGGCAATTGGTTTACCCAACTTTTAAAGTTATACGGCAACAGTGGATTGGAACGATGGGACGCTGCAAATTCCTGTGGATAATTATAGGCCTTTTTGCAATTACCGAAGCAGACGTAATCACCAGACCCAGCAATGCGCCGATTAGAATCACTAAACTTTTTCAAACCAAAGGCTTGCAACCAAGCTGACTTTTGTACGGTCATTCCACAACCGAGTAGCGCCACAAATTTAAGATTAGGACTAGCTCCTTTCACGTCAGTAGGTCGTATAACTTGTCCATCTTTATCTGCAATATTTCCTTTCGGTTGATTAAAGTTGTTGTACTCACCGTGAGAATGCCAAACTAAGGCCCATGTAGACGGGTCAGAAATATGAGATAAAAGCCCCCGCTTGGATGTTAAGTCTTTCGACATTCCTAAGGTATATCCTTTATTCTGTAAATCCTTCTCATAACGTTTATAGATACTACGGAGTGTGGGGATTGCATTTTCAAAATCATGCATATCACCAAATAAAATCCAAACAATTTTAGTTTTCTCTGCCATTTTTGGCCTCACACATTGATTGATAAAATCAAAAAAGATCAATGCTTGCCTTTTAATCAAAGCATTTCTGCTGCCTCCAACCTGGCGCCCGAGTTTCGAAGAGTGGTGTGTCCGGTTGCCGGATCGCAAGTTCGATTGCGGCGGCTATGCGTTGACGTTGGTAGCCTGTCTTAAGAACTCCCTTAAGCGACTCAATCGTCATGGGTTTGCCACAGAGATACCGTGTTCCATTTTGATAATTCCTCTTGCTCTCATCCCTCCATTTATGAAGTAAATCGAAATTCGGCCAAGGCAGATCTTCATCAGCATCCATTTCCACATTTTCATCTTCGGGATCTTCTGTAGGTCCAGCCTCGAAACCTTCTGGCCATTCGCCCTCTAAATCATCGTAAGCCAGATCAACACCAGTGATCATGCTGAACGATTCCCCAGCGACTCTCGCCACTTCAGGAATAGCCATTTGATCAATCAACCAAGGCATAGAAACAGGATCACCAATCACGCCAACAGCTTGCACTGCCAATCGGTGTAACTCAGGTCGACTCGCTAACTCTCGTTGCCAAGCATGCGCCTCTTTGATCGGCATTCGTCGCAGAGCCATCGCGCTAGCTCGTTCGGCCAGCGACCCACTATTGATTGCTAATTCCTGTAAAACCTGGATAGACGCTGCATCGCCTAAACGAGCAGCAGTCCACGCAGCCGAAAACCGGCATGAAATATATTCAGAATGACAGTGGACTCGAACGTCGTTCAAAAGGTCCGATCTGCCTAATTCGCCAACTGCTTTCAGAGCACGAACTCGCAATTCTAGATTCTCATGAGCAAGAGCAGTTTTTAAAATTTCTCCAGCATCTTGTCGATGGATTGAACTCGCCGCAACTCCAATTCGTTTAAGAATTGTTGACTCTTCAGATAATAATTTTTGTATATGCTCAGAGGCTTGCTCAAAAGAGAGCCAACCCAAAGCAGAGATAACTCCGCGAGCAAGTTGATCAGACTTTGAGCCAACTTCTAAAACTAAATTAATCCAGTCTTGCTGGCCAGATTCAAAAGCGAGCCCAGATGCAGCAAAGACCTCCCCAGGCTCTTCTTGACTCAGCTGCTCTTTGCAAATCTCCCAGCCAGGCTCGCCAGCCACTCGAAGTCCATCAATATGCGCCTCAACTCGCTCATCATGCTCAGCCAGATCTTTGAGATTGTAATGCGGCGCCTTGGTCACCCCTTCCCTCAAGAGCCAAAGAAATGCGGCTTCTTCAGCATGTTGGGAAACAATTTCTGGAATTACTTTTTCCACCAAATTTTACCCCTGAATATAAATCCATTAGACTGGAATCTGATGACCAAAAAAGTACCTTGCCCCAGGTTCATAATTATCAACTTCGGAAGATTCTAAAAATGCCTCCAGAGTTGCCGATATATTTAATCTCTGTACCTCGGAATTCAGAAAAAACGCACTACAGTCAATCCCAGTACTAGCTTCAAATTTTTGTCTATAATCGATATAAGCCCCAACAACGTTACTTTTGATCTTGTACAAAAAATCTTTTGCAAAATTGACGACATCAAAAACCTGCCCATTCCAGACAACCACCTGATCAGTTCTGAATCGTTTTACCATTTCATCATACTTTTTCTGAACAAGTGTCGGAAACATTGGTTTCTTAAAAGCTAATTTTTCCCGAAGTTCAAACCCTTTTACGAAACGAGGATCGTCCAACATGCTTTGGGAAAGGGGAGGTGGAGGATATATAGATGCTTCAGCAGCAATTTCTCCAGACTCTGTTTCTAGTAGATCCGAAATTGCGTATCCAATTATCTCGTGATCGTGAAGCGAAATAGCTCTACCCCAAGCGTTCAGCATCGTCGGCACCAACCACAGATATCCAGTTTGGCATGCAGCTTGGCATGCAAATCTTCGAGTCTCTGAATCGTCACTTTGTATGGCCTGTACCAATAACTGCATGTCGTCATAAGTGCCTGCGTTACCAACCACTAGCAATGCAGTTCTGGCAAGAGCGAAAGGTTCCTTTAAGTGAAAGAACCGTCTCAGCTCTTTGATCGAAGAATGGTCCCTGACTTTTGCTCGTTCAACGACTCCAGCGAGGACAATCCAAGGGTTAGAGGAATTCAAAGAACTTGCATCAAGAAGATCGATTGACGAGGAAGCACTAATTTGGTAACCATTTTCCAACCAGTCAAAAGAGCCGTATAGAAATTCTGGAATTTCGTTGTCACTCATAAATATAACTATCAAAAAAAGTATTATTATTTTAGCGTCGGTGAAATTTTGCTATTTCTCCCTGCACACCACCGAGTTGATTCTCTACGTCGTAGCATTCTTGAGATACTGGAGAGGTATTTTTTTTCCCGAATGGGCACCCCCCGGCAGCAAGAGCGGTTTTATGCGCAATCGTTACTGCACCAGCTTTCTTTGCCTCCCTCAACTCCCGACCACGCTGACGAATTCTTTTCGCAGCCTTTCGACCGTATTTTTTAATAAGATAATTCCTAGGTGCAAGTGGGGACATCATTTCTTCGTCATACTGTTTACGTGCTGCCTGAGATTCATGGGTTTCTGCAGCATAGTGAGCAGAACATGGATCCTCAGGATCTTCTGATGGAAGAATATTTCCACATCCGCTTTCCTTGGCATACTCAAAGAGAAACTTGGCGTAGTCGATAGCGGCTTGCTCCTTCGCGTTTGGGGTTTTGTTAGAAGTGTCCGGGTTATACCACTCTGATGCGGACATTTTCTCTCCGTTCTTTTGTGCTTCAGAGTGCATCGGTGCTTTACAACAAGGACACATTTCTTCTTTATGGCTATCGCCCGAACCACTCTCTGCGCCAATCATAGGTCCAGCCGCGGTTGCCGTTGGGCTTGCATGATTCGATGTCGTGAGATCGAGATGCCGATCGACGTTTTGCCCTTCGAACTTAACGTCCATCGACCAAGCCACGTAGTAAGTCTTACCCGTAATGGTGTGAGTAATAACACCTGCCCCAAGACTCTTTGTGGCAGCCTCGTCGCCCAAGGGGGATGTCTTGTAGAACGACTTATCCTTGAGCATTACCTCTTTTCGATCAATTTTCACTTTCTTGCTACCCTTCTTCATATCCTTTGAGAAGGACGAATCGGGGTACGGAACAGGGATGGGTCCGGCAGGAGGCGAAGGCGGACTTAAGCAGACATCTGGGAATGCAGCAATGACCTTGGCATCCCCGGACTTACAAGCAACCTCCATCCCGTTTGCAAAAACTTCGTTGCTCATACGTTTGTCTTCCTGCCTACCCTGCGCGATGCGATCAGTGCCACGGCGCGTTTTCCCGAGTCCGCGCTCGTGAAACACATTACGATCTCTCCTTTAGCATAGCCTCTCTGGAAAGCATGGAACGCAATAATTAGCTGAATGACACCTGTCGCGGCACCTGTGTTACCAATGCACTCAGAACAGTGCCAAATAGGGTAATCCTCCTCACGGTGAACGCGGAGAATTCTTGCAATCATAAGTGCCTGCTCCCTGAATCCATAACTTTCTCCAGTCACATCTGAGAGGCGAAAACCGATCTCGTGCATTTGGATGCCCGCTTCTGAAAGCGCCATCTTGGAAGCCTCAGTCAACCCAAGGCCCAATAAAGGATCCTCATTCATTATCGTCGCTTGTTCGGTTCCAAAGCCAAGGCCGATGAGTTTCGTGCCGGTTACCGAATTCGTATTTTCATTGGCACAAGCCAATATTGCAGCTGCACCTTCTCCTGGAATGATCCCATCAGAATTCTTTTGTGTTTTGAGACGAAAAAATTGATCCAGCCAGAGTAATGATCGTGCATTTATGTAAGAGTCGACACTACAAATCAAACAGGTAGAAACATTTTTAGCCATAAACAACTCGCGAGCTATTTGAAGAGCCTGAAACCCTGAGGTATGTCCATTAGAAATCGTCCGAGACAGTTCTGGGTGGAATTTCAGTTGAAGTTTCTCCTCTATAAGCGCAATTATACGATCAGCCAATTCAACCGGTATTCCTGGCCTATCAGATTCAGGCAAGCACGCTATAAGTGGAATATTTTCTAGTGAGATAGTGGGAGAATCTTTCAAACAATCAGTCACTGCCGCTGTCATCATTTCTGTGAGTCGCTGTTCGAACTTGAAGTCGGGGTCTGATCCAGGCGTCATGGCACCAACGATAGGCTCACCATCATTATCGAGATATGGAAGTTCCCCGAACCCTGTGATACCTGCTCGCATGGCGGCACATGCGGATTCGGCGTTAAGACCAACAGGACAAACCATGCCGGTTGAGGTGATATACATCGAATTAGTTACTTCCTGCCTCCTGCTTAGGAGTCAAAAATATCCTGATTGCGGAATCATGGCGAGACTGTCGTTCCATATCTAAAGCCCATCGCCTTTCCTCACCCTTCGACAGGCTCAGGGTGAACATGCGAATTTTATGCGACCGCTACGCTATTCATTGCTCTGAAGCCCAATCACCTTTATTCCAAGCCACTAGGTCGTTGATGGACTTGAAGTGCAATTTTCCGGATTGAGTTCTCTTCGGGGGCACTGGAGTTGATGGCTTACCTATAATGACTTCACGAAGCGCATGGATTTTACGACCAAGAGGCACCATTGTCCGCCAAGTAACCATAACTCGGCCCACATCGGGTTCAATTATAAGCGTATCGAGTTTAGGCTTTTCTTGCACTTCACGGTTACGGAACTTATACATAATTGGAACCTTGACTATTGGCACGATAAACATCCAGGAACCCTGAGAAGTCATTCCCGAGCATCGAATGACCTCTCCTCCTGAAAAGTGAGGAAATTGTTGATCTGTTGGAGCCGACTGAAAGTATTGATAATCAAAATTGTTAGGCAAAAATGGAAAGCGATCTTTCAGCCATTGATCATCATAGGTACCAGCAAATTGAATACGAGGCTGCCAGCCTCGTCCCACAGGGCCGAAACCAGCAGGAGCCGGGGCATGCGACCATTTACGTATGAGAGATCGAGGATCTTCGAGATTCGGTAGCGGGGTATCGCGAATTGTCTTCGAGGCCGCGTTCTTGTGAAATCCTCTCCCCACCGGATTTCGCATCTCTGTTCCTTGTTTTTTAGGATTATCATGCGTATGGTCCGATCCCCCAAATGCCCGATCAAACGACAGCGGCATTTTAAGAAACGGGGTTGAGGTGGAGGGTCGAAGCCGAAATAGTCTTCGCCTCCATTGACGATCGCCAATTACCCGAACTTCTTTTTTGACTTTTCCTACCTCTAACGCAACAGTCATTTTCCTTATCGGCTTACCTGTTGGAGAGTACGCATGTCCGTTGAGGAGAACATCGGTACGAGACTTGAATGGTGCAAAGTCACATTCGTATTTTATAGCCGTTGTTCCTGGATCGCCATAGTGATCATCAGCATAGATCAGAGGTGTTTGCTCCTCCGCCAAAACTGCTGTGCCGTCCTTTTCAACGATAAATGTCCCTTTGACTACCACCACACAATGGTCTCGACCATCTTTATCGGTAAACATGGTGAGCCCAGCTTCCATTCCTGTGGTATTACTAGTTATTTGCATGGCCAATACTTAGTTGATTTGGACCGAACCACCCTTGACGACCACAACCAATAGTTCTCGACCATCGGGCTTCATCCCCATGGTATAGCCGGCTTGCATTTTTGTGGCATTGAGGAGTTCCATGATGACTGTTTTGTTAGGTGTCCATCCTTCGACAGGCTCAGGATGATTTATTAGATTTCATGGTGAGCCCGTCGAACCACTCAGCATGAACAGTTGGACATTGTTTCTTCCACCTTTTCAATTAATTTGGACTGATCCACCTTTGATGCGATTGACTCCAGAAGACCGACTGAGAAGATAGGACCCTCGAATTAGGATCTTTCCAGCTTTGGTTAGCGTGATGCTGGCCTTCCCGCACTTGAGCACGATTTCTTTCTTTCCCTCGATGACGACTTGTTCTCCATCCACTTTGGCTATTATTGGTTTGGTCTGAGCCAGTAGATTCTGTTCCTGGTGCCAGAGTAGCCCTACGATAAATGCGGATTTTGTTTCGCCTTCCTCAAACGCCACAAGTACTTCTCTTCCCACATCGTTCTGCGTAATCGGCACAGTGGACCGTGCCACCATAGGCTCTAGAAGAGACAACTGCGGCACCATGATTTGAATGCTTCCTGTCGTCTGATCGAACTCCGAGATGACACCTCGCATCACTCCATTCATCGAAGGAACTGTTCGCTCTGACGAATCTTCTATTGAGTGAGAATCCTTTGAGGTCAATACTTCGAAGACATTCTCAGTTGGGAATCTTTCCATTGCCCGATCCCTCCTAGTTTTGCAAAATCTTGCTGCCCTTCATCACGATGTCGCCAGAAGCCTTAATCGAAATTTTCTTTCCATCAATGATAATATCGCCATTCTTCTTGAGCGTGATCGAGGCTTTACCATTTTTGATGGTCACATCATCACCCGCAGAAAGGATCATGTTTTTCCCTGCGGTAACACTCACATCCTTCCCGGCACTCTCAGTGATATTATCTCCAGCATTCACACTTACATTTTTTCCTGCAGTCTCGGAAATACTGCCGCCTGCATCGACGGATTTATTGGCCGCAATATTTTCACTGCTTAAGGCTCCAACGACGACGGTTTTGGCACCGCCTATTTCTTCAGCCTTCAACCCACCAACTGTTTCGTTCATTGCCGCTCCTACAGTGACTTGATAGGCAGCGCCAATGGTCAGAGCTTTGGCTGCAGCAATCGTGTGAGCTGCCGCAATCCCAACCGTAACTGTCTCGTTACCCCCGATGGTTTCAGAGTGATCCCCACCGACACCAATCGTTTTATTGGCCCCTACAGTTTCACTTTGATTGACCCCGACGGTTTTGGTGCGATTGGTTGTGATCGCAATGACTTCGTTGTTGCCGACTGATCTCGTACGATCATTTCCTATGGCTTGCGTTTCATCATGGCCAACCGTTTGGTTCTTGTCGTTGTCGATGGCAATGGTCCAGTCTTTGGCGCCATGAAGATAGACTTCTTCAGATCCCGCTTTATCCTCAAAACGTAATTCGTTGGAATTGCCGCCGCCTTTGGAACTGTTCGACTTGATGGTACTCTTGGTTTGGTCGGCAGGAAGCGCATAGGGAACCGTCTGCTCGGCGTTATACACCCGACCGGTAATGATCGGGCGATCTGGGTCTCCCTCCAAGAATTCCACGATGACTTCCTGGCCAATACGCGGGATATTCATCGCCCCCCAACCTTTACCTGCCCAAAGTTGTGACACTCTCACCCAACAAGAGCTGTTTTCATCATTTTGACCTTCACGATCCCAATGAAATTGGACTTTGACGCGACCAAACTCATCGCACCAAATTTCTTCACCAGATGGTCCGACAATCACTGCCGTTTGAGGACCTTGTACCACCGGCTTCGGCGTCACTTGAGGTGGTCGGAAGGGCACCGAATGAGGGATACAGGTAATGGTGTTGGAATAGGCTTCTTCCCCTCCAGCAGCTCCACCGGGAGAATAGGCATCTCCCATGGACCCAACGTGTTGCACCTCGGTAAGGAGATAGGCTTGGTTCAGGTCGTCGGGTTTATAGTCAAGCAGATCAAATGTATATCCAGAGGTAAAGGCTCGACATGTGCTACTTCCACTAATAAGGTAGTGCTGGGCTTCTTCTTCCTGCATCCGGACTTTCGCTAAGGCCGCACCATCTGCTTTTTTAGGATATTCACCGGGATAGTCATAGATTTCGTACTTGCCATTTTCTCCAATATCGATCACGCTGGGTTCTTCCGCCACAAGGCTGGTACTGGGTGTTTTGAAGTTGTAATCGGTATGGGAGAATTTTCCAGGCCGTAGTTCTTTTTCAAATTCTAAGCTCGTAATCACATCTTCTTCTTGGAGACCGCTCCCTTTGGGTTCCCAATTCACTTTGGGTTGGGTGGGAATTTCCGGATGGGCATCTGGGGCATCAGCCAATACGAGCGTATGCTTGGTTTCTTCATGCTCGAAGAAATAATAGATCCCGTACTGTTCCATTAAACGGGCTACAAAATTGTAATCTGTCTCTCGATACTGAACACAATATTCTCGTGGTTGATAGGTACTCTGGAGTTTCAACTTATAATCAGTAAATCCAAGATCGTTAAAAATTTGTTCTATGATGTCGGGAATCGTTTTGTTTTGAAACATACGGCAATCGGACGTCCTGGTCAAAAACCAGATCCACGGCACCATCTCCGCTCGGTAATGAATGATGCCGGTTTCACTCCCGGTCTGGGCAAACCGGCTGATAAATCCATTGAAAAACCGTTCCTTCTCATCGATGAGTTCGACTCGAATCGTGACGTTTTCTCCGACAATGGCATTAAAGTCAATCGGTGGGCCTTCGGTGAACAGATCCAATTCAAATCGGGGCATTTGGGAAATCCCCTCCTGCCCGGTGAAGCCTTGAAGGAGGAGAACATCTTGACCCAACGGTGTGTCGATTCTGAGAAGTCGACCAGTTTGTGTGAATGGCATATGGACACCTAGCCTTGAGTTTTTTTACGGTGATCCTTCGACAAGCTCAGGATGAATCCTATTTACATTCATGGTGAGCCCTGAACTGGCCGAAGGGTCGAACCATTTCCTTGCTAAATCATGCATTCTATTTTTGGGACTCATAAATTATTAAGGCAAGGAAGATGCCATCCTTCGACAAGCTCAGGATGATACTTCAACTCGCTCAGGATGATACTTCGACCCTTCGACTGGGTGCATTCTGAGCCGTTCGGCTTCGCTTACGATGTACCTGTCGAAGAACTCAGGATGACTATTAGAGAGTGAGGCATTAACTGAGGTAAGGCCGCGAGGAAGTAGGCTTCAGGCCGTATTTTTTCATCCCCATACCTCGCTCATGACCTTCACTCACTCTCATCTCTCTTTTAATTTTTAAAACTGGTTTAAAGTTTTGAAACTTCTCCTTTAATTAATGCCCTTCGATCCTTCAACTCTTCGATCCTTCGATGACCTCAGGACACAGAGCTCAGGATGATGTATTAATCATCATGGTTCAACCTGAGCGCATCGAACTCATTTATCATTCATCCTGAGCCAGTCGAAGGATCACCTATATTCTTCTTTCCTCTCGACAACTTAGACAATTCGTTCCAATCTCCCTTTATCAGCGCTTCCTTTTTCTTTCGACTCCATCCTTTGATTTGTCGTTCTCTTGCAAAGACGTCTTGCCTTGACTTCATTTCTTCACAAAATACTAACTTCAATGGTCGTCGTTTGGATGTGTAGCCTGGTATTTCACCACCTTGATGTTCTGCAACACGTTTTTCTAGATCGTTTGTGTGTCCTGTGTAATATGAGCCGTCTGAGCATTTGAGAATGTAGACCCAGTAGGGCATTGGCACATTTCATTCATTTCAATATTGTTGCATGCTTCGAGACGCTCAGCATGATGATTAAATTGGGAAAATCACCCTGAGCCCGTCGAAGGGCGAACCGTAAATCAAGTGGCAGCGACACTTGGTTTTTCTGAAGGTTCAATACTAATCTTCAGCTTTGACTCTTTCGTTGGTTCCTTATTAGAAAACTTATACTGAAACTGCCCACCCTCGACCGTCACATGCACTCGCGAAATCGGTTCTCCGGAACTCATCCGTGATAAAAACTCACCAGACATTTCTGGAAGGAGCGTTCGAGTGAGAATGTGGTCGACATTTCGCGCTCCACTTTCGACTTCGGTACACCGACTGGCAATTTCGTTCCTTACCGATTCATCATAAGTAAACTTGGCTCCATGATTATCAGCCAACCGTGTTTCAATTCGACCCAGTTGAAGTTTGATAATTTCCCGCATGATGTCATCTGAGATCGGATAGTATGGGACCACAATCATACGGCCCAGCAACGCAGGCTTAAACACTTTGATCAACTCCGGCCGAATGGCTTCAACCAACCCTTCCGGTTCAGGCTTCGTATCTGGATCTGCACAAAGTTTCATGATGGTATCGGTTGCCGTATTCGACGTCAGCAAGATCACGGTATTTTTAAAATCAATTTCCCGCCCTTCTCCATCTTCAAGCATGCCTTTATCAAAGACTTGATAGAACAACTCCATCACATCAGGGTGGGCTTTCTCCACTTCATCCAGCAATACAACGGAGTATGGTTTTCGCCTGACGGCTTCCGTCAGGACACCCCCTTCCCCATATCCCACATAGCCGGGAGGTGAACCTTTGAGAGACGAAACGGTATGAGCTTCTTGATACTCACTCATATTAATCATGACGACGTTTCGCTCTCCCCCATAGAGCATGTCTGCCAACGTCAAGGCCGTCTCAGTCTTGCCGACCCCACTGGGTCCAACAAGCAGAAACACCCCAACTGGACGCCGTGGGTCAGTCAGATCTGCTCTGGCCGTTTGAATGCGTTGGCTGATAGCCTCCAATGCATGAGACTGTCCAATGACTCGTTGTTCCAGTTTATCCTTCAATGTTAAGACTGTATTGATTTCGTCGGTCAGCATTTTCCCTACGGGAATTCCAGTCCACCCAGAAATCACTTCTCCAATGGTCTGAGATGTCACACAGGCCTGCATTAATGGAGTTTCGCCTTGGATGGCGACCAACTCATCGTTGAGTTTCGACAGTTCTGCTCTCAAAGCCTCTACATTGATCTGTGGCGGTTCTGAGATGTTTGTTTCAACGTTGTCACTGCTCTCGTCTTTTTTCTTTGAACCCAAGGCCTGCGCTTCCAGTGTGGTTCGAATGTCACGGATGTTTCCAATCAGTTCCTGTTCCCGCTCCCATTGAGTTTGAAGCTGAGTCAATCTCTCCTCTTCTTGGGCTCTATCCGTTTTTCGTTCTTCGATCCGATCCCGATGATCGGCACCGATAACCGCTTCACGCTCTAACACATTGATTTCTACGCCAAGCTGATTGATACGTCGATTGGCATCTTCTATTGGCCCCGGTGTCGCAGCTTGACCAATCGCCACGCGGGCACAGGCCGTGTCTAACACACTGACGCATTTGTCCGGCAGTTGACGACCCGTGATATAACGGTGAGAAAGTTTGACGGCATCTTCAATCGCTTCATCGAGAATACGAACCTTATGATGATTTTCTAATGTTTCCGTGAGCGCACGCATCATGATGATCGCTTGCTCTTCAGACGGTTCTTCCACTTTCACCACTTGAAAGCGCCGCGTGAGTGCCGGATCTTTTTCAAAATATTTTTTATATTCAGCCCATGTGGTAGCCGCAATGGTCCGTAGTTCCCCGCGAGCCAGAGCCGGCTTTAATAAGTTCGCAGCATCGCCTTGTCCAGCTTGTCCTCCGGCTCCAATCATTGTATGGGCTTCGTCAATAAACAGGATAATAGGTTGTGGCGACCCTTTGACTTCTTCAATGAGCGTTTTTAATCGGCTTTCGAATTCGCCTTTTATTCCCGCCCCCGCTTGCAGTAACCCGAGGTCCAAGGTTTTTACGACAACATTTTTCAACGGACCTGGCACATCGCCTTGCGCAATCCGAAGTGCAAACCCTTCAACCACGGCGGTTTTTCCTACCCCGGCTTCCCCAGTCATGATCGGATTGTTTTGACGTCGTCTCGTGAGGATATCGACGATTTGACGAATCTCAAAGTCTCGCCCCAATACCGGATCGATGTGCCCTTCGCGAGCTTTGGCTGTGAGATCCACGGTATATTGATCTAAGGCCTGAGTCTTATTGGCGACAGGAGATCCTGAAGAATCCATCGCCGGTTTTTCTCCCAACCCCACCGCTGCTTTTTCTTCAACCGAACCATCTGTGATGGTTTGAAATTTTTTCACTAAAGCGTCCACAGAGATCGATGAAAAATCGGGAGATATATCCTGAACCATGCGAGCCAGATCCTCATTACTGAGAAGACCAATCACCAAATGTCCTGATCGGATTTTGGCGGAGCCATATTCGAGCGACCCAAACAGCCACCCTTCTTGAACCATCTTGATTAATTGTGACGAGATGACAGGATTACGGCCATTCCCCGTCTTGAATCGGTCAAGGGCTTGCGTGAGAGCCTTATTTGCTCGTGAGCTATTTATCTCAAAGTGTCGCAAGATATGGTCAAGGTCTGTGCTCGGTGTTTCCAACAGTTTGAGAAGGAGATGCTCAACCTCGACTTCATAGTGAGTCCGGCTGAGACACAGGCCCAAGGCCCCTTCCAAAGACGCCCGACATGTTTCGTTAAGGCGGCTCAATAATGATTTCATACTTACGCTCATAGCATCACCATCCCATTAGGAGGACTGTATCCTTCGACAGGCTCAGGATGATCTTAAAGACTTTCATGGTGAGCGCGTCGAACCATCACCTTACACTATGTTTTTTAAGTGCCTGGCCGAAGTTCTTCGACTCTTCGATGAACTCAGGACTCAGAGCGCAGGATAATCCTAATTTGGTTCACCCTGAGCTCGTCAAAGGGCGAACCATCACCTTACACAGAGTTCTTCTACAGGGCTCAGGATGAATCCAGTTGTAATCATGGTGAGCGCGTCGAACCATCATGCCACCGAAACCCTTCTCACACTCGGAGCCTGCCAGTCCGCTTCACCAGAAAAGACGACGTCATCGACATCCTGTGTAAACTCCTGACACTTGAGCCACGTCGTCCACCCTAATCGAGGAGCAAAGATCTCCGTCTCTTTCAACTTACAAGCGGGTACCTCTTCAGCTTTCAAAATGAGTCGTACGTCGAAATTGAGATCCTGCCCTGCAAAAAATCTAGTCAGCTGCACCAACGCCTTATACATCTTTCCGGATGGGACCATCTTCGTAAAGTCAGCCAAGTTTAACGGCCCTATATTAAGATGGAACCGAGCTTGCTGATCCCAGATATGCGTGCCAGCAACCGCCGTTTCTCCCAGAACATTATTCATTTCTCTTGACGAGAGTTTTGTTTGATCCTCCCCCGAGAGGTTGAGCCATTCACCAATGAATTGTTTCACCATCACCGGGAGTTGAAAGTAATCCTGTAACATCTGTTGGAGAGAGGTGGCAGAACGAGGACGTTGCCCCAGCAAGCCGACATATCCCAAAAGTGTCGAATCATGGAAACCCAGGTTTTCTTTCAGTCCTTTGGTCCCCATCCCCATCAACGCCATAAGCGATGCTGAAATAGGATCGTTGCCTTTTTGCCTTCCCACCGCCCGCTCATACAAATTGGGGACATAATGTTTTTCCCAAGCGCGATAAAAGAGAGAGACAAATCGATGGGTAAACAAATCGAAAAATTCTAAGAGTGTTCGATCTCTTTCTCTCAGACGATCCAAGACCATTTCGGTGTAGTGTCGGGGAAGAACCCCTTGAGGTCCTGTCAGCCCCATGAAGGCCACGGTCATATGAAGAGGTTCGTCTGGCCTTTCTCCAGCTTTCACCTCATAAATTGGGCTTGGAGGAAAACTCAGGGACGGAAGAGAATGGAAACGAACGACTTCTCGGCCAGGAGAAGCTTCCCTCCCTACTGGGTCACGCTCTGGATTCAGCCATTCCAAAACGCGAATAGCTTGGAAAAAGTTGAACCGATATCCTTCTTCCATTAACTGTTCTTGAATTGTTTTATCCGGCATATGCGTTCAACTCTCTTCTCTTAGTAGGACCTTACCCTTTTCCTAACGTCACTTTTCCGAAGTTCCTTGAAAAGCGTTGCCAAAGTGAACCATGATTGCTTACTTTTCATGCTGAGCCCGTCGAAAAATTCATGGTGAGCCCGTCGAAAAATTCATGGTGAGCCCGTCGAAAAATTCATGGTGAGCCCGTCGAACCATTCATGCTGAGTTGTTCGGCAAGCCTGTTCTGAGTTCCTCGACTGCGCTCGGAATGCACTTGTCGAAGAGCTCACAATGTTCGAGTCGAATCCATTCATGCTGATCCTTCGACGAGCTCAGGATGACTAGTTAAATTTCATAGTGAGCTCGTCGAACTATCGTAGCTATCCCTGAGCTGGTCGAAGGGTCGAACCAATCATGGTTCACCCTGAGCCCGTCGAAGGGTGAACCATCACAATAAAGTCTGCTCTCCTGCTCTTGGTGGCCAACGTCGTAATGCCCTCTCTCGTTGTGTCGTGTAGGCCACCAATTCAACAAACGAATTAATGGAGGTATAAAGACCTAAAAACTTTTCTAAAACCGAGGCAAACAGAAAGACTCCGCTTCCAACAAATTTATCCTCATCAAATTTCATACTGACTTCGAGCCCACGACAGAATCCGTTCCAGTCCATGGACGAGGGCCGTCGTACGACTCGTCGACTTGTCACGTTCACGATTCCAGCAATTTGTTGCCGAACGGCGGGAGAGCCCCCATAATCGTACAGTTTTAAGATTTCTTGTAAAGCATCCTGTCCCCCTTGCCCTAGCGATAAATAATTGAGGGAAAGATGCGAGATCAGCCGCCATTGATTGGCGCCACCCCAAGATGGACGAACCGACTTCGTGGGCTTCACTAAATACCGGATTCGAGACAGTGGGGCTGCATCTTCGAGCTCAAAGTAGCCTCCCTCCTCACTCATCGGAGGTAATTTTCCAGGCAGATCACGGTTCGTCCCCGTAATATGCAGAGTCAGCGTATCGGTAGCTGGCAACTTTGGATTAAATTTCAAATCGACTAATGAGATGTACATCTCACTTCCATCATCACCTTTTTTTTCAGATGGGCTTCTTTTGCCATACCAATACACTTCTTGTGGAGCTTCCGTTTCCGCATGCTTCACAGAATAAAACGGCAAGACAGTTTGGACGGATTCCCGATGTGGTGACGTACAGGTCACCGAATCGATTGAGTAGACTTCCATGGCTTTCTGTCGACGAACATCTGGAATGACACGGTATTCAAATTGTGTCTGATCAACTCGAATCGGTTCTGCTACTTGCTCAAATAGATTGACGATTGGGGCACATCCCAATCGAAAGAGTCCGGGATCAATAGCCTGTCCGATTTCCGGAGCTTGATCCATGAAGATTAAGACTTCGATCGTATCCCCAAATCCGGCTGCGGTGACTCGTTCGAGTTCGCAGAGATCAAAGAACAGAAATTTCTGAGGAAATGTGAAGTATTCTTGAAGAAGTCGATAGCCCATAAAGGAACGGGACAGATAGGGTAACAGTCCCTCATCCGGGCCAAACCCCACAGGCCGAAGACTATTTGACGATAGTTCGATTGCCTTCGTCTTGGGGCCCCCTTGAGCTCCCTGCACTCGAATACCGCATTCTTTGTTGAGCAATAATGTATTGTTCAGCAATAACTCATAGACATGATGCGTGATATGGGGCTCACCATGTAGATAGAAACGGAGCCGATCAAGTGGCAAGTCACTAAAACTCACCCCTCCCTGACCCTTCAACACCATACGAAGAGTCGTTTCAGCCTTTACCCCGAGCGGAGTTCGGTCAGGTGGTTCAAACCGGACATCTGTAACTTCGATAGGCCAAAGCGTGGTGGGGTAACACGTACGAAAACGGCATTGCGTTCCACCCACGGGACGAGAATACAACATCGCTCCCCGCTTAATCGTGTAGCCGGAAGTTAATTTTCCTTGCATCGGATCAGGAACAAACTGGACAACCGACATTGAAGGGATTGGGGCCAAATAATGCGGATATAAGATGCTCAACAAGGCATCCGTAATTTCAGGAAATTCATCATCGATTTTATGATGAATCCGTGCTGTCAGAAAGGCAAAGGCTTGGATGAGACGTTCCACATGTGGATCTTCACACTTACCGGTTTCAAGTCCCAATCGCCCAGCAACTTTAGGATATTCCTGCGCAAATTCCTGCCCCATTTTCCTAAAAAAGCTGAGTTCACGTTCGTAGTAATTGAGAAGGTTATCTTGCATAATATAAAAACTTCGTGAAACTGCCGTAGTTGTATATCTAGCCTTCCTACTCGATCGTCAGTGAGTCGTCATATCCTATTTGCATAAAATTTGCCGTACTCCACGCTAGTTGCTCTGCACATCATATGTGGCGGTACTTAATTGCAATACTGCATCAAACGTCACAGCTTCAGGATCTGGTTCAACTTGCAACAGCGCGTCAATGCGAAAGTGCAAAGATTGATCCAGGCCTGTCGGATCCAGAACTGTAACCTCCACAGATTTGAGTCTTGGTTCGAACGTGACGATCGTGTGCTGAATAACTCTGCGAATCTTTTTTCGATCTTTGTGACTCATGAGGCTCATGGCCGTAAAGTCGGGAAGACCGTAGTACAATAGCGATCCATCAAGCTCTTTAAAGGCAGCAGGTAATTCTTCCAGAAGTTCTCGTCTGGAGTTCAATAATGATTCAATATCGCGTGACACTGACTGCTTGAACTCTCGAATCGTATACGATGTCTCCTGTACCCGTCGGGTCCGTAAATATCGAGGATAGACATCTTCCAATAGATAGCGATTAAGAAACATGAGTCCCCGACCATCAGGTTTTTCCTGAATCAACCGAATCGTCGCTTCGGCCAATGAAACTTCTCGAAATCGTTCTGGTTCATAGAGGCATTCTCCATCGACTAGCTTGTTGAGCCCCTCAACAATGCCTTCTTGCAGAAGGCCAGGGACAGGAGCCCCGCTATTCAGGTTCTCCAAACTTCGTTGAATTTCAGAATTCATCTGCTCTCGAATATGAGCCGATACAGAGTCTTGAGCTTCTCGCAATTTCAACGCCAATCCGCCAGGGTTAACGAGATCAAACAATGTAAAGAGGGGAGAATTAATACGAGGATCATCGTCTATTAAACGATCCAACAGTGAAGGGGATAAGGTAGACGTGGAATCTATGATGGCCATAACGAAACGTGCTCTTCCATTATTCCTTTGGTCAATCGATCCTTTCACCTGTTCTATTGAAGATCTCAGCATCACTATTATTTACGGTTTTGCCTCAATCTTCATAAGAATTGCCAAGAACAACAGTCCATTCTTGAATAGTGGGAGGAAAAGGGTGAACAAAAAGGCTTCGCAGCTTTGAGCACTTTGTCCGTCAGCTCGGCCACCCGACATCAGAATCATGGGTGATCCTTCGACGGGCTCAGGATGATTCGTTAAGAAGCTGAAAGCCAATGCATGCTGCACTATGAGTTATTTGAAGAGTCGAAGCGTGTTGTGAGTCCGTCAGGGCATCTCACTATCGCTTCATTTAAGAAGACTCTTTGCCTCAGCCTTGTCCCTCCCGAATCAAGAGCAGTGCAAAAGCGAAGCCAATGCACCCTACTTTGTACTGGAATAATTCAGGCAAGGATAACAGTGGTTATGAAATGTTGACTTGGGGAAGGGATGAGTAATCGGCTTCTTGAACTCTCATGAAACGTATCCATTCAGATACAGGGTGTATCTAAATGGATAAAAACTCTGATTCTTATAGACAACAGGTTTTTAATGAGAACCCAATGAATATGACGATATCGAAATCAAAAAATCACTAATTGAATTGACCTGAAAAAGAGCGCGATGCCACACAAGGTTGGAAATTGATTGAAACATCTTAGGGCTTTTCCCACCACGTACCCATAAGATCATCGAAGGCAAGGGCGATATTCTGTCAGGCTCACTGTTTCATTAATAAACGCTCAACAACTCAACGCCATTTTTACTGTAGCCTTCGTACTTATACAGATATCATTCGAGGTGTACTTCGCGACGTTCATCGTGAATGATCCATTGCTTAATGTTACGATTGGCTTTTACTCGAAACGGATCGATAAGAATCAGCCATTCAAGATGTTCAATTTTTCCGTTACGAACACCCACGATTTCAATTTGATGAACTTCGTCACCATCCCGAACGCGGACTGGTTGCGGATCATTCGCTAAGGAAACGGCTGTGGTGATACCAGTCCAAACGAGTCCGGCTCCACCACTGACAAACCCAACACTGATACCCAAAAAGGTAGTAAGGATCGGATAGCTCTCTCCACCCGAAAGATCCTTATTTACCGATTTTCGAAATTTTTCGTTCTTTGGATTGAAGGAAAGCAGCTTGCGTCTTACGACATTCGTTTTTAATAGGTTCACATCTGGATCAGGAATCTGAACGTAGTGAGGCCCTTTGATCCAGCTACGCACTCGTTTCCCTTCGATTAGTTGCAACGGATCGCCCGTCATCGCGAAGCCGCCGCCAGCCTGTTCCGCCTTCAACCCAGCGATCGTTGAGGACATCAGTTTTCGATCAGTCTTCGCGGGAAGTTTAGAAAGTTTAGACAAAAGTTCAGATTTATCCACTATTGTACACTCCAACATTGAAAACATTCTTGTTGACTAGGATGGACTAGCGATCATCTATTCAATTAATAGTCGATCTAGCACTTCCGATTCTTCGCTCATTCCGTATAGGACTGGGACATAAACCGTCCATGCTTCCTTGACTTCCCAGGGGCCCTCGCACCCTGGATGAGCGGGGATGAGAGGGAGCTTCTTTTCCTACTCATTAATCGGTCGCGGCCTCCAGATTATAGGACGTGGTCGCGGTGCCGTAGCGCCAGGTGGCTTTTCGATAGCTGAGACAGATATTCTCATTGGGCCGAGTATCTCCCGTCGTATACCCCACCTGCACGTTCGTGATGATCACTTTTTCACACGTGATTGTCAGATAGGCTTCTGAGCCCGCCACCAGGTTTAACTCCACCTTGTCGTACTGCGTCTTATTCGCACAGGCATGCGCCAAGGCTGGACTGCCGTTATCCATGACCTTGCTAATATTGAGATCGCCAAACATGGTCACCCGCCCGGTGATTTGTTCGCCTTCTTCCCATTCGCCGGCTTGCGACACGCCATACGAGACCGCCTGCACCACGATTTGGTCTGTATACCCATCTACCGTCGCGTTCCCTTTGATGGCGCCGCCTCCGATGTCCAGAAAGCCATTTTGTTCGATTGCCATGATTCGTTCCTCCTAAACAAATGTTTAAGAATAAAATTTATTCTAGACGAGAATCCGCTCTATTAAATAGCCTATTCTCTTCTAACCGCTTGCTACTGCTTGATGATTGAGCAAAAGCGATGCCAAGGTAAGAAAGAGCCCGTCTTGGATTTTGAATGTGGCGTAACCACCTGAGTACACTCTATTTTCTAGAAAGTATATTGACTCAATCAAAGAACGACTGTTTAGATCATTTTGTCGTCTAGCGTTCAAAATCTTTGAAATCTTTCTGTAGATTTCAAAGATTCATCAGTACTCCACGGCATAAATCTATATGGACTTTCTCTCTCTTAGAGACGAGATAAACAAGTGAGTCACGTGTCTACTTAAACAACAAACAAATCGATCTGCATGCTTCGACCCTTCGACAGGCTCAGGGCGAAAAGTGCTACGTTGAACGACTCACTTTGATAGTTCGACGGACTCATCATGAATGACCAATCGATTCATCCTGAGCCTGTCGAAGGATCACCATGCTTCAAGACTCTTCGGCAGTTTCGTTCTGAGCCCCGTCGAAGAACTCAGGATAAATGAATATCAACGAGGTCGTTATCCCTTAGCCGGCGGTGGCAGCTCGGCCACTAGCCGCAGTGACACCGTCAGTTCATCCAACTGGAAGTGCGGTTTCAAGAAGGCTACGGCTCTGTAGCATCCTGGTTTCCCTGGCATCTCACTCACATCAATTCGTGCTTCTTTTAAGGGATATTTCGCCTTCACATCTTGCCCAGCCTCTTCCGTGCTCACCACATAATTTTTAATCCAGCGATTCAAATAGTCCTCACAATTTTTTCTGGTCATAAAACTACCGATTTTATCCCGCATAATAGATTTTAGATAATGAGCAAACCGTGAGGTCGCCATGAGATATTGCAACTGCGTTGATAAGCGAGCATTGGCATTGGCTGCATCCGTATCGTATTTCACCGCCTTTTGTGCCGATTGTGCTCCAAAGAAGGCCGCATAATCAGTGCCTTTACAATGGATCAACGGAATAAACCCAAGATCAGCCAATTCTTTTTCGCGTCGATCGGTAATGGCTATCTCTGTGGGACACTTCAGGGCAATTTCGCCGTCATCCGTATTAAACGTGTGAGTCGGTAAGCCTTCGACAAGCCCCCCACCCTCAACACCTCGAATCGCGGCACACCAGCCATACTTGGCAAACGCATTGGTTAGACGAGCACCCATAGCATAGGCCGCATTTCCCCATAAATACTTTTTGTGGTCTTTCCCATCCACATCCTCTTTAAAATTGAAGGCTTCCACCGGCACCGTTTCTTGTCCATACGGCAATCGCATGAGAATGTGAGGCAGGGTCAAGCCGACAAAGCGAGAATCTTCAGATTCTCTAAAAGACTTCCATTTGACATACTCCACACTCTCAAAAATTTTGGCCATATCTCGTGGATTGGGAATATCCGTATACGAATCTAAATTGAACATATGCGGGTCTGCCGCAGAGAGGAAAGGGGCATGCGCGGCTGCAGCGACATTGGAAATTTTCTCGAGCAGCTCCATGTCTTGTGGGCCTCGCCCAAATTCGTAGTCCCCAATCATGGCACCAAATGGAGCTCCTCCAAATGTGCCGTATTCTTCTTCATAGATTTTTTTAAACAACGCACTTTGGTCAAATTCCGATGCTTTTTGAAGATCCTTCAGGAGATCCTGTTTCGACGTGTTCATCACTCGAAGCTTGAGCATCGTGCTCGTTTCTGACTGTTGGACGAGATAGTGTAGGCCACGCCATGACCCTTCTAACTTTTGAAACTCTGGGGCATGCATGACGGCATTGAGCTGGCGGGAGAGCAGCTCATCGATATCCGCAATACGAGCACTAATCGTTGCCTCCACATCCTTCGAGACCGTCAATGTTCCCTTCATCACTTCTTCGATGAGCGTTCCGATCTGTTTCTTGGAAGCATCTCGTTGCTCTTGGTCTCGACCTATTCGCCCATCATCAATAATTTGATCGAGCAGACTTTTTTCTTCCTGCGTGGTCTCTGCTGTTTCCCCTTGTGCTTCTTGAACTTTGTCAGCCATCTTCATCCCTCCTTCGCCGGTTCTGCCCCTTCAGCACCAGGGGATTCAACGCCAGCATCTTTGGCCACTTGTTGTAGACTGTCTGTGTTGCCAATGATTTCTTGTAACCGTTCGCTGAGCCGATCGTTTCCATCGGTTTTGGCTAATAATTCAGAGAGTTGCCGCCGCACATCCAGAAGTTGCTTGAGGGGTTCAATTTGATTGACCACATGTTCAGGTTCAAAATCGTCCATCGAATCAAATCGGAGTTCAACACCCATCTTCGAATCATCATTCTTCAGTTTGTTCTCCACATTGTAGACAAGACGAGGCTTCATCCCTTTTAACACTGAGTTGAAATTATCTCTGTCAATTTCCACAAACTTTCGATCTTTTAATTTCGGGAGAGGGTCTTCTGGTTTGCCTGAAAGATCGGATAACACTCCCATGACAAAGGGGAGCTCTTTCATTTGTATGGCTCCTCCCGTCTCGACGTCATAGGTAATGTGAACTCTTGGTGATCGAATTCGATCCAGCTTATGTTGTGTACTTTCCTTCCCCATAAGATTTCCCCTTTCTTATTTGTTCCCAAAATTAATTATGACTTGGGCTTCTCATCCTTCAGTCCCAAGGTTTCTCGAACATTTCCAAGAACATCTTTACTTTTAATCACTTCATTCAACCATTCATCCAGTGGCATTTCTCCCCAGTTTGTGGCACGTTGAACTAAGTAGGAGACGGGGCTATGTGGTTCTGTTCTCCTAAAAAAGGTCGCAACAGCAGCCAATCGTCGAAGAGCATCAAGTCGATCAGCAGGCTCAATACCTCCAGAATGCTGTATTCCCGTGCTTATTCCAGGATTCACGCTTTTAGACACCTGTTGAACATCACCTTCCTGAGGAGCCTTTATTTCTGGACTACTCATGCCCGCCCCCCCTTTTTTTTGGATCGTCTCCTCCAAAAACACACGGCAATTGGCAACGACTTCCTTTACATTTCTGATACTAGGCCTATCTGGACTGTCCTCGCCAAATTTCTCCTGTATCACTTGGTCCAAGCTTTGAATTTCATCCGCGCATTGATTCACGTCCTCCAACAACGCCAAGCAATGTGTGAGAGGCGTGGCGACTTCAGCCTTGTCCAACTGCTCTTTGGTGACCTTCCCTTCGGCAACCGCCTCCGCCATCGCCTTTTGACTTTGACGTCCTAAATTATCAACGATTCGAGATTCCTCCCAATGATAAAATGAATACATTTCTCCGTCGGGGGAATGAAGTATCGGTATAAGTTTGACGGTGGAGGGGAAAAACGGCGATTTTTCTTTTTCATTCATCCACTCGATCGGCGAAGCTCGAAATTCCCGATCTCCATCTTCTATGATTGGATAGAGAGATTCCCAAAATCGTGCATGAAGTTCTCGAACTAATTTCAATCCGTCGCGAAGTCCAGCAAAGTAATGGCGTTTGACTAATGCCTCGAGCAACCACACGGCGACTTGAAGATCTTTGCTTTCAGCGGATAGGACTGCTGTCGAAATTTCGATAACTTTTCCCCAATCTGCAGTCTTCGGCGCACCTTTGGGTTTCCAATCACCTTGAGGCAAATCATCGTCTGCACGACGAGCCTCTTTGATAATGTCATAGCGCGTGTATCGCACATCAGCGCCAGCCGGATTCTCGCCAGGAATAGGAATCAACAAGGATTCAACGTCAATGGTAGGCGGCGATGCCATTTGTCACTCGTTCCCTTCCGACAATGGTTGACTATCAAATTCAACCTCGTGAACTTCAAGCATACCGCGATCTTGACCATCGATAAGAAAGAGACGTTGTCCAAGCCCTAACGTCACTCTTCCCTCGAGAGATTCCCATTGGGTCATTCTTCCTAATCGAACCTGATCATTATCAGAATTTGCCGAGTTGACGTATAAGACAGGGATGAAGGCCGGGCCGATCGGGCCATTGACTCCTTCCATGTCAGCATGAAGCCAAATGAGATCTCGAAGATATTTGGGAGCTGATATCACTATGCGCTTGATTTGTTCGAAAGGCACCCAAGCATACGAATCCTGTACGATGACCTCCAGAAAGGGAGAAATCCGATCATCAGCGTCCAGAAATTCAGTGAAAGGTCGGCCATCCGCATGACCAGTGAGAGGTGGTCGCTGTTGCTCTGACGCTTCCAGGAAGCTCTTGGCTTGCGCTACATGACCCATGCGCAACGATGACATCGCATCAAGATGAAACTGGACATATGTCGGTTTTTCAAAGAGAAAATCAGGCTCTTTTTCGGCGTAAAAAACCTGTCGCCTCTTCTCTTCGCCTTTGAGAACGTTTTGATAAATCTCGATCGCCAGCGCAGTAGAACTGTCTTGATGCGCAATGACATCCAGTTGTCGTTTCCCACCTTCTCCGTCCCCAACCAAACTCAGTAATTCAAACAACAAGGTTCGTAACTGGGCGTCAGACGGATGGGCTTTCACTTCCTGCTTGACCTCGGCAAGAGCCTCAGTAAGTTTTCCTTCATCAAGTAAGGACTTAGTCTTCATCATAATCCCATTGCCATTCACACCGTCCTCTCGCGACTCAGAGCGTTTCGTATTTCTGTGAGTGAAATCTTCGATGATGTATTCATTGTGAGTGCCGCCTCTGGAAGTTCATCTGTGACATGATCAAGGCTGTCGCTGTGTTGAAAAGGTTGAGAGTCATCATTGGTATTTTCATGAATAGCCGTATCCTGACTGTGACGCGATGCCTGAACGAGGCCCAGAAATATCTTTGGAGAGGCAGGTTGAGTCGTGACAAAGAGATACGGCATGTCGGCTTTTGGATGATGGACCCAGAAATACATTGAACCATTTCCCTGTTCATCCCATAGTTTGGATACGATTTCTATCCAAAATACGACATCAAATGCACTAAGAGTTTCTCTAGTTCGAAGCGGAATTCTGATGCTTGTGTCTGTTGAAGCCCCCTGGTCATCACGCAACGAAACCAGATGCTGCATCATAACCTCGCGAATATTTGACCTTCCCGTTCCAGCATCCTGTTCAAATATATCGTCAAAGAACTGAGGGACAGTGTGACTTTGAAGATATGTCTCGTATGCATCCTGCTGATCTTTCAATTCGGGAAATTCAACATTTTGAATTTGTGATCGAAATGTTTGAACATTTGAATTTTCCCATCCTCTTTCAGCCATCTCTCGAGCATGCTGTAAAAAATCGGCACACATCGCCGGCACTAAATACAAGGGTTTACTCCATTCCCTTCTATCTGTGCAGATGAACAACAAGAACGGAAAAGTGCGCCCAGCTCGATCCTGTTTCGGCGAAACGATACCAATTAAAAGTTCCTGATTATCTGGAGAAGTGAAGACAAAGTTCCATGTATCCATTTTCAGAAAATCCTCGCTCCACCCTTTGTGTTTGGTACGAGCATAGTGAATTCCCTCTTGCAACCACTGATCAAAGGCCTGCAGCGCACTCCCTGACGCATTCACCTTAATGAACTCAGGAGAAATGGGCAGCTTGCCAAAACATCCGATCTTCATGAAACGTCCTTCCTCAGACCTGCTTTAAACTCGACGTACAGGAAAACTTTTCGAAAAAATCGGGATGGAACGGATTTCTTGCACTTCGAGCTTTCAGATCGTATCGAAGATGCAATATCTTGGAATTGCTTGATTGAAACGCCCATTCGATCTTGAATGCGGTATCACTGATCGGCGTTATTCGTGCCCCGTCCAACAATCGAAACAATCCCCACCAGCCTTTCGCTTCACGCGGCTCCCAGGCACCATTCACTTTGACTTGAAGAGCAGCACCGCCAGATCCAGAGATTCCAGGCCACACCAATTGTTCCCATTCTTGAGGGCCCATCTGATACAGCATTTCTTGCTCTCCGAGAGCCAATCGGATTTCACTCACCAACGGAGCCGCGAGTCCTTGGTCAGGATAGGGAAAAAGATCAAATTCGACATGAGGACCGGATTGACCAGATGGAAACAAACTCTCCGAAAGAAATCGCGCATGTTCTAGTTTTTGAAGGACGGTTTCTGAAATCGGAAGCACAACTCCACGCCAAGGCTTGAGACGCCATCCATCTTGTCCTTGATGGATGAAGGGCTTCAATTGCTTGTCGAAAAAGGCCCAGAGAACACCACTTTGCGGATGAAAAAACTGACTCACATCATTAAGTGCCACGTCTTGGCCTGCCCGTTGAAATGGATAACGGCCAGCGATCGTCTGCTGACACGGCACAAACACCTCAGACTCCCATTGCGCATTCAGCACCGACAAGGAACGATTCATGACACTGCGCATCGCAATAGTCAGAGGTTCAAGTAGGAGCGGTTCGACAAGACGTCGCATATGTGGGTCCAACTTGAGACTGAGTTGTTCAACCTTCGTCATCGGGCGTGTCAAATCGTTCGCCTGTCCTCCTGCAATGGCTTGAGCCAGAGCGATCGGATCTTCGACGCTCCCGTCGGGCAAGACCGCTTGAAGAACAGCCCGGACGTTTTGCAATTGAGCGACATATTCCGAGACCGGAGGTTTGTCATCCTCTTGACCTGGCGGGACATCGACAAAGCGATGAATAGACCGAAATTCTCGATATACCGGATCTTCAAACGCAATTGCTGTCGTTGAGCTTTCCGGTAATGATTCCTCCCATAACAACTTACGTTTCATTTTTTGTATAAAACTTGAGTCACTATCGCCTATATGCATCATTGCATTTTGCATTAACCCCGTATTCACGCGAACTTGCTGTAGGACAAGCGTAATGGGAGACGGTTGCACACTCAGTTGCTCCATGAGTGTCAAGACATCTTCCACCGTGCCAGCTGAACGCACGTGCACTGATTGAAGAAACCGTTGCCAGTGTTTCGAGTAATCTCCGAAATAGAGCGCCTGAACCGAATTGGTCACCTCGCCTTCTAACGGTTGGGTTTCGCCCAAGACCCAATATTCCCGGCTGAACTCATTCAGTACTCGAGAAAGGGTCGGTCGAAACGCGACCTTCCATCCATTCCTCGTATAAATCCCTGGAATTTGATATTCACTTATTAAACTGCCTTCACCCTTTCCTTCTAGCGCAACATCCAGAGAGAACGGTTCAAGTGGTTCTGTCGCTCCATTGAGTGTTTGTGCATAGAGTCGTTGCGTGACTGGAATACGTCGTAAATAGGAACGTACCTTTTGAATAAGTGATTGATCCAGATCAGCTTGCATGGTCGCATCGCCAGCCATGTGATAACTATAGAAACGGAGGATCCGTTTAAACGAGTCAACAAATACCTCCATGTTCCCTTGAGCTGCAAACATCGATGGAATGAGGCTTTGAGACCAAACCTTCTGAAGTTGATGGTCGAGAAACTCAGAATCCAGATGAGTGTTGTCCGCCATCATTAAATAGGCTTTTAAGAGCGAATAGTGATTCGCTTCATAACTTGTGTCCGCACTAAACCTGATAGCATGCGCAAATAGGCCCAGTTGGCTTTCGACGATCTTTTTCACAGGCCGCGCTACCAGCAGATCAAATTCCCGACGATAGAGCGTTTTCAAGGGTTCGACAAGACGATCCCCCTCGTAAAATCCCCATAACCGAATCGGAAGCGATCCTTCGTCATAACTACTCAGTTGCTCCACACGCTCACGCATACGATCCAGACCAGTGATACTGGTGATATATTGAGGGGAATCGAGTTCATGAGTTCCTTCCCCTCGAATGAGAGGGAGGGCAACAGCTTCATCAAGGACCGAACCAATCAGAAACTTATTTCCCAAATAAGACGACGCGAATCCGAAAAGACTTAATCCAACACCCAAGATGGCTGCCCCAAAGACTGCGACACGCACATAGCCGCGCTGACGAAACACACTCGAGGAAGGATTTGACAGGCCTCGATCAGGGAAAATGACGTCGGTAAACAAGTTTTTTATAAAATAACTCTTGGGTTCCCCTTGCTCCTCTTTCTCTGATTGCACTCCCTGCAATCCAGCAGCTTCACTCACGGTGTGAATGATTCGATCGATAGGATTTCCCTCTTGGGTCCCGCTCGTAAAATAAAACCCTCGGAAGAAGGGACTTTCTTGATACGGGTTCTGATGAAACAATAGTTCGACGAATCGATGAAGCGCTGTCTGACATGTCGCAAACTGTAAAGGGAACCCTAACGCTCTGATCTTCTCTGAACCTCTTGCTGACATCAGTCGTTCAAGCCGCCAGGTTTGCAACGTCTCCAAGAGTTGACAAAACTCGCCGTCAAATTGTTCCTGAGGAGACGCATCCGACACCGTTCGTCTCTTCAAGGTACTCCCCCAAATCTGTTCGCGCTGTGCAACCGAAAGATTTCCAAAGAACTGGACAAACCCGTCTAGGAGGTCGCATTTGGTAAACACGAGATAGACGGGAAAGACCATACCCAGTCGTGTCATCAATTCATCAATACGCTCACGTATGGTTTTGGCATGAGACTCAATATCCTGGTCCGTCCCTTGAAGCAAATCAGCGATACTAATCGCTACAATGACGCCATTAATGGGTTTGTGTTTTCGGTATTTTTTTAGCAAGTCGAGAAATGAAAACCATTCCTCTCGATCTTCTTCTTCTGTCGTATACCGACCGGCGGTATCCAACAACACCGCTTCGCTTGTGAACCACCAATCGCAGTTACGCGTCCCCCCGACGCCTTGCACCCCTTTCCGATTTTCTCCAAGATACGGGAAGTGCAAACCCGATTCTCTCAGTGCCGTGGATTTACCGGATGCAGAGGGGCCAATGAACATGTACCATGGCAACGCATAAAGGGCGGATTGTCCACGATATTGTTTCCCTAACTTCGTCTGCTTGAGCGTGGACATGGCTTTCTGAAACTGCGTTCGTACGGCTTCAATCTCGTCTTTTTGATCGCTAGTCGCTTGGCTTCCAAACTCTTCGCTTTGCTGATGAAGTGATTGCTCCAACAACCGCGCACCCTGCTTCGCACGGTAACGATCATAAACGAGAAGTAAGATCCAGGAGAGAAGAATTCCTCCGATTAAGACGATTTTGACGGGGTCATCTTGCAGCCCGAGCGATGTTCCGCCAAACCAAATCAACAGGCATAACAGGATGACGCCAATCGCAACCAGCAGGTGTGGTCGACTCAAGAGAGCCAAAAACAGGTTTTTCGGAAGAGAGAAAAATCTTCTCATGGATTGGCCTGTACCGCTAATGTGTGTATTCGATCTGCCACGCTCAGACTCTCTTGATGAATCAACACCGAAAGCGCCACGTAAAAGAAGAACACGATGGAGACCGCACCAACGGCGACGATCCATGCAGGCAGATCCCGCTTGACGACATCGATAATTTCCTCATGCCGTTGACTATGTGGAGATAACGGCGAGGGACCTCCTCGCTTTGCGTGAATTTCACGAAACAGATCATGCCGAAGATCTTTCAAGCGCTCTCGTCCATGAACCTTGTACTGACCTTCAAAGCCCAACGTGAGACAGATTAAATACACTTCGAGCAAATCAGGATCAACTGGGAGTGCTTTTCGCAATGACTCCAAACGATTGAAAAATTCTTCCCCGGCGATGTTGGTTTCAAAAAATTGGTATTGTAGGGGTCGGGACGCCCATTCTTCCTTATGCGCCCATCCAGAGCTAAAGATCATCTCATCCAAAAACGCAATCACAGCAAAACGAGCATCGAGCAACACATCACGAGGGACCCCGATTTCCACGCCTTTCCCGTCTGCGTCATGTAGTAACTGCTCAAGACGTATGCGAAACGAATCTGGAGAACCAAGGTCCCGCGCATATTTGACTTGGGTCCCAAGTACGAATAAGTCGGAAAAGATATCGACGAGGACACCTTGAGATGATTGCGTCAGTTGTGGCATGGCTTTACTCTTTTGTGGCAAGCAATTCCAGTTCGACCCCCTGCACATCACTCGGGAGGTACACCGCCAGGATTTGAGCCTTCTTCACGCGATCCCAAAAGCCTCCATGGTTCTCCAAACTGAAATATTGATAGCCAGTCTTCGAGGGAATACTCGCCGGCGGTCTGGGAATATGATGAAACTTTATCCCAGGCATAGCGGCATTCAGAATCAGGTCCATATCATCCACCGCTCCAACCTTCACTCGCTTTAGTATCATTGAGCGAAGGTGATCTTCAGAGTCACCACCGACCACAGACAGGAAAAATTGTCCCTTATTAAGTAAGGCTTCGTCTGCGATCCGCCCCACCCACAGATATTCACCTCGTTTCTCAAGAGGGATCGTGACATATCGCGTAGGCGTGATGTGTTCCACTACATTGCGAATTCGATGATCTAATTCACGAAAGGATCGGTTCAAATTCGTGTGTTCATATTCCGGCAAATCCTTTGGGTGTGAATCTGATGACAAGACGGCAAGTTCTCCAGACAATCTTGCTAATGTCAGGTACAACCCTTCCGGATGAATTCGACCGACGTGGGTGTAATGAGATAAGATCGGAATATATGAATAAATGGTATGCAGCATGGAAAAACGTAAGAGATCCATGCCTCCATGCTCACGTATCCCACGTTGCTGATCGGCTAGGGCGCTACCCATCGACACCAGAAGCTCCAATAACGATCTCACTATTCGCATCAACGACTCGCATCCAGACATCCACAGCAACGGAGGAATGTAGGCATCACGTATGACCACCGTCCCGCCGGGTGTGCGAATAAGTTCCGCAATTTTCATAACACATGAATCTGGCATGTCTTCCCCTGAAAAGAATACGCGTAAGTTTTTTCTCGCCACCATAAGCTCTCGAGCATTTTCTCCAGTGTTTTGATCGGGAAGCGACACGTACTCCCCGGTATATCGTGATCGTCTTGAACTGGCAGTATTTCCGAGATCACAATTATTCATTCCCACGTGTTCCATGGAAATGCCCAGATACACATCCAGATGTTCTAGCGAAGGCAGGAAGAATTCTCCGATCGGACGCGTTTGTGGCGTAACATCCAAGTCAGGAATCCGAACTGGTAACCCATCAGGCAACACAGCACGTAACCCCAGCAATGTAAAGTTCTCGTTGGCAAGCCCGTCACGATCGATATCGATCTCACATACTCCCCAACCAAAAGGCATCAGTCCTTGAATTTTGTCTGACAACAAACCTTCATAGTACCGATCCCAATGCTGGAAATGATGAGGAGTCAACAGCATCCCCTCACTCCATACAATCTTGTGTCGTGCATCCATGAACGGCTATCCCTTTTGAGTTAGTTCAAAATGTCCATCACTCGATCTGCAATCCTGTATCTCAGTGGTTAGGCACAAGCTTTCTTTAGCCGATTAATCATCGTCAAACGGTCGTAGGCTGTTCTCGTCAAAACGAAGCTTCACTTCTGGTGTACCAAATGAAAAAAATCCAGGCTCTTCAATCGGAATAAGCATTCGCCACATATTTGGTATATGCTTACGAAACAGACCCATAATTCCGATGTAGTTTTCTTCTTTTTCTTGATCCGCCGTCATCTCGACAATATGTTCGTCATCTGGCTTCAACGTCATATCCATTCGTCGTATCAGACCATCGCCAAGAACCTCTGAGTCTCGTTTCCACAGCTCTTTGAAGGTAGACTGATGAAATCGATCCTTGAACCGCAAGATATAGATACGGACAACCAGTGGGGATGGTTGTCCTCCTTCTGTCAGATTCAACCGATTCGTTGAATGCATGATCAGCTCGAGTTCCTGTTTGGTCGAACCACACGCAACAAGCAGGGATAGCATCCCTCCACATAGCGCCCACATCAACCAGTGATTATTGCGACGTTTGCTGACCATAGACACTGAGGTATCCTTTCCCGAAATCTTCGCGCAGGACGTGTTTCATGGTATTGGCCTCTTCGTTCAGAAGGCTTTGATGTTTTGTAATAAATCGATCCCACGCGCGGCCCTTATTCAGCACCCCCGAAAACAGTGGATTCAGCCTGAAAGTCGAACGTTTCGCCTCCGATTCAAGTGTCACCGGATCTAGCTGCCGGAGGATTCCCCTCACACATTCGCGCAATCCCGCCATGACTCCCATTGGTTGCAAGGCGAGATCTTGCAGAGCTTCGCGTAACTGTCTCAGAACAACTTCAAAGTCGGCATCAGATCGTTGTTGATCAAAAAGATAGGATGTAATTTCCTCAGTAGAATCTGCCCACTTTATTGGATTTTGATTCTTCGATAAAATTCTCGTCACTTCGACTTCCATTTCCTGCTGAAAGATACGTCTGGCATTCAATGCATCAGTTAACGCTTGAAGAAATACGGTGAGCAGCGCTTCAACACGAGCTGAGTTCACAGCACGGGATGTGAAAGATTGAGAAACTTTTGGTGCGTGCGTCTCAACATAATTCGATTGAGCGGACAGTGTTGTGAGGATCTGTTCCTGTTGGTATTCCGTGTCAGGAAATGTTGCTTCGACATAGGCAAGCAGGCTCTCAGCTTCCAGCGGCTCCAATCCTGCGGTCGCTTCGGTCAGCACATTTTTTAAGGCCGTCACTCGTTCATGGGGTTGTTGATCAATCAGTTTTCGTGAGAGGGTCCTCAATTGTTCGACCACAAGCTCGAAACGTGAAGAGCTTGACGATAGACAAATCGTGGCATCCGAATCATCGTTTACGCCGGTCAACTGTTGAGTCACATCTGCAGGATGAAAGACTAGGACATATGGACCAATCCCGATTTCATCACCTTTCGACAGTGGATAAGCTTTTCCCGTTTCCAACAGCTCACCATTCAGTTGACTACCATTCGTACTCCCGACATCTTGCAAAACACATTGATCATGTGAAGAACGAATTTCTGCATGTCGAGACGAGACGAGCCGACGAGCATCCGGCAACACCACATCATTGACTTCACCTCGACCAAGCTTGATAACCGGGGCGCTCAACACATTCTCCAATGATGGAGGCAGCACATCCGCACCGGCTTTCATGGCTAGATAAAATTCCATCGGCAGTCTTAGTTGACGCGTGCACGTTCCTGACGGAGTTGCTGACAGACACTCAAGATTTCCCTGTTACGCTGCTGGGATTTAAATAATTCCTTGCTCAAGTCCTCACCAATGCTCATGACTTCGGACATCACGTCTTCCATCAAACAGTGCGGCTGATTCTTTACGTAGTCGCCAGCATGATGACAAAAGCTGAACCCTGGAACTCTCGTCATTAAGCGAAGCGCAAAGAGCAGGACCTTGTCCCATACATCATCAGAAACCTTCATCGCACCGGCTTGCGCAGAAACTCCTGGATATAACAACGCTCGCTTGCTAAACACCCCTCCATACTCTTTCAAGAGAGAACATAATCTCGCATGAAGAAGCTCTGGATTCTCAGGCCCGACACTTTTCACAATCTTTTGTATCGCCTCCATCACTTCAGGAAGGAGAGACACCACACGCTGCTTCTCCGGGCCTCTGGTACGTAAGACTGCATGGAGCGACAGCATTCCGAGGCTGTACAGATCGCTGGGAACATGAAAGGATCGATACACAAGAGTCCGTGTTTGATTCCAGACGTCGTGTTGTAGGGACTGAAGACATTCCCACGTCCTCATATCTATTGGCTCCGTCTTGCCATCGATAATAAGCCCTCGCTCAACTGATCCGACCTTTTTCCCCCACACCGCAATCGAACTCGTGTTCCCATTTGTCATGGACAGTGTGACCCGGAACATATCTTGGTCGGAAAATTCCGTAACAGAAAACTTATCTCCTAATATGTGGAGACGAACTATTCCCTGAACAGGTTCGGACAACGAGGTATTGTGGCGAATCTGTTCCAGTGAACGGATCAAGACGGTGGAAACCTCAGATTGTCCTAACGGCCAATAACGAATTTCCGGTGATTGAAAACTTTCCTCCATCCCTGCTGTCGGCCTGAACAGCATCACGTCTACACCTGAAGGCAAGCCGTCAGGAACTACGGGTACGGCAGAATTTGAATCGGCAATTTGGACCGTGAATTGCCAACGAGATGGCAGCAGAGGATCGATATTTTCAGGAAACAGTATGCAAAGATTATCTGGCTGAATATTCAGTAGCGGTCGTTGAGTTTCTGAATGAATTCGCAGTACCGCCCCACTGACTGTCGCCAAAAGACGCCATTTGAGCCAGAGGGTTTCCAAAGGCGCCACGGCACCCCCAGAATCAGCAAAATGAAATTGTGAACATTTCGTAAAACGAATTGCTAAGGAAGGAAGATCCACGCGTGCATCGGTGAAGACCTCTTCTTCCGTCCAATTCGCACACACGTCAGGCCATGAGGCGCCACTAAGAAGATCACAAAACGCCTCCCAGGGAAACCAGGAAAGTGAAGAAGAATAAATCTTCTCGATCTGAGGAGTGGGCTGACTCATCGTTGACTGCTGTTCCGGACAGAGAGGAGGCTCCTTCTTCGGCAGATGCCAAGAGCTATTTGATGTAGGTAAAACAGCAAGGCGGGATCCTGGCCGTGAATGAGGAATAAAGTAGGAATAAGGATCATGTGATATCATCGAATCCCTTTGCCTTGATACCAACGAACATGATGGAACCTCCCCACTTCAAGACCATTACGTTCTTCCGTGCTATTCCCAATATGCTTTTTTGATGCCAATTAAAAAGAACAAGCGTTTATTGCCAAACTGCTGTTAAGCTCAAGAAACCAAGAAATGTGCCAATTCAGATTGTGCTGATATCTAGTGAATCGAACACTTCAAGCGAACGTGACAATACAATGGGTGAGATAATGGAACAGGCACCTAAAATCTCTGTGTCCCTAAGACACATCCAGAAGACTGTATCTAAACAGATACAGCTTGTATCTGATCAGATACGCGACAGAGAAAGCGTGAAGTTTCGTGTTGTTTGAGAGAATAAACGATTGAGGATAGCCGAACGAGACAATGGAAAAGCTTTCTGGATAAGTAACAAGCTATTGACGAGGTTTTTCTACTGTGAGTGCACGCTCCAGGTCGAGAATCTCCTGACTTTTAGTGAAGATGGCGGCTGAGGCCCCGAGTAAAACCTTTACACCCCGCGTGCCTTCTTGATGACGGATCCCTTCTAGATTCCTCTCTAAGGCACGAACATATGCCTCGCCCTCACTGACGACGTCCTCAGATACGAGCTCTTGGGAAAATGGTCGTGTGCTGACAAAGGCTTTAATCACTTCGTCTCCAAAGGGTTGGGCAATGATAAAACGCTCAGCAGAATTTTCTCCTCCAAATTCATAGATCTCACCTTTCCGAATCCTCGCCTGCTTTCGGAACAGATTTGGGACTAAATGAACCACTTTCCCATCAGCCTGGAAGTAGTCTAACTTTAGATATCCATCTCTATCCGATTGCACATAAACGACTAAAGGTTCATTGTCCACGTATCGCCCGTCAGCATTATTCAACCAAATTTTGAGCGCAGTTGAAGGGCCGGGATTAAGAGACGGAGACATCAAGACATCCTTGCGCTGCTTGAGCTTTTTCCTTCTCGCAAGTTCTTGTGTGACTGACATTGGATCGAGTACCCCTGTAATACGAATACAGATCTCCTGACCTGTCTTGGTCGTATCTTTAATATGAACCTGCTCCAACATACCGGCACTAATACTATGAATAGAGTCTTTTTTTAGTTGAAAATCTTCAACCTGTGATGACGATTCCACCCAAACCTTATAACCACTGACGGCTTGCTCTCGAGCACGTGCCATGGCCTTCGCTTTTGCGTCACTTGGCGTTTCATCATCTCCATAGGCATAACACCCCAGACCTTCCACAGCCTCAAGCTCATTTGCGGATACATTCTGAATATACATTGGAGTGACGAACAACGAAACAATGATGACCAATCGCGACAATATATTTTTGACTTCCATCACACCCTCCTTCCTCACTAGGGCACACGCACAGGCTCCACTGCGAGCACCTGATACGGTAGAAATGACTGATTATCGATATCATCATGAATCTCGTTTAATGGCTTGATGAGACAGCTCTGATCTACATACGGGATAGTCTCAACTCCACAAATGATCTTGGGAGTGGACTGATCCCTGGATAAATCGAAGGCAACACGCTTAAGGCAAAGGGCCATGCGAACAGGTGTTCCTAATGTGGTGAATTTTAATCGTCCACGACTGCCTACTGTGGTTATCGTGGCACAGCCCGTACAGATTCCAGCGTACATATCCAATGGGGGGAGCTTATCACCTTTCCACCTTGCATGAATTTTGGCAAGAACGGCATGAATGGCGAATGCACATTGAACGGCATTCTGGGCATCTTGACGAATCTCACGCTCAGATTCACGCGGAACGGGAATTCCAAAATGTACAAGAAGTCCATCTTGCGCATAGTCCTCAACGACGCCACGATAGTGCATGATAGTTTGTTCGATTTCTTCAAAGTAATCGTTGGTCCATTCTAAGATCTGCTTTTGTCCGAGATGATCCATTGCGATAGAAACGCCATCCAGTCCAACCGCCAATGTCGTCACTGTAAGATCCTGAGACCGGTGACCATCTCCATGCAAGAGAGTCTCACGTCTATTCCATAGATGTTCCACAATCACAGGCGACATATATTGAGAAAACATCGACCGTAGTTGTTCTTTTTGTCGTGACATCAGATACCGTTGATACGCCATCCCAATCCCATAATGTGCGTTGACGAGCGACACGAATGGCGCAACATCCAACCAAAAATGTCGCACGTTAAAGAGCGCAACGGACACCACAACCACGAGCACAAGAAGGAGTAGTGAAAAGACTGACACTTGAGTCGCGTTGGTCGGATAGACCATGATAAAGATCCAACAACACACACCTAGCATTGCGAGGCTCCATTGGACGGTACTAGAGGACGAGCGATGGACAAACGATTTGTCGAGTATAGTTTGAACCACGTTTGCGTGGACTTCTAATCCGGCCATCAGTCGTCCTTCGCTTTCAGCATGAGACTGCGAGAGAGTTTTGACAGTTCCTTTGCCAAATGGTGTTTGATAATAATCATGCAACGTCACGGCTGTGCCTCCTACCAGAATAACTTTACCTTTCACGTCATCAGCATCAAATTCTCCCTTCACAACACGCCATAATGGTATGGAAGGAAACGTTCCAGGAGGACCGTAAAAATTGATGAACATTTTGCCTTGAGGATATGGAATCTCTATCGGACCAAATGTCGCAACGTCTGGAACAGTGACATCCAACGGAAATTGCCCAGTCGGATCTATAGAGAGACGCGCCACTTCTGCTCCGAATGTGATGAACGGTGTGAGCTGTGTGTTGGCATAGCTCACACCAAGGAATGGAATCGAACGGAGCACGCCATCTGTATCGAGAGAGAGATTGATCAGCCCTTCTCCCAACTCATATTTCCGAAATGTTTCAAGCGGACTTACGTGATCACCCGCTCCGATATATCGCGCAAGAACGACATTCCCAGCCTGCTGAATGGCCTGGCTCAGCGCCGCATCTTCCGCAGGAACTGTGCGTCCTGAAAACACCATATCAAACGCAATTAGGGCTGCACCGCTAGCACGAAGATGCTCGATCGCCTGCGCATAATGGATCCGTGACACTTTACTGGGAGACATTCCAAGATGTTCAATCGTCGCCTCATCGTTCTCGACCATGACAATTGATGTTTGGAGATCAGGTTCACCTTTCAATTGAACTCGCATATCGTATGTGCGCCGCTCCAACCACTCAAACCCATCAATGCGATAGAAAAAAAGAACGACAAGCGTAATGCCGATGCTGAGCCAGAGCCCAACGCACAGCTCGTGGCGTGATTTTCCACGAACAATCATAAATCTATTGAATATCTAGGACACTCACGTGCAGAATTCACCTTTTCCCATGATTACTTCCAATATCGCCTGACGTCATACCAGAGGCATCACCGTAAGACAGTGGTTATCCCGCATCCATAAAGAAATCGTAGATCAGATGCAATAGGCACTCGATATGCTCTAGAGTCGCAAATGACGGGTAACACATCTGGGGGAGAGGAAAGGACCGCACATTGTCGAGAATTCCTGCTCATCTTTCTATTACCTGAAAATGAAGAACGAACAAGTTCATTCGAATACCGTGAGTCCAAAACCAAGAATTCAGGAATATTAAAGAGTCGTCCTTCGACTCCTGCAACCAGAGGATCTGTGATGATAATCACCTTGGCACCATTCAATGCACGGAGAATCGATGAATCCTGACGAATCTTTTGCGCATCGGCATTGCTAATCATAATGTTGGCATTGAAGGTTCCTAATCGCTTGAGCCCTTTGATTCGAAGAGGCTTAGCTCCCACGCGGCCTAAGGAATTTGTCTTCTTCTTTTTTTCAACAACGCCAATGACATGGTTCATTGGGAGCGAAAGCTTCGAGTTTTCAAGCAGCATATATTGAGCGAGACCGTAGTCCTCTGCAGCTGTTCGCGAAACCACGTCGGGACCATAGACAAGCCGTTTATGTTCATCCACGACCGTAGGAAACACGACGGGCTTGAGTCGAAATCCCCGCGCATCGAACACCACGCCAGAGTACTGTCCGTGTGGGAGGTTGGCAGACAAGGAAGACTGAGAAAACGTTTTTTCCTCGAGAAGACTTGACGTAAGAGAATCCCTTCCATGTAAACGCATCGAGACTTTCAGCTCCACACTACCATCTGGATGAACCGTGCGTTCGATGACCTTGGCATTTCTGATTGCACCCCGAACTCGCGTATTAATTTCATCCTTCGTTACAATCAATTTCTCTACGACCGTTTCAGCATCAACTTGAATGCCTTGAATAATTTCCAACAGATTTCGTAGCGCCACAGACATTGCCGCACGTTCCGCCATAGCCTCAGCTGCAGCTGCAACTACGTTTGGAGGAGAGATACCAAATCCACTAGCCAAGACAGTTCCATCTGTCCAATTGACAGACCCCATGGCATGTTGATCAAGAACCGCTTGATGATGCCGACCTGATTCCTGAGCCAAAACCCCTGTTGGAGGCAGCGCAAAGAACACCCAAAGAGTCCAGATAAGGTTACGAACAATCATACTGAGACCTAAGTCATGAGCCTGCCGAAGGGTCGAAGGACGAACCATCATTCTGAGCCCTGAGCTTGCCGAAGGGTCGAAGGATCAATCCAACACGACTAACACTCTTGCGTTTTCAAGAAACTCAAAATGTTCAGGAACCACATGCAGCATCTGTGCATCAGCATCACTCACCACATAATCCGTCTTATTATCTCCATCAATTCGAAGCACCTTCACTTCTAACGGTACATTGGTGACACGAGCATGTTCCTTTGCTGCTGACAGACCCCTTACATAGGCCACAATACCTTGAGACTCGGCTACGGCCTTTTTCACATACTCGGCACTGTACACCTCACGCCCATCTTCCATGACAACTCGAGGACTCATCGCTCGTTGAACTTGAAATCCCTGTGCATCCAGAACTAATCCAGTGTACATGGAATCCTCCTCAGGAGATGGAGTACCTGAGATCGGTCCAGTATGTAGATCACCTGGAATGAGAGACGGATGAATCTCTGGAGCAAGGAGGTTCGGTGGGAATGAAATGGGCCTACGTGGTTCCGCCGGGGATAGAGACAACGCTGACGAGAGCTCAGAATTCAATCCCATTTCAACAGTAACCTGAAATGAACCATCTGGAAATTCCTCTTCGTGAATCACTCGAGCACCGTGAATAATCCCTTGGACTTTCGTGTTGATCGTATCCTGTTCGACCATATAGTTTTTAACCAGTGTATGGGAATTCACACGAACCCCCTGAACAATTTCCAACAAATTCCGATAGGCAACAACACGAGCAGCACGTTTTGCCATCTCTCGGGCATGCCGCGCACTCACCGCGTCAGCAGGCGGCACGCCTATCCCCGTGGCACGAATTGCCCCGTTCGTCCAATCCACTTCACCTTTCGACGGAATATGATCAACAATAAAGGCATCGGATTTTAAAGACTGAGCCAAGGGAACACCAGAATATCCAAGCACAATCCCAACTGAAATTAACAAGAGAAGCGTCATGACAACCCGCGTTGGATTTGAATTACTCTTTTTCATTATCGACCCTCCTTCGAAACAGAAATTGCCGAACCGAAAACCACTCCATTGATTCACGCAATCATTTCTAAGATTTCTTCACATTCAACAAACTCAGAAATCATTCATCAAGAAACTTACCCTGAGCATGCCATGATGCTTCGACAGGCTCAGCATGAATCTGTCGAATGGCCCTTCAGAGTATGCCCCCTGAGTTAAGACTGTCGAAGTGCTTACCCTGGGTTCATCCAGACACCCTCATATCCTAAAAAGCCTCGCCAATCAATTCATAGTAAGCCTGTCGAACTTTCACCGAATAGTGAAACCCCGTAACCGTAATTCTATTCTCAGAATGAGCAAGCCCTGTACCACGAAACCAAATCCCATCAAGAATAACGTTTAGATTCGGTATACGGTTAATGTATAGAAAGTTTTAGAACGAGCGGACTGCATATAAACAAAGATGCAACTGACTCGGAAACATAAACAAAACAAGCGGATCTAATTCTTTGAAACCAATTCTCAACATTTTAAAAGCTAAACGACACAACTTTAGAGACGGGATTAAAAAGGCAGGAGTGCTATTGAATAAAATACTATTACAAACTCTGGGTCAAGTTAGAAAGTCAATACATTAACAAAGCAACAAGTCTAGAACCTAACGAACTTACCCTCTGACATACATGTTATCCAAAAAGATACAACCTGTATCCAATTGGATAACATCGCAACTTCTTTCGGGAAATTCAAAAGATAAATCCAACCATACAACATGCATTTTGCCAACATTCATGAATGTTTTTATCTCAGAAGTCATCCTGCATAAAGAATGGACAATCGGTACTAAAATTGCTCCTGAATTTAGGAGATAAAATCTTTCTTTAGTGAAGGAAGAGTTTTTTCTTGACTATTAATTTCACAACCGTAAACTTGTACTGCTTTTCTTCCTGTTAGTCACATGGAGGTGGCAATACTTTTCATTCTACAGACAGATTAACTATGCTCAAAAGCACTGCTGAATATGAGATAGTTTAATTTTCAGAGATTGCAAATGTTCGACGGGATGGACAGTAGTTGTTACTACGGCACAAGCAAAAGATATTGCCGCAACACACCACTGAGGAATAGATAGGTGATTATATGAAAACTGCTGACAGTAGAAATTAATGTTTGGTTAGCTAAATTTAGTTTTCTTGATAGTAAGTCCTCTATTTTTACTCTTCTGGAGGTGCTCAGATGCAACTTTCTAATCCTCAACCCTGGAAATTTACACTTTCTTCGATTCTGTTTATGTTTCTTGCTCCGACTCTTGTATGGGGAGCCTCTCTCACGCCATCCGAATTTAAGGATCTTGGATTTTTCGTCGGCGGCACCGGCACTGGCACCCGTGTCTTTAGGTCTCCTAATCTAGCTCGTAATGCGAACAATATGAGTGCCAAAGCACTAGACGACGAAAATGTCGATAGGATTGGCGCAATCACGGTAGAGGATGATGGAACCACGACAGGCGGAGCCAACGGGATATTTTCTGGATTCGATGTCGATGCGATCTTCCTGGATCGCAATGGAGATCTATCGATGAATGATGTGGTTAACGGCATACCAGATAGAATCAATCCTGACTTTTTCCGATTCGCCCCTGGGTCGACTCGCCCCACTAATACATCTAGCTTAGAACCCACTGCATCACGACCCACATTTGGTTCTGAGTTTCCTCCTTCTACCGGGAATGGAGTGGACGAAGGGACTGCAACGCTCACGGTTTTAGGTGACGCAGATGGCAGAATCCCCCCAAATGCCTTTGGGTTTTTATCTCTTGGAGATCGCGTGGATCCAGGTCTCGACCCAAATGATCCGTTCGGTTCAAATAATGCACAGTTGGAAGCTAGCTTTGGGCCTCTGGGTGTAAGCAGAGGCAACGCGACCAACGGCAACACGTTATTTTTATTCGTTGGAGAAGTGGGGGGGCAACCGGGAGAGGTGTTAGGTGCTACCTTCGCAGTTAGGGATGTGCCAGAAATCCCAGAACCCTCAACTGCACTACTCTTCATAACTGGAGTGTTTATATTGGCAGTTGTCAGACTTAAAACCAATTGCAAAGCTTAGATTGGGCAATATAACAAATCTCAAGGGAGCTTTAATCGTGTGCTGGATCTACACTCAAGGGAAGATAAGGACGTATCTGTGCTTATCCAATTTACCCGTTAGGAGAGTCAAGATGGGATCTTCATCCAGGGAACTAAGGGCTTTATCAAAGGTTCTGAGAGCTGTGATTGCTGCAGTTTTCATTTTTCAAGGTATCAGTCCAACCTTTGTTCATGCCCAGGTTGTTCTCGATGGTACTCTTGGAGGAAGTATGGGTGATCTTGTGGGTCCTGATGGTTCTATGTTCGATCACAATATAACTGAAAATCTTGGGACGTTATCTAATAATGGGAAAAACATTTTTTTCAGTTTTTCTCAGTTTGATATTAATGCTAATAAGACTGCCAATTTTAGTGGGCCAGCAGGCATCAAAAACATTGTCAGTCGAGTTACTGGTGGACAATCAGAGATTATGGGAACCATTGCTTCAACAATTGATTCAGCCGATGTATTTTTACTTAATCCCAAGGGTATCTTATTTGGCCCGAATGCCACATTAGACATAGATGGATCATTTTATGCTAGTACTGCCAATAAGCTTGAAATCGGGGGAGGAATATTTGACTTTAATACGACGGTTGGACAAGCGTCAGAATTGATAACTGCTAATGTAGCCTCATTTGGGTTTACTAATGCTCCGCCGGAAGGAAACATAACCATTAAGAGCCTTGATACTAAAGGTGCGCAAACCTTTTTCGTAGGGCGAAATGTGCCAAAAGGATCTAGCACTATTCCAGGAATAGAAATAAAAGAAGGGGCTCTTCTAAGCCAAAATGGAAAAGTCAACATAGTCAGTGTGGGTACCCCAAATATTAATTCTAATGGGAAAGTTCCTTTAACTCCACTAAACCTTTCGGATTTTCGTGGAGTAGGCTTTGATTCTTTGGGTACTATCAAAATGCAAGACGGGGAAATAAATGTAGTAGGATCTGGACAAGGAAGCATTTTAATCCGTGGCGGCGAACTCATAATTGAAAATTCTTCAACTATAGAAGCGTCCAAGAACACCCCTGGCAGTAACCCTACCAACCCAGCAATCGACGTCTTTGCCAAAGAGTCAATATCAATTAAAAATAGCTCTGTTTTTGCAAATAACACCTCTACAGGAAATATGGGTGATATTCTATTTGAGACGGGAAACTTTATCTTTAGAGAAGGCACTATCAACCTAGACGTGGCTCCAGAAGCTATGAATAGCGCATCATTAGATGTAAATATCGCCAACGGAGGAAACCTAAACATCAACGCTGGCCGTGTAGAGATAGGTCGCATAGACCAGGAAGCGGATGCCAGTGGTTTACCGACACGTATTACTGCTGTCGCGGGACAAACCCGCCAGGGTGGTTCTGTTGAGTTTAATGTCACTCAACTTCCCTACGGCACAGTTCTACTTGATGAAAACTCTACTCCTGTACCTGCCAAAGATATTGGCTTGGTTGTTATTCAGAATGAATCGACAATTGAAACTGACAACGCAGGAAACCTCGGCGCTGGAGGAGAGATAACTATCGAAGCGAATGTTATTAATATGAAAAATAAAGTAAATATAAACAGCACCGCGCGGGGGCTTGCAAACGGAGGGAATATTACACTCACAGCTAACGAATTTCGGCTAGCCAACGGAGTTTCGATTGCCTCCGACGCAGGACCGCGTCGTGACAGCACTCTCTCTACTCTCGGCAACGCTGGAGATGTCACATTAAACATTGGGGCACTTATTACCGAGTCCGGGCCCAACCGAGTTAAACTTGATGACAGAATTCAGGATTCTCCCTTCACCGGAAATCTCATCAGCAGCACTAGTTTCACTCCAGATGGCCCATTCGGTGCTGCTGGGCAAGTGATAATACAGGGGAAGGATGTTGATGATAATGGGATCCGAGCTGCATCCCTAGTCGCACTCAATGATACCACTGTCCGAACCACTCTCGAAGGTGAAGGCCAAGCTAACGAGCGAGGCAACATCATCATCAGAGCCACAAACCTCAAACTCGAAAATGGCACCAGAATTCAGGCAGATACAACTGGCGCAGGCGATGCTGGTTCTATTGAGCTAAATGTTACGAACTTGACGACACAACCCGGCCAGGGCGAAAGTGCAATCCGAATTGGCTTGGATTTGGATAATCCGACTGACACCACAGACACCACAGGCGTACTCATCAGCAGTAGCAGCAGTAGCCCGTCGACAAGCTCCGGCAGTGCTGGACAGATCAATATTCAAGGCACGGGGGAAGGGGGTACCACTGCGAATAGCATCAACCTCACTGATACAGCCGTCCGCACGTCCCTGACGGGTGGAGGAGAAAGTACTGATGGAACGGCCACCGCAGGCGACATCCTCGTACAGGGCAGTACCATCACGTTTAATAATGGCACACGTCTGTCGGCCGATGCCTCAGGTGTTGGCGATGCCGGCACTATCACAATGAAGGTCGCGAACCTGACCTCAAACGGAACTAAAGGCGGCGACATCCGTATCCCACTCGCGGAAACTGACCCTCCTCAAACCACAGGAGTATTAGTCACCAGTAGCAGCGGAACAGAGAGCACTAACGCGAGTGCCCTCTCAGGAGCCGCCGGAACGGTTACTCTTTTAGGAACCGGTGATGAGAATAGCCTCGCAGCCAGCGTCAGCCTTACTGACACATCTATCCAGACTATTTTGCGCGGGCAAGGTCGAGGAGAGAATACAGACATGTCGGAAGACAACATTGGTGATAGCTCACTGAATCCTGCCAATATCACCCTCGCCTCCCAGGGGGTCCAACTCAATAACGGCGCCAGAATTGAGGCCGATACAACCGGTACTGGCGACGCCGGCTCAATCACGATGAAGGTTGCCAGTTTGACCTCGACCGGGGCTGGGCCTGTGCGCATTCCCGTCGATCCGGATGATGTCACACAGACCACCGGTGTCTTGATCAGCAGCAGTAGCACTAGCCCGTCGACCGGCTCCGGCAATGCTGGCACCGTTACCATTCAAGCCCCAGAGAACGATACCACCACTGCACCTGAAGTGAACCTTACCGATACAAGGATTGCAACGACCGTCGCTACAGGTGGAGATGGGGAAGGTGGCACGATTCAGCTCCTGAGCGATGAAGACATTACTCTCACTGACACCACCCTTTCAGCCAACGTGCACGATCGCGCGAGCAACAGTGATACTACCGTGGCCAGCGTGACAGTGACAACGCCGAAAAAACTCACCATTCAAGGTGGGGGCCTGACGGCTCAAACCACCGGCACCCGCGACGCGGGTGAAGTGGCATTAAAAGTGGGCGCCCTTGAGACTAACGCCGGCCCCACGATCGAGACCGTCCAATTAAGCAGCAGCAGTACCAGTGCGCAGCCCGGCGCGGGCAACGCCGGCCAAGTCACTATTGGGGGACCGGGCAGTACGACAACTAATCCCACCGCTGTCCCGGGCATGATCGACTTAGTAAACACCATGATCAGTACGGCCGCTGCCGATCCCACGAATGCCGCGTTTAACGGCGATGGCGAAGGGGGGCCGATCATCATCGAGAGCAGTGACACGATTACCCTCTCCGACACCACCCTCTCCGCTAACGTCCATAATGCCGCGGGCGATAATACCTCGACGGCACGAGGCGACATTACGATCGAGACCCCCGGGAAACTCACGATCATTGGAGGCGGCCTCACCGCAGAAACTTCTGGCTCGCGCGATGCCGGGCAGGTTGCCCTCGCCGTCGGAGAACTGGAAACCAGCAAGGGTGAGTCTGCCGTCATCCTCAGTAGTCGTAGCACCCGTCTGCAGACCGGAGGTGGCAACGCCGGTCGCGTCACCATCGGCGGCCCCGGCACCACGCCAGAGGCCCCCACGGCCGTCCCAAGTAACATCAATCTCGCTGAGACGACAATTGCTAGCTCGGTTGCAGTCGGCGGCGATGCCCAAGGCGGTACGATCCAGCTGCGTGGGGGCCAAGCCGTTACCCTCACCGATACCACGCTCTCGGCCGACGTCCATAACGTTGATATGTCAGACGCCTCTGACTCCGCCTCGATTGCCGCCAGCGTCACCATCACCACCCCCCAAAATTTAACCATTCAAGGTGGGAGTCTCACGGCTAAAACCACTGGGACCCGCAATGCGGGGCAAGTCAACATGCAGGTCGGCGCCCTAGAGACCAAAGCCGGACCCACGATCGAGACCGTCCAGTTAAGCAGCAGCAGTACCAGTGCCACGGCGGGCGCGGGCAACGCCGGCCAAGTCACTATTGGGGGACCGGGCAGTACGACAACTAATCCCACCGCCGTCCCAGGTACGATCAAATTAGCTAACACCATGGTCAGCACGGCCGCCGCCGATCCCATGAATGCCGCGTTCAACGGCGATGGCGAAGGGGGCCCGATCATCATCGAGAGCAGTGAGGATATTACCCTCACCGATACTACCCTCTCCGCCAACGTCCACAATGCCACGAGCGATGATAATACCGCGACGGCCCGAGGCGACATTACGATCGAGACCCCCGGGAAACTCACAATCATTGGAGGCGGCCTCACCGCAGAAACTTCTGGCTCGCGCGATGCCGGCCAAGTCACCGTGCAAGTCGGGGCTTTTGAGACCAATGCTGGTCCCTCGATCGAGACCGTCAAGCTCAGCAGCAGTAGTGGTGAAGGCAGTGGCAATGCCGGCGATGTGTTTATCAACACCGGCTCTCCTGGCGCTGGATCCACCCCAACCAGCTTAGCGTTCACCAACACCGATATTTCTACCGCCGCCCATGGCACTGGCGAAGGCGGGACGATTGAACTGGCCGCCTCCCAGACCATTAGCTTAGATGATTCTTTTATTGCGGCCGATGTGGCTGGGGGTACCGACAATCCGGCTGCAATCTCCACCGGCAACATTACTGTAACAGCCCCAACTCTCACCCTTACCAATGGCAGTGACGTGACCGCCGCCACCAGTGGCAGTCGCAATGCCGGCACGATCCGGCTGAATGCAGACATCGTGACAGTCAACGATGGCGCAGCGCCCACGGCAACCGACGACGCCCGGTCAAAAATCAGTAGTAGTAGTAGTAGTGGCACAGGCAGTGGCAATGCAGGAGATATCTTCATCAACACCGGCGCAAGCACTGGCTCTACCCCGACCTCCTTTGCCTTCACTAACACCGACATATCTACCGCGGCTAACGGCACCGGCGAAGGCGGAACCATTACGCTAAGGACTACTGACACAATCAGATTGGATCACAGTACCCTTTCGGCTGACGTCGCCAATGGAACGGATATCCCTGACCCGACGACAGTGTTGCTCACACCCACCGGGAATATCAGAGTAGAGACCCCCAACCTTACGATCACCGGCGGAGGCCTTACCGCTCAAAGCACCGGCGAACGGAATGCCGGTAACATCGACGTCCAAGTCGGAGCCCTTATCACCCAAGTTGGCGACCTTGCTATCCAGGTGGGTGGGCAACCGACCACTCGCGTCCAGATCAGTAGCAGCAACACAGGGGCAGCCGCGAACTCTGGAAACGCGGGAAGTGTGACCATTGAGGCAGACAGTGCCACGCCAAACGCCCCTGTCGACACAGCTGGGACCATTGTTTTGAATAACACCGACATCAGCACGGCCGTGGCCTCCAATGGAGCAGGAACCGGCGGCATTATTACGATTACCTCAAATGGGACGACTAACACCTCTCTGTCAGTCACAGACTCCAGCATCGTCGCTACGGTACATGATGCACCATCAGGTATGGCGAATGATGATCTCGCAAATGTAACCCTCAAAGGTCCATCGACGACCATCACTGGCCTTGGAGGTGAGAACCAGAACCGTGGAATCGAAACTGAGACAACTGGGAGCCGGAACGCTGGAGACGTCAATGTAAAGACGGACTCATTTTTATCAGATGGGGCTCTCATCACAAGTAGCAGTTCGGGAGCCGGCGATGCGGGGAAAGTTATAATTGAAGGTCAAAATAGTCCCGTCGCTGGACCCGTCACAATTATGGACACCACCATCCTCAGTGACTCTAGATCTACCGGTAACGCTGGATTAATTATGATTGATGCCGCCGGCGACATTACGTTAGCAAACAACACAACAATATCGGCCCAAGCTACAGGTCCTGGGGATGGCGGCAATGTCGACGTCACAACCACCAAAGTACTTGAAAGCACCAACACCAAAATCACCACAGAGGCCTTTTCTGGCAAAGGTGGCTCGATCAAGATTGCAGGACTCACAAAGACTGTCCTTGATTCCACAACGGTTTCCGCAGAAGTCAAAGATCCAAATGGAGAAAAGATTGGTGGCGATATTACGATCACTGGCGGACAGACAAATGCCCGTAACCCTAATTTCGGTAACGAACAACTTCTTCTCCGCAACGGTACTGATGTATCTGCATCAAGTGCAGGAAAAGGCAATGCGGGTACGGTTAAATTGCAAGCAGCAGGCACTCTCCGTCTTACTCAAAACAGCAACGTGACAACAACAGCTACACAGGCATCTGGCGGAGACATAGAACTTAATGCTGACTTTATGATTCACCTTCTCAACAGTAAGCTTGAAAGTTCAGTGGGTGGTGGAGACGAAACGACTGGCGGGAATATTCGCCTTGATCCAGAATTTATAATTATTCAAAACAGCCAAATTCTTGCTCAGGCCACCGCAGGAACTGGTGGAAACATCGATTTAATAAGTAATGTGTTTCTTCGTGACGCCTTTAGCACGATCGATGCAACTTCAAGTTTCGGAGCGAGTGGCATTATCACTGTCGCTTCAGCACTTCAAAATCTCAGCGGTGCGATCGCTCCACTGCCAGAAACCATTATTCAAACAGCGGCGTTGTATGGCGAACAGTGTGCGGCACAAAAGGGTGGAGAATTTAGTAGCTTGAGCCTTCGTGGACGAGATCGAATTCCGTTTGAACCGGGCGACTATCTGCTCACCCCGCTACTAAAAAACAAGCCCGGCGACGATCTGTTGCAACACTCACGTCCCTCTCTCACGCCCATGGCTTCTCGGCTTGGGCTTCCAGTCTTGGATACGGAACCTCTTGCCGTCTTTACTTCCGTTGGTCAAGGTGGTTGTCGTTCATGATGATTCAATGGCTGTTCATGGTTCTCCACCAATACAGACATCTACCTCTATGGTCCTCACGAGATTATTCTGTAAGGACTCGCAAGCATCCGCTTTCCCCTTCGCGGATACGAATATATAAGCCATTCATATATTTTCTTAGACATGCGTTTCACACTTCCGATAGAGAGCCTGCTGAGCTCGAGGGAATTGTGAATCGCTCACTTATCCATTCCACAGCGATGAGTTGATGAAATGTTTTTATATATTTCATTTGTATAATTCTTTCCCGTCCACAGCGAAGGAGCGCTTATGCAACCACGTCGCGACACGATGGCAAAGGGCACTGAATTCACACGTGTTGATTGGCTTTATACGTACGACTTACATCATCAATCTCATCATCCACACTCTGGACACACCGACCAGAGACAATCTGAATGGGAAAATCGCAGATTCTCAATCTGCCGATCTGTCATTCGTACCCTTGTTGTACTCACGACCCTCGTATCAAGTCCGAACATTCTCCTGGCTCTTGAGAAGGCTCAAGGAGAACTACCTCCCTCCACCGACCCTCGCGGTATATTTGGAACACCGCCTCCCATTACTCAAGAGACCGTTCCCCCTTCACCACGATCAACACAGCCAGAAATTCTTCCACCTGTATCACCGCTTCCGCTAGAAGAGGGAGAAGCTCCGCCTCTTCACGTGTTCGTCAAAGAAGTTCGTGTCGTGGGGAGTACCGCGGTATCGCCACAAGAGTTGGCTGAGGTAACTGCGCCGTATGTTAATCGTGAACTGACTACGGAAGGATTGGAGGAACTGCGTCGTGCCCTCACTCTGCTCTACGTGGAGAAAGGGTACATTACATCGGGGGCCATACTCCCAGACCAATCAGCATCAGATGGGATTATTACGTTTCAGATGATCGAAGGCAAGCTTTCTGACATTAACGTCGAAGGGACCGATTGGTTTCAACCTTTTTATTTTAGCAGTCGATTGCGGCAAAGCGCTGGCCCGCCGGTGAATCTCAACGAGCTTCGCGATCGCTTACAAATATTTCTCCAAGATCAACGCATTGCTCGTATCAACTCTGAACTTCAGCCTGGACTCGGACCCGGGTTAAGTGTCCTGAATGTCAACGTTCAAGAAACCAGTCCTTGGAAGGCGTGGCTCGAATTCAATAACTACCAATCCCCGACCGTCGGTGCCGAGCGTGGACTCGCCACAGTTGCACATTTAAATCCACTCGGGCTGGGAGATTCCGTGAGCTTTACCTACGGGCGCTCAGACGGGGTCGACCCGCTTATTGATCTCAGCTATGCCCTGCCCTTTACCCCTTGGGACACGACTCTAATCTTTCAGTATCGGAAGAACGATTTTGAAGTCATTGAAAATGCAGGATTTAGTCCATTGAATATTGAAAGTGAAACCCAAATATTTTCTTTATCCATCAGGCAGCCAGTGTATCGGACACCGTCTCAAGAATTTGCCGTCACCTTGACTGGGGAACGTTTACGAAACAAGAACTTCTTGCTCGGCATTCCGTTTTCCTTTACTCCCGGAACAACCGCTCAAGGGAAAGCAGTGATCTCTGTGTTACGGTTTGCTCAGGAGTGGGTCAATCGCAGTCCTAATCAAGTGCTGTCGGCACGTTCACGGTTCAGTCTTGGGATTGACACGCTCGACGCCACGGCCAATTCCGGAAAGTTTCAGCCTGATACCCATTTCTTCTCTTGGCTTGGACAGGTTCAAGGCGCGCATCGATTTGACCCCGTTGGCATTCAATTGATTGGACGAATGGATCTGCAATTGTCCAATGACGGATTGTTCCCACTCGAACAATATGCCATGGGCGGCCGATTCACGGTACGTGGCTATCGTGAAAATTCTCTCGTACGAGATAATGCAGCATTAATTACCGTTGAAACACGAATTCCAGTACTCCCCTCCATATTTGGCCTAGAGACGGTACAGTTTGCTCCGTTTGTCGACGTCGGGCGTTCATGGAATGCGAAGGGCGAAACGGAGCCGGAGACCCTCGCAAGTGTCGGTGCAGGGTTGAGATTTACATTCCGCCAGACGTCCATTCCTTTGCTTCAACATACCTATGCAAACATCTATTGGGGGCAACAATTACGACCCATCCCAGGTTCAATAGATTCAAACACGAATCTGCAAGATCATGGCGTTCACTTCCAAGTTGTCCTGGAGATCTTATAACATTGTCAAGATGAAACAGCAGTTGTTCTTTTATCGATGCGCAGTTGTTTTTTGAGAAGGATGAGAGAGAGAGTTTGAGGGGGTACGATAGACATATCGTCGCAGACGTCTTCGCTGATGAATTGGTGCCAGTTTAATTTTCTGAAGAAATTGAGATTGCTCAGTCGAGGAGAGTGGAAGGAATTCTTTTTTTACCCCCATGATCCCCAAACGGACTAAGCATCCTAATTTTGGTTGACTGATGGCGAGATACTTGAAAGCCGATTGTACGCGAACTCGTTCTTCCCAACAGACCGTGCTTTTTTCAGGACATTGGAGATCTTCTTTCCCATAGTTTGTTGTTAATATTCTAGAGTTTGGAATCTCCATGTATTGGACATACTCTCGTACTTGCCATGTCCGCTGGTTACTCAATGCCATCCCATACGCGGTGGCATTTCGTTGATCACAATAGGTTTCAACTAATAGTTTTGCGTGACGATGAGAGTCAAGTACCTCCAGACTTTCTTCTATAAACTTCGATGCGTCCCCTGTAATATAAGGACGCTCTTCATCAACATAGAGATCAAATAATGTGACGGATCTTTCGGTATGCTTAGGCAGCTTGCTGGTAGATACTGAAACTATTGCTAGTGGAGTGACGACCTCATTTTGCAGCATGAAATGAGTAACATCATCGCTCGAATCATCCGCATGGGCGATCCATTGGTCACTCGGAAAAGGTTGGAATATCGCAAAAAAGAGAAAACATGCAATGAACAGAGAGCCAAATCTGGCTTGCTGATTTCGTTTGTATCCATATCGCATTCCGGCTCGCGTGCTCCCTTCCTAGCGATCTTCCTGAAATCAAGAGATTGCTATCCCCTCTCTTTCTTTTTCGGGAGTTCGGGAAGGAACTTAAGCGCAAAGCGGCTCGATGTTGCCTTGACAAGAAGTGATCTGTGTGAACGGGAATGGGGCCTATAGCCAATTCAATTAACTTTTAATTTTGACGTGGGTAATCACGCTAAGGTACTTAGATACCTGTAATAAAGGCATCAAAAGGGTTAAGTCGCCATCATAGATTGTCCATTAGTTACGCTTGGTCTTGTGAACGATCGTATCCACTGAGGCCATCTATGATCACCATGTTGAATGTCCATAGGAATTCTCAGTGAAGGTTGAACAGATATGATGAGTAGTGTGTTGTACGTTCATGGCCTGAGCACACCACTGGAACCTATTTGGATTCGCTATAGTGCCCTAAATGGTATGGGCAGGGGTTAACCGGTATCCATCTTTCGCATCAATTAATGCGGAGAGGACGCTGTATTGAGAAATCAGTTTTGACGAGAACCCGTCAATGAAAAAGAACGAAGAAGATTGGAGAGTTGAGTCAGTAGATTGTTTAGAAATGGGACGTCGCGTGTCTTGAGTTTTACGTGAAAGTATCGACTGTGACTGCACACTAGAGAGCTGGGAATCTCTATCTTTCCAGATACGATAGGGTAAGCTAGCCGATCGCTATTCTTGGAGAGGTGAATCGATCGCACTCACACAAAACATTATAACCAATTATTGATGAGCAAGAATGGTGACCAATAATTAGGATGTTGATATTTCGGATTTTCCAACACTTTGATCTGCGCTCGCTGAAGGGCTTGCGCCTTTGACAATGACGGATCTTGCAATTGCCGATAAAACTCTCCGACGAGATCAGAAGCCACTTGATCGTCGATAAACCACAACGTCGCTAAGGCACTCCGAGCGCCTGCCTTCACAGCAACTCCCGCCAAGCCTAGTGCCGCCTTGTCATCTCCAGCCGCCGTCTCACACGCGCTCAGCGTTAGAAGTTCCAGCGGGGTCTTCCGAAATTTAAACAGTCCGACCAAATCTGCAAGACGATCCATGGTGATCTTCTCATCATACGCTAACACAAATGTATCTTCGACGTTACTCTCTACTAAACCATGAGAGGCGATATGGACGATCGTAAAGTCACTGTCTTCTAATTCCTCTCGCATGTTTGCCACCATGAATTCTTGGTTCAGTAGCTGTTTGCCACCATAGACTTCCTGAATAATGTCTAGCTCATGTTGAACATACGGCAGCGGTGGAAATCCCTGCACACCATCTGTCAGACCGAGCGACAACATATTCACCTTCTCACGATTAATCGGACTGGGATCTGTCAGCGTCAATCCTGGTGTCGTGGCCAACGCAAAGTTTTGAATCAAGTGGTTTTCCCCATTGTGAAGCGCTGCTATCGGAATTGTTCGTAATGCACCATCTGGAACGAAGACCAAGGTATCAATCGTTTCTTCCTGTAAGTCTTCTTCTAATGGTCGAATGAGCCAATCATACAGTTGCTGAGCCTCTGACAGATATCCACCGCCGACTGGATCTTGGAGCCGTTCACGCAGCGTTCTGACCTTGGTAACAATCGCTTCCTCACCAACTGGCACAGTGTATTGCTTAAGCCCGTTCGGAAAATTCACTAAGAGTTCCAATCGCTTTTTGAGCATGATGGGATAGATAATGGCAGAGGTTGGCGCTTCAGTTTCTAAGGTTGTGCTCAAAGATTGCGCCGTCTGCACGCACTCATCTTGAAAGTAGTCTTGAAGTTCTGCCGCTTTAAATTTTTCCATCGTATCACGAGCTTCTGCAAGAAAAGAGGTCGACTCACCCTTTTCCACTGCTTCCTTCCCTCGTTCTAGGAGTAGGTCTGCAAGCTCAAAAAACAATGGACCGACACCTTCACGAAATGACTGACGCCGTCCCTGGTAGGCGACAGAGACTTCCTGGCGAATCGGCTGTAACGCGAGAATGGCTCGGTGATACGCAGCTTGAGCTTCATCATATTTCCCTCTCGCTCTCTGTATTCTCGCAGTCTGCCAGTGCCATCGATAGAGAGATTCTGGAGCAATCGCTTTTTGAGCTAACGTCACGGCTTTTCTTGTGACGGATAAGGCCTCATCATACTGTTGACTTTCTTCGTACAATCTTCCCATATGACCCCACGCATAGGATTCACCTCGTGCATCACCAAGCTGTCGCGCAAGCTTTGCGGCTGACTGAAATGATTCCAGTGCACGCAGTCGCAAACTCTTACCTTCTGAACTTACACCCGGTTCAGCTCTTGGCTGATGTAGCTCTCTGTCGAATTTTTCGCGTTGAAGAGGCTCCGCGATTTCAGGGACAACAATGACTTCGTCGAGGACCGATGGGCCAGCTCCAGGCTCCACTCTGATTCCTCGGTCAGCTCCTCGACTCCCTTTTGCCCCTGAGCTGCTTGAGGCTGAAGTCGTGGAGATCTGATGTGACGTGTATTCCGAATCAAGGTCGTCATAGAATAACCCAATCGAGAGAAGGCCACGAAGCTTCATATGCGAATCATCAAGTAACGCCACCTTTCTACCTGCTAAATCCAGTCGTTCTTCTGCATTGACACGCAGCCCTTGTTGCATGGCCGCACGCACGGAGTTGACGAGCGCCGTCATTTCCAGGCGCGGGTTATTTGTCGCCTCTGCCAGCACGGCCGCCTCTGTATAAGCACCAATAGCATCCGTATTTCGATTATAGGTCGTGAGCACATTTCCTAGAGAATTGAGCAAACCTGCTGCGGTTTCAGAATCTCCATCTAGTCGTGCGATGCTCAATCCGTCGTTAAACAACTCAATGCCTTTTTTTCGTTTTCCTAACCCAAAGTAAACATTTCCCAAGCCTTCCAGAATTTGCGCACTCAACCTGGCATTGTTCAACGGCCCGGCTTTCTCAAACGCACGATCCAGGAGTATGCGTGCTTTTTCATACTGCCCCTCCTGTCGAAATGCTTGCGCTAAATGAATAAGTGAAGAGACATGCCCTGGATCATCCCCACCCTGTTCGTATTGTCGACCTGCCTCCGTCCATTTCGATACAGCCTCGTTAAATTTTCCTTGATCGTAGAGAATCTCCCCGCTCGCCATGGACTCGCTAGCGGTAGGTGCTATATCAGACGTGTCTTGAGCAAAGACGAGGCTTATAACTCCAAGTGTGCACAACGCGAGCACTCCTACGATAAGCCAACCATAGATAGGAAGATGGAAATAGGAGCAGTCGGGAAAATTCTCAACGCTGTTTACATTCATCAGGTCATCAAGGCTCCGATTCGTTCTGTCTTGTTTTAATGTTGAACTGGACTTCATTGGCGCCTCCCTGAAAAGACTTTTCTCATCGATCATCTTCGACTAGACCACACTCTTCCGTCCACAGGAATCTCAAACTGACTACTCTATGCCACATAACTTCATTTGAAGGAATGAACAAAATTGTAAAATTAACGTTACACAATAGCAATCATTTTACTCTGACCAATTTTCAATTATTTCAGGTTCTTGTTAGTACTGAGATAAGTTCAAGGTCTTATACTGGCGTCTCGCAATTACTATGAGATTGCATACACATCCAAGAAAAGAAATAAGCAACTGATATGCCATCGCTTCCTAACAGTGTGGCAGTGTCCGTTTACTTCTACTTATCCATTATTCCTTAGCCTTCATGTCGAGTACGACGAGATAACCATCCTTTGTGAGTAAGCTACTCTACCTGCCAGACATTTATCTCTTTGGATACACTATGTATCTGATTGGATACACCTAAACAGCTTGGAACTTCATAGTGTCCTCAGTATTTTCCTGTCAAACCTGGATAGGTAAGGCACATACGATACGACTCAGCATGTCATGTTCCACACAAGAAAATACCTCGTTTATGCTGCCCACTGTCGTAGACAGATATCTCGTTGGTACACAGTTCGCACCTGAAATCCACTTTTCATACACATAGGCATTACGTTTGCGTTCCTCAACACATACTAATAAAGAAATAGATCACGTATCGTGAAGATGGGCTACGCAATTTAAGGAAGGTATTTATTCATGATATTTTTTACTGCATAGATTAGCCCTATGCGTGACCACTATCATCAACGACAAAGTACTACAGGAGTGACGGTATGATTTACAGAATAAGAAAAGTTGTGTTGAACGCTCTTCCTTTCTGTTGTGTGTTGCTAACTTCCTGCGTGCCTCTAGACATGCGCACCTGGGAGGACACTACCGAGAGTCCAGTTATGGAAGAACAAATTGTGGGGGAGGATTCAAAGCCGGATAGTTCTGGGGTCGAGACCGGCACGCCAGAGATGATGGAAGCCTCTACTTCTACCGTGGATACATCGTTCCCGGAACCCGGCCAACTTTCACCACCAGCGACTCCCAGCGATCCATCTCACGCATCATCCTTCATTGAACATAAAGGAACGAAAACTAGTTGGGAGGCGTTACGAGCGAAGGTGACGGGAGAGATTAACGAACATCAACGACAAATTCAGCAATTGAATCTTAAGCTTCAACTCATTGATCAAATTGCCAATAAGCTTGAACTTACAACAAAAGCTCACTTTAGAAAAGGTCATTTGATTGTTGTCGACTTTGTGATTGAAAACCCGACGACATACGCCTTGAAGGATATTTCTATTTCATGCGACCAAATTGCTCCAACCGGCACAAAAATCAGCACGCATACAGAAACACTCTATGCCATCGTCGAGACCAATGCGACTCAAAGTTTTGAAGGGGTGGAACTAGATCAACTTCACAAGCAAACGCAGTCATTGAATTGTGAGATTAAAAATTTCACTGTGCATAACCAATAAGTATTTTAAGGAGCCATTTCCTGAGCATTTCCCAAAGTAACATCGCTTTGCAACAATCACGAAGGAGGAAATGAAGATACCTATGAAGAAGCCCCCCTATTCATACTATCTTCACATTATCTGCTCTCTCTCAACCAAATAGCTTCCCTCCAACCCGGTCCTGGACATTAAGTGGCTACCTGCCAACATAAATTTTACTTTCTGAGGATAAATCAAGAGTTGTGGCTCAGGCATTGACATCAACGACAATGCGGCCTCGAACGTTTCCCTCTAGAAGTGTATGAGCCTGATCGATAACTTCGGAGAGGGTGATTTGTGTGATCATTCCTTGTTGCTGTGTGTTATCCCATTCGGCTTCGAGTGCGCTCCAGGCTTCTCGACGTTTTTCCGTCGGGCAATACACACTGTCGATACCAATCAAAGATATTCCTCGTAAAATAAACGGCGCAACGGTCAGTGGAACTTCCATGCCCTGTGCTAGGCCACATGCTGTGACCACACCACCATACTCAGTTTGGGAACAGACGGTTGCCAATGTCTGACCACCCACGACATCAACCGCACCAGCCCATCGTTCTTTGCCTAACGGTCGATTCGTGCGATTCAGTTCTTCACGATCAATGATGTCAGCTGCTCCCAGGCTTGTAAGAAAATCTCTATTATCAGACCGACCGGTCGATGCGATAACCCGATACCCACGATGGGCCAGCAGTTGGATCGCAATCGAACCCACTCCACCCGACGCACCAGTAACCAGAATATCTCCTCTGTTCGAGGTTACGCCCTGGGCCTCAAGTGTTTGCACGCAAAGCATCGCCGTCAATCCTGCAGTTCCAAGACTCATCGCGTCGAAACTGGAAAAAGAATTAGGAAGTGGCAGAAACCAGTCGGCTTTCCCACGCGCATACTGAGCAAGTCCACCCCAATAGCACTCACCGACACCCCAACCGGTTAGCAGCACACGATCCCCCACCTCAAAACGAAAGTCCCTGCTCTCGGTTACGCGACCGGCAAGGTCAATTCCCGGTACCATGGGAAAGGTTCGCACGACTGGTCTTTTGCCAGTAATCGCTAACGCATCTTTGTAATTCAGAGTCGAGTATTCCACAGCGACCTCGACTTCACCCTCCGGCAGTGCACTGTTTTCCAATTCCGTCAAAGCAACCGAATACCTATTTTCTGCTTGATCGATGTAAATAGCTTTAAACATGATAAATAGTAAATAGGGGTCAGACTCGATTTAAAGTCCAGATCGATTGATTGAAGAGAAAATATTTCATGACTTGAGCCTGATTAAAATATCGAAACTGTTGGACAGAGAGAGAAGAAAATTTATTTTTTCTCACCAAAAAAACTGGTGAGCCGCGAGCGGCTCGAACGCTCGACCCTCGCCTTAAAAGGGCGATGCTCTACCAACTGAGCTAGCGGCTCACCTTTGGCGATGCTATACAACCCGCCTGGGAATTGTCAAACAACTCAGGCAAAGGTGTGAGAATCAACGGCGAGACTTTGACGTTTTCTTTTTGGTAACCAAGGGATTCTTCAAAATAATCGTATGTTCTCGTTTCGACCCAGTTGAAATCATATCAATCGGGCATCCAGTCAGTTCTTCGATTCTAGCTAAATACCGTTTGGCCTTCACCGGAAGGGCCTTGTAGACAGTGATCCCCGTGGTATCGGTCGTCCATCCCGGGAATCGCTCATAAACCGGTGTGCAGTTTGCCAGGATATCGAGGTCTTCGGGCATTTCTTTATAGAGTTTCCCTTGATATCGATAGCCATTGCAAATCTTCAGTTCTTTGAAACCATCAAGCACATCAAGCTTCGTCACGGCTAAGGACGTCAAGCCATTGACGCGGACAGCATGGCGAAGCAGGAGTGCATCAAACCACCCGCATCGGCGAGCTCGCCCGGTTGTTGCACCAAATTCTTGCCCCTTAGCTTTGAGACTTTCACCAATTTCGTTGGTGAGTTCCGTCGGAAACGGCCCTCCCCCGACCCGAGTGGTATACGCTTTTGTCACTCCAAGGACGGCGTCAATTTTCGTGGGTCCAACCCCGGTTCCGGTGCAAGCACCGCCGGCACAGGAACTGGATGAAGTGACATAGGGATAGGTCCCAAAATCGATGTCTAAATGCGTGCCTTGTGCACCCTCAAAGAGTATCGGTTTCTCTTGATTGATCGACTTCTCCAAAAGAAGCGAGACATCGGCAATATATCCCTGCAGCCTTTGCGCATAGCCCATATACTGCTCATAAATTTTGTCGACATGAAAACCGTTGGTCTTATGGATATGGCGTAACAGACTATTGATCTCCACAAGGTTATCTTCTAGCTTTCGCTTAAACCCTTGAGGGTTCAACAAATCTCCAACGCGCATCCCGATGCGGGCCATCTTATCGACATAGGCTGGACCGATGCCTCGTCCCGTCGTCCCGATACGGCGAGCTCCTTTGGCTTCCTCAGCCGCTCGATCAATCGCCTTGTGATACGGCATGATCAAGTGCGCTCGGTGACTGATTACGAGATTGCGCCCAACCTTGACTCCCTTCGCAATTAACCCATCTAATTCTTCGATGAATCCACCGGGATCGATGGCGACGCCATTTCCTAGCACACAGAGTTTCCCTCGATATAAAATTCCTGAGGGAACAAGATGGAAGATAAATGTCCCCCGGTTGGTAATAACCGTGTGACCAGCATTGGAACCTCCCTGAAACCGGACAATGACCTTCGCTTCTTTCGCGAGCAAATCAACAATTTTGCCCTTACCTTCATCGCCCCATTGGGAGCCTACTACAATCAGATTCGCCATAGAACCATCCTACCGTTGATGACCTGTGCAAAAAAATCACAAACAAAAAAGCTCTGACAAACGACTTGCCAGAGCTGCCAGTATCATCGTATGTCGCACGATAAACTTTGTCAATATACAAACATAGTCAAACCCTTAGCCCACCCCCCCGGTGATAGACCCACACGTTGTTTTAATTTGGTTTACTTGGGCAGAAGCTTGATTGGTCGTCATTCACTCAAAAATCCTCCCACGACATCCTCCGCACTTCACCATTTTACGCTGTACACCCCAGGGTTTACGCGTTTCCTTACCTTGACCGATACCACATCCCATGTTAGCATCATCCTTGCGAGTGGGGCTGTGGCGCAGTTGGGAGCGCGCGTGAATGGCATTCACGAGGTCGCCGGTTCAATCCCGGCCAGCTCCACCAAATAATACCTCAGTACAGACTCTTCAGCGAGCTACACCTTTATCTGTTTACATTCTGATGAACGCTGAGATCGCCGTATCATAGGAAAAATGCGTTAACCCATGTTTCATATCGAAAGCCTCACGAAGGAATATCCCACAAAAACCTTATTCGACAAGGCCTCGGCTCACCTGCGCCCTGATACTCGAATTGGGATCGTCGGCCCCAACGGCACAGGCAAAACCACATTACTTCGCATGATCATCGGAACTGACGACCCGGACAAAGGCAGAGTCCGAAAACGTCCTCACTTAAAAATAGGGTATCTCCCCCAAGAGCTCGAAACCCTTCCCGGTCGAACCATTATTGAGGCCACCCACCGGAACGAATACCCCGAACATGAGGCGAAACGAATCCTCGCGGGACTCGGGTTGGGTGAAGGCGACTGGGACAGGAGCATGAGCACGTTATCCGGCGGATATCGTATGCGTGTGGCTCTGGCGCATTTACTGCTTTCGGAGCCGGATGTCCTCATGTTAGACGAACCGACGAACCATCTCGATCAAGCGACCCAATCCTGGCTCGAAAACTTTCTGTTATCCGCCAGAATGACGCTGGTCATGATCAGTCATGATACAAGATTTTTAGACCGAATGGTGACGCACATCTGGGAATTACGGAATTACACGATCCAAGAATATCGTGGCAACTACACCAGCTTTCAAAAATTGCGGGCAGAACGGGATGCCCAAGAAACGTCAGCCGCGAATCGGCAGGCCAAGGAAGTTGCGCGCGTTCAAACGTTCGTCGATCGGTTTCGCTACCAGGCCAACAAGGCCAGCCAAGTGCAATCCCGCATCAAACAACTGGAAAAAGTCAAACTCATCGATCGTAAGCGTGACGGGAAACGCATTCGCTTCAAATTTCCAGAACCACGGCCTAGCGGGAAGCAGGTGATCGAGTTACAAGATATTCATAAAGCCTACGGGGAAAAAGTCATTTATGAAGGGATTGACTTTTCCATTGCGAGAGGACAAAAAGTTGCACTGGTTGGTGAAAACGGGGCAGGAAAATCAACGCTCCTCAAAATTTTGGCCGGCGTCTTGGAATTTGAACAAGGTTCGCGAACGTTAGGACACGAAGTCTCTGTGCATTACTTTGCACAGCATCAAGCCGAAATTCTCAACCCCGAACATTCGATACTCGAATCACTTGAAGAAGCGGCGCCCCAAGTCGAAATGAACTTCTTACGCAGCATTGCAGGCGTGTTTTTATTTTCCGGGAATGATCAAAAAAAGCCGATCAAAGCGCTCAGTGGAGGAGAACGAAATCGCGTGGCTCTGGCACGAATGCTGATTGAACCAGCCAACACCTTACTGCTCGATGAGCCGACGAACCATCTCGATCCAACCTCAGTCGATGTGCTCACCGATGCCCTCTCCACTTTCCCAGGGACTATTGTCTTCATTTCGCATGACCCCGTCTTTCTCTCTCGCGCCGCGACACGCATTGTAGAAATTGATGAGGGAAAAGCCAGGGACTACATTGGCGACTACGAATACTACCTCTGGAAACGCGCTCAGGAATGGGAATCAATCAAACAATCAACGCAACCCATTGATGTCGCGAAACCCACGAAACAGCATAGTCAGTCCAAACAACCCAAGCCCCAATCTTCCAATGGATCATCAGCTGAACCCTCCATCAAAAGCCCTTCTCGACGTGAACTCTCCAAAACAGTGGCACGGGTCGAAAAACAGGTGAGTAAAGCTGAAGAAGAAATTACCAAGCTTGAGGGACATATCGCCCAACGAGACAAAGAACTCGCGGATCCCACAACATACCAAGACTATAGTCGGTGGAATACACTACACCAGGAACGGGATAAATGGGGACACGAACTTGAAAAATTGACAGCCAAGTGGTCTGAACTCTCAACACAATTAGAGACGTCCAAAGAACAATTTAAAAAACTCACATCTTGAACATGATGAGGAACAGCACGTCGTATTTTCCAGAAGTCATCTCGCCAGTTTCTACACATAAAAAACCCCTGTTGGTCAATTGGATTCCTTGTCATCAGTTTTTGGTCGATAATATCGCTTTCCCTGTAATTCTTGCGGCAAATGATCTTGCTCGGTCTTCGCCTGAGGATCATCATGAGCATATCGATACCCTTTACCATAGCCCATGCCCTTCATCAATGACGTTGCCGCATTTCGAAGATGGAGAGGGACAGGTAAATTGCCAAACTCTTTCGCATCCTTCATGGCTTCTTTCAACCCAATATACGACGCATTGCTCTTGGCACTGCACGCTAAATAGGTGGTTCCCTGCGCAAGATTAATATGAACTTCTGGCGGTCCAATCACTTCAGTCGCTTTGAACACCGCAGAAGCGATCAGCAAAGCTTGCGGATTGGCATCCCCGACATCTTCTGATGCAAAGATCAGTTGACGTCGAGCAATAAACTTTGGATCTTCGCCTCCCTCTAACATGCGTGCGAGCCAATATAAGGCTCCATCTGGATCTGAATCCCGCATGCTTTTAATGTAAGCTGAGATCAGGTTGAAATGCTCTTCACCATCTCGATCATATCGAAGCGCCTTTTTCTGTAGCGCTGCTTCTACGGCTTCCAACCCAATGTGAGCAGGCACATCTTCCAAAGGCTTCAATTGATTGACGACAAACTCCAGGGCTGTCAGCATTGAGCGAGCGTCTCCATTGCCATACCGAATGAGCATTGAACGGGCTTCAGGCGTGAGCGAAATGTGGGCGGCACCAACACCACGTTCGGTATCCGTCAGAGCTCGATCTAAGATCTGTCCCATGGACTCACCAGACAGTTGTCGCAAGGTGACGACGAGTGAACGCGAAAGCAAGGGAGCGATCACTTCGAACGACGGATTCTGCGTGGTGGCTCCTATGAGCGTAATATCGCCACGTTCGACGTGAGGAAGAAACGCATCTTGCTGCGCTTTATTAAATCGGTGAATTTCATCAACAAATAATACCGTTTTCTGCCCGGAGACCGTACGTCGCTGCCTGGCCGTTTTCAGAATCGTGCGCAATTCCGGAACACCATTCAATACGGCAGAAAATGGCACAAACTCTCCTTGAACGTTGCGGGCAATCAACCCGGCCAACGTCGTTTTCCCAGACCCTGGAGGTCCCCAGATGATGAGTGAAGGGAGCCGATCAAGTTCGATCGCACGTCGTAATGACGTCTCATCACCAAGCACCTCATCTTGCCCGACAAATTCCGAGAAGTCTCGAGGACGCATTCGATCAGCCAAGGGCACGGGTACCAGAGACGCCTTATTCTCAGCCGGAAACAGATTCGACTGTTCAGAGGAAGTAGACATCGTCATCTCTCACTTAGCAAACGCAAATTCTTGGTCCATTTACACGTATAGAATAGAGCAGTTTTGCAGATGAGGACAACCTGACGGTCTATCTTTGTATTGGTCGTATCCGAAGAGGGTGACGGTTAATTACTCAAAACTAGAGGGAGGGTGCCTGATGGACGGACCCAGAAAACTTGACCTATGCGATAAACAAAAAAAGAGCCCTCTCTCTCTTACAATTAAGAGAGGGCTCTTTTTAATAATCTAGCCTGGGGATTCTAGAACGAATGCCGTAAACGCCACCCGATCATTCCCACAAGGCCTGTACCAAACAATAGTAACGTAGAAGGCTCAGGAACGGCATTGGGAGGAACAGTATTAGTTGAAAGTATACCTGAAAAAATGGTGCCGTCGGCGCGGGCAGACAATTCACTATTTGGACCATTTGCGATCCCGGTGGGATCGATCACAAAGTCAACGGTAGAACCGAGCAAGAGAGACTGGGTTATGGTTTGCTGCACTCCTACTCCATCCATATTGGCAATAAATTGAGAAAACACTTCCGTTCCATCCACCAGGATACGGCCAGTAATACCACCTCCATTGGGATTCAGAATATTTTGCTTACGCAGATCAAATGCAATATCCACATTCCCATTCACAGGACTCACGTATCGTCGCACGGCTAAGATGACGGCATCCTGTGCATCGGGGCCTAAGCCAGTTGGATGTCCACCCATTGAATTCAACGTTAAAAATTCATTGTTGTTCGATCCAATTTGTGCAGTTGAAGCCGCCCATCTATTGGCTCCAGGCAGAAAGGTGTCGAATTGTTCAAAACTCCTCCCTGCAGTCTGATCGATAAATCCGTAAAACCAACCATTTTGTCCTTGATTGCCGGAGAATGCGGACACAGAATTTGTCAGAGTTACAGCAAAAGCTGAAGCATTCCAGCACACTATCGACCACACACACAAAACCCCTATCCATCGAAGTTTCATAGCTCAACTCCCCCTAAAAGTTCATGACATCTACATAAGATTGGCACAAAAACCCATAACAAGCCTGTATTCATAGAGGAAGTAGAGTTGAAAGAAAAAATAATATGATTTCATCATACAAAAGAAACATGTTAAGACAAGGCATCGAAAAAAGCGAAGGGGAAGGTTCGTCTCGCCATCCTCACCGTGACATATGGGTATAATCAGAAGGAGAGAAAGTATGAAGACACCAATTAATGGGATTAATATCGCTTATACTGATTCAGGCCAAGGTCATCCGCTCGTCTTCATCCATGCATTTCCGTTATCGCATGAGATGTGGAAACCACAAGTTGCCGTTTTCGAACAACAGTATCGTGTCATCACACTCGACCTCCGTGGACATGGAGAATCTGACACGCAACTGTGGAATTTCACGCTGGAGGACTATGCAAAAGATGTCTATGAATTGTTATGTCATTTAGACATTCACCACGCGACATTTATTGGGCTCTCCATGGGAGGGTATACACTTTTAGCGTTCTACCGACAATTCCCCGCTATGGTATCAGCACTGGTTCTCGCAGACACTCGTGCTCAGGCAGACAATGAAGAGGGAAAGGCTGGACGATTAGCCATGGCGCAAACGGCACACACCCAAGGGCCAACAGCCATTGCGGATCTGATGATCCCCAAGCTTCTTTCAGCTACAACCACTGAAAATCGAAAAGATCTTGTCGAAGAAGTCCGGACGATGATTCTGAAGAATCAATCTGCAGGCATCATCGTCGATCTCATGGCCATGGCCGCACGACCCGACTCAACATCTCTTTTGTCGAAAATTTCCTGCCCGACTCTCGTGATTGTTGGTGAAAATGACGTTGCCACGCCACCATCAGAATCTCACTACATAGCGGAACGCATTCCCCAAGCTCAACTTGTGACCATTCCTCACGCCGGGCACATCTCGAACTATGAACAACCTGAAACCTTTAATCAGGCGTTAAAGACATTTCTCTCTGGGAATATTAAGGGCAAAGGATTTAAAAAGTCAGAAAATGATGCGATGAGATTTCGGAATGAAAAGGAATGAAAAAGCGGAGAGACTTACAAGATTCAAGTTACAGGCACTTTGTCCTTAAAAGCAAAATCAAAAGAGACAGACCTGATACTATTCAAATGGAAAACCAGACTCAAAAAAACCCCTGACGTCTCATTTACGTTTTGGCCAGTTGCATCTAAAACGTTCACGACGTTTGTTGAAAAATGAAACGGTATTAGACCAGCGCCTCCTGCGCAACGGTCCCATCCATGGAATATGAAAATACCCAATTAATGTAGGTGATCATACTCTCTTCCATGAGACGGGTCAATCAACTTCAATACTTTTGGCCTGGGCTTGGTCAACTTTAACGAATAAGCTTGAGAAATTCTTCCCGCGTTTGTTGTTGCTTTCGGAAAACCCCTTGCATTTCACTGGTGACCGCAATCGTATTTTGTTTTTCTACACCTCGCATGCTCATACACAAATGACGAGCTTCAATGACCACTCCAACGCCATGAGGATTGAGTTTTTCCTGAAGCGTCTTGGCAATTTGTACTGTCAGACGCTCTTGCACTTGGAGGCGACGGCTGAACGCATCAACAAGTCGAGGAATTTTGCTAAGCCCCACCACATGCTTACGAGGGATATACCCGACATGACATTTTCCGAAAAATGGCAACATATGATGTTCGCACAAACTATAAAAGTCGATATCTTTCACGATGACCATTTCGTCGTAGTCAATCGGAAACAACGCACCATTGAGGAGAACATCAATATCTTGTTGATACCCTTTGGTTAAAAACGTGAGAGCTTTGGCGACTCTCTTAGGCGTATCGTGAAGACCATGACGTGTCGAGTCTTCGCCAAGCTGCTGCAGTAACGTGTGAACGGTCGATTCTAATTTTGTGTATTGAACCTCTTTGACGGTGGTCTCAGAGGTGACCTTGGGTTTTCGAGAACCCGTGCTAACGCGTTTTTTCCCCATAGACTTGGGCCAATCCTTTCTCTTTAGCAATGGTCATCTTCTGTCAAAATATCGTACCGACAAATAGCTTACTTAACGGTCACCCGTATACTCAAAATAGTTATCACGAGTTTCAATCACGCCAATTTTTTGTAACTGGCCATCAGGAATTTCTTTGACTAATAAATCCCAAATGAGTTTGGCAAGATTTTCACCTGTGGTCACAACATTCTGAAAGGCCGGATCATGGTTCAAATGTTGATGATCAAAGCGGTCAACAATCCGTGCTCGAACTAATTGATCAAGGGCTTCGCGATCTATCATGACATTATGCGGTTCGGCTTCATTACTCACAGTCACTAACACGGTATAGTTGTGACCATGACCATGAGGATTGTTGCATTTTCCAAATATCTTTTGATTGACCTCAGCACTCAACTCTTCAGTATGCAGCCGGTGTGCAGCTGAAAAATAATAAATCTGAGTCATCATTACCTGTGTTGCCATGTCTTATTTCCAAATCAAGCCATGTGAAGACATATTGCTCTAATGGGCGAGGGGATCTCAGAGGGTTTGCTTCGACGTTACTGGGGTGTACTGGGGTTATTCAAACTGGAATCTTGATCGTTCAATGTGGTGTCTCCCCACTTTTGTTCAGGAACTTGCACCATCACATCACCCAATATGCGAGCTTGGCATCCCAGTCGGTGATAGGACTCGGTGAGTGCCTCCCGATCCAAAAGATCCTGCTCTTCAAAGTCAATCTCAGAAAGATTATCTTCACCCATAGCAACATCAACCCGGCACGTCGTACACGAAGCGTTGCCGCCGCAATCATGAGTCAGAGGAAAACCGAGAACGTCAGCAGCCTCTAACAACGTGAGATTCTCGGGAACATCACCACTTTTCCCTTCAGGATGTATAAAAGTCACACGAGGCATCGAAATTAAAAAGTCTCAATGAGTCATCATGAACAGTCTGTTAGTTAAAAGGGCAATGCTGAAGTTTGATATGTTCTTCGTATTCCTGCTTGAACATTCGCAAGCTATTTTGGACTAAGACTGACGCCCCCGTCACAAGGGTACAGAACCCTGTGCCTTTGACAAATCCGCAAATTTGTAAGAGCTGATCCAGGTCTTTCTGCGTCCCATTGCCTTCTTCAATTTTCTCAACCAATTTGGCCAACTCACCGGTTCCAATCCGACAAGGTGGACATTGGCCACAACTTTCGACCTCAAAAAATTTCGAGAGCTTTAGCGTTTGTGCGACCATGCAGGTCGCGTCATCAACCACAATGACTCCAGCAGATCCTAACCCGGTACCAGCCTTTTTGAGCGAATCAAAATCCATAGGCAAATCAAGTTGATCAGGCCCAATCATCGCAAACGATGGTCCACCCGGAAAGACAGCCTTGAGTCCCCGACCATTTGGAATTCCTCCGCCACATTCTTCGATAAGGTAACGAATGGGGGTACCCATTGGAAGTTCATAGACTCCAGGACGATTGATGGCCCCACTGAGTGAAAATAGCATAGTTCCTGGGCTTTTCTCGGTCCCAACCTGCATAAACCATCCGGCACCATTCCGCAGAATTGCGGGAATATTTGATAACGTTTCCACATTATTCACCAACGTCGGCTTGCCGTAGAGGCCAAATTCCGTTGGATAAAATGGAGGTTTCTGTTTTGGTTGTGCAGGCCGGCCTTGCATCGATTCCAACATGGCCGTTTCTTCACCAGCCACATAACTTCCATGTCCATCAAATATTTCTAGATCGAGATCAAGGGAGGTTCCCAGAATATTTTTCCCGATCAATCCCTTTGAACGCGCTTCATCAATAGCCTTCTCAAAATTTGCACGCTCTTCTTCAAATTCCGCATTCAGATAAATAAAGGCCTTTTTCGCGTTCACGGTAAACGCCCCGATAAGACAGCCTTCAAGTAATTGATGTGGGTAGTTTTTGAGAAGATAGCGATCTTTGAAGGTTCCTGGCTCATGCTCACCGGCATTACAGACAAAATATCGTTCTTTCTCTCGGTGGTTAAACACCTTTTCCCATTTAATGCCTGTGGGAAACCCTGCACCACCGCGACCGCGAAGATGGGCATGCTTGAGTACAGAAATCACTGACTCACGATCCTCTTTCAATACGCAAGTTTTCCACGCTTCATATCCGCCACGACGCATATACGGCTCAACTTTCCACGGCTCGTCCTCAACACCGACTAGCACTCGAGCAGCTATGGTTGGTTGTTCAGTCATCTTCGTCTCACTCACATGTACCCGATTTAAATAATTTTAGACATTTGAGGCGTAGGCCTTCCCTCGAACACTTGGATACATGTACTAGATTCTATAGTTGGTTGGATATTGATAAAAGAATTTATTTGGCACAATTCACCAACTATACGGCTCAATCTCTGATGCCGTCAAGCGCGTCATTATATAAAACTCACGGATTGTCAATGCGTTAGAGTCAGGCCTCATACTCTTGTTCTATCACACCTAATAATCTACGATTTCTACCGAGTAATCTGTTTCATACTACCATAGCGAATCCAAATAAGTTCCAGTCAAGCCAGACATTGGAGACGATTGTTCACAAGACCAAGCGTAAATAATGGGCAGTCAATAATGGCGACTTAAACCTTTGACGCCTTTATTATAGGTATCCAAGTACCCTACGTCATGACCCACTATAAATAAATATTGGAAAATTATGCCCGCTTGGATGTACTGACAATGATTGACGTATTATCTCACGTGTTGGATATCAACATTGTACAAGTTGGCGCTTTATCGTTTCGATATAACTGAATCAGCCATAGGACCTACCGGCTCAAAATTCATAGGCCTTATTCTCCACGGGAATGAATAAAGATAGAAAATAAATTGTCAGGAATCTACCGAATGCGTGAGAACAAGATAGTTATGTCACAAGAAGTAGGTCGACTTTTTGACATAAATCCTGGACTGCCTTACCCGATACTTGAAGAGCAGCTTTTTCTTCTGGCGTGAGTTGATATTCAATAATTTCTTCTACACCCCCTCCGCCTAATTTCACAGGGACTCCCATAAATACCCCATCAAATCCATATTCTCCCTCACACAGCGTTGCACAGGGAAGGATTTTCTTTTGATCCCGCACAATCGCTTCAACCATTTCAACGGCAGAAGCGGCAGGAGCATAATAGGCACTCCCGGTTTTGAGCAAATTGACGATTTCCGCACCACCCTGTCGTGTTCGTTTGACGAGTGCCTCAAGCCTATCTTTAGACATCCACTCATCAAGCGGACGACCCGCGACCGTGGTGTATCGAATCAACGGCACCATCGCATCTCCATGGCCTCCCAGAACCATGGCTTGCACATTATCCACTGAGACACGTAATTCTTCAGCAATAAATGTTCGAAAACGAGCAGAATCCAACACTCCAGCCATACCAAGTACTCGTTGTTTCGGAAAGTTGCTCGCGCGATAGGCGACATACGTCATCGCATCGAGTGGATTGGCCACAATAATGATGATCGCATCAGGAGAACGCTGAACAATTTCCTTCACCACAGACGAAACAATTTTGGTGTTTGTTTCAATCAAGGCGTCACGACTCATACCGGGCTTTCGCGCGATACCAGACGTGATGACCACAACGGATGATCCCGAGGTCTCATCGTACTGATTCGCGCCCACCATCTTGGAGTCATAGCCACACACTGGCCCAGCCTCAGCAAGGTCCAAGGCTTTGCCTTGTGGCATGCCATCCACAATATCCACGAGCACGACATCATACCAATTTTTTTCAGCAAGTCGTTGAGCGATCGACCCTCCAACATTCCCTGCTCCCACCACCGTAATTTTCAGTCTTCTCATGGTTTTACCTTCGTTGCAAGATTATTCGAATGACAGGTGCACTAGTGCACGGTTCTTCATATGGCATCACCACCTGCGGCCACATCCTTGTTGTGCATGGCTTCGCTGTTGAACATGAGAATGACAGGTGCACTAGTCATGTCCAGTCCAGCCATCGACTTTGAAATTAATGGTACAAACAAAATTATCGCCTTGATAAAAATTAATTTTGATTTTCTTTTTACCATACTCCCGGGCAAGAAAGGCTTCAGGACCATCCACAAGCTCTTGATAGGTTCCGGGCTCATAGCTGCCTAATTCTATAAAACTGACAATCATCCCGGTTTTGACTTCTTGTAGCACCTTCACCCAACATTCAGGGTAAATCTCCCAAAACTTTTCATCAATTTCTGGACGGGTCGGCTCTCGCGACTCTTCACCAGGTTTCCGGTCTTTCCGCCCAAATTTGGCCTGGCGTCGAACATAGGGATATTGATGACCAGTAAATAATTTATACAACCAAGGCGGCACTTGTCGGTCTGAACGTTCTTCACTCATAAACAATCTTTGCCTCTTACGTCGTAAGCCGTTGATAGATTCCCGGGAGCCGCATCGGTAAACCACTCACATCATCGACGACAACAAATCCCACATCACCATACATGCGGGTGAGATAGTCTCCCGCTTCCTGATCTACTGTAATACAAAATGGATGAATACCGTTCATGCGTGTTTCCCGCAACGCCATCTTCGTATCTTCCAATGAATATTCATCGCCATAGCCATCATCAAGCGGCTTGCCATCGCTGAGAATGACTAATAACCGAGTGCGTGCCGGCTGTTGCAGCAAGCGACGAACGGCATGACGAATCGCCGCGCCATCGCGATTCTGTTTCATCGGCGCAATGGCCCCAATACGCAATGCCGTGCGACTGAGCGAGCTATCATCAAAATCTTTGAGAACGGTGATCTCCACCTGCCCACGCCCCTGTCCGGAATATCCATATAGCGCATATTCATCACCAATGGCTCCAAGTGCCTCAGACAAAAGAATGAGTCCCTCTTTTTCAATATCAATGACTCGTCGTGATCCAGACCCAATTTGTCGTCCAGTTGACCCGCTCATATCAATCAAAAAGGCGACAGCCACCTGACGATCATGCCGTTCACGACGAAGATAGACACGATCGGAAGGCTCACCTCCCACTCGTTTATCTACAGTGCGATTCACGACCGCATCGATATCGATATCGTCTCCTACATCCTGCCCGCCAAGGCGGCGTAGTGCGGTCGGTCGAATGGTTTCAAAGTAGCGACGTAGCAACCGAATCTCTTGAGCATACGTCGCGAGCGTATGGTCGACAAATTCCGAGCTGCTTTCTTGGCCAATCGACTCAATCACTCGACACCATCGAGGCCGGTAATCGTGCAACGTCCCATCCCATTCGTCATAGAAAATTTCCTGTGGCCCATTTTGCGTCGCTCGCTGAATATTCCGTTGCCCTTGTTCCACGTCAAGCCATTGCTCGAGTGGGGACTGCCCATACTCTTGCTGAGTGTTTCCAGCATCACGTTGGTCCATATCTTTGCGTGGCGATTGGTCTGTCGGATGTTCCCGCTGTGATGAATAACCCTCATCTAAGGCTGCCGCTTTCTCCTCAAGAGCATCATCCTCCAAAGACTGTCCCCCAGAATCCTCAGCACCCTGTCCCTGGACTAAATCCGGATTCATGGCACCGCGATAGGTCAAATTTGTAATGGGTCGATACTCATCGGACGTTTCTTCAGCCGCTCGCGGACCTGCACCAAGATCTAAGGACTCTTCTCCATCAACTTCTCGAAGCTGGTTTTTGTCGGAAGAACTCAACTGAGCCACCATCTCATCCAAGATCTGGTACAGACGATCGGCCAGAACGATGACGTCTTCAGCTGTCGCCTCTGGATGCAAAATCGTTTGAGCCAACTCCCAAGTTCGGGCGACAACCTCTTGAAGATCTTGTTGTTCGCCAATCCCTGATGGCTCCCCAGCAAACCGTAAGAGTAGCGCATCGAGCACAATTTCACGAACCGTCATACCATGAAGAAATGATCGGGTGTTCACCGCCTCTTTCGTGAGCAATCTCAGATCATGATGTAACCCGGGATATTCATGCTGCAATAAAAATTCGACTCGCGCATCTTCTAAAATTTCCCACAGGTCCTGAATGACGCCCCGTTGTGGATAGATGGCAAAAAGCTCGCCAAGGTTCTTTGGCTGAGGATCATGGTCTGCTTCTGAGTGCGCAGCGTAGCGCGCACGCACCTCTTGAGCTAGGCCATGAAGTCGCTCCAAGTCAACGCGATAGGTTCCAAATTCCAAGTGCCCCGCTTCATGGGCCGTCATGACCGTGTACAATCGAATATTGTGCTCACGTGATAAGCCTTCTCGAATCAGCGTAGGAAGAAAAATAGATTTTCCATCAGGACTGACCTGAGCTCGACAATGCTTCACCTCTGCTTCTGACGGCGTCGAGGCGGGCGAGGAGTCAGGGAGCGCTTCGATCGAGATATCCGATCCACACATGCCTTGCGCAAATAATTTGAGAGTCCGTGCAATTTGACGAAGCGGTACTCCCTGCATTGACCGCTCAACCGCAGTCAGTGCACTTTTCGTTTCAAGAGCAAAGTACGCACGAGCCGCTTCTGCGCTGTACTCCAAAACCTCCATCCCACTGCGATACCATTCTTCAAACACGTCAATGGCATTATCCGACTCTCCAGTGAGCCGGAGAACTTCGGAAGCTCGGCTTACATAGGCAAGGGTGGCTTCAGCATCTCGATCAGCAAGAAGCAGTCCGTACTTGACGACACGCAATTTCCAATCGGTCGAGGGGAAAAGCCCGAACAGACGAGGACAGTCCGCAAGGAACGAAATCGCGAGTGACGGAGACTGCTCCGCAAGCGAGGCACCCAACTTGATCACCCATCTCTTTACCTCATCTTCTGGAATCTCACTCAAAATCGCAGGGCTCGACCGGAAATATTCGATGGTGCCCACATAGTCCGTTTTCCCCAACGAATTATTCGTCACCAACTTCATCCCAAACCCAATCCAATCTCTGACCTGCTCTTGAGAGATCACATGAGCAATCGATGGGCTTTCATGAAAGAATTCGTTTCCTAAGACATAATCCCACTGCGCCAATTCCATACCGATTTCTGCCCATGCTTGAAGTTGAGACATGGGAATTTCGAGTAACAGTTCAGGGGCTTTCTTAAAGAATTCTAAGGCGCAGTTCGGAGCAACATCTGACGATCCATCGGCCAACTCAAGCGTCAATTGCAATATGGTCATGCGCGCGTCTGACGTCTCAAGTACCCCAAGTATCAACGGACTTTCCTTAAAGTATCGTAGGCCAAGTGCTCCCCGTGACTGCGTAAGACTGATGCCAAGATCGAGCCACGGAATGACCGTATCGAGCCCACAACGGCGATGCAATTCGGCTAAGGTCCAAACCGCTTCACTCGCGATTTTTGATGAGGCATCCTGAAGCTCTTCACAGAGTTCCAGGACGGTCTCGGCCACTCCTCGACCAACAAGATCGTCTCGAAGGCCATTGGCCGTCGCTTGATCGTGACGATCCAAAAGCAAGTTCAGCAAAGTGGAAATGGGTGAAGAAGGCGCGTTCATATCAAATTGCACAGTGAAAGGTCTGTAGATTATAAAAATGGAGAATTCTCTTGTAAATGAAGCCATTTCATCGATCTGAGACCTTAACATCATCTCACAAGAATTTCCCACCCTCTCATACGTTTCTAGCGAAAGACTTGCTTCGCTTTGTACAATGCGGCTTCCTTCTATAAGGCCAGTACCATGATCACCATCAAGCGAAAGCTTTAGACATGCTTGCGATTGACCCCACTTCACTAACAATCACCTCCAAGCTCGCTCACCGTCTGCGAGGTCATGTAGAGTTTCTTGCTAGCCAAGAACTTGAAGGCAGGAAACCAGGAACTCCAGGACATGAAACAGCCGCTCGCTATATCGTCAACACATTTCAACAAGCTGAACTCGAACCTCTTTCTTCTTTGAATGGCTACCGGCAACAAATCTCACCGGAGATTGGAGACAATCTCATTGGCATCCGTCGCGCGCATTCTCAAACCGCCACCAATCGATGGCTTCTGCTCGGAGCCCATTATGATCACCTGGGAAAAACTGGAGGGCGCATCTATGCTGGAGCTGATGATAATGCTGCAGCCGTGTCGATGCTTCTTGAAACAGCCATGGCATTGCCGTCACTCAAACATTATTCAGTGGTGTTTGTCGCATTTAATGCTGAAGAACCCCCATACGCACTGATTGGCTCACAATACTTTTTAGATCATCTGCCTCGTGAAATAGAAAATCCCCAAAACCTGCAAACTGTGATTATCCTTGAGCTCATGGGAGGCGTCCATTGGGAACCGCTTCAACACGTCGTCTTTGCCGCAGGCGCCGAACACAGTCCAGGCCTGTATCGGCATATTAAAAACCAGTCATTTCCCAGTTTGAAGAATCAAAAACTTCTCATCAAACCATTGGGCATGCATGTGATCGAAGAAATCCCCCTATTAGGCCGCACACCATTTAGCGACTATCACGCCTTTCGAAATGCTTCGGTACCTTTTTTGTTCCTCTCTGCCGGACGAACTCCTCGATACCATCAGCCGACAGACCTTCCTGATACGCTACATTACGAACGCATGGCCTTGACCACTCAATGGCTCATTAACGTATTTCATCAATTGAATGAAGACCGCAAGCCATTTGAGTTTCTACCCAACAGGATTGATTTTGTTGAGGAAGTCAAGACGCTCCAACCACTCATTACCAAAGCCGCAAGCCGGAATACCTGCATACCCAATACGTCTTTCGCTTCACTTTTGAAATTAAAAGCCGATGAACAATGGATCAAAAAGCTTCATTTTGACAAAATTAGTCATCATGACGTCAAACGATTAGAACGAGCCTCACTTCGCATGCAGGGCCTCTTAGCCAACTTTCCTGCCGCGTTTCTCCTTTAGAGATTTATACCGAATCCAACAGTAGGAATGTCTGGACACAATACCATGCAAGAAGGTGCAATCTTCTATGGCATTCAACTGCGTGACCTCGCCATCGACCTGATGTATCAATGACATGTGTCCAGGTCCAGCTGAGGCCTACCAACTAACCCCGCGCGATAACTCACCACAAAGATGCGGAATTTATTGGAAACGGCTATAAACGTGATCTAGCTGTTTGTAAAAAGCTATCACCGTCCATAGCAGCCTAACCTCTGCTTCACGTGCTCCACCGACAGACCTTTCAGCAAGACGCGTTTGTGACGTCCTCCGGTCCCAGATTCAATAACCACAGAACGTTTGGGGATATCAAACTGGTCCGCAAGATATTGACAGAGTGCTGCATTGGCTGCTCCATCTACTGGCGGAGCAGCGACTCGAAACTTTAAGGAATTTTGACCGTAGACACCAACATATTCTGTTTGAACAGCCCGAGGTTGAACATGAATCGTTAAAATTACTCCGTTAGCTGTTTTCTGTATACAATCATCAAACATGTGACTTCCTCAAAACACGACATCCTCACGACACACCATACTTCGTTTAACAACATCAAACAACTAACAGAAACTGATAGGGTTAAACATAAAATATCATTATTTTTCAATAACTTACATGACGCAACTTTCGAGAGAATTTTATGCGTCCTAGGGTTGACAGCCTCAAAAGCAACGAGTACAATTAACTATATTGAAAATGGTTATCAATATCGTATTTAAATAAAAATCACATTTATTCAAGAGGGAAGACATGTACATCTGTGTTTGCAAAGGCATCAAAGAATCAGATGTTCGAACCTTAGGACGTGAAGGCATCACCTGCCCGAAACTCTTAGCTTCCACGCTCGGAATCGATGACAAAAACAGCTGTTGTGGCCGGTGCATCAAAAATGTTTCAAACTATGCCGCCATCGCCATTGATGAACATTCTCGCATGAAGCTTTCGGTGAAAGCTTAGTACATCACGTTGCCCAGCCTTTCAAATACCTTCACGATTCTCTAGCGTGAAGCGTTTTTCTGTGGCCAACCCATCTCCTCGTTCAAAATTCAGCACGATTTTCTTATAATTCTCCAGTGAGATAAAGCGTTGTCCATGCCTTGCGGCACGCCTGACCATCGCATTGTGGAGAAAGATTCACGTTATGCCTACACCGCAAACTGCCCCATTTGGTTCATGGAAGTCCCCACTGACATCTGAATTGATTGTTTCCGAAGCTATTAAACTCGGCCAACAACGTCTGGATGGGGAAAATATCTATTGGGTGGAAAGCCGTCCAACCGAAGGCGGACGGAATGTTATCGTTCGTCGAACGCCAGATACCTGCATGACTGATCTGACTCAATCCCCGCTCAATGTTCGAACACGCGTACACGAATATGGGGGAGGCGCGTACCTCGTGTCACATGGCACGCTTTATTTTTCAAACTTTTCTGATCAACGGCTCTATCGACAGGATCATCATGATTCGGCCGCCACCCCCTTGACGGCCGAAGGCCCGTATCGCTACGCCGACTTCACGATGGATCATCACCACAACCGAATTATGGGTATCAGGGAAGACCATTCGGATTCTCACCGCGAACCGACAAATTCTATTGTCAGTATTTCGTTGAACGAAGATTCCCAGAAGACATACGGACAAATCCTTGTCAATGGACACGACTTCTATGCCGCCCCGCGATTGAGTCCCAATGGCCATCAACTCGCCTGGCTTGCATGGAACCACCCCAACATGCCTTGGGACGGAACCGAATTATGGGTCGCCGACATTCACTCCGATGGATTGTTACTACACGCCAGGTATGTAGCAGGAGGGGAAAGCGAGTCAATTTTCCAACCGGAATGGTCTCCGTCGAGTAAACTTCATTTCATCTCCGACCGAACCGGGTGGTGGAATCTGTACAGCTTTCACAACGATCACATTGAAGCCTTATATCAGTTGGAAGCCGAATTTGGTGCGCCTCTATGGAACTTAGGCCTCTCAACCTATGCCTTCCAAGATTCTCACCACATCATCTGTGCCTATACGAAGAAAGGTACATGGCATCTTGGCTGCCTGGATACCGAGTTACACACGCTGACTTCATTTGATTTACCTTATACAGATATCGAGGGAATTCAAGTTAAAGGAAATGGTGTGTATTGCACGGCAAGCTCTCCAACAGAACCTACCGCCTTCATTCGAATTGACCTGATCACGAAAAAATCTGAGATCCTTCATCGGTCGTTCAATGCTCCCGTTCATCAAGACTATCTTTCCACTCCAGAGGCTATCGAGTACCCAACTGACGATGGAGAGCATGCTCATGCCTTTTTCTATCCACCTCAAAATAGAGATTTCCGTCCCCCCTCAGATGAACGTCCTCCACTGATCGTAAAAAGTCATGGAGGCCCTACAGGGTCGTGCGGACAATCGTTCAACTTGATGATCCAATATTGGACGAGTCGTGGCTTTGCGGTTTTAGATGTGAACTATGGAGGCAGTACGGGCTATGGACGATCCTATCGAGAACGGTTACATGGACAGTGGGGAATCGTCGATGTAACCGACTGCATTAACGGCGTCCAATTTCTTATTCATCGTGGAAATGTTGATGCGAGGCGAGTGGCTATAACCGGAGGTAGTGCCGGTGGGTATACGACATTATGTGCACTGACCTTCCACAACATCTTTATGGGAGGGTCAAGTTATTACGGCGTCTCCGACCTTGAAGCCCTTGTTCGCGATACTCACAAATTTGAATCACGCTATTTAGATCGGTTAATCGGCCCCTACCCGATACAGAAAGAGCTGTATCGCCAACGTTCCCCTATCCATTTCGCCAATCAGCTTTCTTGCCCCATTATTCTTTTTCAAGGACTAGAAGACAAAGTGGTCCCGCCTAACCAAGCGGAACGAATGGTTGAAGCACTTAAAGAAAAAGGACTTCCAGTTGCCTATGTTGCATTTGAAGGTGAACAACATGGCTTTCGAAGCGCGAAAAATATTAAACATGTTTTGGATGCTGAGTTATATTTTTATTCGAGAATCTTTTCGTTTTCTCCTGCAGACCCCCTTACGCCAATACAAATCTTCAACGAATAAGACGCAACCCCATCACAACTAGGCTCCTGAAATAAAAAGTCATGGGGTGTCGACTTTTTTAGCTGGTAGATTTCATCATAAAATACCTAGTTATAGACGTTTCAAATAACTTCCGATGTTTGAGGCCGCAGTATTGCACTGTCTAGGCGACCTATCATCAGAGGCAAACAAGGTCTCACCATTGGCAACCCCTTCAACCCTGCGAGAGATATGCAACCACCGTCGCCTGGGTTTCCTTTCCTCATTCAACTGGAAATTAATTGGATTCGCTATAATTTATGATTTTTATGACACGAGATTGAACCTTATATTGTAAATTATTGAAATATTTTTTCATTTTGTCAGACTTTTTTTCACTTTCTGTCTCATTTTTTACATTTTCTCACAAAATTCAAGCATGATATAACATACGAATTCATTATAATACTAATAAAATCAATATATTATGAACTAAAATATCAAAAAATAAATAAATGGTATTAATATTGCCTAATTACTAAAGTAATCTTGTGAGAATATCTAAATTGCACATAAGAATAAAAGATTAAATCTAATTAAGACATTAAATTTAGAGGAAAGTTAACAAGTTCAGCGATAAAGTCAATTCCACGAATCGCATCAATCGACGCTCAGTCGATTCACAAAATAGGAGACTTCGTGACATGAAGACAGTAAGCCATATGAAAAAAGCAACAATAGCCTTACTTTTAGGTTGTTCTTTCTTGCTACCGACCCCATCACTCGCGACATCAGTGTTGGGCGGATCCCTGGCAGTTCAAAATGACGGGAATGTCACGGCCACATTTCAGGGTTCCAATGCGGGCTACATCAGCTCACTGTATCTGGGGGACACAAAGATCTTTACCTCAAATCAGACAAGTGGCTCGACATTTGATTTAGGAAACTTTACTGCTGGCACCCAGTTACAGTTTCGACTTGAAGTTCACAACACCGGCCAGACTTTTTATACTGGAAGTGGCGCAAATAATGTCGATGGCCTCGCACATGCAATCGTCAATGATTCTTTTGGGCAGGGTGAAACACTAGTCAGCTTTGAAGATCTTCTTGGAGGAGGCGACAAGGATTACAATGACTTGCTATTCTCTTTCTCCAACACCAACACCGAGCTTGATGCAGACACAAACAAAAGCCTCGTGCAAAATCCAGAACCATCCACCGTCATCTTATTAGGGTCAGGGATTATCGGACTAGCCGCTTGGCGCTTGAGAAAAGAACGATCCTTCAATAAGTAGTTTTCGTTCAACCAAAAACGAGTGTTCTCACATACCGCTCTTTTCATTATCTTTGAAAAGAGCGGTATTTTTTTAATGATCTAGGCGACCTTCAATCGCCATGCCGAAGGGAAAACAGAGTTCAACGTTGGCGGCCCTTTAGCGAGACTCGGGAGACACAACCATCGTCGCCTAGGCGACCTTCAATCGCCATGCCGAAGGCAAAACAGAGTTCAACGTTGGCGGCCCTTTAGCGAGACTCGGGAGACACAACGGTCGTAGCCTAGGCTTCCTTTTCCTCATAAACTAGAAATTAATTGGATTCGCTATAGATCTTGTCGAGATTATTTCCAATACTGACATCCCTAAATCTTCAGAGTTCTTTTCACTTCCATCACATATCTGTTGAATGATGCCACTTAGGTCCTGACTTATGACGAGAACTTGTCAAATACCTTTTCAGCTTTCACATTGATGGCTCATCTTCAATTGCCCTTCATCAGACGGCAGACCTAGAAGAGAGCAAAGAAACTTGCAGGAAATCTTAGCAAAGAAACGAAACGATACCGTATCGGCGAAACTCTTCTCCTTGGTCTCATATTTGCTACTTTATATAGAAAAATAAACTTTACTCAAACCTCGTAGCAATCTGCATGATCATCATATTCTTGAAAGATAGTAGGCCAATAGTAAATTCATACATTGTCATAACTGGAGGAACGCAATCATGAAACCACTAACACACCTCAAAGGGTTTACTCTCGCTCTCATAGGATGTGGAATCTTTTTATTTCCTGGGCATTCCATGGCCACGTCAGTCTTGGGAGGAAACATCGTAGTTCAACATGACGGCAATGTCACAGCCACCTTTCAGGGAAGCAATGCCGGCTACACCAGCTCACTGTATCTGGGAAACACAAAAATCTTTACAACAAATCAAGCAAGTGGTTCGACCTTTAATTTAGGAAACTTTACTGCGGGAACGGCACTGAACTTTCGACTGGAAGTCCACAACACAGGCAACACGTTTTATTCCGGTAGTGCAGCCAATAACATTGATGGCATTGCACATGCATTTATCGATGATTCATTTGGAAACAATGAGACTTTAGTCAGCTTTGAAGATCTTCTTGGTGGCGGAGATAAAGATTACAATGACTTGATTTTTTCGTTTTCAAACACCGAAGCCGGAAAAAATTTAGTTCAAAACCCTGAACCATCGACTGTCATCTTATTAGGGTCGGGAATTATGGGATTAGCGGCCTGGCGCTTACGAAATAAACCATCCGTTAAACAGTAATCAATATTCTCAAGATTGTAAGATTCCAAGGCATAACGCCCTCACCATGAAAATGGAGAGGGCGTTGTCTTTTGTAGATTCTCAACTGACCTTACAATGAGCGAAATTTACACCACGGATCAAACTCCATATCCCATGACTCGCAATCGCCAACTCACCCCAACCATTACAACTGCCACCAACAAGACACCGTAGTCAAGAACGTTCATTTGTGAATGGATATAGGTATGACGACGACGGCTAGGACTGAACCCTTTCGACTCAAGCGCCATGGCCAGGAGTGTCGTTTGTCGAAGCGTATGACCAATGAGAGGAACAACCAACGGCGAATAACCGCGAATCTTATCAATGAGAGTGCCTGAGGAAAGGTCTAATCCGCGAGACCGTTGTGCTTGGACAATCATGCTACTCGAGCGAAGCAATGTCGGAACCCAGCGAAACGCAAGAGACAAGGCAAAACTCATTGAAGAAGGCAGGCCAAACCGCTGAAGACTGAGAGCGAAATCCTCAAGCTTTGTCGTCGAAAGCAATAAGATTCCACTCATAACCATAATATTCAGTCGTAAGCCCATACCGATCCCAAATGTCAAACCCTCTGCCGTTATCAGAATAGAAGACAAATGAAAGACAGGCGTAGAACCTTCAACGAAAAATGGCCAAATTACGGCACTGTACAAAAATAACAGTACGAGAAGAACCAAAATTTTTCGGATATTGGCGAATGCCTGGGCACTGGCCACTCCTAGTATGACCAGACTCCAGACAACCGCAAGATATAATGGGCTAGTATACAACAACGCGAGGGTAAATAGAGCCAAGACGGCAAGGACCTTGGTGCGGGCATCTAACCGATGAATCCAGGTATCATGATCGAGATAAAGAGAAATGTTCATGAGAGTCGAAGTGCCTCTTTTACTTCTTCAACAGTCAATAGCGTATGCCCCCAACGTTGACTAAACCTCGTCACAGCTGGAACTTCAAGGGCAGCGGCCTTCATCAGTGATGGATCAGAAAAAATTTCACGGGTCGGCGCATCAGCGAAGACCATTCCGTCATGCATCAACACACAACGAGTCGCATACTCAGCAACAAGTTGAATCGTGTGGGTAATCATGACAATCGTGTGCCCCTGCTCATGTAAGAGGCGAATCATCTTCATCATTCGATCAGTTTCTTTTGCATCAAGCCCCGTCGTCGGTTCATCGAAAATCAGGATATCTGGTTTCGCAGCAAGAATCGAAGCGACGGCCACCCGCTGTCGTTCACCTTTAGTTAAAGAAAATGGGTCTTCGAATCGGTAGTGTCTCACATCCAAACCGACGGCCATCAACGCATCCACAATCCGTCGCTCATATTCATCAATAGGGAATCCATAGTTTTTCATACTAAATCCCACTTCATCCCATACAGTTTCTGCGAAGATCTGATGATCGGGGTTTTGAAAGACATATCCAACCTTACGTGACAATTCACTCATTGAAGTGTTTTTCGTATCATGACTAGTCACGATAATATTACCGTCAGATGGAAGCAGGAGTCCGTTAACGAGTTTTCCTAACGTCGTTTTTCCCGACCCATTTTCGCCTAATATTGCGACAAAATCACCTTGCATGATTTCCAGTGATACATCGTTCAGCACTCGAACGCCTTGAGTATATTCAAAAGAAACACGATCAAAGCGAATCAGCGGCACAGACCCATTTCCTACTAAATATGCCCCATCGATACGTTCATCTTTTTTATTCTTGTCACCTTCTGGGACTAATGTGAGACCAAGTTCATCGGTCATGCGCCACGCCTCTTCGACGGTCACCGGTAATGTCGGGAGGTCGAAATCAACAAAACATTCTGCGAGTGGAGACGATGCAAGGCCAAATTTCGTTGTCAGACTGGGAGATCGAAATAATTCATGCGGAGTTCCTTCCCAACAAACTTGGCCGTGATCAAGAACATAGAGACGATCGGCCTGCAACACATCAAAAAACTCCTGCTCTGAAAGAACGATCGTGACACCTTGCTTTTTTAAAATGTCAAACAGGTCTTTGAGTTTTTGCCGTGCTTGTGGATCAAGATCAGTCATCGGTTGATCCAAGACCAACAAATTCGGATGACAAACCAACACGGAAGCCAGGACTAACCGTTGACGCTGCCCTCCTGACAACGTCAAAGGGTCACGAGAAGAGAAGTCTTCGAGACCAACTTGACGCAAAGCCGATTCAATCCGCTCTCTCAGTTCATTCAACGAAAGGGGTGGAATAACATACTCCAGAGAATGAATTATTTCTCGTTCGACATTCGTTGAAATTAATTGCGTATCAAAATCCTGAAAAACAAGTCCAACGTTAACGGCTATACTCGAAACTGACTGATGTGCCAGGACTTGTCCATCAATGGTAATGACTCCAGAAAATTGTCCAGGAATCAATGCCGGGATTAACCGATTCAGGCAATAACATAAGGTTGATTTCCCTGAACTTCGTTGTCCCATGATCGCAACCCACTCACCTTTTCGAACCTGCAACGAAAGACGATTCAACGCTAACTCCTCATGAGAACGATAGCGAAATGTGACATCTTCTACCTTGACCATCAATCCATCATCTTGAGTCGTCGTGGGTGATCCATTTAGATATTCCGAGTCTAATTGAGCGAATTTCGAGTCTTGCAACTCCATCTGCTCATCGTAGAAATCTTGATAATACAACCCCCACCGTTTCACACGGGGATACAGAAACACGAGCAACGGTGGTCCGAGCAACATTCCCATAACGACATTATTCAAAAAAATGGCGGGAGCAAGGACCATAAAAGGGAGCAACCCTAATAATTCAACGCCCCAAGCGATCGTCACTGCACACACGGCAGATGACACTATGCAAATCGTCATCAGTTCCACGCCTTGCTTCCATGATTTCAGATAAGGAGGGGTTCCCGATGAAAGCGGACCAAGATTTCCCCACATAACATACGGAATCCAGCCCAACAAAAAGTTTCCCAAAAACCCAAAGATACTGGCTGGACCTAATGTTCCAAAGCAATCGCCAATGAGATTGCCAATTCCGGCTCCCCAAGCAGCCGGGGGACCAAAGAGGAGAGAGGAAACGAGAGGAATCGCATTCGCAGGACGTAGCTCAACAAAACCTGGAATAATGGGTATACCAACTTTGAAAGGAATAAGAATGGCCGCGTAGATGGCGGCAATTTGAGCAGTTAACACAATCAGCGTCGTGTTTCGCCAGACAGATGTCAAGGAAGACATCCCATCACACGAAGGCCAACACGAGCGACCACGATTCATGATGGACCAAGTCGGTTAGGTAGGAATAAAGGTCGGGCTGAGCGTTATCATTCCCACCCTCACATTACGAACCATTTTGAACACATCGAAACCCGACATGAGCATAAGGGTAATTAGGACGGAACCAATTTCTGAAGGATCGACGAAGCAAGCAAGCCGCCGTTTGAGGACCTGCCCCCTTCACCACATAGTGATCCTCATCAAAAAACCTGGTTGAATAGCCAGGATACGTTGCATGAGGGGTAAACCCTTCAAAAGGGTGAAACAGCGTGGACGTCCATTCCCAGCCATTGCCAACGAGCTGAGCCACTCCAAAATCACTTTCTCCTGCAGGATGAGCGGTGACAGAAACGGGGTCCCAATGTTTCAAGCCAAAATTGCCATGAATGCCTTTGGGCCATTCGTTTCCCCATGGAAACAATCGTTCCTCTCCATTCATCGTGCCGTAAGCCGCTCGATGAAATTGCGCCTCAGTCGGGAGTTCCATCCCAGCCCACGTGGCATAGGCTTGTGCTTCACTTTGAGAAACATAAACTGGCCAATCATGGGGCAACGGACATTCCCCAAACATGGTCCGGAGAAACCACGCACCCCCGCGTTGGAACCAAAACGATGGAGGGGCTGCGCCTTCATGAACAAATTGAAGATACTGACCATTGGTGACCTTATATTTACTGATTAAAAATTCCGGGACAACGGTCTCATATCCATTAAACTCATTATCCCAACCAAATTTGTCAGACACATCACTCCCAAGGGTTGTGAATCCTTCGGGTATTTCAAGCATTTCGTGCACAGGAGGCGAGATCACAGGAGGCGTAGGTAAAGTCGGGGTATACTTAGCATTCTGAGCGAGGTGATGAAAAATAAATGCGGTAGTCTCAACATGCATCCATCGATGCTCAATGGCAATATGCAAAATATCGGTAGGGGCCTCATCAACACAGCGATCGATCTCTTCGCGTACTCGACGGTTATACTCCAATACTTCATCAAGCGATGGCCAGTCAGAAGGTTGATCAAGAGGCAACGTTCCTTGTTCTGGATCAATTCCAGCTTCAAACAATTGGTCAAACTCTTCATGAAACGAAGGCTTTCCCAGCGTCCATCGGCAAATTTGATTCCAATCAAAGGCCTCAACATGTCCCAGATAAAAAATCAGCCGATGACGTTCCGGAATTCCCCGTTCATAAAACGAGGTAGGATGAATGAGTGAAAACATCTCATCCATATATGAACGAACTTGATGTAACGCCTCAGGGAGTACAGCTGAAGAAATCATAAGCTCCTCCTTACACGCAGACAAAACATACACACGTATAGCTGTCAATAAAAAACCCCTCAAAAGGGGTCATACCAATTAGCTCAATATATTGCGGCACCTATCATGTAGATACCAACCCCATGAAGGTTAGCAAAGCTTATAGGAACGTGACAATATTTTAAATGGATATTCCTTCCGTCAACAGGTAATCTTCATATCACAAGACAATCTCTGGCAAGACAAGACCGTCCTTGGTATTCTTCTTCAGAAGCTCACAGTAAATGTTAGTATGAATTATCCGACAAATCGATAGACCTTTATCTGGGATACGTGGTTCTTTTGTCCAATGTCTCACCTTGCACTTGAAGCCTGCCATGTAACGAAACAGTTTCCGAATGGGGTTCACGCGTTACATGATATTAATTGGAACGTGCAGGTAGGAGAAACGATGGCACTCATTGGCGAAAGTGGGTCGGGAAAGACCACGCTTTTGCGGCTACTCAATCGACTAGACGAACCAACTTCCGGCGAAATTCGCATTCAAGACAAGAGCGCCAATCATGAAAACCCCATTGAACTGCGACGAAGGCTTGGCTATGTCCAACAAGATGGCGGGCTTCTCCCACATTGGACAGTCGAACAAAACGTCGGCCTCGTCCCGACACTTCTTGGGTGGTCTCCCCACCAATGTCACGCCCAAATCAAGACCATGCTTGAGCTTGTGAGCCTTGCTCCCGAAGAATACCTAGCACGCTATCCGGCAGAACTTTCCGGGGGTCAGCGACAACGGGTCGCCGTCGCAAGGGCATTAGCTGGCAACCCGGACATCGTTCTGTTAGATGAACCATTTGGTGCACTTGATGCCCTCACGCGGATCGACATACAAAATCAGTTTTTAGATCTCAAGCAACGTCTCAACAAAACCATGGTTCTTGTCACACATGATCTTCGTGAAGCCATTCGTCTCGGAGATCGAATCACGGTGTTAAGACAAGGACACATCATGCAGGTCGGGTCACCAAAAGAGCTCATGAATTGTCCAACGAATACATACGTCGAAAGCCTACTGCAACATGTTCTCGCCCCTTAAACTTGGAAACCCATGATGCTAGCACGCCTCGCGCTACATATCTATCCGTTACTGTTCATCCTCTCTCCAGTATGGCTGTACGCATCAAATCCGCAGACCCCAACACCTGAAAAACGTCTCGTGGTTGGGTCAAAAAATTTCATGGAAAATCGACTGCTTGCAGAAATAATGGCACAACTCATTGAGGCAAAAACCGATATCACCGTGACTCGTCGATTGGGACTTGCTGGCACCCAAGTCGCGTTTGAAGCACTCAAATCGGGATCTATTGATTTATACCCGGAATACACGGGAACAGGGTTGGTGAGCATCCTTGGTCAACCTCATATGAAAAGCCCACAAGATACACTCAACCATGTCCGTGCTGAATTCTTGTCACAATGGAATCTGGTTTGGATAAGTCCACTAGGATTTGAAAATTCGTATGCCTTAGCCGTTTCAAAAACCCGGGCAGAACAATTGAATCTCCACACGATTTCTGATCTGACAAAAATTGCCTCAACTCTGCGAGCAGGATTGGGCTATGAATTCGTCCAACGTCCTGATGGGATTCCTGGATTGCAACGAGAATATGGTCTTACCTTTAAAGAGATCGTGACCATGCAACAGACGATCAAATATCAAGCTATCGATACCGGCGAGGTGGATGTGCTTGATGTCTACACAACTGATGGACGACTTGCCGTCTATGATTTAACGGTTTTACAAGATGACCGTCATTTCTTTCCACCCTATGAAGCTGCCGTGTTAATTCGAGGCGAAACCCTGCAACAATTCCCTCAACTTGGAACAACCCTCGCTTCACTCACCAATTCTCTCGATACCCAATCGATGCAAACGCTCAACCTTCGGCTTCAAGAGAAAGGAGATTCCGTCAAACATGTCGCCCATGATGCGCTCGTATCCATCGGTCTCCTTCAAAAAGCCAAACAGACATCTTCTTCAGAAACTTCGACATCCACACATCTTTTCCCATATTTATGGGAACATAAACATGTTCTGGCATCTCACTTGGGAGAACATATCAGCCTCGCTGGACTGGCATTGGGCTTGGGAATTCTTCTCGCCGTTCCGCTCGGCCTCATACTGGAACGTCAACGAAACCTTGCAGAACCCCTAATCCGCCTGATTGGGATGACTCAAACGATTCCATCGATCGCACTATTAGCCTTTATGATTCCAATATTTGGGATAGGTGCTCTTCCAGCCATTATGGCCTTGTGGCTCTATTCATTATTTCCCATTCTTCGCAACACTTATTCGGGGCTGCGAGATACCGCTCCATCTGCGGTCGAAGCTGCGAAAGCACTCGGCATGACCGAATGGCAAATTCTTTCATGGGTTCGCCTCCCCCTCTCAGCACCAGTCATTATGGCGGGCATACGAACCTCTGCTGTCATCACTGTTGGCACCGCAACATTAGCGGCATTCATCGGTGCCGGCGGGTTAGGCGTTCCAATTGTGTCAGGACTTCAACTCGCCAATACGACGCTCATCTTGTCCGGAGCGTTACCTGCAGCTCTTCTGGCTTTGATTGTCGATGGAATACTCAGCATCGTTGAACGCTGGGTCAAACCAAAGGGAATTGTGGCAAGATAAATACGGTGAACGCTGGCTATGCTCGAAAAAAAAGAAGAGTTGCAACAATTTCCATTCCCTTTTATACTATGTCTATCCGGTCAATTATTCCTCGTCGGTGATTGTCCCTCTTGTCGACGTTTTCTTTATTTCCCGCAAATCACCATAGCCAAATGCGACAACAAAGGTCTTTAAGGAAAGTATGATAACTTTTGCAGTATACGTTCCATTGGCAACATCAACATGCTTTGCCGATCATCTCATGAACCAAAGCTTCTTACGCAACAACCTTCTCACGGATTCTTACCCTCGTTCCCTCAATTAACTCAATCGTCTCACATTCAACGACACACCCCCATGAGGAGGAAGTATGGACTGTACGACAGAATCACAGAATATCATTATTGATGTACATGTGAGCGATGAGACACCGACAAATGTTCAATTGGAATTACGAAAAGGTCTTGAGTCAACGCCTCGCAGATTGCCAACAAAATATCTCTATGACGATCGTGGCTCTGAATTGTTTGAGGCTATTTGCGAACTTCCCGAATATTATCAAACACGAACAGAACGACATCTCCTCAATCAATATGCCGATCAAATCATGAGTTTGACCAAAGCTGAAGAGTTAGTTGAGCTGGGGTCAGGCGCCGCCACGAAGACCCGAGTCTTACTTGATGCCATGGCCCAGGCTAATCAACTACGATTTTATGTCCCTTTTGACGTGAGTGAAGGAATTGTTCGACGCGTAGCTCAGGAACTCGTCAAAGAATATAAAGGTCTGCATGTCCATGGGGTTGTGGGAGATTTCTTGACTCACCTTGAACATATCCCTGACGGTGGCCGTAGACTTGTCGTTATTTTGGGTGGAACAATTGGGAATCTCGATTCTCAATCTGCGCTCAATTTTGTCTCATCCATTCATGCTGAAATGGCTTCAGGAGATTTTTTCTTGTTAGGAGTACAATTGGAAACAAGCATCAAGCGCATTGAAGCCGCCTATAATGATTCCACTGGCGTCACGGCTGCGTTCAATAAAAACATTTTGAACGTCATGCACGAAATGTTCGGAGCCACACTCAATCCTGACACCTTTGATCATGTGGCGCTCTACAATAAAACGGATCACCGAATAGAAATGCGGCTTCGATCAAAAGAATCACAATGCGTGGAGATTCCGGGTCTTGATTTTTCATTCGAACTAGAGAAGGGTGAAGACATCCTTACTGAAATCAGTACGAAATATGATCACCCTCGTGCAGAAAAGCTTCTCAAGCAATCCGGCTTTGACATGATCAAATGGTACTCCGACTCGGAAGAACTCATTGGACTCGCACTTGCCAGAAAACCGTAATCGACTTACGACCAGCCCCACCCCAAACACCTCTTCATCTTGACTCCATGAAGAGGCAAGACCCTTTTCAAGCACGAATCACAGAACTGAAGAGCCAGGATTATCGTGGGCCTTTCGTTCTAGTTCGGTTAGGATTTTATCAGCCCAAAGAATCGTTTCATTTCGCTTGTCACGAGCCTCTTGGATAAGGCGAAGGTTGCGAGCGGTCGTTTCGGCTTCCCACGTTTCACGCATGACCGCCAGTGCGGCATGGGCAGCCTCGGTAGCCTGTTGTTCTTGTTTTCCTAAGACAGCTAGTTCTAGACGAGTTGCATGGTCCCAATAATCAGGTATTCCTCCTGCCATACGTCGTTCGACTGCATAGGCAACAACGGGAAGTAATTGTTCACGACGAGGGTCAGGGGGATCCTTCAATTCCATCAACGTCACCGCATTGATTCCTGGGTACGCATCACGCCAGTCGGCTTCAAATCCTCTTAGGTATGCTTCAATTGCCTGATTCAGCAATCCATGTGCTTGAAAAGTCTCACCGGCATCATGTACCGCCTCCCATCGATCTTTATAGACTCGGCCTAAGATTCCATAAGTTTCACTACTGGCTCCTCGCACTCGAATAAGCTCTGTTAACACTTCTTCAGCTTCTTCGCTTTTTCCAAGTCGATTTAATGCAAACCCAAGCTGCTCTTGCACCATCACGGTGTTGACGAGAGGCGGCGCCATTTGGGACACCATATCAATCATCTCCTGCCAACCTTTCACCCCTCGATAGGAAAGGTACAGATCAATCACCACCCCAGAATCGCAGGATGCAATTGGTTGAAGCTCGCATGCAAGATTTTTTAATGTTTCAAGACCTTGCTGCCTCGCCTCACGCAGTCGTGCTTTCATCAATTTGGAATATTCCACACGATCGCGAAATACATCGGTCTTCGTATGACTCACCTCAGGAAATCCCTCAACCAGCTGATAAATGGGGCTATCACGCGTTGCCTGCTGCGCATCATGAAGACGGCGAGCCATGATGTTTCTAACACTCAGGATATTATCTGGTGTCCCTTGGGGCGTGAGTTGATAGGGGATAGCCCGCAGAGACACAACATCAAATGGCAACTGGCCTCCGCCCTCGGCAAAGATCGTGATCGTACTCCATTCTCGTACGGCATGACGAATGCCTAATTCGTAAAAAACATTGGCATTTGCTGTAGTCAAATCTGCAATGGCATATTCGCACAAAATCAGTCGTTCGAACATTGGCTTATGAATAATCCCTCCTGTCATTTCCTCATCTGCACGTAACGGTTCTAAGTCAGCCTCTTGAATCGCTGGACGGATCAGTTTTTGATACACTTCGTCAAAATCGATGAGTGTACCTGCGATATTGGGCTTCTTCCCAAATGGCATCAACACAAAACAGAGTGGACGGTTCATGCCTCTGTCCTTCCAAAAACATTCAACAAGCGATCTGCAGCCTCTTCATAACCTAAAACACTGGTCACTTTCATCGCTTGTTGCAACATGGAGTCAACTTCTCGTGGAGTTGGGGCAGGCTTCGCAGCTAATGCCGCCTCATAAGAACGAACGGCCTCATCAGCATCGCCAAGAAGCAATTGCGCTTCACCAAGAGTTGCATGCTGCCATTTGCTCTGTCTGGCTTCTTTGCAATGCTCAACCGCGTGTTTGGCAAAATTCTGGGCCGCCACAAAATTTTCATCAAATGCCAACGCCATAAACGCAAGATTGATCCCATGATAATAGGCTTGATCAGAGTTATTCCTTCGGACCGATAGTTCAAACCCTTTTTGATAGAGATCTTGCGCAGCTTTAGCATCTTGAGCTTGTCGTTCAAGTAACCAACGGCGCTTTAACCGACCCGCGAGAACGCCCATGGCATCGGTATCGTCAGGATGCCGTCCTTGTAATGCAGCCAACGCCTCGGCATGACGACCAACGCTTTCATATGCCAAAGCCAATTCAACGACTCCTCGCTCATCAAGGCCTTCCTTCTTAGGCTCAAGCTGCGAGATAGCCTCCTGAAACTGCCTGTTTTCGATTGCCCGCTGAGCCGCGTCTGCGATCCCGATCGTATTCGCGCCTCCAGTTAACCCGTTTAACACAACCTGCACACTCAGACTCCTTGCCGTCTCTGGCTTCACGATACTTAAATGATCACCTGGAACAACGCAACAACGATGATCTAAAAACCCAATCTGCGACGAATGTCTCGGAACAAACTCGTCTTGATCTCCGGCCGTCACCCAGTATTGAAAAGGCGTCTGCTCATTGGCAAATTTCTCATCCCACCGTTCACGCAAGTCAAGAATAAACGGACTACCCTCCGCCATATCGTCAATTTGCCTCTTCCAAAACTGAAAAAATAACGCTTTCTTTAACCCTTGACTTGGCGTACCAAAGAAAAATACATGACCAACCTGCTTCGCAAAATCGGGATTGTCAACCAACGCATGTTGAACCACTAACCCACCCATACTGTGTGCAACCAATGCGAGTCGTTGATAGGATTTAAATTGCACTTTGGCGTAGGTCGTTAAATTTTTGGCAATCGTGTCAATTGAGGGATTCGCTTTCCAAATTCCCACCAGATCAAATCCTAAACCGCTTGGATACCCTAAGCTATAAAGATCCCAATTGTGCAGACGAGAATCTTGCAAAAGAAAGTCGGGAAACTGCCCCCAGGTCTTTGTCGGTTCTCCACCAAATCCATGCACGAAGATCAAGGCAACATCGTTCGACGCGTTTTGATGAGTCACAAGAGTTTCAGACATGATCAAACATTCCTTTCTTCGCGAATCGGCCGGCAGCAATATGACACATCTAACATCAGCCTAGCCGTCAGGTTATAAGAATTCAAGAAAAATCTTTTCCTTGAATGAGTCATGAAGAAGATGGCAAGGTAGAGTCTGTCTAGTATTGGAATTTCACCTCATGGCTTATCTTAATTACGCTGGCTCCTGTCCTATCCTCCCTGAAGCTGAACAGGAAGTCGAGCGCACGCTCACAGAATATAAAGACTTTTTATATTCTGAAAAAGGCATTCAATGGTATCGCACCAAAGTTCTGCAATGTCGTGAAACCGTCGCAGCGTTACTCCACGTCTCCAATCCATCTTCTATTGCGTTCGTCCCCAACGCCTCCACGGCAAATTACTTGCTTATCTCTTCGATAGATTGGAAACGAGGAGATATAATTTTGAGTTCAACCCATGAAAATCCTTCTATTCGCAACGAACTACTTACGCTCAAACACCGAGACGTTGAAACACAGTTTTTGCCAACGACTGCTTCGCCACAAGAATTTCTGACATCTATTCACCATGCGTTACATGAGCCCAGAGTGAGGGCGATCATTTTGAGTCATGTATCCCATGTAGATGGACGGATTTTCCCAATTGCGGGAATTTCGGCTCTTGCAAAAGAACGCGATACACTCTTGATTGTTGACGGCGCTCAGGCCGTCGGACATATTGCCGTGAATTTCGACCATCTGAATTGTGATGCGTACTTTTTTTCAGGCTATAAATGGTGTCGCGGACCTTTGGGAACAGGAGGCCTGGTCTTCTCCAAGCATTATCTGGAATATGCACCCTCTGTTCTTTCAACATCTACAACTTCAACACAACATCCTGCCTCTCGATTTGAAATTGGCACGCATAATATCGGTCTCATTGCAGGGCTCGCCAAAGCATGCGAGAACATCAATCAAGGGGGGCTCAACACGCAAGGATTGAAGACCATACGGGAAATTGCGAAACAACAACTAGGAGAGATGCAAGAAATACAGGTGAGAGAATGGGATGGCCCCCATGCCCCAGGGATACTGACCTTTGAATCGCAGCATCACAACGCAATCATGGAGGTTTTTCAAAAAGATAACATTGTGGTGAAGCCATTCACGGACTATCCAGAGGGTGAAACGCCTGCCATAAGAATGTCCTGGTTGAAGGAAGCCGATGCCAATAATGTCACGAACATATTCAATAAAATCAACAAACAACTTCCTGTGTAGCATTCTTACCGATAGGCCAGCCACCTCACCCTTCGTCTTGAATGATCGCTTCAAACAGACTGTTGACTGGTCTAACGACAGCCTTGGGGTACAACACCCATTTCACCAAATGAAACGTCCAATAACCTGAATGACCGCGTTCTCCCAATCGCGGAGCGAACAAGTTCCACTCTGCAATACGTGCTGAGGTGACTTTGGACTGCTCAAGAAACCATTGGCGAACCCCATCATCTGTCGACCCAGATTCTTGAACGGCATTTAGAAAATTTTTCTTTCGCAAGTGAAAATGACGTAAAAAATGTCCGTCTAAACCCACTGGGCTACAAAATGCTATTCGATAGAAAAGGGGCAACGTTCCAGAATTCCACAAACGACCCTTATCGATAAATCGTGGCAACCAGCAGCAACCAGCAAGTTGGTCGGTGGGCTTACGCATTTGTCATCTCACGAATAGAAAAAGCTGCCTGCGAACACTATGAGTCGATGAGCAAGAGTCCAAACCCATGCTGTCGAACAATCAAATCCAACCGAGACCTATCCATTCCAACGTAATCCTTGCTGGGCAGGAAAGTGATCCAATAACGCAAAATTTTGTCGACGGGCTCGAATGGATTCACCTCGTTGTTCGATATGGGCTTCGCTAATGGGACCCAGCCAATCCTCGGAAGTATTCAGGTAGGGAACTTGATAAGGATCAATTCCCATTAATCGAGCACAGGTGGCATCGACAGCGGGAAAACTCCTCCCCATGACAATCACTCCCACAGATTTCGGATCGCCCATGATTGGGCCATCTCCTTCCATCCCGACAATTCCATCCACAATCGCAAAATGCGGTTTGAGCGTGGCATAAATATCCAAGATGGATTCATGAATGCCTTGATGGTGCAACACATTTTTCGGCCACCCGTAATAAAGACCCGGCAGCACACCAAAGAGATTTTTCATGGACAATGTCACGCCTGCCCAATGATGCGTTTTCAGCTTTGGCATTGAGACGATCCAATCGATATCGCGAAAAACGGCAGGAAACGTCAATGTGGAGAGAGCCGTCCATTGACCTTGGTTTCTCACGGCATAGCCCATCTGTTCATTTAAATTCATAAACGGAATTCGGCCTTCGTGCAAGATCGATCCTAGACCTGACTCTTCTAAGATGTGCAAGGCATCTCGCCGGTGCCCTGGGCCCTCACCCACGACGACTTGATGAGCCCCAAGACTAAGAAAAGCCTCAACCGCAGCACGAATGACTAACGGATGCGTGTTAATATGCGCGCTTGCCGTATGGGTTTCAACAAGGTTCGGTTTGAGTAAAATCTTTTTCCCCTGAATTTCTGAAGCTGAGACCCCGAGTTCTTGAAACCCTCGCTCCATCACACTGCGAAGATTACCTTCATACGAATCCTCCTGGCCAACAAACACCTGGGCTTGTGAACCCAACTCTCGCCTCACCGGAGTCACGCACGACGACGAGGCGACAAGCGCACTCCCAGCCAAGAGAAATTTAAGAAAATTACGCCGCGTCCATCTTGAAGGAGTGAGTGAATGATGAAACATACGTAGAAGCGTCAATTTATCCAGAATGATTTAAGAAGGTGTGGCACCCTCGACTTCTTGAACGATAAGACTTTCCAATCCTTCAGTTGCCAGACTAGCAGCTAACAACAGACATAACGAGGGTGTATCGTACCCCCCGTATTGAGCTTCCCGTTCAAGCGTTTCAACAATCCATTCCTGGGCTTGATCTGGCGAAACCGACCACGCCTTGAGACCGAGAACTGACCAGCCTAGCGAAAGAGGCGTCCGAAGTGTGGAAATTCGACCCTGAAGATATTGAAGACTGGGTTCGATTGCTTCACGCGGAACACGACCAGCTAGAGCATTTAAAGCCATTCCGGTTGTTTCCGGAAAAGGATGAAGCGATTTCCCAAGTACCGATGTGTTCCCGTAATTCCATCCGCCGGTCGAAATTTGTCGATCAAGCAACAAGTTTGCCCCTGCTGTCACTCTGGAATGATCACCATATCCCGCTACCGTTAAGGCCATCATCGATAAAGCGGTTGGAGTGACCCAGGAATGAGTCCGATCAGTCCAAGACCAACCTAGAATCCCCGTATCATGTCCAATGAAATCATTATCCGGCTTTTCCCAGTGAACACCTGTAGCCTGAAGCATAAACAGCACCGCGCGTTGCCATGCGCTATGATGAATTTTCGAATTCTGCCAGGCTAAGACAGCTAAAGGTGTGGGCCAGAGGACATCAGGATGATCAATAGAAATGACCACTCGTCCATCAGGCATTTGATAATTCAATAATCGATCTCCAGCCAATCTTACGATTTCAGACTCAATGCCCTGTTTCTTGAGGACCATCATAGCCCAGGCGGTCGCATCGGGACGAAATTTTCCATGGAGATGATCCGCAAAACCATGGTCTGGCAAGACACGCTCTAAAATTTCTTCGAGAAAGGAGTGGATACTAAAATTCATGACATTCATAGCCCATTGAACACAGGAGGTTAATCAAACGAACAGCCGAATCCTAAAATGTTAGACCAGACACATATGATTCACGCAAGACCAGTCACCTATCACAGAATAAATTCTGTACACCATAAGGCGATTGACTTAAGATCTTTCGAGTACAACAAATTATCCATTAGACTTATGACTCAAATTATGACCACACTCATCAATAGCTTCACGCTGATCATTGTCGCAACGTTGAGCCTTCCTCTAGAATCTTCAAATAACAACCTTCTCCAAATATCGAACGACCATCAGTCTACATTGAAAGGAAATCCTCAGCATACGTTACAAAACCTCATCCTGTCTCCACAGACTGCCGACCAGCTCAAAGCCCTCTCGCAAAAATTCAGGCAAGACTTGGCCTCACAGAGTATCATGAGTAAGCCGCATCATCACAAATTACGTCCAACCTCAGTTATTTTTGCAGGATCTGATCAAAAGGGAAAATTAGCCGCCGCCGAAGCCTTGGCTGTCGATTTGACACGGCCACTCTTGAAACTCAATGTAAAAAATGTGATTCAGAAGTATATTGGAGAAACTGAAAAACATTTATCCTCGGTCATACGAAAGGCGAAAGTGCAAAAATCCATTGTGTTCCTTGACGAAGCCGATGCCCTTTTCGGAAAAAGACCTGGCCTCTTCGATACTCATGATCGCTATGCCAACCAGGAAATCAATCATCTTTTACAAGCTATCAATCAATACCCTGGTCTGATTATCATGAGCACACAAGATTTCCCTCAATCCCGTACAATGCAAATCACGACCATTCAATCCATCATCCAATTTCCTTGCATACCATCTCGAAAGTGCGTCCCCCAGTAACAAAAAGATTACATAAGCCTTTGACATGCCTTTCTCTTATTTCATTCTAGAGTGCCTATAGCCGTTTCAGTTATACTGAAACGATAAAATGCCGACTTGCACCATTTTGATATCCAATACGTGATATCCAACGTCAATCATTGTCAGTAAATCCAAGCGGGTATAACCTTCCGATGTTTGATGCGTAGCATAACGCTGTCTAGGCGACCTTCTATCTACACTTCAGGGACAGCACGGCTTTCAAGCATCGTTGCCTATCGGAGGCACCGAGTTACGGAACAACCGTCGCCTAGGCGACCTTCAATCTACACCTCAGGGACAGCACGGCTTTCAAGCATCGTTGCCTATCGGAGGCACCGAGTTACGGAACAACCGTCGCCTAGGCGACCTTCAATCTACACTTCAGGGACAGCACGGCTTTCAAGCATCGTTGCCTATCGGGGGCACCGAGTTACGGAACAACCGTCGCCTATGGCTTCGTTTCCCCATACAACTGGAAATTAATTGGATTCGCTATAATACCCGTGACTGGTTTGTGAACTCCAATTAATATAGACCTAAAAAAAAAGGACTCATTTGGATGAAACCAAATGAGCCCTTTGTACCGGTAGAGCCAGCAAGTATGAGGGGGTATTAAAAGCCAGCCCTACAGCGTATATGTTTGCTTTAAAACTATTTCACTATCCGGCTAATTCCTCATAAACCAAAATTCTTTAATTTTGAGACTTTTTAGATCCTTTATTCACGACATTTTTCATAGCCTTTTTGGCTTTCTCTTTTTCCGCCCCGCTCTCTCCAGTTGCCTTGCCCGCCGAGCTGGCAGAGTGAGCTTTAATTCCTGATCCATTTTGTTGTCCCTGCAACTTTTTGAACGCATCCTGTGCAGAACCTGCAAAACCCGAGACAGGAACAAACATCAAAACGCCACCAATAGTAGCAATGATAAGTGCTGATGTCAGACGTACAACCATGCCCCCCCTCCTGTTAAAACCTATACATGAAATGCTTCTCTTCACTTGGCCTGTTATGAGTCGGTAAAAGAGTAAGAATGCCACCAATGGCGACAACCATGAATACGGAAAATGCTGATATGACACGAGCAATCATGAAAATTCCTCCTCCAATAAAACAAAAGGTCTCACCCTCCTTAACTCACAGCTAATTCAGGCAAGAACAAAAAAATCTAACCATACTCGCTATAAAAGACAGCAAGACGTGTTCCCTAGGATTCGGTCAGACCAAATGTTCGTTCAAGCCTAAACAATTCAAACACTTGGAATTCCATGAAACAAGGTGATACAGATGATCAGACGAGAAATGCTGTATGCTTTAGCCTTCACTTCTTGACATGAAAGCCTTCACCCTAACAGGCTTGCGAACCATAAAATAGGGAATAGGGCGCGATGGCCTACCAGGCTTTGGCCGACCCAAATAACCTCACATGTTTGAAGTAAGTAATCGCGCGAGGTTAGTTGATGTACCTCAACTGGACCTGGACACATGTAATTGATACATCAGGTCGATGGCTGAGTCACGCCGCTGAATGCCATGCAAGATTGCACCTTCTTGCATGGTATCGTGTCCAGGCATTCCAACTGTTGGATTCGCTATAAAAAGTGAAAATGACAATCATGACCAAAAAAGAACGGAAGAGAAAAGAGATAGAGGAAGGGTTCTAGGGGTTTAAAAATTTTTGCATTTGGCGCTGCTGACCAAGAAGTTTACTTTGGCGATATCGAATCAGACATTGGATGGCTTTGATGCCATCTTTCCAGGTAATCTTTTTCCCATCGGCTCGACTGCGAGGACAATAAGAAATAGGCACTTCGCAAATCCGGCACTTTTCGTACGCCACTTTACTGGTCAGTTCAAGTTCAAGTTCAAAACCTGGTTCATTCAGAGCCATAGGGTAAACCACCGATCGTTTGAAGACCTTGTACCCTGTCCACACATCTGTCAGAGACAGTCCAGTAAAAAAATTGGAAAGTGCCGTCATCAACTTATTTCCTATGTAGCCCGCCATGGTCCAGGCAGGAGTTTTAGAAGCGAGAAATCGCGAACCATAGACCACATCAGCCGTATCCTGACAAAGAGGTATTAAGAGATTGGCATAGTCATGCGGGTCATACTCTAAATCCGCATCCTGCACCAAAATCATATCTCCACTGGCCTCTTGAAACCCTCGGACCAATGCAGCACCCTTCCCGTGATTATGATCGTGGAAGAACACCCTGACGTTTCGATAGGTTACATGACTTTCAGATTGAGCTGAATTTCCAAAATGTCCCTCGGCATCTTGGGTACGCAGAAATTCTTGCAGCCATTCCGTCGTTCCATCAGTAGAGCCGTCATCCACGATAACAATATCTTTCTCCAGTTCACCCAGTTCGACCTGTAACACTCGACGCAGAAGTTCCTCGATCGTCTGACGCTCGTTAAAAACCGGGATGACGATAGAAAGGGTCTGAGGTTGATCCATAAAGACACGTCAATCTTTGCGGCGTCTACTCATCACAATTCGAGTAGATACCGTGAGTTGAGACCTATGACGTCCCACCTCAACGGCATAGGGAGCACACCACCAACACGTCCAACTTATTGATGTCCTAGCAAGGTATAGTAAAACTTAGCATGTCTCCCCACTAACTACTAGATGGTCAATGAGTCGATTGTCTTTTCCACACTGAAGTGTAATAAAGGTAACCGGCATGCGCCATTTCCTAGGACTGGATGAAAATGATCGTGACTATCACGTAAGACATATGACGTCACTTCGCCTAAACGTGCGCCACCTGTCCTAGTACGCCTACCACCATCTCCATCAAACGATTCTCCTGTTTTTTCTCCCTATAGCCGATTCAGTTATACCGAAACGATAAAGCGCCAACTTGTACAATGTTGACATCCAATACGTGGCAGAAAACGTCAATCATTGGCAGTTATAGCCGATTCAATGATTTTTCGTACTCTTGACACATGGGATTCGCGTTGAAAGTCCTCATGGTTGACCTGGAGCGTATTTGTATTCGCTATAATCCAAGCGGGTATAACCTTCCAATGTTTGAAGCAGGTACCCACGCTGGCTTAGCGACCTCAAGTCGACACCTCATGAGCAAAATCGTGTTGAATGTCAGTTACCTATTGAGGTCACACAGGACAACACAACAATCGTCGCAAAGGTCCCCACTGGAACTTATTTGGATTCGCTATGGCTATAGTATGATAAAGTGCGTTTCTCGAATCTGATCAACGACGCTTTTTTTCATTCTCAAGAATCGTCGCCTTTTCACGCCGACTTTCTGCCAGATCAGACAAAATCACATGCCACTCATCCCACTCCTCAGTCAAACCATCGTATTCATCTGGCTGTTATCTAGTGCTTCCACGTCTCATGCATCTGATCAATCTGAGATCACGCAACTCGATCCAATTATTGTCAGCGCCTCTGCGCTTCCAACTCCATTAACTCAGACTCCTGCCAGCGTCACCGTTATCACTCGAACAGACATTGATAATCAACAAGCCCATCGATTCAGTGAAATTCTTCAGCAAGTGACCGGTCTCCATGTTGATGAGATGGGCGGACGAGGCGGGATCAATTCCGTCTATATTCGAGGAGGTGATCCGAACTTTACGTTAATTATGATTGACGGTGTCCCCATCAATGACCCCACCAATCAACGAGGCGGCTCGGTTGACCTCTCGACACTGACACCTGAGCGAATCGAGAGGGTTGAAATCATTCGCGGTCCATTATCAGCACGGTATGGGTCCGAGGCCGTTTCAGGAGTCATCAATGTCATTACGCAAGCAGGCGGAAAGGAATCGCACCAGCTCATCCGAGGTGCGGCCGGACGCTTCGGTTTTACTCGAGAACTGCTCCAAGCTAATGGCCCCGTTGGTCCTCTCACGTATGCCGTCTCGCTGTCACACACTCGAAATGAGGAACAGGTCGAAAATGATCGATTTGAATTGGGAACAGCAGGGTGGCATATCAATTGGGATGACGATCTTCCTATCAAGCTACGTCTTACCGGGCAATTCACCCATACCTCAACACGGAGCTTTCCAGAAGGAAGTGGTGGACCACGGCTGTCTTTCATTCGAGAAACCGATAAACGTAAAACTTCTGAACTCGTATCTGGACTCCACCTTAGCCACAATCCGACAAATGCTTGGGAACAAAACCTTTCGTTCAGCCTCTTTCGACGGACACAAGACAGCGATAGCCCAGGAGTCGCATCATCGCCTCTGATTTTTCGAATTCCTCCAAATAATTTTGACACCACCTACACTCGTATACAACCAACATGGCAGCATACGTTAGCCCTCTCTCCAACTTGGTCCCTTGCTGGCGGCGTTCAACTCACCACAGAAATTGGCAAACGAAAGGGTATCCAGGAACTCACAGCTCTCGGAGCACCAACCGATCAGAAAACAGATTTTCATAACACACGATCAACTCCTGCTTTCTTTGCTGAAATGTCTGCAACACTCCTTTCTAACATACAGGCCACTATGGGTCTTCGGGTCGATATCCCTGAAGGATTTGAAGCAGAGGTCAGCCCGAGGGTCGCGCTAAGTTATCAGATCACACCTTCAACGCGTGTCCGCACCGGCTATGGAGAAGGCTTTAAACTTCCAAGCATGGCAAGCCTCGGCGACCCGACGATTGGGAATGCCCAGCTTCAGCCGGAAAGTAGCCAAGGATGGGACGTCAGCATTTACCACAGCATGGGTCACGAAGCTCCGCAGATTGAACTCACCTATTTTCGCAATCGGTTTTCAAAACTCATTGATCTGGACCCAGCATTAGCCAGGATGAATATCTTTCGCCTTGTAAATCTTCAAACAGTCAAAACCCAGGGCCTTGAATTGTCAACGCAGTTCACTCCGCTGACTGGACTTTCAGTCAAAGGGTTTGTGACATATCTTGATACAGAGATCCAGGGCACGCCGGATCCACTTCGGAATCGTCCTGAGTGGAGTGGTGGTGTTATCCTGACAGCTCATCCTTCATCAACATGGACCGTGCGTACACAGGTCCGAGTCATCGGCAGACGCTTTGACCTTCAAATTCCTACAGAAGAAGACAGGGTAGGCGGGTATGTCAAAGCCGACCTTGCGATCACCTACCGTCCAACACCCGCTTGGCGTCTCTTCGGAATATTTGAAAACTTCACCAATGCCGCGTATGAAGAATACCTTGGATTTCCCGGCCCCAGGCTTTCTTTCAGACTGGGTCTGGAATACGCTCTCTAGTAGACATCCGCTATAGCCGTTCCAATTAGTTTCCGTACGTATGAAGCGGTGTTTTGCGCTGAAGTTGGTTTATTTGAATCGGCTGGAAGTTATTTGGTTTCGCTATAGTATCTCACAAGAACTGACCAAAGCTCACAACTGCCTCACAGATGTGCCTGTCAAAACAATATGTTCTCGTATTCCCTTAAGCCTGAACGTTTTTCACCGAAACTATATGCAGGCACACCCTCACCGTCATTTGAACGCTAGAGGATACAGTATTGATTGACAACCGCACCCAAATGCCTACGACGCATGCTGAAGATTCACACTGGCACCCCGGTGAAGATGGATCACTGTTTGACCGCTTACGTCGGTCACTGAGTCTACCAGCCCTTCCGCCAATTGCTTCCCAGATATTAAAAATGTGTCGAAATGAAGAAGCCGACATTGAGAAACTGGCAGATTTAATGAGTCAGGACCCTGCAGTGGTGGCTCGACTTCTGCAAATTGCCAATTCCAGCTATTATGGTGGGACTCGCCATACCGTTACCAACATTGCTCAAGCCATTACGTTACTCGGGATGAATGCCGTCAGTTCTCTGGCACTATCGTTCTGCTTCTACAGATTGTGTCAGGATATGAACCATCCCGAACATGTCGGGATGGACCATGCAAAATTTTGGCGACGGTCCATTATCGCAAGCATTGCCGGTCGAACGTTAGGGCATTGGTGCAAACTCCCTGACCCTGAGTTGGTATTTATTGGTGCACTCCTACAAGACATTGGGCTCCTGGCATTAAATGAGGTAGCGCCAGAAGTCACACGGACATTAACCATGGATGCGAAGGACAACCACACACAACTCCAACGATTCGAAAAGCAGTACTTCGGATGTGATCATGCCAAGATGGGGAGTTGGATTGCGGAATCATGGCAACTTCCAGAGGAATTTCAAAATGCCATCAGCGCCAGTCATCAACCAGATGTCAGCCATGAGTGCACCGAAGAGCAAAAAGCCATCATGAGCTGTGTCGCGCTTTCAGGACTCCTTGCGGACCTCTGGTGTCGTCATACTGAGACAGAAGAGGCCGTGTATGAGGCCGTCTTAGCAGCAAAAGAATGGCTAGAATTCAGCGCTGACGATGTTCTGGCTATCATCAATCAAATTCCAGAAGGCCTTTCAGAAATCGCCAGTTTTTTTCAAGTGCACATCGGCAGTACAGCAGAAGTTGAACGGCCACTTCACGTAGCCACGACCATACTCTCTCCTCACCTGATACACGAGACTCAACCCGAAATCGCGTAACGCAGACCCCATTCATTCCAACATTTAGATCGCTAAGGTCTTGGACGCCACACAGACACGATCACGCCCAGTTTCCTTGGCCTGATATAACGCACGGTCTGCTCGCTCAATCCATGAAGCCACGGACTCCCCCGGGTTGAGTTCCGCCAAGCCAATGGAAACGGTTATCGGAATCTCTAGCCCTTCATGATTAAAGGGCTTACTTCTGATCGTTTCTAAAAACCGTTCCGCAATTCTTGAGCTGACATCCAATCCATCGCTCTGGAGCAACACCGCCATTTCTTCACCTCCATAGCGAGCGATGAAATCTAATTTTCTCGGAAACGTTGATACCAAACGATCGGCAAATTGTTGCAGCACAGCATCCCCAGCTCGATGGCCATAGGTGTCATTCACATGTTTGAAATGATCGACGTCAATCATTAAGACACTGGCCGCTGAACCGGCAAGCAGACTGAGCCCGACGATACGCTCTAACTGAGTATCCAGCGCGGCCCGATTGTAGAGCTTCGTGAGCGGATCCAATGTCATTTGGACACGAGCCTGTCCCAGTTCTGCTTGCATGGTTTGAAGTTTTGAGCCCAAGATCTCGACGTGAGCTTGCTGACGCTGTTTTCGTTCAACCATGACCTGGCTGATCCCGTCCACCGCAAGAAGCAGAGCCTTTTTCATTTCTTCGGCAGAGCTCGTTTCTGAAGCCGTTTGCAATCCGCCAAGATGCAGCACCATTTGCCGATCGGTTTCCTGGTCATCGAGCACCGTCTGACCAATGGTTTGGGTAAAGGTTAACAAGACTTCTCGAAGATCTCCCAAACTTTCCAAAACGTACTTTTTTTCATGTTGTCGATGAGCGTTGACAAATTGATTGAGCCCCCCCCAATCCCGTCGACCGTCAGTCAATGGCTCCTCATTTTCCACAATCGAGGTTCCCACAAGCACGTGCATTGCCCACCGTTCAAAGTCTTTTTCAATATCGTTAACAGCCATGTGATCAAGATCAAATGAATGCCGGCCTAATAAACGCAAAACTTTGGCTAATGTCTCAGTAACCTGAGCTGTTTGATCGTGCTCATGGACTGATGGAGATGTACTGGTCGGAAGATGTTCTGGTGTTGTTGGACTCGGCTTCTTCTCGTTTCCAGACCATAGCTTAAACATCCATCTCTCCCCTTACGAAAACATTATTGCTTCAATCGCACCATTGTCACCTTGCCAAAGACTCATAGCCAAACCCCGTCAGGTCAACGAATTGAGAATCATGGCTCCATAGCGAATCCAGTGAAATTCCAGTTGCGGTATTCAGACCGCCGTCGCGAAGGCATACGCCTCAAACATCGAAAGTTATGTGAAACGGCTATAGATCTCTATCGGCTAAACCTCCAGTTTCTGAATGCTGATTCTGTTAGAATGCTGTTCATTGTTGTCATTGAAAATGAACTCAAAATAAGACGGTCTTCCCATATCTATGGCCCCTCGTATTCAGACTACTCCCTCTCGACTTTCACAGACTTTAGGCAATCGGCAACGATTCATCACGAGTGCGAACAACAACCACATCAAACGTTGGCTCTCGTTATTGGACCGTAAAGGGATTAAGAAACATGGGCAATGTTTGGTCTCGGGTAAAAAGATTGTTCTAGAAACGTTGACTCATCATCCAACTCTTTGCCAGGAACTTCTCTACTCTGAAAAAACCCCAGATCTGCCGAAACTCCCAAGACACGTGATGTCGTTCGAACTAGCAGATGCACTCTTTCAAAAGATTGATACAGTCGGAACCGTATTTCCCCTCTTAATCTGCCAAACCCCAAAGGTCTCATCGGCTGACCTTTCCGTTCCCCCGGAAGGATTGGAAGTTCTTTGCCCGCTAGGCAACCCCATGAACCTGGGAATGGTCATCCGCAGCTGCTCGGCTTTTGGCGTACAGAAACTCATATTGCTACAGGAAGCGGCCAATCCGTTTCATCCAAAGACGATCCGTGCCTCAAGTGGAGCGGTCTTCAATTTGTCGATAGATGAAGGACCGGAAATTCAAAATCTGACTGATCATGAACTCCGTAGGTGGGTTGTGTCGCTAGACCTTAAGGGAATAAACCTTTCGACGTGGCAATGGCCTCAACACGTCAGGCTGCTTGTCGGAGAAGAGGGTCTGGGATTACCAGACATCACGTTTCATCACACCCTCATGATCCCCCATACCAATGCAGTCGACTCATTGAATGCCGCAATGGCCACAAGTATTGCCTTGTTCGCCTATCGACAGCAATTTCCACTTTCAGAATACTATAGCGAATCCAATTAATTCCCAGTTGAATTATTAAGACTGTCGCAGCGTAAGTCTACGCCTCAAGTATTAGAAGTTATTTGAAACGGCTATAGATCGCACAAGGAGAAACTTCATGGTTCCCAACGGGCGATATCGTCATTACAAAGGGAAGGACTACCAGGTAATCGGCTGTGCTCGACATAGTGAGACCGAGGAAGAACTGGTGGTCTACCGAGCACTCTATGGAGATCAGGGCCTGTGGGTTAGACCAAAGCAGCACTTTGAAGAGGAAGTGGAGAAAGATGGAAGGCGAATGCCACGCTTTCGACGACTTGAAGAAGAACAAGAATCTTCGCTGTAAACAACCCGCAAGACCGCATCTGTCACATTGCTCCGCTCAACTCACGAACTGATCAGCTAAGACTTTTTTCGTCTGTTCTTCTCGAAATGCCGTTAAACGGTCACGAACACCGTGATCAGATAATGCTAAAATGGCTGCGGCCAACAACCCGGCATTGGCTGCCCCGGCAGTGCCAATCGCCAATGTCCCGACCGGTATCCCTTTGGGCATTTGTACAATGGACAGTAAAGAATCCATGCCCTGCAACGCTTTCGATTGCATCGGCACCCCCAAAACCGGCAGCATCGTTTTCGCCGCAATAACACCGGCCAAATGCGCGGCTCCACCGGCTCCAGCAATAATCACTTGAATTCCGCGTTTTTCTGCATCCCCGACATACTCCAAGAGTGCATCCGTCGCTCGATGCGCGGACAGAATTCTCACTTCATGAACAATCTGTAATTTTTTGAGCATGTCGCTCGCATGGTTCATCGTTTCAAGGTCACTTCGGCTACCCATTAAAATCGCGACACGAGGCGGTGAACTTTGGCTCTGCTGAGTCATAATGGTCTTCTCACTGTTAGGTTAATCAAGGATAAAACACGAAGCGATACCATACCTTTTCTGCACATAAGAGGTCTACCAAAATTTCGAGATATTTATCATTCGGACGACACTGACAACACCATTCGAATAATGGTACATATGTCAGCACGAGAATCACCCTTAGGTACACTCACACAAAGAGAAGACACTGCCCCAAGACACTCACGTAAAGGAGCGCATCCGATGCACAAAACAGAATTCCGAGTAGGATTTGTCGGAATTGGGCGAATGGGGGCCAATATGGCCAGACGGCTTCATGATCATGGCTATTCACTAACGATCGTCTTTGATAAAAACCCCGCCACCATGACCTCGTTATCGGAAGAATTAGGGTGTGGAACCGCCACGTCGCCTGCAGAAGTTGCTCAATGCTCCAATACCGTCATCACTGTTGTCAGCGATGATCAAGCCATGCGGGATATATTCAAACCAGACTCACCAGACAGCCTTCTCGCTCATGCCGAAAATTGCTTGTTTATCAACTGCGCGACCAATACCCCAGCTGTCCACATTGAGGTTGAATCGTTAGTCGAACAACACAGAGGACAGAGCCTTGAAGCTTGTATGGCTAGTAGCATCACCCAAGCTCGCGAGGGCACACTGTACTTGATGTGTGGAGGGAAGCCAGAAGCGTTCCAACGCGCCGAGCCCTTGCTTCAATCGATGAGTGCGGCACTTCGACATATCGGGCATGCTGGGGAAGCCGCCAAAGTCAAAGCGCTCGTGAACATGGTGATGAATATTAATACGGCAGGATTGGCTGAAGGCCTTGGATTAGGCGAGGCCCTTGGGTTCAATCTCGCTATGTTACAAGAAGTATTTGCCCAAACAGGCGCCGCATCTCGAGTGCTGGAAACTGATGGCGACGATATGGCCAACAGAGACCACGAATGTTATTTTTCAGCCGCCCATGCGGCAAAAGACTCTGGCATCGCCGTTGACTTAGGTAAACAGGAAGGTCTCTCACTCCCACTCGCAACGGCCACACTCGAACAGTACCGTCGATTAGTCAAACAGGGAAAAGGCGACCTCGATAAATCTGCAATAGCGGAGTTAACATTTCGAGGACGAGGGTAAGTGCCAACCACGATACGGATTAGGCCGACATAAGGCTTGAGACCCGCTTGATCTTCCGGTTAAAAACCTTTGCTTTTCAACTCTCTCCTATCCATACCATCAAGATCGTCCAAACAATCACTCCACAACGCGCAAGCTCAGACTCCTCAATGGTCTTTTGACCCGTCGCATCACTATAGCGAATCCAAATACGTTGTTCAGTGAGGTGCCTAGGCCACAATAGGTTAACGGACCAATGGCTCTTGTCCAAGTATGCCTTCCTGGCAATACATGTGCAACATGGATATGGATTATAAGTGCCCTAGTGAATATGATCGTTCGCAAGACCAAGCGTCACTGTTGGGCAATCTATCGTGGAGAATTTATCCTTTTGATGCCACCAGTCAGAGATATCCAAGTAACCCAGCGTCATGACCCACATCAAACATTGGAAGATAATAGAATCGGTTATAGAACCTTGAAGCGAGGACAACACTGCACCATATGCGGGAAGATATAATAATCGTCATTGATAGTTGAGAGATATCCGTAAGCCTGTGAGGTTCGATGCAGAATAGCGAAAAGATTTGATTCGGTGGGTTGCTCATTACCTTCCTATCAGCCAAGATAGATAGACACTGGAAAGAGAATACAACCTTTGACAGACAAAAAGCCCTTGTTCGAGCCGGTCTACTTTATATGGGAAAATCACTTGAGAATGCCGCATGTTCGCAATATGAGGACGAGATGCATTGCGATAGTAAAAATTTCAAGCGCAACCATCAAACCCCGAGACCGTTACTCGAGATCCATTTGAGCAAGACCACCAACTTGATCTATGTCAAGATGTCATGCCGATACAACTTCATGTAAATTCTGATAGAGAAGATCTTCACCTTGATTACCTAGATGTATAGCCTGATGAAACAAAAACTCGCAAAACCTCAACGGCTCCCACAAACGTTCAAAGAGTCGGAGATTAGGTATCACAACAAAAACGCTCCTGATCTTTTCGTCTTAGTCGATTCACAAACCGAAAAGATTTCACACTGCAATAACACCTTCGTGTTCATTCTTGGCTATAGTAACGATGAACTCATCGGTCGATCTTTTTTTGACATATATCACAGGAATTCATTAGTAGGGGCGCGTGATGCCTTTCACAGATTTTTGACAATTGGTGAGGTCGATGGAGTTGCGCTCCAGTTACAGAAAAAAAATGGCAGCATACTTGACGTAGAGCTGCAGATGTCCTCGCTTCGTGATACAGAGGGACATATACTTTATGGTCTAGCAATCTGGCGAAACGTCACAAAGCCTCAGGTGACTGACGTGGGGTGGCTCAAGGCTGAACAGTTGATCCATTCCACGTTGAATGCCTTATCAGCTCATGTGTGTGTCATTGACGCAAAAGGCATGATTTTGTCGATGAATGCCAGTTGGGAAAATGTCGAACCAAGCAATGCCCTCCTCTTCAAAAACTGGAACCTCGGCGATAACTTTTTAGAGATTTGCGAACAAACCAGAGGCGAATGTGTGGAAGAAGCCCTGAAGATTGCGAAAGGCATTCGAGCGGTTCTCGCCGGAAGTCAAAACGCCGTTTCCTCTATTTATTCCCATCACTCACCTCTTTTACAGCAAGGGTTTCTCGTCAAGATTATTCCAATTGAAGGACAAGGACCAGCTCGCGTTGTCGTCACCCATGAACGCATGACTGAGATGAAGGTCGCCCAGGAAGCCCACAGGGCAAGCGAAGAAAAATACCGCACATTAATTGAACATTCTCCCTATTGTATTCACCAACTCAATCGCGAGGGTCAGATCATTTCAATGAACCGCGCAGGCCTTCGAATGATTCACCTTCAAGAGGAAGGGGAGATCATCGGAACACCATATCTCGATCTTATTGCAAACAAGGATAGGTCAAGAATCATGGAACTGTTTGACCTGGCCTTAAAGAAGATCTCATCAGAATATGAATTTGAGGGACCAGACAAACGGTTCTTTCACTCTTCCTTTGTCCCAATCGAAGATGCATACGGCCAGGTTCATGCCATATTGGGGCTGACTCAAGAAGTCACGGAACACAAGCAAACCGAGGTCATGTTTCACAGCCTTGCACAGGGAACAGCTTCGTCTACAGGAAAAGCCTTCTTTGATGAATTCATCAAACATCTGGCATTAGCGACGGGAGTCCGATTTGCGCTTGTCGCTGAATTGGCTGATGAACAAGGCTCACGGTTAAAACCCCTTGCCTGCTGGCACCAGGAACTGAATCACCAGATTCATGAATATGATGTCGCAGGAACCCCGTGCGAAGGTGCACTGGTAAACAGCCCAGTGTATTACCCAAGTCGAGTTCAAGAGCTATTCCCTAACGATAAAGAGTTAGTAGAGATTGGAGCAGAGTCCTATCTCGGATTAGCCCTGTCAGGGAAATCCGGAGACTACATTGGTCATATTTGCGTCGCACACGACGGACCATTAGAAAACTTCCTGTACGTCAAAACAGTGCTGACCATATTTGCCGACCGAGCGGCCGTGGAACTGGAACGCATGAGAGCCGAAAACGATGCCAAACAGGCGTTAGAACAAGCACAACAACTCGCAAGACAATTAGTGTCGACTCAGGAAGAAGAACGAAAGCGTATCGCACGGGAATTACATGATGAATTTGGACAAATTTTGACAGGATTAAAATTTGCTATTTCCCAACTGGCGAGCCAGCTTGCTCAACACAACCCTTCACAATCGAATGTCACGTACCACAGACAACTCCATTCGATGGCCAAATCCGTCGATACGGCTATTGACACCATGCGTCGAATTGCCACTGACTTACGACCCAGCATGTTGGACGATCTCGGTCTACTCGCAGCTCTTGAATGGCAGGCCCAGAACTTTCAAGCACGGACGTCCCTTCCCTGTACACTCATCGTCAGTGAAGAAATGAACACTATAGACTTTGCCCCTCGTTGTGCACTCGTCCTATTTCGTATTACCCAGGAACTTCTCACGAATGTACTCAAGCATGCACTGGCCTCCAAGGTCACCATCACTCTCACCCACGACGTTGAATATCTGACTCTTGAAGTCAAGGACAATGGAAGAGGGATTACTCAACATGAAATGGGGAAAACTACATCTCTTGGCCTAAATGGAATTCGAGAGCGTCTTTCAGAGATTGACGGAACAATTATGATTCGGGGAGAAGAAGGCCATGGCACAAGGGTCACAATCCAGGTCCCTACTCCCTTTATGTCAACGGAGGATTTGAAAGATGGCTAATGATTAAGGTTCTCATCATTGACGACCATGCCATCGTCCGACGCGGGTTGAGAAATTTGATCATCGAAACATTCGCGGGAGCGCAAATAGTCGAATGTGGAACGGGACAAGAAACATTGCAAGCCACACAACAAGAAACATGGGATATCGCGACATTGGATATTAACCTCCCAGATATGAATGGAATTGCCGTACTTAAAGAAATGAAACAACATCAACCAGACCTATCCATTGTTGTGTTAAGCCTCTACCCCGAACAACAGTATGCGCTCCGTGCATTGAAGGCTGGGGCATCGGCATACCTAACGAAGGAAACGGCACCGGAAGAGTTGATTTCTGCCATGAAAAAAGTTCTCGCAGGAGGAAGGTACGTCAGCACATCTCTTGCCCAAGAACTGGCGGCCTATGTGTCCGGCGAGACTTCAGATTCGTTACTTCACACGCTTTCAAATCGAGAGCTTGAGGTGTTACGTTTGATTGGCCTAGGGAAAACAGTCGTCGAAATTGCCGCTCAGCTTTCCCTCAGTGTGAAAACGATTAGTACCTACAGAGCCAGAATGTTGGAAAAATTGCATCTCAAAACCACCCCTTCACTTATTCGATTTGCCCTTGAACAACACTTACTAGACTAAGAGGTGATAGCTTAGCAATTTCATTCATCAGAGAGATTCACCGTATTCATGTCTCATTATTTGTCATCTTTTATTATCGTCTTCCAAAATCATTAGCCTCTGTTCAACCTTCTCGCATCTGTCAGGCAAATGCCTACAGCCTAAGTGGCGTAAACCTACAAACGAATGGCCATTGCCTGACAGATTGTTCACGCAGATCCACCTATCCTATAAGTAGTGCCGTTCGACACCATCCCAGAATCTGTTCATTGGTAATCATTCTCTACCTGAAAGACCGAAACGACTTTAATTTCAAAGATCCAGTATATCTCGAAATTTTAATACGGGAAAAAATGATCAACCACTCTCAAGTAAACAAATAAACTTTCGAGGGCATCATCTGTGCATATAGTTGATTACAATTTCGTCTCAGGGTTTTCCTAGTCACCTCATTCCCCTCCCTGAGACCGAGCCACAGGAAATTTTCATGTTTCGAACCGTACCACAGACAAGAAAGTGTTCCTTTAACTATGCAAAAGTTGACGCCAGTACAAGACAAAGCATCACAAAGCAACAGCCTCATTCACCTCATTCTGATTGACCGGAATGAGATCATGCGATACGGAATACGCACCATCCTTGAGAAAACATCAGAATTTCACATTATCTGCGAAGCCGCCTCCCCGGAGTCATTACCGGCAAGCCAACCTGGAGAAATCGCCGACATTATTGTCTGGGCAATCGGACCGGACGAAACAAATCTCTTGAACATTCAGCAAAATCTCGCACAACGTTTCACGAATGCGAAGTTGATGTTGCTCGCGTCTGGTATAGAAGAGCAGACTCTCTTAAGCATATCTCAGACAACGGGGGCCAGCTGCCTGATGAAAGATGTCAAAGCGACCGAACTCACTCAAAGTCTTCGCATGCTGAATACGGGGGCACAAGTCTTTTTTTCAAGTTGCTCGACCTTTCCTCTTGAAAAAGTCAACCAGGTTTCTGACTCAGACCTAACAACGGACTTTGGTTCGTTAACCAAAAAGGAACAAAAACTCGTGGAAATGATTGCCCTTGGCCATACAAACAAAGAAATCGCCATGACCATGAATGTCAGTGAAAAAACTATTAAGAATTACGTCTCCAAAATTTTCAGCAAACTCCATGTGACACGACGCAGCCAAGTTGCCGCCTTATTTGGTGCTGGAAAAATATGAGAACAGTCACGAATAATTGCCCTTTCGCCTCTAACAACAAAGAAAAAAACAAATCATACTGTAAGGTTAATGGACAGTATTATTGTTTTCTTAACTGCACGAATTCAGAGCCGACTTACTACAACAGGCTCTAGCAGCGCCTTACCGCACAACGTCCAGCGCCTCTTCCCTTTCAGCATTCATACGTATTCACCAACAAAATTGCTAGCTCTACGCGAGAGCAGACAGGATGTGCGTCAACGCATTCATATCTTGCTGACATTGATACATGAAATATCGATATGGGAACAAAACCATTATTCGGCTACAGCCGTAGAATCACTGCCAAAAATAATCTTGGATGAGGAAAGTACAGAGAGAGACATTGATAATGCGAGAAGACCTCAGAGTAAATCAGACGACCAAGAAAGTGCGGAATTGCACATCCAGCTCAGTTCGAAACCGAACAATCAATCATTCTATTTATGAGTACAAAAGTCTGTAAACATTTGAAAACCAGACAGTTTAATTTTCTTGAAACCGTAGATATCACTCTCGTCGTAATGCAAAATCTTCGACATATTCATCGCAGAAAATCTACACGCATTCCTAAGATTCATAGACCTTTATCGTTTGAACCAGGCAACGATCGATCTCATACATTTATTGTAACTCAGACGTTATTTAGTTTTTCCCTCTATCTTCACTGGTTCATCGTTTATTGGCATTTCTCTTTTCTTTATCTTCCCTTCTGCATCTATTCATTCCCTTCATTCTTATCCGCACTTATCTCGACACCATCGTCGAACAGATCAATGATTCGAACGGGTGCATGATGTTCAGTAAAAATCTCTGAACACATAGACAACCGAATCGGATCAATTACAAACACGAGAAGAGGATTCTTCATGCGATTATCTCCTATTGCTTGCTTTGTACTACTTTGCGTTGTTTTTGCTCCCGAGTTTTTTTTCTTTTCAGTCGGTTTAGCCGCCACCTATACCGTCACCACGAATAGCGATTCAGGAGCCGGATCTCTGCGGCAAGCCATTAGCGACGCAAATTCTTCCGGCGGATCTGATTCGATTGTCTTTTCAGGGCCGATTGGAACCATCACGCTATCCAGCGCCCTTCCGCTCATCGATGAATCCGTGACCATCAACGCCAGTGGAGCGACAGGAGGCGAAGTCACGGTAGATGGAAACAATGCCCATCGCGTGTTTTTTGTTCGCACAGGAACAGTCCAGATTTCTAATTTCAATATAGAAAATGGCCGAGCCGCCGGTGGAGATGGCGGGATTGGTGCCGGCGGCGGACTTGGTGCCGGCGGCGGGCTCTTTGTAAATGATGGTGCCAACGTCACGCTCGAAAATGTTGACTTTGATCAAAACGCCGCGGTCGGAGGAGACGGTGGGGGCATAGTAGGCCTACTGCTCGGTGGTGGCGGTGGCCTTGGTGGGGATGGTGGAGCTCCGTTAAACCTTGTTGGACATGGTGGTGGCGGTGGCCTTGGTGGGGATGGTGGAAGTGCCCTCGTTGGTGGGGCTGGAGGCGGTGGAGGAGAAACCGGTGACGGCGGAAACGGATTTGTGGGTTTTGGGGGAACAGGAGGCGCTCCCAATGGCGGAAATGGTGGA
>NZ_CBCUCO010000004.1:0-140000 GCF_965152625.1 Candidatus Nitrospira salsa
CGGCTGCAAGGCCGTTAAGGCTAATGCCTTATCCGCCAATGCCACCGCGGCCACCGTGCCCGCTGAGACTTTTAAAAATTGCCGTCTAGAAAGAAACATTGCATGCACCTCCTAAATTAACGACCGAACATTCGGCCCAAGTGATACTGCATCTCTCACGATAAACCTTGAACGAGTTATCACCTCCTTTGTAGTTTTACTTTTCATTTCAATACGTTGCATGTGAACATCGAATTATCACGGCTAATATAACCTGTTCATTGAGTGAGCAATATCCGGTCCATCTCAAAATTACTTGAAAATAAACTCATAAACATTTGATAAATATGGAAATACCTATTATCCATTCAATGGAAATCTAATCAAAATAAAATTAGCTAACGTGGAGTTTTAGTAATGAAATTATTTTAAATTAACAGGACTCAAAAAAATAGCAATAAAATAAACAACTTACAAAAATCGAAAATGATACGAAAAGGTAACATCGGAAGAACTTCGTAACATTCATAAACATGCATGTTACAGACTATTTTAATGATGGAAATGGAGATGTGGGTGGGGTCTTGTACTATCGAAAAGAGGTTGCACCAACTCTGTCACAATATTTTTCATAGAGAAGACAGCTACGGCAGAGAGGTGAAGTGGGCCTGCAGAGATTTTGTCCAAATCGCACGAGGAGATCATTGAAGTGTATCCAGTAACGACGAGGGAGCTTTTTTCTTAACATCAATTCTGTTTCTTTTGGGTTTTGAGTTCTCGTGTATCCCCATCGATTACAAATACGATGAACATGTATATCAACACAGATACCAGGCTTACTAAAACCGACCGTCACGACGAGATTTGCCGTTTTTCGTCCGACTCCATTAAGTGTGAGTAACTCCTCAATCGAATCTGGAACATTCCCTTGATAAACAGTGATAAGTCTTTGACAAATTTCAAGAATTTGCTTTGATTTCGTGCGATAAAAACCCACAGGATATATAGCCTGTTCGAGCGCTGCCAACTTCAGCTGATTCATCTGAGTAGGAGTACTTGCGAGAGAGAAAAGGCGACGTGCAGCCTCTTCTGTGGTTTGATCTTTTGTCCTAAGACTTAGCACACAGGCAATTAATATTTGAAATGGAGAAGCCGAGGCTGCAGCCAGTTCTCCTAAGAGTGCCGCAGGCCACTGCCGCACTTCCTGCATCACAATACGTACGACAGCGTGGATATCTTGATCTGTCATTATGGAACAGATTTCGAGATTTAGAGTAAAAAACTAGAGGAAAAAGGAGTAGCAGGAAGTATATTAGGTAAAAATACCTGGAAAGAAAAAATAGAACTTAAAAAACTCGGTGCTTTGATAACCACTTTTGACGACGTCTCGCAGCTTCGCGTTCTTTGGCTTTTCGTTTCACACTTGGTTTTTGATAAAATCTTCGGGCTTTTAATTCTCTAAAGAGACCATCGGCGGCTAATTTCTTTTTTGCGACTTTGAGAGCTTTCTCGACATTGTTGTTAATGACTCTGACTTCCATGATTTCAGCCTTAATTTTTCTTAAAGTTTAATAACCAAGGACCTTACTTTACCACGCCATCATGACCCTAGCAAGAGTCAAATCTTAATTTTAAAAAATTAAATAAATCCTTACTTTTCAATAACTTAGACTAATAAATAACGCTCAGCTATCTTTTAGCGATGCAACCATATCCTGAACCATTTTCTTACCGTCACCGAACATCATCAACGAATTATCGAGGGCAAAAAGCGGGTTTGGAATACCAGCAAAACCAGGGCTGAGACTTCGTTTGATTACCACAACGGTCTTGGCTTTATCGACATCAATAATTGGCATTCCAGCTATTGGACTAGAAGGATCAGTACGTGCCACTGGATTGACGACATCATTCGCTCCAATGACTAAGGCCACATCAACCTGGTCAAAGGTTTCATTAATTTCATCCATGTCTTTTAGCGATTCATACGGTACGTCGGCCTCGGCAAGAAGTACATTCATATGACCAGGCATTCGTCCAGCAACTGGATGAATCGCATACTCCACGGTTACACCGCGACTTTCAAGAAGAGCGGCCAAGCTTGCGACAGGATGCTGAGCCTGAGATACGGCCATTCCGTATCCAGGGACGATCACAACACGGCGAGCCGCGTCGAAAAGCAATGCCACTTCTTCCGGGGAAGCTGATTTAACTTTTCCTGCATACACATCATCAGCGCTCGGTCCACCGCCAACTGGAGCTAGTACACCGAATAAAACATTTGTCAACGACCGGTTCATGGCCTTACACATGATCTGTGTCAAAATCAGGCCAGATGCGCCCACTAACGACCCAGTGATAATCAACACGTTATTCGACAGAACAAAACCATTTGCCGCCGCCGCCAAACCAGAATATGAGTTCAACAACGCCACAACAACAGGCATGTCAGCACCACCAATCGGCATGACCAGCGAGACGCCGAGAATCGACGCGGTACCAACAAGACCCCAGTAGGCCACATAACTTGTTGGATCGACTACTACCCACACAGCAAACGACAACGTCACTAGGGCAAGCACCGCATTGATGACTTGTTGTCCGGAAAACAAAAAGGCATTTTCATTGACCAGGCCTTTTAATTTTCCAAATGCAACGAGACTTCCCCAAAATGTCACCGCTCCTATAAGCCCAGATGCGGCAATAGCAATTGTTAACTGAATGATAGGAACATCTGTTCCCTGCGCACTTTCAAATAATGCGGCTCCAGCCACCAAAACCGAGGCGATCCCACCAAATCCATTAAATAATGCCACCAGTTCAGGCATTTCGGTCATCTGAATTTTTATCGCAAGAACAGCTCCAATTGCTCCGCCAATCACAATCCCTAGCAAAATCATTTCATAACTAACGATTCGCTGATTGGCGAGTGTTAAGACAACGGCAACGAACATTCCTGTGGCACCAAGAAGGTTTCCACGGACCGCCGTACGAGGATGGGTGAGTCCTTTCAACCCTAAAATAAAGAGGACAGAAGCAATCAAGTAGCCAATATTGATGAGGACGCCAGACATGAGATGTAGATTATTCCTTATTATTCACAAAAACGTTTCGCGTACTATTTCTTTTTAAACATTGAAAGCATACGATTAGTGACCATAAAACCACCAACAACATTAATCGTCGCAAAAATAACCGCCAAAACGCCTAAAATTGTGGTGAGAGTCGTGACTTGTTCACCGGCCGACAGGACAGCTCCGACCAGCGTAATTCCTGAAATGGCATTCGACCCTGACATCAAAGGTGTATGAAGAGTCGGTGGGATTTTCGTAATAATTTCGAATCCCACGAAGATGGCGAGCACGAAAATTGTGAAAGCCATGATGAACATTTCCATCGTACGAAACCCCTTACCTATTTGATTTAAGAACTAACGGATAGACCTAGCGCTTCTCGAACGTGTTGATGAATGACTTCACCATCACGGGTCAGTAACGTCCCTTTTGTGATCTCATCATCCATATCAATCTTCAATTCACCTTTTTTCACAAGATGCTGTAAAAAGGTTGCAATATTTTTCGCATACATTTGGCTCGCATGGAAGGGAACCGTGCTTGTCAAGTTTTCCGGTCCATGTATCGTAACGCCATTTGCCACAATAACCTGACCAGGCTTCGTCAACTCACAATTTCCACCTCGTTCAGCTGCTAGGTCCACAATGACTGATCCAGGGCTCATACCCGCCACCATATCAGCCGTCACAAGCACTGGAGCTTTTTTCCCAGGGACAGCGGCGGTGGAAATCACGACGTCACTCGAAGCGATCACTCGAGCCAATAATTCTCGTTGCTTTTGGTAAAAGGCTTCATCCTGAACCTTTGCATACCCACCCTTATCCTCTGCATCTTTGGTTTCAATTGGTAATTCAACAAATTTAGCCCCAAGACTAAGGATCTGTTCCTTTACGGCAGGCCGAATGTCATAAGCTTCAACCGCGGCCCCCAACCGACGTGCCATAGAAATGGCCTGCAGCCCTGCAACGCCAGCGCCAATGATCAGCACTCTGGCAGGGGTAACAGTCCCTGCAGCCGTCATCAGCATTGGAAACATTTTGGGAAGAGAGTTTGCGGCTAAGATCACCGCCTTATATCCTGCGACTGTGCCCATTGCAGACAAGACGTCCATGCTCTGGGCTCTGGTAATTCGAGGCATCAACTCCATGGCAAAGACCAATGCACCACGCTCACCGAGAGCTTTCACAGATTGTGGCTCGGTTAACGCTTCGGCCATACCAATGATCATTTGTCCGGTCCGAATCAAAGACAGATCATTCTGGCCCTGATCAGGATTGGCTCCCAATAATCGCAATTGGACAATAAAGTCAGCGGCCTCAAAGACTTGAGCACGAGTCTCGGCAATCTTTCCACCTTTATCTGTGAAGGCTGAATCAGGATAACCAGCTTCTTCGCCAGCCCCTTTTTCAACCAAGACCTCGAGATCAATCTTTTTCAGAGATTCTAGAACGCCTGGAACTAAGGCAACTCGATGCTCGCCTGGGTAAGATTCTTTTGGAACGCCAACAATCATAAGAAATGCACCATATCGTTATCGTTTGACCTATAGCCGTTTCAGTTATACCGAAACGATAAAGCGTCAACTTGCACAATGTTGATATCCAATACGTAAGATAAAACGTCAATCATTGCCAGTAAATCCAAGCGGGTATAATCTTCCGACATTTGATACGTCCTTTTTACGCGGCGGCAGTCTTTAATCACTAACAAATGGAAATTAATTGTATAAGCTATAGTTATTGACCCGTCAGACAAAGAACGTAGGGATACCATAGGGTTTTCGTAAGAATCAATGTGTCTTTAGACTGTTCTCTAATAGTTCAATTGGTCTAATACATATAAGCTATTGTTTTTATTAATAATTCTTAGCATGCCTATTTATTATTTTCTGACAAAATAAGAAAATAGCGGTAACGCAGGGTTCATCGATAAAGTGAGCAGGGTCTCCCTGTTTTAACACAATTGATTAACAAGCTCTGAGGTATTGAATAACATCGCCCGCTTCTCTGTATAGCAAGCATGCCCGTATAAATGTGCCCGCGGTGAGGCTTCCCCATCGACTTGATAATCTACCAAGAAACATTTTCCATCATTCTGACATCGGGTCCCACGACGAGCACATTCCAACCACCGCTCGAAACCATCATACGGTTCGACGATTTCACCTAATTCTTGGTTAACGAGTTCATCTTGCGGCAATTCAGGGACGATATCTGTTCCCGCCACAGCTAACTGTTGAACATAATCTCCTCCCGAGACCAATGGAAGCTCCCAGGCAATCTGCGGCAATTCCATTTTTGCTAACCACTGCTTCCCATCAGCTCTCACAGGCCGGTGGTTCACAAAATGCAGTAAATGGCCAAGCCCTTCGACCTCCCAACCACCGCGTACCGGTGTGCCGTACGTCACGACATCTAACACGGCTCCGCCCAGAAACGGCTGTTCCGTCAGCTTGCGATACAGTGTTTCAAGCCGGTCAGTTCTGACTTCTGCATCCTGTGTCCGTTCATAATGGGCGGCGAGAACCTGAAATAATATTTGGCGATTTGATGATTCACCTGGGGCAATTAAATTCGAGACAAGACTCAGAACCTGCCCCGCATGGCCGTGCGCATGGACCACAAGCCGTTCGTTGGCCAACAAAGAAAGCTCTTGAGCCCAGTGGTCAAGAAATTCGATGAGAGCAAATGCCGCTTTGACTCGACCAAAATGATGGTTTTGGCTTGACCAGACGTAACGACCAAGACGCAAACGGCTTTCTTTTTGATCACACTGATCAATAGCTTGTTGAAATATAGCTACAGACTCTGAAGAAAAGTTCCCAACATCCTTCGCGATCAGATCGACAGCCTTCTGCACCTCCGGGGAATTCGTCAAGGGAGGCTTCAGAGTATCACTTGCGCTCACAATCTGATTGGAAGCCGGTCGAAGAAGAGTGAGTAACGATTCAATCCCGGGAATTCCTCTGGAATACCCTCGCTTGAGTCCACCCACTTCATCAAGGCGGCCAACGCCAAAGAGATCGTCATAGGGAAGCCCACTCACAAATAGCATGCCCCGAACACCGGACTCACTTATTCGTTTTGCCATCTGTCCCATAGAGACACACCACTCAGGGCTCTCGTAGCATTCACCTTCGTGAAACACCGGGTATGCAACTCGCTCTCCAGGATTAGAGCGAGAATACTTGGCATGTTGAAAATTATTATCTTGCGGCATAGGACTCGTCCTTCACGATAGGTATCATAAGTATCAGCGTTCTCTCTTAACCTGAACAGACGTTTCTACGCAATGGGGAGACAACGATTTCTCAGTCCAGATAAGGAAATTCTCCCTGAGATCATCGTCCTGTTTACCAGCCTTACAGTCAGTTGACCGCTTGAAAATTCACATGCTAAGGTTGAGAGTTTTCCGTCATAATTCCATACATTTTTTCTTTCTGGATGAATGAGTCATGAACTTCAAGACTTTCTTAACGCTTTCCGCTCAGTATCGACCAACAATCTATAAGCTTTCCTGGGCCTTTACCGCTTTTCTCCTCACAATCACAAACGTTCTTTCTCCGATAGAAGCCAAACAACCCGATCATGTGATCTTGGTTGTGTTAGAAGGCATTAACAAGGATGCCGTGCAATCAGGCGCAATGCCCACGCTGGAGTCGCTTGCCAACGAAGGAGCTGTTACATGGTCGGCAGAGTCTCTGACTCCGCCGTTGACCGTTCCAACGATGGCTTCGCTCCTCACAGGACTTCCAATCAGCAAACATCGGATTACTTCAGATTGGGAAGAGTACGACTTCGCCCGCTCGTTTCTTCGCGCTCCAACGGTATTTGATTATATGGATCTTGCCGGCGGACGAGACAGCGCGGTCTTTTTTATGGATGAACGTTTTTACCAGCTTTCGCGTCCGGAAATTTACGTCGACTCGCAGACATGCGGTATTGCAAAACCCCTCTGTAATCCGAATACCATTTCGATTTACATTCGCGACTACTTGAAGAAAGTGACGAGCGATAAAGGACATGGGTTTCGACTGATTGCTGTTCCCAATTTGCTATTGGTTCACATGCCAACAGCTTCCAGAAGCGGGCAAAAGCATGGATGGGATTCTGATGCGTATAAAACCTCAATTCGTGAAATTGACAAGGCTATTGGGAAAATTCAAGAAAACTACCAAGAACTTCAGGCCTTAGATAAAACCATGTTTCTCGTGACAAGCTTAAATGCAGGAATATCATCAAGCCCAGGGAAGAACGGCAGTCCCCAAAAAACAAGTGCGTCGGAAGCCCTCAGCCATACTGTTCCATGGATCGTTTCCGGTGTAAATGTAAAAAAGGGCTACACCATTGAAAGCCCCGTTTCGCTACTAGATACAGGAGCCACTATTTTATATGCCCTTGGGCTCAAAACCCATACCGAGTGGGAGAGTCATGCAGTTGATGAAATTTTTGAAACCATACCTGAACACCGAACAACGGAAAATGAACTTGAAGGCCTATATTAAAATCACTCATTCTCATCGATTGTCACGATCGGGTATCGTGAGCATTTCTGTCCTGCTCGTAGCAAGCTGTCTTTTTATCAGCTCAGTAGGGTTGGCATCGGAACCGACGAATCCTTTACTTCGAAAATTCACCATGACGGTTGATCCAAGCGCACTTCATCCACCTACCAAGTGGCAGGTCCCAGGTATTACACCGCTCATTTCGATTATGGATCCGGCAAGTAACGTCGCGTATTCGACTGAAGAAGTCAAAACCCTTGAACTCAAACCCGGAAAATATCAATTTGGAACCTACACTTTTAGTTTCTTCTTCAAAGTCACATTGTCAGGCACCTTAGATTACGACAAGTCACTTGATCAATGTGTACAAGGTCGAGGAACCCAAAAGCTGACAGTGACATGCAGCCACACCCAGCCTTACCCGCAAGACCCTGATTATTACTGACAAATCTCCGTAACGATATAAAAGGAATCACGATGACACAGACCGCGCAAGATTGGCTTGAAGCTCTAGAAGACGTTGATGATGTCACTCGCGAAGAAGCGGCCAAAGCGCTTGCAACACTGGGTGACCCTGCGACCCTTGAGCCGCTCTTGGCAGCCATTGAAGATGACTATTGGGCTGTCCGAGTCCAAATAGGATGGGCACTCGCCAAAATTGGGGGACCCAATGCCATCGATGGACTCATCACTTTGTTTAATGACAATATGATGGAAGTTCAGAGTGAGGCTGTCCAAGCCATGGCCTCAATTGGTCAATCAGTTTCCCCACAATTATTAACGTGTCTTAAGGACACGAGATGGAGAGTGCGGGAACAGGCGGCAAAAGTACTCGGAGAAATTAAAGACATTCAAGCCATAAAAGGACTGACCCTAGCCTGTCGGGATCGCGACGGAGCCGTGAAGAGTGCGGCTGCAGAAGCGTTAGGGAAAATCGGCGACCCCCAAGGTATTCCTCCACTTATCAAACTTTTCAAAGACACATCAAAGATTGTTCGAGAAACGGCTGGAACAGCATTAGTCAAAATTGGCGCACCATCAGTTGGAGCGTTGATTGAAACCCTCAAGGATCCACATTTTGTCGTGCGCTGCCATGGTGTGCGAGCGCTTGGCGGTATGACGACCGACTATCAAATAGGCCGGGCCTGGGTCAAAGAAAGCCGTGTCGTTGAGGCTTTGATTGAGCTACTCAAAGACCCAGATCGAGCTGTTCGAGAAGATGCCACCATTGCCCTAGGCAATATTGGGGACCCTACTGCAGTCGACGGCTTACTTGAAACTATGAAAGACGGGACGGTCAAACGACATGCGATTGCTTCACTCGGCATGATTGGCGATCCGCGTGCCCTTCCAGCCGTACTTGATGCTCTGAAAGGCAAAGGTATTCATCAAGAAGGCAGGCCAACGCCGGGATGCATTATTAGTGAAGACCAACTCATTAAAGAGGCTGCCGCAACAGCCTTAGGGCATTTCCGCCATCCGAAAGTTATTCCTGATTTGATTTTACTTCTTAAAGATATTGTCTTACGTGACTATGCTGCCGCATCCCTCGTCCTTATTGGAGATAATGCCATAGAACCTCTCGTTTCCTTTTTACATGACCCTGATCTCTCAAAGGTCGGCAAAGAGAGCGAACGAGTCCTCGCCTTTGCTTCAACCCGAATGACCGCATCCGGCGCACTTAAAAATGTTGTACGTGAAACGCTTGAGAAGTTAGGGTGGGAGCCTGATGTGGAAGAGAAAGAATCATCGCAAGACCCTGAATATACAGATACATCAAATGTTTTAGGCTTAGAGGGACGCTTTGGAACATCTGGAGATTTTGCGAAACCCGCTAAAGATCTCAAAATAGAACGATAACCTTCCCTTGCATGGGTCGTACGTTTATAGCGAATCCAAATAAGCTCCAGCTGGGCATATCAACTAACCCCGCGCAATGACTCACTTTCAAATATTGGAAGGTTATACCCGCATGGAATTTCTCACAGCAACAGCAATTGATCTTATGACGTAGTGAATATCAAAATTTAGCAATTTGGTATTCTAGCGATTCGGTATAACTGAAACGGCTATAGAGGCTGTTCCCATATAAAAAAACGCCCTCTCACAAAACGTGAGAGGGCGTTTTCTCTTTATGCTTCTTTGAATACTATACCTTCTGAAAATGGAGAATTCCCCACGTAAGGTGCCCAGCATTTCCACCATCAATCCAGTGCTGCAACCCTTCCTTCATTTTCTCAACATACTCTTCACTACAGACCTGAATAAGCGTATTGCGATTTGCATTGACTTCTTTGAGAACTCGACCGTAATGGTTGGCTAATTGTTCAGAGAGGTCTACAATCTGGACCTCTTTTAGGCCCAACTCTGTTGCAATGGCTCGATAATACGGAATCGAACCTAGAGAGTCGAGATGAATACGATCTAAAATTGGCTTCAATGAAGATGCTGGACAGCCTTCACTCTGCATCGGGTCGGTAAAGATAAATTGACCACCCTTTGCTAAGACCCGAACAACTTCTTCTATGACACGCTTTCTGTCCCCACTGTGGAGAATCGCATCCTGGGACCAAACAACATCAACAGACCCGTCAGGTAGTGGAATATCCTCAAAACTTCCATCAACCACGTTAATGGTAAGACTCATACCCTGTATGTTATTGAGCTCACGATTTCGCTTATTTTGTATTTCGCTTAAATTCAGGCACCCGACTTGACAGCCGTAGGTTTTGGCTAAAAAACGCGCAGATCCACCATACCCAGAACCAATATCAAGCACTCGACTTTTTTGATCTATACCTAAAACTAAGGATGCCATTTTTTCGACGGTTCGCCGACTCGCCTCTGAAATCGTATCGCCATCCTTTTCGTAGAGACCAACATGAATATCTTCTCCGCCCCAGATGGTGGCATAAAACCGGTCAGCATCTGAACTATTATAATAATCTCTTGCCGTATCAACAGCTTGTGAGTAGGCATTTGATTGGACCGTGCTTTGTGTCCGGTCCTCATTTCTATACAGTTTTTCCGCAACATGCACAAAAAAATCTGGATCTTCCACTTTATGTGTTTCTTGAAAATCCCCGTACGTTTTAATTTGCTGAAATCCTACTTCATGCATAAGACGACGAGTATATTCTTTTCGAAGCGGATACATATTGAGGTGATATTGCGAGCCATCTGGGAATTGATATTCGAATCGCGCAAGACCTTCGTCAACATATTCTGGCTTCGCGCTCACATTATCGCCGCAGTAATAATACACATGCTTCGAAGTAAAGCCGTTATCCAAAATCCCATCATAGTTGCGCTGATCAAGAATAAGAACGCCATCATGCGTGAGAGCCGTATAAAATTCGGCTAAGGCTTTACGACGGTCCTGCTCGGAAAAGAGATGCGTCAAGGAGTTCCCTAAACAAATCACCGCATCGAACTTATTGTGTATATCACGGCTTAGCCATCGCCAATCCGCATGAACGGTTCGCATGATAAATCCAGCCTGATTCGCATTTTCAAAGGCTTGAGCCAACATTTCGGGGCTACCATCAGCACTAGTCACGTCAAACCCTGCACGAAGCAGCCGTATGGAATGAAATCCAGTCCCTGTGGCCACGTCTAGGACTCGCTTGACCCCACGCTCCTGGAGAATTCGTATGAAAAAGTCGCCTTCACTTGAGGCTCGAGCCTCCCAATCAATTAGAGCATCCCATTTCTGGACAAAACCTTGGACATACTCTTTTTTATATTGATCCGTTTTCCGCTGAGCGATTGGGTTGTCGCCGTATTGCTGTTCTTTGGCCATGGATGGAACTCCTATTAGCTTTTGCCTATGAATTAGGCAAGTATGTGGGAAAGAGGCAAAATAGCGAAGGGACTCCTTGCGCTCCTACGAGTCGCAGGAAGCCCCTAAATTCTGGCCACAGTCTAACGAGTTCTGACGCATTCCCGCAACCCTTTTCATTTTCATCAATCCAGTCCTTAGCCAATACTTATAATAAAAATAAGTATTTACAAATCTATGTCACGAATGAACGCGCAAATTCTTGACCATGATTTCTCTGGTGTTAGTTTTGGTAAATACCTGACAACAGAGCTGTGTCCTTAGCGACTCACTAGCCAATTTCTGTTGCTTTTGCTTGTTCACAGTCATCATTTGTGCTATCCCCAAGGGCGAACTTCATGAATATGCAAGCCACGACTCCTGTCTTCAAAATCTCCCTACTCCTCGCTCTCTCATTCCTTAGTTGGGGAACTTTTGCTCCAAGCCATCTTGCGGAGGTGACTGGTGCGGCTCAAAAATCTCTCCTTGATGCCTTTGGATGGTTCTATGTCCTTGCTGCCTCGACATTCTTACTAGCAGCTTTTTCTCTCATTTTCTCACGATACGGAAACATCCCCCTTGGGCCGGATGGAGCCAAACCTGAATTTCCGCTTCTTACGTGGTTTGCCATGCTCTTCTGTGCGGGAATGGGTATTGGGCTAGTCTTTTGGGGAGTTGCAGAACCGAATTCCCATCTTCACAATCCCCCCACAGGGCACCCCAACACACCTGAAGCCGCTCGAATGGCGATACGATATAGCTTCTTTCATTGGGGCCTCCATCCCTGGGGCATTTACACCATGGTGGCGTTAGTCCTGGCCTATTTTCAATTTCGAAAAGGTGTCCCTGGACTCATTAGCCTCAGCTGCAAACCAATTCTCGGCAAACAGGCTGATGGAGCACTCGGGAATGCGATAGACGTCATTGCCGTATTTGCCACAGTCTTTGGCGTGGCCACATCGTTAGGGTTTGGTGCTGTGCAAATCAGTGGTGGGCTTTCCTATCTCTTCGGAACACCGAATACACTGGAAACTCAGCTGACAATAATCGGAATCGTCACTATCCTCTATATGATCTCAGCGCAAACAGGATTACAGCGCGGCATCAGGTATTTAAGTAATTTAAACATGGCACTGGCTTCAACACTGCTTTGTTTTCTCCTTTTTCTTGGACCAACAAGGTTTATTATGGAGATCTTTTCTTCGGGAATCGGAAACTATCTTCAAAACTTACCTACCATGAGCCTCAACTTAGCCCCGCTGACCGATTCGACGTGGATTCACGACTGGACCCTGTTTTATTGGGCCTGGTGGATCGCCTGGGCACCGTTTGTCGGGACGTTTATTGCCCGTATCTCCAAAGGCCGTACCGTTCGTGAATTTGTCCTTGGCGTCCTTCTCGTTCCGACGCTCTTCTGTGCCTTTTGGTTTTCCGTCTTTGGCGGAACCACAATTTCACTCGAATTGTTCGACCACGTACCAATCAGAGAAACGATCGATAAAAACGGTATTGAGGTTGCCTTGTTTACGGTTTTAGAACAATTCCCTCTAGGAACCCTGATGTCGATGATTGCCATTTTCCTTATCGGAACATTTTTTATCACATCAGCTGACTCGGCCACTTTTGTCCTCGGGACCTTAACGACCCATGGCAGTCTGAATCCTCCTAATCACATTAAATTCACCTGGGGAATCATTCAGTCTGTTTCCGCTGCCGTCTTACTATGGTCCGGAGGCCTCAAAGCTCTTCAAACAGGGGCCATTATTTCGGCCTTTCCGTTCGCCATTATCATTGTTCTGATGATTCTCTCCCTCTTAAAATCCTTTAAACAAGAAGCCTTACCGACTCACTAACTCCTCCTACCCCGTACCGTGTATTCAGTTGACCCCCCAAAAAACCCTGTGCTAACGTGAGTCGGCTATCCGACTTCTCATGGCATTTCCACGATTCATGAAAGACGTGGGGCAGATTCTGAGTTTGCCTAAATATTACTTAGGAATATCTTATTATGGCAGACAGTGTGGCCGAACATATCTCTGCTCTCAACGACAACGATTGGGGTGTTCGTGAAGACGCGGCCACGGCGCTCGGAAACTTTCAGGATCCACGTAGTGTCCCACCCCTTATCCGGGCACTCAAAGATACCGATCGGGCAGTCCGTATGGCTGCCACGGCCTCACTCACGGCAATAGGCGAACCCGCAATCCTGGCTCTCGGGCACTCACTTCAAGACCTCGACCTCAATGTTCAAGAAATAGCCGCCTCGATACTCGTCACTATCGGGGATGATCGCGTCGTGGACGCCCTCATTGCAGCGCTCCTCAATCCAAATTGGATTGTACGCAGCCATTCCGCCAAAGCTCTAGGCAACATTGGCAATCCGCGAGCCATCGACACACTCATTTTATTACTTCAAGACAAGGTTCCCGCTGTACGAGACGATGCAGGAGCAGCCATTGCCGCTTTAGGTGAAGCTTCTGTTTCTCCTCTCTTAGACCTATTAAAAGATAAAGACTGGAGGGTTCGCCTTCATAGTGTGGAAGCTTTAGCTCTGTTGAAACCTCGAGCCGCCATCGAACCTCTGCTTAAACTGATGATTGAAGACCCTGACACCGCTGTCAAACTAGAGATCATCCGAGCACTTGGTGAAATTGGTGACTTGCATGCGGTGAAGCCCCTCTTGTCGATTCTCGATCAGCCGACATTGAAGACCCAGGCCATTACCGCACTTGGGAAAATCGGCGATCCGGAAGCATTACCCACGTTGACGAAGATTATTAACAGTTTGGTGACGAAAGCCTACGAAGGACGAATGGCGGCATGCGAAGATAATTTGTATCAGGAAGATCTGCCGCCGGTGGAGGCAGCAGTCAAAGCTCTGGCACAAATTGGTGACGCACGTGCCATTCCCACACTTCAACAAGGCCTAAAAAGCACGCTCATTCGAGTCGAAGCCGCCGAAGCGTTAACCCGCTTTGGGAAAACAGCCGTATCCCCACTGGTTGCGATGTATAAAACGGAAACAGACGACAATATTCGGTTTCACGTGAAAGAAACTCTTTCTCGTTTGGGCTGGAGGCCTGGACAAATTCGGCTGTAACCAAGAATGATTTATAGACATTTGCGATATTCAGAATGCCAAAAGAAACATTAGAAACACTGATCTCAGAGTTGAATCACGAAGAAGACTGGCGACGCATGCGATCAACCGTTGCGTGTCTCAAAGGTGGTCCCCCAGCTGTTGCCGGATTGATCGAAGCCATGGCTCACGGCACACCTGAATACAAAGTTGAAGCCGTCAGGATGCTCGCACGTATTCGAGATCCACATGCCGGCATTCCCGTTGTCAAAATGATTGCAGATGAAAATGAGGCCGTGAGCAAGGCTGCGATGGCATCGCTGGAACAAATGGCAGGCATTTTAGATGAACCCACCGCCGCGGAACTCGTGAAACTGCTCAAAGATGAGCGTCACAGAGAATCAGTGACGGAATTGCTTGGCTCTATTCCCACATCCATCGGTCCATTAACAGAGATGCTCCATGATCCAGAAGAACCCGCACGAGTGACTGCCGCAACGATTCTCGATCATCTTCTAGATCCACGCTCAGCCGATGCCTTGGTCGACGCCATGGCTGACCCTGCGATTTCCCATATCACGATGGAGACGCTTCGAAAACTGACCGCCATTCGTGATCGGATTAATGACGTGATGAACGAACTCGCGAATGTGGAAGAATCCGAGTTACGAGAAGGCGCTAGGCAAGAAGCCGTCATTAAAATTCATCCCATCGGTCGTCCAGCGGTTGAAATCCTGATTGAATATCTTGAAGACGACGACTGGGTTGTCCGAGAGGCAGCGGCTGACGTCTTGGGAAAAATTTCAGATGTTCGTGCCGTCGAACCGTTAATGGAACGACTTCGCGTCGATGGCGACACTGGCGTCAAAGAACTTGCCACAAAATCATTAGGTCTTCTTGGCGACGCGCGCACTGTCGATTTACTCGTCGAAATCATTCCCATCCGTCCGCTTCGTGTCTTGGCCGTAGAGGCATTGGAAAAGATTAAAGATGTGGAAGTGCTACGGCCACACGTGGAACTATTTAAAAAGCTGAAAACCGATCGAGATGGGTTGATCTCATATAATTCAGGAATCATCCTTGACAAATTAGCTGCCCTTGACGCTCAATTGGATGAAGAAGCTTGGGCAGGAAAGGAATAGAAACGATGGAGGAATCTAATCGCGTTGAACAACTACTGGCTTCGCTGCGTGATGACAACGAAGCTCTTCGTAATCACGCGGCCACGAATCTTAGTGAAATTGGAGAAGTGGCTGTTCCAAAACTCATCAACCTCTTCTTGGAAGACGATTTGGTCGTTCGAGAAGCTGCAGCCAGCGCGGTCGCACAAATCGGTGAACCGGCAATTGAGCCGTTGATCGAAGCCTTAGCCGAAGACGAAGAATGGATGGTGAGAGAGCAAGCGGCCTCGGCTTTGGGAAAAATTAAATCACCTCGTGGAGTGGCCCCCCTCATGAAAGCCCTCCAAGGTGATAAAGATGGAGCCGTACGCAATGCGGCGGTTTGGGCGTTAGAACGAATTGGTGACCCGGAAGCCGTCCCAGCACTTGTTGATGCCCTGATGGATGCAACGCTACGCGAAGATGCTGCCCGCGTGCTGAAAAAAATTGGTGATTCTCGAGCGACAGATGCACTGATTCAAGAGCTTCAAGGGCCGAATTGGATCGTCCGTCGACATGCGGCCGAAGCCTTGGGAAAAATCGGGGACCCACGCGGCGTCGATCCATTGGTTGAATCGTTAGCCGATGAGGATTGGTTAGTTCGGCGAAACGCGGTAGAATCATTAGCACGATTAGGGGACAAGCGAGTCGTCACGTCCCTCGTGCCGTTACTTGAAGATGAAAACGAAATGGTAAGAGACACCGCTGAAGGGGCCCTGAGTAGTTTTGGGTGGACTCCTGATTCCGCAAAATCATAAACATTGTATAGACTTCATCTCTTCATAAGAGGGTGAAAGGAGCAAGAATGGCAGACGAATCCCCAGCACAACTTGTCCAGATCGGCCCCAAAAGTGGGACCAAGAAGGATGGGTTTAATCTCGTAACAGAAAATGTGACCGCGATTAATATTGAAGCCAAACAGATCGAAGTTGAACTTTTGGCCTATGACGGCAAGACCGTCTTACTAGACGTCTCGGATGAGGCGTTTGAAGATCTTCAAAAAATTCATATCGGAGATGGCGCAACGCTTCGCGTGATGGAAGAAGACGGGAAACGGCTCGTCAAGCAATTCCGGATTCGTGCCAAAGACCCGAATGTGCAAAAAGCGGAAGCCGCCTTATTAGACCTTTCAGACACCCATTGGTTGAATAGAAAATATGCGGCTGAAATTCTTGGAGAACTCAAGGCCGAAGAATCGGTTAAACCCTTGGTTGAAGCGCTCAATGACGAGGTAGGAGACGTGCGACACCGTGCGTACGAAGCCCTCATTAAAATTGGGGCACCTTCCGTCGCTCAGGTCATTCCTCTCCTGGTTTCGGAAGAGGATGATATGCGACAGTCAGCAACGGAGATTTTGAGAAAAATTGGAAAGCCAGCGGTCGCGCCTTTGGCCGATGCGCTTGGTGATGCAGACCCTAAACTCACCAAACGCATCATGAAAGTGCTGGATCGTATGGGGTACAAACCCAAAACCTAAGTCATTAGGTTCCCGTCACGATTATTCTGATTTTTTCTGTATGTCGACACTCAGCTAGGACGGCTTCCGGCAGGCGGCCGTCCAACTGACACATAATAAAATCCCTGCTCAGCCACCCGGTCTGGCTCATAGACGTTTCTCAAATCAATGAGACATGGAGATTTGACAAGCGTTTTTAATTGATCAAAATCAAGACTCCGGAACTGATTCCATTCAGTCACCAAAATTAGCGCATGCGCACCCTCTGCGGCATGATAGGCGTCCTGACACGCCACTAACCCACTCACCATTTTCAGCGATTCTTCTAACGCTTCTGGATCGTACGCACGAACCGTACACCCTTCTTTTATTAATTGTTCGGCAATCGCTAATGCGGGAGAATCCCGGATATCATCGGTATTGGGTTTGAAGGACAACCCTAATATCGCGACGGTTTTGCCTTGAACGGTTCCTAATGCGTCACGAATTTTATCGAGCATACGCACTCGCTGCAGTTCATTCACCCGTTTCGTCGCCTTGGCAACCTGCATGTCATAGCCAGCCGTTTCTCCAATGTGAATAAGGGCCGCAGTGTCTTTCCCAAAACACGAGCCCCCATACCCAGGTCCTGCATGTAGGAACTTCGAACCCACTCGATGATCGAGCCCCATGCCTTTGGCGACAACTTGGACATCTGCTCCGACTTTTTCGCAGAGATTCGCCATTTCATTAATAAACGAGATTTTTGTGGCTAAAAACACGTTGGACGCATATTTGATCATTTCTGCCGTCGGCACATCGGTAATCACAATAGGCGTTTCAATAAGATACAACGGCCGATATAGATCTTTCATAATCGCCACAGACGCCTCGCTATCGGCCCCGATCACGACACGATTAGGCCGCATAAAGTCTTCAATCGCTGAGCCTTCTCGCAAAAATTCAGGATTAGAACAAACTCCAAACTTTTGAGGCCGTGTTTGATTTTCTGCAATTAACTTATGGACACGTTCAGCCGTTCCTACCGGAACAGTAGACTTTGTCACGACAACTTTATAGCCTGTCATACGGCTGCCAATGCTTTTGGCCACCTCGTCTACAAATGACAAATCTGCAGACCCGTCATCTCTCGATGGTGTCCCGACCGCAATAAAAATCACCAAAGCTTCATCAACGGCTTTCGACAGGTCGGTGGTAAAATGCAACCGTCCCGCGTTGGCATTTTTTGTCACAAGCTCCGCTAACCCAGGTTCAAAAAATGGAATTTCGCCTTTTTCTAATTTGTCGATGCGCTTGGAATCGACATCCATGCAGGTCACATCAATGCCATATTCGGCAAAACATGCCCCGGTGACCAAACCAACATAGCCAGTTCCAATAACACTTACATGCATGATGACTCCTCCGATTGCTAAGAATGAAGACGTATAATCAGATATTGTATGGTTTTTTCGTATTATCGCAAGGCTGGAAGGGAAGAAACTCTCTCGGAATTCACCGGCAAACCCTTCTTACTTTCATCTATCGGAATAAAGTAGTATTTTCCTAACTATAGCGAACCCAAACAAGAACAAAGAAGTATGCTCGGACATGGTCGAACTCAAGGCCGCAGGTTATTTTACATTCTTTCGATTTGTGGCTTAATAATCCATTTGGTGTAGAGGTATAAAGGCGTTCAAGTCTAATGGATTCGATTCGCTGGCACAGCGAATATAAGCACTTCAAACTTTGAAAACCGGGACGGCTCTATTCTTCAATATCTACCAAATCAACTCTCAATAGATTACCCAGAATGCGATACAGGACCTCGCGTTCAACGTCGTCAATGACATCGATTATATGCTGAAACGATAATAAGTCCAAGCTCCTAAATCTGGCGCATCAAAATCTCTAAATGGACGGATACCAGATTTTCCATCATGTGTTACATTGTGTATGAGTAGCCGTCTCAAACAATGGGCACGAATTAAGTCCATTAGAAGGAAAAACTCCATTGACTCAACAGCTTGACAGCCTTAGGACACAACACTAGAATCGAGACTCAGTTAAGCATCTAAGAGAGCGGGAATAGCTCAGTGGTAGAGCATCGCCTTGCCAAGGCGAGGGTCGGGGGTTCAAATCCCCTTTCCCGCTCCAAATTCCACAAACAGTCTCAAATATTTGAAGCCCCGACCGGGGATTGCAAAAAGTAGGCTTGCCCCTGCTGCGGGAGTCGGTGAGGCCTTCTTAGCCGAGCGGACGACGGAGGGCGATTCAAATCCCCTTTCGGCTCAAATATTTCAATACCGGTTCACGACCTACCAATCCTTCTAGCAACTATTGAACAAATATTATATGTTACGATGAATTCCCGGGAGGGGATCCGAAAGGGGTTTACCTCTTTAATATGCGTCAACGAAGAGATTGATTTCTTCCGTAGAAGTCGGATGGTTAAAAATAAATCTTCCTTATTTTCTCTGTCGCCGGTGTCGGTATGACTTGGCTAGAGTTTGTGAATGATAAGCGGGATGCCGGTCAACCCTAAATGGAAATCGGTTGACCAACAATTTTGTATTCCTAAATTAGACATCAAGTGAAGACCAGCTGCGTCGACTAGTGTAAGGTCTTGATCGGAAAACTTTCTCAGGATGTCCGTCGAAGCTTTTTGCTCTCTTGGACCAATTCCGACCAGCTTCAAGGGACGCATGGATTCAATCATAGCGAGAAACTGAAGAGCCCTAGTGCGGTCATACCTCCTCAAAAACCACGCGTGGCCTTCAGCAACAACCAAAGGAGTCGTGATAAGTTTTGGCGGATCGGCAAAGAGTCGACAAAAAAGAAGATGGTACGTATCCGAACGATCGAGAAAGGCAATCAAGGCTGATGTGTCAACATAGGCCTCAGGGTTTGTGCCCATAGACGATCTCATCGATATGCTGACTTGCTTGTGAATCGCCAGACTCAATGAGTCCAGCATAGCGCATCCAGGGTTTGTCGCCATCAACCGGAAGCATCGTGCGGAGCGACCGTCGTAGTAATTCAGCAAGGGAGATTCCCAGACGCCTCGCCTCTTGCCTCGCGGTCTGATACTCCTCCTTCGTGAGGCTGATTTGTGTTCGAATCATCATGATAACATTCTATGACAAAATGTTATCATAGGCAAGATCGTAAAGTCAGAAAACAAAAAACTTCCATACTGCGACCCTTATTCATATTTCCAATTGATGAGACTGGATAAATAGAGTAGCTCGACGCGCCCTTAAAAAATGAGAATGTCCCCATTTACTAACGTTCGGCTATTGCAGTCTCGAGGCGTTTTAACGACAGGCTTCTGCCTCTTAATGGCGTGTCCGTGGGTTGAGGGCCCCCTCAGAATGTTACATTTTTTCTGCCAAACGTAACTGAGCGGGTGGCATAATCACAGTGGGTTGGTCAACTATTTACAGGTTGAACCTTTTTCTGCGCCGCGTTGCCACACCTCGAGATCACGCTGGCAGCCCTCGTTGCACTGGCCGGGATGCTGCAGCTCCTCGCGGGCGCGAGCAAACGTCATCGTATGATCAACAGCCTCCTGCGGGCTCACCCACCTCGAGGCATCACAGGCGATCAGCTTCCCGGCTTTAAAGTGGCCGAGCTGGTCGAGTGTCTCTGAAGAAGCACACCCGCTCACGAAAATACTGGCCACAAACAGCGTCCACATGATGTTCTTCATGGTCTCTGCTCCTATGTTTTATCCCAAACCGCGTAGGATGGTCCTGCATTTCATGGTTGCTCCGGCGCTCTCGTAAACCTGCGCCGCCTCCTCGGTTTGGGTACCGTCCCTCCCCCGTCCTAGTAGCGGAGGGTCGAAGTACCCGATTGAGCGTTAGAGACAAGCTGGGTCGGATCGCGCGGTTGAGCCGGATTATCAGCGTATCCAACCGCCGCACGGTCGGATTCTGCTCTACTAGCTTCGACACGGACACTGCCCGTATGGTCAAAAAACTCGAATTCGTTGTTTCTCTAGGATTACCCTCAACGCCTTAGGACCGCTCAATCTTTCTGTTCTTTTAATTCGACCTAATTGAGCCACAATCCTTCAATAATTTCAAGTATCTCATTTTTGATATATTGGGGATATTGTTGCGTAATTCACAAACGTCGGCTGTGTCTCCGGCAATTAGAGGGATTAGATTAAGGAAAAGGAGACATTCTACTTTTTCAATGTATCCTGAAAGCTGGTCTTTCCTCGTAATGAAATTTCTAGTAGCCCTGAGACCATCTTTGTAGACGATTGTTTAGGACCCCGAAAGAGTCAGTTGGCGCAGCGTGTCAATAAAAATTGAATGTCCCCCTTTTCCAGGTCATGAAGAGCGACATTATCAAACAAGCAGATTAATCCATTTTAGGAGTAGTAGATTATCGAGAGGGTATGATCGCAAGAATTCTGACAGGGCCTCCGGTTCCATGTTTGATTTTCATAGGCAGGGCATAGACCGTGGCTCCTCGTGGCGGAATGTCCTGAAGAGAGGCGACGTTTTCAAGAGCATAACGGTTCGCTTCGCTCAGGACACGATGGGCAGCAAAATCCCGTGATTGCCCGGCATCAATACTCGCCGTATCAATACCCACGCCTCGGATGTGTCGTTGATGAACTAAGAATTTGATCGCCTCACCCGAGAAGCCAGGAAAATGAAGAGTCGTTGGATCGTCCGGAGTTGGACTACCCAGATAACGAATGGTCTCCGGCCAAAACTTCCCCCATCCTGTTCGAAGAAGGACTAACGTCTTGGCCTCAATTCGACCAAACTGCTCTTCCCACTCCTGAATGTCTGCAATGGTCAGTGTGTAGTCTGGATTGTTTATACATTGCTCTTCGATATCAATCACGATAGCCTGACCGAAGAGTCGGGTTATGGGAATCGCATCCACGCTCATTCCCGAGGAAGCAAAATGATTAGGAGCATCTATGTGCGTCCCACCATGCTCTGAAGCCGAAAATTGGCCGGAGGCATACCATTTTCCTTGTGCGTTCAACCCATGTGCAGTGTCTTCTCGCTGGAATGAAGCATTGTTAGGCCAATAGACCGTGTGCTCATCGAAGGCATAGGTCAAGTCCACGATCTTCGTCGCTTGAGAGGCGCAGGAAGCACAGAGCAGCATCGAGATAGCAATTAAAATAGGAGTCTGAGGTAACATGACGGTTATTTCATAGAAACCCGAGCCAAATGGCAACCTGGTTAAGAAATTTCTGATCCGAAATAGGGGTCAAATCGCTTGCTTCATGATATTTCCTCGGCTACCCTCCCTCTATGCCCCGCCCCCAACGCATTGCCTACAATCATGCCGTGTATCATGTGATGAATCGGGGCCGAGCCCGACACACCGTGTTTCATGATGCGCAGTACTATCAAGCCTTTCTCGACACGTTGACTGAGGTGCATATACGCTTCCATGGCGTGATTCATGCCTATTGCCTTATGGGCAATCATTATCATGTCTTGCTGGAAACTCCCAAAGCCAATCTTAGCCGCATCATGCGGCATCTTAACGGGGTTTACACCCAACGGCACAACCGACTCAAACGCACGGATGGCCCGTTGTTTCGAGGACGGTATAAAGCCATTTTGGTGGAACAAGACGCCTATTTACTCCAAGTGTCCCGCTATATCCATCGAAACCCGCTTGACTGCAAACGGCCATTGGTCACAAATCTGAGTAATTTCCAATGGTCCAGCTTCCAGGCCTACATCGGTCAAGCCAAGGCCCCCTCCTGGCTCTGTCGGGATACGATATATGACCTCCTTGACTCCAAACAGCGGGCTCAAGCCTATCTCCGCTATGTCCTGGAGGGGGTTGATGAAGAAACCGTCCACTTTTACCATCGAAATAATCGGGCAGCCATTATGGGAGATCAGCCTTTTAAGGCCTGGGTTTATGACGAATTATTGCCGAATCTTGAAGCAGAAGAGAAAGGGCAGGTCATCTTGCCAAGTCTGACCATGGACGCTATTGTCACGGGCGTGGCTCACGCGTATCGAACCACGCCAGAGCAACTCACCACAGTCGTCAAAGGCCCACAAAAAGGTAATGAAGCTAGGAAACTTGCGATGTACCTGTGTCAGGAGCTGGCAGATTTCCAACTCAAGAATATTGCGGAGTATTTCCAGCTACGCCATATCGGCTCAGTGAGTTTTATCACTCACCAGGTCCGAACGAAGAAACGAGCTGAAAAAGAATTCGCCATTCGCTTAAACAAGGTGATCAAACATATTATGAAGCAAGTGTCTTGACCCCTTTTGATTGCGGAGTATTTCCAGCTACGTCATATTGGCTCAGTAAGTTTTATCACTCACCAAGTCCGAACGAAGAAACGAGCTGAAAAAGAATTCGCCGTTCGCTTAAACAAGGTGATCAAACATATTGTGAAGCAAGTGCCTTGACCCCTTTTACTATGCGAAAAGCAAACAGCCTCCAGTCCTGGGAAGTGATGCGTTTAAACATTCCCTCAAACTACGATCTAAAGATATTGATGTGCCAGATCTGCGAGAGGCACGGGTCAAGCCAACGGTTAAACGAATAGTCGAGGTGGTCTGTCAGCGTCTGCATGTAAAACCGAAGAGCGTGTGGACATTGAAAAGGGGGCGAACGTCAAGCAACCCGGCCCGGGGACTCGCGATATATTTGTGTCAACAAGAGGCAGACATGAGATTAAAAGAGATTGCCCAGCGATTTGGGTTGAAGCATTATGCCAGCGCGAGCAGTAGTATTCGTCAATTTAAAGCACACTTGGCCAAGGAACAGCGGTTACAAAATCCCTTAAAATTAATAAAGCTAGACTTGACTCTTACCCAACACCATTGGATATTAAAGAGCTATGGCTGCAAGAAAAACTGATGTCTGGAACCATATTCTATTGCTTGCTGCTTTTAAAAATGGACACTTTGATCCTTGCGGGTCAGCATTTTTAGTAGGACGTAATATTGCGATGACCGCTACACACATTCTTGAACAGCCTTTTGACCAAAGATTCCACGACGTAAAACTTGATCAAAATTCCGATTTTGGAGTGATCGCTATCCAGATTGTGAATCGTAGTCGCGAGCCTCTCATTTGGAGAGTAAAATCTATGCATAGTTGCCCTTCACTTTCGGAGATTCATAATCGATCGGTTGATGTTGCCTTCCTTGAATTGGAATCTGACGTGCCCAGAGAGGAAGTCAATGAAGATTTTCGAAAATGGTTCTTTGAACTGAATGTAGCGACTCCAAAAATTGGAAAAGGGGACATTCTCCTTTTTCTGACGTATGGTCATCCTCAACCATTGTCTAGTCTTCTCCAATCGAGGACAAGTAACAGTAGAGTTTTCTGGCAGAATATACCAGGAGGCTCACATGAAACGAACTCTATTTAGCGAATCCAAATCGTCACGATCTAGAAACAAGCGCATGTCGGCATCAAGGTCAAAGAACTGAGTCGAGGAGATGGAAGAGGAGGTCAAGCTGCTTGCTTCATACACTTCCCCAGCTAAACTCTGAATTCCGCGCATGAATAAACGACTCACAACCATTTTTCTATCATTTTTTCAACACATGACTGACTCTAAATATGTATGACCCTGCCAAAGAAGGCACTGATGACGAAACTCCAAAACCCACGAGAAAGGGATTAGGCGAGGAGGGAAACAGCGATGATGATTTATCCCGTCTGGCGTATAACCACAAATTACACGCCAATCCGTATACTTATTATTTATTCGGAATATCGCATACACATAGGAAAGAAGCGATCGTGTCCGAAACCCCATACAGATTTGGCAGACCGGGGAAGCGGCTGTATTGACAAGGAAGCTCATTCGCAAAAGGCTGGAGGAAATAACGGACAGGGGACCACAGGCATTGAAATACAACCCGATATTGACAGCGCTCGCGTCTTGAGCGGAGAATAATTTAGCTTTGCTCCTAAACATACAACTGTTAATAGCCAGGTTCTTCTTATGAGATACCATTCTAGGCTCACAAAACTTCTCATCTTTATGATTCCACTATTCAGTTGGGGAGTGTTGTTAGAGTCTGCAACTGCTGTTGGAAAATCTGTAAAGGGTGGAATCATTTCATCCCAAACTGGCCGGAATAATTCTCAAGCTCGCCCATCACATTCGACTACCAAAGGCATTGCACCTCAACCAAGGGCACCCAGGGTTCTTCATAAGGCGTTGAAGATTCCTCGGGAAAAACCAACTTTTAAAAAGCGGAACTTCAATTTTTTGCAACCTCCACTTCTTTTTCCTGATAATTTCTCTCCCAACACACCTGAGTACTCTGATGCTACAACCTCTCACTTGCCTGAAGACAGCCAGACCCATAACGCGTTAATCGAAGAAAATCCCAGCCCTTCTGAATCATCACACCCTCTTGTCATTGAACTCCGGTGTGGCAAGTACGTTCGTATCCCCTGGCCAGAATCGAGCCTCTTGTCTAACTACGAGGAAGGCCAAGAGGAACAATGTTCTGATTCCAAATAATACTTCTCGCCATACATCGAATGAAACAATTCGATGAAGTATAGAGCGGTGCCCTTCCCAACAAGTCGTTCTACACGCGACCTTATGATCAAAGTATAAATTCATCGTCTCACGTGACATTGTTACTCCACGTAAAAACGCCCTCTCGTTTAGAGAGGGCGTTTATAGCCGTTTCAGTTATACCGATTCGCTCGAATACCAAATTGCTAAATTTTGATATTCACTACGTCATAAGATCAATTGCTGTTGCTGTGAGAAATTCCATGCGGCTATAACCTTCCAATGTTTGAAGTGAATAATCGCGTGGAGTTAGTTGATATGCCTCAGCTGGAACTCATTGAGATTCGCTATAATATTTAAGGCCTCTCAGTCGCTAGACAAGAGCCGCTTGCGATCAAGTTCATGAAAAATGGTTAAGGCCGCCTGTTCTGGTGTGTCCTTGGAACCATCGATGATTACTTCAGCATGTTCCGGACGTTCATAGGGCGAATCAATACCTGTAAAGTTTTTCACTTCACCGGCTCTGGCTTTTTTATACAGTCCCTTTACATCACGCTGTTCACACACTTCCAACGGGGTATCGATAAACACTTCAAGAAACTCTTCATTTTCTACCATGAAGCGAGCCATTTGTCGTTCACTTCGAAATGGTGAGATGAACGAGACCAGTACAATCAAGCCAGCATCAACCATTAGCTTGGCTGTCTCCGCCACGCGGCGAATATTCTCGACGCGATCGGCGTCAGTAAAACCTAAATCCCGGTTGAGCCCGTGCCGAACATTATCGCCATCCAACAAATAGGTATGATGCCCCAGTGAGTGCAGTTTCTTTTCCACAAGATTGGCAATCGAGGATTTCCCCGCCCCTGATAAGCCGGTAAACCATAAGATAAATGGTTTTTGCCCTTTTGAATTCGCCCGGGCGGCTTTATGAATATCGACGGATTGCCAATGAATGTTATGAGCTCGTCGTAGGGTAAAATCGATCATCCCAGCGGCAATCGTGCCATTGGTGTAACGATCAATCAGGATAAAGGAGCCAGTATCGCGATTGTCCTGATAGGCATCGAAGGACACAGGATGGTCCAGCGAGAAATTGCAGACGCCGACCTCGTTGAGTTCTAACGTTTTCGTAGCAAGATGTTCGAGCGTATTGATATTGACTTTATATTTGAGTGCACTGACTTGTGCCGTTCTCGTCTGAAACCCAATCTTCATCAGGTAATGACGACCAGGCAAGAGCGGCTCCTCATGCATCCAAATGAGCTTGGCTTCAAACTGATCGGCAAATTCTGGTCGTGCGCGAGGATCACTCAGCACTTCCCCCCGACTGACATCAATTTCATCAGTTAACGTGACCGTAACTGCTTGACCAGCCACCCCGCGTTCGAGGTCTCCGTCAAACGTCACAATTCGTTCGACGGTACTGGTTTTTCCAGACGAGGGCACCACAACAGAATCGCCAGGTGAAACGGTTCCACTGACAATCGTGCCCGAGAAACCGCGAAAATCCAGATGGGGCCGATTCACCCACTGAACAGGCAGTCGGAACGGTTTGGCCGTCACATCTTGATTGATCGTGACCGTCTCCAAATAATTCATGATCGTTGGCCCCTGGTACCACGACATGGCGTCACTTGGATGGAGAAGGTTGTCACCCTTTAAGGCTGAAATCGGAATGGCTACGACGTTCTCGAACCCTAATGAGACACGAAAGGACGCATACTCGAATTGAATCGAGTCAAATTGTTCTTCTGAATAGTCCACCAAATCCATTTTATTAACTGCAAGAACGATATGTTTGACTCCCAATAACGAAAGGATATAGCTATGCCGCTTGGTCTGAGTCAGAACGCCCTTGCGGGCATCGATCATCAGCACCGCGACATCAACCGTGGAAGCCCCAGTGGCCATATTCCGTGTGTACTGTTCATGCCCAGGCGTATCAGCAACAATAAATTTTCGCTTGTCAGTTGAGAAAAACCGATAGGCGACATCAATTGTGATTCCCTGTTCGCGTTCGGCTTGCAATCCGTCAACAAGCAACGCGTAATCGATGTCACCATGCTGTGTCCCTACGCGCTTGCTTTCAGATTCCAGAGAGGACAACTGATCATCAAAGACAAGCTTCGAATCCCATAATAATCGGCCGATAAATGTGCTTTTTCCATCATCCACACTTCCGCAAGTCATGAATCGCAACAATCCCAGCTCTGTTTTTGTTGTACAAGAGGATTCAGGCAGATGACTGATTTCGTGTGAATCGTTGGTCATTAGAAATACCCCTCTTGTTTTTTCTTTTCCATGGAGCCAATGGCATCACGATCAATCAGTCGTCCTTGACGCTCAGAGGTCCGGGAACATGCCATTTCGTTGATAATCTCTGGTAAATTGCTAGCCGTGGATTCAATGGCTCCCGTAAGGGGATAACACCCAAGCGTGCGAAATCGGACGGACCGCAAAACCGGTTTTTCATCAGGAAGGAGAGGAAGCCGATGATCATCGACCATCAACAGCATGCCATCCCGTTCAACTACGGGCCGTTCCTTGGCAAAATAGAGAGGTACGACAGGGATGTCTTCCTGATAGATATATTGCCACACATCCAGCTCCGTCCAATTTGATAACGGAAACGCTCGAAGGCTTTCTCCCCTGCGGATTCGAGCATTAAAAATATTCCACAATTCTGGACGTTGATTCTTCGGATCCCAGCGATGCGTCGAAGTCCGAAATGACAACTTGCGTTCTTTAGCGCGTGAGGCTTCTTCATCTCGTCGAGCCCCGCCAAATGCCGCATCATAGCGATACTTTTCCAGCGCCTGCTTTAACGCCTCGGTTTTCATGACATCCGTATACACCGACCCGTGGGTCAAAGGGCTAAAGCCTTGCTCAAGACCTCTCTGATTGGTATGGACGATTAAGTCGAGCGCATAGTCTTCTGCAATCTTATCTCTGAATTGGATCATTTCAGAAAATTTCCAAGTCGTATCGATATGGAGAAGAGGAAATGGTAATTTCGAGGGATAAAAGGCCTTTCGGGCGAGATGTAGTAAGACTGACGAGTCCTTGCCTATCGAATAGAGCATCACTGGATTTTCACATTCAGCGAAGACTTCACGAAATATGTAAATACTTTCAGCTTCTAACTGCTGCAAATGGGAAGACCTCGAAACGTTCATTGGAGAACTCTGAAGCTCTCGTACAGAGAATGACATGATGACCTCACGGATGAATGGGAAAATACCGTTTAGTTAAGAAAGAGGTGGTTAGTTAAGGACAAGCTGTCGTGCTTGGACTGACAGAGTTGGCTTATGAAACAGATTACACCTTAATCCCTACTATTTGACTATATCAACTGTTTCCACAACCCTACACTCAGAGTGGAAACATAAAGAAAACAAAAATTTGTCACTTCAATGCGATCATGGCCACAACGAGACAGCTAGCGCCTCACTTATTCTTTTACGATACCACCGACATCTTTAGAAGCAAATCTTAATGTAACAAAAAGTCTCAAAGCCGAAAAAATTTCATACTATCAATCATTTACGATAACCCTCAGCAGCGCAGTTCATAGTTGAATGCATCTTTCTTAGCTTGATGACTGGCTCGGAGGCAGAGGATAGTCTATACGTATATACCGCAAATCCCTCTTTTTATACTCTTCCATGTCCTCATGGGTTGTTACGGCTGCTGTCCCCATATGCTCTATCCACTGCTTATTCCCGGCTCCTTTTATCCGTATGAGATAAAGGCCTGAATTAACGTCGCTCGCATTACGGTAATCCAAAACCCAATAGCAGCCTTCTTCCGTCGGAAATTCTGCGGTCCACTCACTGCTCTTCTGAGAATTGGCTGCACCTGTGCGATATGCCTCATTCATCTGTTCACAGAATGACTCGGCATCAGCCGTACAATCAAATGTATGAATGCGATGGGCCTCACCATTGAGAACATACGACCGACCAGTTCCAAGCGGAGTCTCGATTTTGTAGGGACCATTCACGATTGATATACCTCTTTCACTGGTTTTTCACTCTCGCCCAAACTCATTGCGTTGCCGCAATTGATCACATGGTAGCAGAGGGACCAAACAGAAGCGCAAGGCATAGCCAGATTGTCACGCAATGCATGGAGAGGCCTATAGAAAAAGAAGATTGTCCCCCTTAAACTAAACAATCATGCGTGGGGTAACTCAATTACATTGGGTCCTCGGTTTCGGCGTATTAACTCTTCTTGTCTCATGTTCGGAGAAAGGGCTGTCCGATATGACCCCAGAGCAACTGTTAGCCTCCATTCAAACGCACACCGCCCCAGTAGTCGTGGATGTCCGCTCCCAAAATGAATACGATTCCGGGCATGTGCCCGGCGCTGTGCATTTGCCTTTTTACGCCATTTGGAGCCGTCACGAGAAGACAAAGGCCACACCAGAAGACCCGATTGTCTTGTATTGCGAGCATGGCCCGAGAGCGTGGATCGGGAAATTCGCTTTCTGGACGATGGGGTATAAAAGTATTGTTTACTTGGACGGTCACATGTCAGGCTGGAAACAGCGAGGCCTCCCCATGTCCAACCGCGTCGAATAGCCGGATGAGTACATGACGCCTACCCGACTTGACAAGTTAAACAATCCGCAGCTTACGCAGACGGTCAGCCATACCGACTTTGATGGCTCTGTGAATCACCTCGGGAAAATCCGACGGTAGGACGCGCTCGATGGCATCCAATACCTGCCCGGCTGTATCAACCAACTCCTCGATAGCTTCACGAGTGAATCTTTTCGGCAGCCCTGCTTCTTCCACGACCTGAATAAAATGCCGTCCGAGAATGTCGCCGAATAATTTTACAATATACCAATTAACGTATAAACATAGTTTATACGCTAAAAGATATATTTAGATTCTATCCTGATTGGCTGAGGGGGCCGATTTTTAGGCCGAGCAGTCTGGTAGACATAGGGGGCAGGTTGCATGCTTTATAAGATCAATACCACGATCTTGACCACAGTCGTGAAAGGACCGAAGAAAGGATTGCTCGCTCGCAACGTGGCGATCTATCTCTGTCAGCAGCTCGGGAGCTATCGCTTGGCAGACAGCAGGGAAACATTGGGCTTGTCGAATGTGGGGTCTGTCAGTTTTATCACGACCCAGATACGGAAGCGCATCAGCGAATCCTCAGACTTCGCAAAGACGATTCAGCAGATTCAGCGCTATGTTATAAAGAAAGCAACATGACCCCATTTCAACGGGTGTTGGCCATCGACCTAACCACATGTCCCCAGTGCGGCGGCCCCTTGCCCCTCATCACGGCGATCGAAGAGCCGGCGGTGATTGCCAAGATTCTCGCGCCACCTGGGCTTGCCCACGCATGGCCCACCACGACGAGTTGTTCCAGACGGCTTAATCCCTACGGGGTTAAATGGCTTTATCTCCCAGGATTCCGGTTCAGAGCCGGAGGCCACACTCCCCTTTGCCCCGGTCACCCGCTCCCACACACCATGGCGCGTCATGCTGGGCCGGGTCCATGGGACCAGCCCTGTCAAACCCTCCTGGCAGGGTGATTCCCCGCATGTCAGCGAGCAGGTGTCCACAGATTGGCCCCGCACGGGGGTCTTTGGTACTTTCCTGTTTGACCAAAAAGGCCATTTAAAATCCCTATTCCCTTGTTTCATAATTAATTTTCTTCAAAAATTCATCAACTGATAAGAAATCTTTTTCAGGAAAAAGTTCAAGGCAAGCATCTTTCATAAAACCCTTCTCATTGGAAACGATCCCATCAACGAAGTTCAAATATACCAAATGCTCAATGTCTTCATAATCGTTTGGCTTAATCTTTGGCTCTGCCGGTGTCGACATTGCATACCATGCCTGATATAGCTGGCCTTCAATAAACTTGTTGAAATAGGGACATCTTTGTCTTTTATTATTCCAATATTCAATTAAGGTTTCCTTGGTCATCTGTGAATTAATACTGTTTTTGATTTTATCTATTGCCGTTTTTTCAAAGTTGGCATCTTTAAAGTCTGAAAATTTAGAACCTTCTCGCCTTGTAGAAGGATTTTTTCGTAGATACTCAGTAGTTTCTTCACGCATTTCTCTATAAAGAATAAGATTCTGTTGTTTTTGCCTTGACCTCCTATCCCTTTCGCACTGTACTGCTGATTTTGCTACCTGATCTAGTTCGCCTCCCTGAAGAACCAACGTTAAATTTTTCCATATTTGTAAATGAGGAATAAAAAGATACTCGCTTGGAAGCTTACCTTCCAATTCCAAAGTATAAATACCCCCAGGGCCATTAAGATCGTTAAAGAATCTTTGCCACCTAAGAGACAAAAGGAATTCAAAAGATTTTCTAGCGGTCTCTGGAATAGCCCCTTTTAATAGAAAGTTCGAACGCTCATTCAATAGCACTGGTGTAAAATAAAAGGCAAACCTGCCAGAATGACCAAGTCCGACATCTTTTAATTGTTGAACTGAATCATCTCGTAGAACATTTGTGTCCAGAATAAATTTATAACTCATTTTTATATCATCAATACTTTATTTTAAAAAAAGGGGTCAAGAAACTTGTTTTATAATATGTCCTCTTTTGTGCTCAAAAAGAAGACGGCAAGATTCTGTGTCTCAACCCACTTTGCTACTTTGCTTTTTAGTCTCGCGGTTGCTCCGCAGCCTTACCAGCCCTAAGCTGAGTGAAAGTATCGTGCCCTAAATATCGTTCCAGTTTTTCACTGAGATCCGTGGAAAGATTCGTCATTGAGGCCATACGGCAAAGTTGAGATTCCATTTTGGTTTGTAAATCCAGTCGATAGTGCCTGAATTCTTCAAAAGCACCAATCATTCGTGAAGCCACTTGGGGATTTTTTTGATCAAGCTCCGTGAGAAAGTCCGTAACAAATGCATACCCTGATCCATTTTCTGCATGAAAGCCTTTGGGATTGCCCTGAGAAAAGCTTCCATAGAGAGCCCGCATTCTGTTTGGCGTTGGAGTGTTAAAAGCCTTATGTTTTGACAGTTTTTTCACCACCTGCAGAATATCATCGTTCTGTGATCTCGCAAATGCTCCAACCCATTTATCAATAACTAACGCATCCTGTTCAAACTGATAGTAAAAATGTTGTGTCACGCCGTCCCGATATGATTCGGCTTCATCCATATTGATAATGATGTTCAGTGCAGCATAACGGTCTGTCATATTATTGGCCTGACTGTATTGCCTGACGGCTAGCTTGGCCACTTCAGCATCTCCTGAATGCGAGACATACGCGAGTGCGGTATTTTGCAGACTGCGTCGACCAACATCTTCACGATCATATACCTTGCCTGGATCATAATTTACGTTGTACGTTTCAAGAAATTCATCGTGCAACTGACGCCCAAGTGTTTCTAAAAATGTCTTTCGGACGGCCAGTATGGCGTGCGGATCAATGATGTCTCGCTTGGGTGCCAATTCATGATAGACGGGCAGGCTTAACGCCAGGCTCATGAGTGCCTGATCCATCTCGGTTCGTTTCAAAATACGACGAAAAGAATCCAGAACATCCTCCCCAATAAGGATGTCTTCTCCGCGTTCATAACGGTCAATCTGCTCCAAGAGTTTCGTGGTGAGAAATCTATTTCCTGCTTCCCACTGATTGAATCCGTCACGATCATGTACCATCAGATGACGCAATTGGTCGTCTGTATACGGGGCTTCCAGTTTGACCGGGGCAGAAAAGTGGCGGAACAGTGAAGGGACCGAGTCAGAGGGAACATTCTCAAATGTAAACGTGTGTTTCGCGTTCGTCAGCTCCAGCACATCCTGCATGATTTCCTGACCCGCAGGACCAATCAATCCAAATTTTACAGGAATATGCCTAGGTTGACCGTTTGACTGATTGGGTATGGTCGGGACAACTTGTTCAAGCATGAGGGTAAATTTTTTCGCTGTCTTATTATAGGACCAATTGGCTTTTACTTCAGGCGTACCCGCTTGTGTATACCACAGCATAAACTGACTGAGGTCACGACCAGAAGCCTCCTCCATACATTGCACCCAGTCTTCTACGGTGACCGCTTGCCCGTCGAACCGATCAAAATATAAATCCGACGCGTTGCGAAACCCTTCCTTTCCCAAGAGTGTGTGCAACATTCTATTGAGCTCAGCTCCCTTACTATAGACCGTTGCCGTATAAAAATTGTTGATGGTGACAAACTGATCCGGTCGCGGCGGGTGCGCCATCGGCCCCGCATCTTCGGGGAATTGTCCCATGCGAAGGCTTCTGACGTTGGCAATACGATTCACCGCTTGTGAGCCCATATCACCGGAAAATTCCTGATCTCGAAAGACCGTCAACCCCTCCTTTAAACACAGCTGATACCAGTCTCGACAGGTCACGCGGTTGCCGGTCCAGTTGTGAAAATATTCGTGTGCGACCACACCTTCCACACCTTCATAGTCAGCATCGGTGGCGGTGGCAGGATGCGCCAACACATACTTTGTGTTGAAGATGTTGAGTGACTTATTTTCCATGGCACCCATATTGAAATCGTCAACCGCTACAATATTGAACAGATCGAGGTCGTATTCACGACCATACACCTCTTCATCCCATTTCATGGATTTTTTAAGCGAGGCCATGGCATGGCCAAGTTTATCGAGATCTTTGGCCTCGGCCCAAATGCGCAAAGCGACCTTACGACCGCTTGTGGTCACGAAGGTATCTTCGAGGCATTCTAACGTACCGCCGACAAGGGCGAACAAATAACTGGGCTTGGGAAACGGATCTTCCCACACCGCGTAATGACGCCCATCAGTCATTTGTCCTTGATCGACGAGGTTGCCGTTTGAAAGTAGGACCGGGGCGGTGGTTTGATCAGCAATAATCTTGGTGATGTAGGTCGCCATATTATCCGAGCGGTCGGGGAAAAAGGTCATCCGTCGAAACCCTTCAGCTTCACATTGCGTACACCAATTGCCCCCTGATGTAAACAATCCTTCAAGTGCTGTATTTTGTTCAGGATGAATTCTGACGAGCGTGTCTACCGTAAACGAATCTTGTGTGGGTTGAAGAGACAGGGACGCTGTATCAACCACATAGCCTTCCGCCACAGTCGCGCCTTTGTCGATGTTCTTGTCATTCAGCTTCACGGCGAGTAATTCCAGTTCTTCGCCATCAAGGACGAGTGGATTCTGATGCACGCCATTTTTCTCAACATGCAATTTGGCACTGACCAACGTTTCCCCATCACGAAGATCAAAAGTCAAATCAACGTGCTTAACCCAATAATCTGGCTGTTGATAATCTTTCAAATATTTCACAGTATGTTCTTCAGACACGGCTTACTCCCCTATTTTTTAATACTTGTTGCTTCTAGAAAATAAAATAGTCATGTCACGCAACCGTCAAACGTTCAAAGATACGAGAGCGCTCTTCTTACAATCTTCGAGCAACGCCATAACTGCCCACATTATCCTATCGTCGTTGCTTTGTCGTCGGAATGCGTGGACCCGGCGGCATAAGCTGCGTGACGAAGTGCATCGAGGCGGTGAGCATATCGATGGCCTGGCCTGATCTTGGAGAGGACACCTAGCCCATCAAGAACTTCGGTGACATGAGGTTGCATGCCGACAAAAAATAGATGTTGTTTATGAGCCTGAACGATTCGCAGCATATCTTCGATAGCCATGGCCGACGTCCCGTCAATCACAGGCACATCCGACAGGTCTAATACGCAACTTGTAAATGTCTTGAGGCCCGGAACAGTCTCGAGCCGGCGAACCATGTTTTTCGCCGATCCAAAACTCATCGGTCCGTCTACATGAATCAACACAAGTTTGCCAGCATTTCGGTCTAAAACCGCATTTTCTTCCGGAGTCAGGGGTGATTCCTGACTTCCTTTCGTAATCACGCTCATATTCGCCAATTCAAGATCCGCCATCTCTTTGACAAACAGAATACTGGCTAACACGACACCCACGCCCACTGCCGTGATGAGATCAACAGCAATGGTAATGAATAGCACCACAATCATAATAATGACATCGGCCCCAGGGGCTTGAAAGACATGCCGAAGGAATCGCCAATCAATAATGTCGATGCCGACCTTGAGCAAAATACCGGCAAGCACTGCCAATGGAATTTGTTCTGCAAGCGGACCTAGCCAGAGCAATGTGGCAAGCAGCACTAACCCCATCAGCATCCCGGATAAAGGCGTGCGGCCACCCGATCGTATGTTCGCGACCGAACGCATCGTCGCACCGGCACCCGGCAGCCCACCAAACAAGCCTGAAACCATGTTTCCGATTCCCTGACCAATGAGTTCTCGATTGGAATCATGTTGGGTTCTGGTCATATTGTCACAAACTAACGATGTGAGAAGACTATCGATGGCACAGAGAAAGGCAATCACAAAAGCCTCTTCGATCATGATCGTCAGCGCATCAATCTGAAATGTCGGAATGAGCATTGATGGAAACCCCTGAGGGATATCACCAATAACCGGCGCATCAGGAAAGAAAAATACCGCTGCAGGGGTACACACGAGCAGGGCAAGCAATGATGGTGGAATGAATTGCCCTATGATGGTCGGAGTGAAGTACACAATTGCTAAGGCCAGAAACCCTAAGATTGAGGCCTGGACCATCGGCGTGCTCACCACATGCGGAAGCGTTGTTAGGTTCGCGACAACGTCTCCGCTCGATTCGTGTCCTAAGAGGGGAGCAACCTGAAGGATAATGATGATGGCCCCGATCCCACTCATGAATCCTGAAATTACCGGATACGGGACTAAACTGATATACCGTCCTACACCAAGGATGCCCATGAGGATCAGGATGCCTCCACCCATGATGACCGTGGTAAAGACAACAGAAGGATCATCAGCAAACAGGACAAACATCCCGGCAAACACGACGGTCATGGGTCCGGTAGGACCCGAGGCTTGAGCAGGTGTTCCGCCAAATACTGCGGCAAAAAATCCGACGAAAATGGCGCCATATAACCCTGCAACCGCTCCGGCTCCCGAAGACACACCAAATGCGAGAGCGAGCGGAAGAGCGATCACTGCAGCAACCACTCCACCAAAGACGTCACCTCGTAGGTTATTAAAGTGCAATCCGTGGATAAGTTTTGACATCATGTGTTTTCTGTACCCGCTTTCACAAAAATATACCTGAGAGGAAGTGTGTTGGGAGTTCGAAAATCAAAAAGTGTGTTTTCTCATAGACTCAAGAATACAAGAGATCCATGGTGAATGATAGTTGTCCTTATAACGATCTGTAGACATTTCACGCATTTTAAACCTTTTAAAGTGAGCGATTTATGTCAAGCTTGCCTTTGATCGTGAACAGATCACCATTCCATTTCCACAACGAGACGTGCATTTCTTCAAAGACCCCACGCCAGCTTAGATTTTCAGCCTATTCAGGAATCGTTCATGTGTGCTAGGGGCTCTCAATGAGTCCCTGACACGGAGGCATTTGCGCTTTCCTCTTCCAATTTCATTTAATACCTTATACATTGAAAGAGCGAAATCTTAAGGATTCGGCAACACTCGACAATTCACATCTCATTACAATTCCAGGGCAATCGCTTCATGAAGCCTCAGATTCATCTCCCGTATGCCATGAACTTTTCGAGCTCTACCTCCATCGGCACTCAGATAATTTTCTCGATTGCCCTGGTGGTTCTAGAATTTTTTTCACCTCAGTGTGTGTTCGCCCAAACCAACGAAAACCCTCCGACAGAAATCAATCAACAAGCCGAAGATCACTTACGCTTGGGAATCGATTTCTTTTTGACCGACGAATTAGAAATCGCCATCGATGAATTTCGAGAAGTTGTTCGTTTGCGACCAGGTTACGCCGACGCTCATTACAATCTTGGTGTCGTGCTCGCTAAGAGTGGAGATTTAACCGGAGCCATTGCTGCCTGGTCTCAGGCTCAACGCCTGGCTCCGGGTGACATACCCGTGCAATACCACCTTTCGGCTCTGGTGTCATATAACTATGGAGTGTCTTTACTTCAACAAGGTCAACTTGATCGTGCCATGGACGAATGGCAGGCAACGTTACGGATCCAGCCAAACTTTGCTGAGGCTCACTACGCGGAAGGTCTCGGATATTTAGCACAAGGTAATGCCCTCCAAGCGATTGCCAAATTTCAACAGGCGCTCACTTGGCATCCTGATTGGGCAATGGCTCACCATCAATTAGGCGTGGCCTATTACGAGATTCGCGAATTCGAGCTCGCAAAAAAGACCTGGCATAGAGCTCTTGAGCTCCAACCTCAACTCGCAAAAACCCATGCCAATCTTGGATTAGTTCAATTACTTGAAGGCGACATTGCACAGGCCACTGAGGCATTTCAACACGCAACGACACTCGACCCCAATTTACCTGAGGCGTATTTCAATTTTGCGGTCGCCTTATCAAACAAGGGAGAGTGGCGAGCCGTTCTCAAACCGATTCAACAGGTGCTCATCTTACGCCCTCAGATGCTTGCCGCCCGCCTGTTATTAGGCACCGCCTGGGCTCATCTAGGGGAATGGGCTAAAGCCACGAGTGAGTGGAGGGAAGCGCTTCACCTTCGCCCACCAGATTCGACAGCGGCCATTCTTCATTATGATATAGGCTCAGGATTATTGATGATGGGCGATGCGCGAGGAGCGATTGGGGAATTTCAACAAGCATTGGTCTTTCAACCGGAATGGGCCGAAGCCCATTATCAACTTGGCACCGTCTCGGTACTGGACAAGAAGTGGGCAATGGGGTTGACCCATTTTCAAAAAGCCGCCGCACTGAATCCTTCCTGGGCTCAGGCTTTTTTCAGTTTAGGAAAAGTCCATTATCAGATGGGTGCGATCACGGAAGCCATTGAAGCCCTGAGTACTGCCACTCGCCTTGAACCACGGTTTGCTGATGCCTCGTATCATCTTGGAGTAATACTTCGCGCACAGAATCGTTCGGAAGAAGCCATCGCTCCCCTACAAATGGCGGCCAAGGCAGGGATAGAAGATGCGCAAAGTCTTTTAGCGTCGATGTATGCGAACGGGAGTGGAGTCGATCAAAATATTCCAATGGCGATGATTTGGTGGGCTCGTATTGCTTCTGGAGAATCCTCAACGGAAACGAACCTCCAGGCAAAGGAGAGACTCTCCCAGCTTCGTCGTCAGCTTAGCGGGCAACAACTCTCATCATCAAAAACTCAGGAAATTCAGAGTGGACTGTTCCTCATTCGTCGGGCTCTACGACAAACGGTCCGAAACATTGATGGCTACGCGTTTGAGCAGAGTCTCGGGCACCAACTCATTCAACACGAACGCGTGTCAGAAGCGATTCCGGTGTTGATCCAAGAAGCCTTCGCGTTTGATGAGTCCGCACATCAAGAACTTGAGTGGTTGTATCAGAATGGCGTGGAAGGCAAACTGAAACCGTATGACACAAGAATTTTGGACTATATGATCGAGACCGCACAGGAGAAGAAATCAGCATCCTGTGAATTTCTGAGGAAGATTTCCGTCCGTGAAGATCTACCAAGGCTTGAAATGGAGCACATTGTCCAACAGGATTGCAGGTTTTAATATTTCCCCACAAGATGACACGATCATTGACTTCTGAGAACACGTCGTCAACACGTGCAATGCAAACGGCAACCGCAGGGCTCCTGTTTGGCCTATTGGGTATGCTCTTCGGACTGGGATTCTCACTATTGTTTCCTCAAGTTGAAGTGGCATCATATGACTGGCAGATGAAAGCCAAGTCATCCACTGTCGTACATTCAGCAATTGTGCTGATCACTCTTGATGAACAAGATCCAGCTTCGTGTGGAAATGAGCGATGGAATTCATCGGTCATCGCCAGCGCAATTTCTGCATTACATAAAGCCGGGGCATCAATCATTGCACCAGCCGTTCGGTTCCAATTTCCCAACCCTCCAGAATGCGGTGATGTATTTGGAAATGCACAGCTTCTTGAAGCCACCAAACAGGCAGGGAATGTGGTTTATCCATCATTTGTGGAGCCGCTGATTGCGAACGAAGCTCAAGCCACTGGCGGGTTTATGCTGGCTCCTGACGGAGATGGAATTTTTCGAAGAATATCGTCCCGTCAGATGACACATGATATGAAGCCTTTGCCTTTAGGACTTACCATGGCGTCAGCGTACAACAACAGCAGTTCCCTAGATCTACCGGATCAAGGATTGGTTTCTTTTGTCGGTCGATGGTCGGATCAACCTTTCCCAACCTATACATTCACCGAATTGTTTGACTTCGTTCAGGGGCGACAGGACGTCAAGCTTTCAACACTCGTTCAAGGCAAGATTGTGTTGCTCTTTCCCGTTACCTCAAAGACCGATGTTCTGGGAACTCCTTTAGAGCATGCGGCCCCACTCGGGTTTATCCATGCCAATCTCTTAAATACGGTTCTCACCGATTCTTGGCTCAGCCAACCTTCCTGGGCATCGGAGTTTTTCAGAACGATCAGTGTGATTGTGATCATTGTCCTACTCGCAGCGTGGAGACAAGACCGTTGGGGATGGGGAGCTATCAGCATCGTCATTCTTACCCATTATGCCTTGAATATGGGGTTGTTTGTCGGCACAGAATCCATCTGGCCTGTTGCAAGTCCGACTGTTGCCATTGTCTTCACGCTAATAGGAATAACGTTTTGGCCGAAGTATGAAAAACGGAAAAATGATCGAGAGCAGATCAGAAATGTTAGTCGTCAACTCACTGTCATGCAGGAAAATTTGGCAAGAAAAGAACTACATGTTGAACAGTTAGAAGACGAATTACTTGATGCGAAAGAATATGCTCAGAATACTTCCGAAAAGTATGTCAGTTTGTCAGTGTCAGAAGATGAAACCCGTCAGCAATTGCGGGAGGCTGAGGAAGAGGCTGAAGGTGCCCGTCAAAAGCTTGAAGGTCTTCAACATGAACTTTCTCAACTCCGCAAAGTCTCACCCGTTCTTTCTCATCTCAAAAAACCCGCCCTTGAGACAGACGAGCAGACACTTCAGGAAGAATGTGCAAAGTTTGGAATTGTGACCTGCTCCCCGCTTATCTTTAAAATCTTTCTTGAACTGAAAAAAGCGGCCACCACCCACAGCCCGATTCTCATTCTCGGAGAAACGGGAACGGGAAAAGAACTCTTTGCACAAGCGGCTCATCGATTAAGCCACCGATCTCAAGACTCATTCGTCTCAGTGAACATGGCGGCTATTCGACCAGAGTTATTTGAGAGTGAGTTGTTTGGACATGTCAAAGGCGCGTTCACTGGTGCCATCAGTCGACGCGGTCTTCTCGAGACAGCAGATCGGGGAAGCGTATTTTTTGATGAAATTGGAGAACTCCCGTTAGATCTTCAAGCCAAGTTACTGCGAGTCTTGGAAAACGGCACATTCTATCGCGTTGGACAATCAACGCCTACGCAGGTCGATGTCCGTATCATCACTGCGACAAACCGTGACTTGAGTCAAGCGGTCAAAGAAGGACGGTATCGAGAAGATCTCTACTATCGACTGCGAAGCCTCGTCTTCAGACTTCCGCCAATTCGGGAACGTGGGAAAGAGGATTTAACGTTACTAGCCCAGCGTATCGTTGAAGATCTTTCACCTCAGGCAGAGCAAGGACCGATCCAAATCACACAGGGCGCTATGCATGCGATTCATGCCTACGCATGGCCTGGCAACGTGCGAGAACTTCGGCAAACCTTAGCCCAGGCTATAGCCTTAGCCAATGGACATATGCTGTCTGAAGATGATCTTCGTCTTCCTCAAGGCGAGAAAGCCGAAACAATTGAAGATACAACCTCACATGAAGTCCAGCCGAATCTAGAGGGGAAAGATGAGATGGCTCGTCGCGAAGACGCCTTCGTCCTTTCGACCCTTCGACAGCATGGATTTGATATGCAAGCGACGGCAAAAACCCTCGCATGGGATAGAAGTACTGTCACTCAACGCTTAAAAGGACTTGGATTCCAAGCGTTAGTTGACCATAACCGTGATGTATACCGTGCGGCAGTTTCGATTGCTGGCACACCGTCTTTGGAGAAAATTGCAGAGCTCAAGTTGAAGGAATACTACCAAAACTTACTCGCTTCAACGACACCGTACGAGACCGCGGAAGAAGCTCTCGCGAATTGCCGTAAACGTTTACGCAACATTCCTGAACGACATTTTCCAGCAATTGAAATCCTCATCCGTCAACACTTTACCAACAAAGGGCCAGTTGCATGAATTCAGCTCAGAACATATGAGACACGATAGCGTCTGAGCAAGAGTCACCAAAGCCACCTTATATTCACGGCGAGACGATTATCATGCTAAATCTGACCGTATCAATTATTCAAACGCAGAACATCGTCGCCTATGCCAGAACTGTAATAGGCTTAACCTCAAACCCGTTAAGCAGGCACAAACGTGAGGGCGGCGGAATTTATACAGTAACGAAGACCAGTTGGTTCTGGCCCATCCTCGAAAATGTGTCCGAGATGACCACCACACCGTCGGCAATGAACTTCAGTCCGGGGATATAACAGCTTCCAATCCGTTTCAGTTTCAACAGCAGTATCTGACACAGGTTTCCAGAAACTTGGCCATCCGGTCTTACTGTCATATTTCGTGTCTGAAGAAAATAAGGGAAGTTGGCATCCGGCACATTCATAGACACCTTTCTCCTTACTATCATGGAAAGCATTACTAAACGGCGGCTCAGTCGCTTCCTCTCGTAATACTCGATACTGTATCGGTGTAAGAATAGACTTCCATTCTTCTTCTGATTTCATAATCGAAAATGAGTCCCTTGAATCCTTCACTCCCGCAAAACCAAGACCGGTTGTTTTCACAACACTCCCCAATACCACCATCGCCCCAACTTTCAAGAGATTTCTTCTATCTATGTCCATGACCTCCTCCTTCATTGATTTCTTAACGACAGGCCAACTTCAATCATATTCTTCCAAAAATATGTGATGATTGATAGTCTCTTCTCTATCGGAACTGTTACAGTGAAACAAGAAATCGATTTTCTAAGATGTCGAATTTTGCACTACAAGCAAACACGCTCACAAGAAGATGTTTTGACAGATAGCTAGGAAATTTTTACACTATCAAGAGGACTCATCAAGATCTTTATCCGTTTACCCGAAACTATTTATAGAGGTTTTTGGTAATTTTTTTATGGTGACATGAGGAGGTTCCATGGACATCAAGATTGAAAGCCGTAATGTGGGGATGACCCCTCGTTGGAAGACTGAAATTGAAAATCGTGTGGCGGCACTCGAGACCGATTCCATTCAGATTACCCATGCCAGAGTCACATTGACAAAAAATGCTCACCATAAAAAAGGGGCAGATAATGCAGAAGCTCTTGTGTTGCTCACCGTTCCCAAGCGACACACCGTGACCGCCAGAAAAGAGGCAAAAACTTTTGAAGAAGCGATTCGACATGCATTTCAGGCAGTAGAAACTGAAATTAAAAAGATGCATGAAAAGCGAGTCGCAAAAGATACGAGCAAAGTTGAGCCAGCCATACTCGACGTGACATCCGAAGAGGTGCCTGACGAAAAAATGGCTCAGGGCATCTGACTGTTACGCATGGGCGACCTTAACCAGGCATAGGCAAAACGGGAGGGAAACAAGAACGTTCTGTCAGGAAAGGTGTTCTGTTGGCAGGATAGAGAGAATTACTCAGACGTTTGAAAAAACTTAATGCTTGAGAAGAATCCGACCCGCTTGAATAACTTGATTGAGACGTTCTTCGGTTTTCGCTTCACTATAGCAACGAACAATAGGTTCGGTCCCTGATGGTCTAAGAAGAAACCAGCTCCCATCTCCAAATAACAGTTTACATCCATCTAATCGATTGACCTGAACCACATCCGCGCCGGCGAACGATTGCGGTGGGTGATCGAGAATCCCCTGTAACGATTGACGAACACCTTCATCAATCGTGAAATCCTCTCGTGCCGTGTATATCGTCCCAACTCGGTGAAAGAGGTCGTCACGAAGCTCTCGTAAAGTTTTTCCCGAGTGGGCAACCATTTCGACGACGAGAGCGCACGCGAGCATCCCATCTTTTTCAGGCACATGACCCTGAATCGAGAGTCCGGCACTTTCCTCCCCTCCCATCACCACTTCCCCTTTAGCAAGGAGTTCGCCAATATATTTAAACCCGACAGGAGTTTCATGAACAGATAATCCATGTGCATTGGCCACCGCATCAACAAGGTGAGTCGTGGCCACCGACCGAGCCACCCAGCCAGTCCATTTCCGAGTTTGAATCAGATAGTCCAAAAGCAAAGCCAAAATAAGATTGGGCTCGACAAACGTCCCATCAGCATCAATGACACCAAATCGATCACCATCGCCATCTGTCGCTAACCCGAGATGAGCTTGTTCTCTCTGAACGGCATCTTGCAAGTCTCGCAATGTCTCTGCCGTGGGTTCTGGACGTAATCCACCAAAATACGGGTCACGCCAATGATGGAGCATGGCCAATTTACACCCGGCTTCTCTGAGAAATTCGTCTAAATACTCTCTCGTGGTGCCATAGAGCGGGTCCATGATAATACGCAGTCGACGTCCGCGAATCTTTTCACAATCAATATGAGTAGCTAAGCCGGTGAGATACTCCGGTTTCGCATCCAGATAACGAACCAGCCCATCCGCTTTCGCTCGCTCCCAGGGAAGCCACTTGATATATTCGCCATGTAAGAGTGGGATGATACGCTGCTCAATGGCTTTCGTGGTTTCTGGAAGCGCCGGACCACCCCATGCCGGAGTAAATTTAATCCCGTTGTAGCTTGGAGGATTGTGACTCGCAGAAATATTAATACCACCTGCAAGCTTACGGTGTAAGATATGATAAGAAATTGTCGGGGTTGGCGTGTCTCGATCACAGATCAATGACGGGATTCCATGCGCTGACAACACTTCAGCGGCGACTTGAGCAAAGCGTTCACCCATAAAACGCGTGTCATATCCAATAATGACCCCACGCTGACCAATTTTCTCTTGGCGTAGATATTGAGCAATTCCCTGACAGACAATCCGTACATTTCGAAAGGTAAACTCGTCTGCCACAATCGCCCGCCAACCCGAGGTCCCAAACTTTATACTTTCCATGATCTCTTACCCGTCCCAGATCAAAATAATTGACGAAAAATGACTCGTCTTTATAAGAGAATAGTTGATTTTCTTACAACATGCCAGCCCCTCATTGGTATTTATAAGATCATACAGAGGCTAAAAAGGAAGTGATGGAAGTCTGGCCCCCAATTGAGAATTAGGGGGAAGAGAGGTTTTGCTTAATGGAACTATTGTCACTCTACATGATGAACTTGCTTCTTTCGCCAATAAAATAACCCCGCAAGACCTGAACCCAGCAAGAGCATCGAACTAGGCTCAGGAGTGGCCGTGTAGTTCACTCCGACGATGTCGATCCCGAGAGGTGTGAACCCTGCATCAAGAACGGCTTGACGACTGCTCAAACCACTATTCGCCATGATATCCCAATTATTACCCCAGAGTGTAAACCCGCTGGCCGTCAAGTGATTAGGACCTCCAAACGGCCCACCGGCACAACAATGCTGACTCGCAAGGAAATAGAACGTGCCGGTTTCGCCTTGGAGATTTCCTGAAAGAAAGCTGTACTGTAATTCTCCGCTGGTCAGACCACCTCCACCAGAGGTACTCAAAAATCCCCCAGTGAATTGAATATTTCCTTGAGGAGCATTCAAGGTTCCCCTGATGTTGCGGAGAGAGAGCGGCCCCGTAAGATCAAAGTCACCATTTAAGCTGCCAGTCAACGGCGTGCCATACAAATAGCTCCCGGACATACACAGAGGCGTACTTGAACAATTGGCCGAGTGAATGACGCTATATCTAAATCCAGACCCTGATCCGCCGTTCAGGATCTCAATATTCGTATTGACAGGAACGGCCCACGAGGGTGACACCGTCATTGAAAAAAGTAATAACACGAATGCGGCACTGAGCATAATTTTTTGCATAGGCTTCGACTCCTCTTGATGCCTTTCGGCTTACACACACATTGCTTTCCTGACCAGATGTTTTCGTTTCATGTTTCCTACCCTATCTCTTCGGTGTGTTGAGAAAAATTGTCAAATTTCTGTTCCTGTTCATTGGAGAATATTTCGCAAACATTCTTCATGTTTGGTGCAATAGCAAGACAGAGGAAATATGGTGGTTGCCTGGATTTATGAACAGATCAGTGGAAATTGAAAGCCTTCAAAGAAGTCGCAGAGTAATGAGAAGAAAGTTTGGAGGAAAAGCGGGATCAATCTATACTAATTATTGATGAATATTGCAGCCGTCACGACTGTCGTCAAGAAGAATGCCGAAGCTCTTTCAAACATTAAGGAGGAAGACTCATAGCTGAACATTGCTGAGCTATCGGGCCATGGCTGATGAGAAACTTGGAATTATGAACTCAAGAGTTCACACCAGACAGGCGTATGGTCGGATGGTTTTTCCATTCCTCGTGGTCCCCTGTCAACGCCCGAGGCTGTCAGTCGGTCTGTGGCTTGAGGCGAGAGCAAGAGATGGTCAATGCGTAGTCCTTCATCTCTGTTCCAGCGGCCGGCTTGATAATCCCAGTACGTGAACAGTCCTTTTTGAGGATTAAGCTCACGAAGTGCATCAAGCAACCCGAGATAAGATAATTCACGAAAGCGTGAGCGAGACTCTGGTCGGCACAAGGCATCATCAGCAAAGCCTTCCGGGTCATACGTATCATCATCAGTCGGACAGACATTGAAATCTCCACCAAGAACGAGAGACTCTTCATACGATAATAACGTGCGAACGCGTGTGATTAATCGGTCCATCCAAGCCAATTTATATGAAAATTTCTCTGTATTCACTGGATTCCCATTTGGCAAATAAATCGACGCCACACGGACATCACCAACCGTCGCTTCGACATAACGCGCTTGTTCATCGGCTGGATCACCGGGAAGAGATCTCTGTTCGATTTCAATAGGCAACTTGGAAAGGATGGCCACACCATTATATGTTTTTTGACCAACAACCGCATAATTGTATCCAAGCTCATCCATCGCAATTCGAGGAAATTGCTCGTCCATGGCTTTCAGTTCTTGAAGCAACATAATATCCGGCTGTGCCTGCTTCACCCACTCCACGACATGTGGAACTCGCATCTTTATGGAATTGACATTCCACGTGGCAATTTTCATGATGCCGCCTTCGATTTCAGAAAACCAAGATCAATTGTTTGCACCCATCTTGCGCACAACATTTCATTCATCATTTTAATGCGCCTCATCCCAGGAAGATCCTTGCCCAACGTCGACGATGAGCGGAACTGATAATTTGAGTATCGGCAACGTGGCCGACTCCATGACCTGCTTGATGACCTGTGATGTCTGTTCAACAGCCGACTCGGCGACTTCAAAGATTAATTCATCATGGACGGTCAAGAGCATATACGCTTTGCTATCCAACCCATGCTCTTTCAAGGCCGGAGGGACACGAATCATCGCACGTTTGAGCACATCAGCCGCTGCCCCTTGAATCGGTGCATTAATGGCCGCGCGTTCGGCAAAGTTTCGCTTTGCGGGATTTTTATCAAGGATTCCCGGCACATGACAACGACGGCCAAAGAGTGTTTGCACGTAGCCATGCTCTCGGCAGAACTTCTTTGTCCGCTCCATATAGTCTTGAATACCAGGATATTGCTCAAAGTAGGTTTTCATATAGGTGGCCGCTTCTCGTTGTTCAACACCAAGTTGACGAGCGAGACCAAATGCGCTGATGCCATAGATAATTCCGAAATTAATGGCCTTAGCTTTTCGACGCATTGAAGAGTCGACCTTGTCTCGTTGAACACCAAATACTTGGCTGGCCGTGAGGGCATGGATATCTTGCCCATCTCGAAATGCTTGCTTGAGGACATCAATGTCCGCGATGTGAGCCAGAAGTCGTAGTTCAATTTGCGAATAGTCTAGGGAAAGAAGGACATGTCCAGTTTCGGCCACGAAAGCTTGGCGAATTTTTCGCCCTTCCTCTGTTCGAATAGGTATATTTTGGAGATTCGGATTGGTCGACGATAAGCGGCCTGTGGAAGCGGATGCCATGGCATAGGAGGTGTGGATACGATTGGTGACAGGATTAATTTGTTCGACTAACGCTTCTGAATACGTGCTTCTCAGTTTGTCTAAATGCCGCCATTCCAACACCTTTGCTGGAAGATCATGCCCTTGTGCCGCGAGCGACTCAAGAACATCGGCACTGGTGGTGTATGTCCCAGACTTACCTTTCTGACCACCTTCAAGCCCCAGCTCATCAAAGAGAATTTCTCCAAGTTGCTTGGGTGACCCAACATTAAACGACCTTCCCGCAAGTTGATGGATCACTTCTTCCAATTCGCCTTGACGTTTGACAAAATCTGCGCTCAGTCGTTTAAGTTGCGAGAGGTCAACCTTGATCCCTTCACTTTCCATCGCGGCAAGAACCGGAATGAGCGGACGCTCAAGAGTCTCGTACGCGGTCATCATCCGCTCTCGCACTAACCGAGGTTTGAGAATTTGGTGCAGTTCAAGCGTGATATCGGCATCTTCCGCGGCATAGTCGACGGCCCGATCGAGCGGAACTTGATCAAACGTGATTTGCGCCTTTCCACTTCCTGTCACATCTTTGTACTTGATAGTGGTGTGGCCAAGATACAATTCGGCAAGTTCATCCATACTATGGCCATGGCTCCCCCCTTCCAACACGTACGAAAGCAACATCGTATCATCGACTGGACATACCTTGACGTCATAGCGAGCGAGCACAACCATGTCATACTTGATATTGTGACCAATTTTTAACACTGACGGATCACTCAATAACGGACGAAGTATCTCTAATGCCTCATTGAAGGGAATTTGTTGAAGTGCAGCATCACCTGACACTTGACTATCACAATGCCCAAGAGGGATATAGCAGGCCTTCGTCGACTCCACACTGAGAGACACCCCGACCAGTTCGGCTCGACTGTGATCTAACGAGGTCGTTTCCGTATCGACTGCCACTATTCCTGCGCGATACGCTCGATCCACCCAATTTTGAAGATCCGATCGGGTTTGAACTAGCTCATACTTCGACACTAGACGTACAGGTTTGACGGCTGCTGAGTTTGGACTCATCAAGGTATCCGTTGAAGGATACTTATGTTGAATTCGATCAATGATGGTTTTGAAGTTCAGGGTAGAGAGAAAATTCATTAATCTCTCACGATCAACAGGACGTCGACCGAGATTCTCAAGAGGAATCGTCAGGGGAACATCTTTTCTGAGCCGGACAAGTTCTCGTGACAACCGAGCCTTATCAGCGTGTTCAATCAGATTTTCTCGGCGCTTCGTTTGTTTGATCTCTGATGCTCGAGCCAACAGCGTATCAAGCTCACCATATTCATTAATGAGTTGCGCTGCCGTTTTGATCCCGATACCGGGCACGCCTGGAACATTATCGGTAGCATCACCGGCCAACGCTTGCACATCAACGACTTTTTCAGGCGGAACGCCAAACTTCTCCTTAACTTCTTTGGTTCCAATAAACCGATTCTTAATGCCGTCATACATCCTGACACGATCAGATACCAACTGCATAAGATCTTTGTCAGACGACACAATCGTCACCGTCGCCTCCGTCTGAAGCGCCAAATGCGTGTACGTGGCAATCAGGTCATCTGCTTCAAATCCCGGGGATTCAATGCAGTCAAGGTTAAACGCTCGCGTTGCTTCTCGAACAAGGGCAAATTGCGGGATGAGTTCATCAGGCGGATCAGGACGATTAGCCTTGTACTCTGGAGACAGGTCGTTTCGAAAGGTCATTCTCGCGACATCAAAAACCACCGCGACATGCTTTGGCTCCATATCGTCCAATTGCTTCATGAGCATTTGCATAAACCCATACACCGCATTGACGGGGGTCCCATCAGGGGAGGTCAACGGTTTAATGGCATGATACGCCCGAAAAATAAAACTTGACGCATCAATGAGCACAAGGTTTCGGAGGGGAAGGTTGTTGTCTAGCTCTTGACTGTGTTCCACGATTCATCCTTCGAGTTAGGGAAAAGATCGCCATGAAACATACCTGATGAATAAACTCGTGTCGATATCAAAGTGACATTCGTATGCTGCAGGAGAAGAAGGTGGTTAGAAAAATGAAGATTCTGAGGAAGATTATGGGGGAAAGACTCGTCCAGCCTCCGAATGTGTGCGGCACTGGGGCAGGAACCCCAGTGCCTTCATCCAATCCCCGGCTTACGTGGTGGGCTCGTACTAATTCAAGACAAAAAATCTCAAACAATACGCAGGAGGAATATGGTCATGATGAGAAAACCCCATGGGACTTAAGTCCCTAGGGTTTTGAGTAAAGAAGAAATCCGGCAGGAGCAATAAGGGAGGGGATTGGAGATACTTCATGCAACAGACCTTTCAAAATGCAGATATATCGGCAAATACCAGCTATAGCTGACTCGCAAAAAACCTTTCGCTCATTCAGCAAGGGGACTACATGTTAATGAAAGCAAACGTAATGCCGATTTAGCGTCAATTTGAAATTCTTTGGTAATCAGAGGGTTAGGAAAGAAATTGAGATATTGTGAGGAGTAACTCACCCTGTAAAGCGAAGGTTACACCCTTCACTATTTTGAAAAATGTCTACATTTTTTAGGGAAAAACAAGAAAATTCAGTGAAAGGGATTCAAGAATCTGTGAACGTATTATAATGGTATGTCTTGATTAAGAACGTGTTTGAATGGTCAAGATGGACGCTGGGCACATCTTGAGGAGGATCTTCTTGCGTTGAATCACGTGGCCTAGCTAGAGACCGGCAGATTTAGCTCGCATCGCATGGAAAAAACATAAAAATTCAAAAACATGGGCACAACGTATTTCTACTTTTATCCTTATGCTTACAGTCTATCAATTTACCGAAGGCGCACCAAATGCAATAGCCTGTTCCGATCTGAGCAGCCAATTGGCTAAGGTTCGAATTTCATCAATATCATAGGGTTTCTCCAGAACGGCCCGAGCGCCAGACTGAAGGGCTAGCGTTTTTAATTCACGACTCGAATCGCCAGACATAAAAATGACAGCAGGGACCTGCTCTCGACTCTTTTTCCCCAAACGTTGAAGAAATTCAATTCCCGTGAGAATCGGCATATTGTGGTCAGTCACGACTAAGTCCGGTTGATGTTGCTCAAGCATGGCCAGCCCTAAGGCTCCATTTTCAGCCTCTTTACAGAGATATCCGTCTGTTTCGAAAAGTAAACGAAGAATCGATCGAGCCAACGGATCGTCATCAATAATAAGAATACATTTTGGAGCATAATACAATGGTTCGATGCCCAAATTTCTGGATACAGGTTCTACACGATCCATATTGATTCTCCCTTATTTTCTAGAAGACCGTTAAGTAAAATAGCGATTTTTTGCCCTCTGAACTTTCTACAGACAATATTGCTATCGTGACATCGCTCATGGAAAATTCCACCTTTTCTCCTTTGTTCAATTCCTATTTTCCCCATCCCCGCTAATCCCATCTGACCTGGTCGTTGAGACATGCGGAGGCTGATATCCCTGCCAAATGAAAAACATTCCTATGAGAAGTCCCAGTCCTGTGATGACTGCGACAATAAATATTTCCATCGACTTGCTCCTCGTATTAAATTATGAAAAAGATCTGATAGATCTGTACTAAAGCAAAGGACATACCAATGATGAGACACATAAATTGAATATATAAAACCACCATAACTAGCTGTTATCATTCACTTAAAAATGGATTTCGTATTTGCGTTACAAGAGAAAAACCAGGAGAGCAAAAAGAAATGTTATCCAATTGCGCACACTACGTATCAAAATGGATAATAAAAGAAACGTTGAAATCTGAAGGGTAATCTGAACGGATACCCGCAGGAGAACAGTCCGTCGCTACTCTTCTCGCAGGACAGCAAGCGGGGGATGGGCAAGGAGACGATAACTACTGAAAAACCCAACGATCAGTGTCAGAAGAATGGTGAAGACGCAGGCCATGACAAGAGGAATTATCGGAACAGACCATTCAAGATCTAAGAAAAAATGAAGGATTCCCCAAGACAACACATTCGCCAGCACGACGCCAATAACCCCGGCCAAGCTGCCAAGCAACCCAAACTCAAGGGCCAGCGATTGCGCAATCATTTGGCGGGTCCCGCCGAGGGCTTTTAAGATGGCCGCTTCATAGAGACGTCGGTATCGTGTCGTAGCAAGAACTGCGGTCATCACAATCGTGCCATTGACGATACACAACATTGCCATTCCCTGTATGGCCCAGGACAACTGTTGCAGCAGATTAGCGATATTATCTAAGACGTCGCCCACATTAATGGCCGTCACATTCGGCAAACGTGCCACAAGAGCTTGCTGTAAAGGTATCTCATTGGCTGTGGACACCCGTGCCATTGCAATATAGGTCATGGGCGCCCCATCGAGTGCCCCGGGAAACAGGATCATGAAGAAATTCGTCGAAAAACTTCCCCAATCCACTTTACGGGTACTTTCGATTTTCGTGAACAGGGGAACACCTTGAATATCAAGTTCTACAATGGAACCAAGATCAAGTCCAAGATTTTTCGCGGCTTCGCCTTCAATCGATAAACTTGCTGGATTCTCTGGACTCGATGCGAGGAGTGCAGGAGAAGAAGCGTCATCTATATCCCACCAGCTTCCTTTGCTAATCGTATTGTCCTTGGGCAGATCAGGGAGTGCCGTCAAGACATATTCTCGAGTGAAGTACCATCCGTTTCGTTTACCTTTATGCTCTTCAGGATCAATACGTTTGCCGTCAAGTGCCGTCAGTCTTGATCGAACCACAGGAGACAATTCATAGTCACGATCATCCGTCCACTGCAGAAGAATCTGTTCAAACGTTTCCCGTTGATCAGGCTGGATATCGATAAAGAAAAATGACGGCGCTTTCGTCGGCATCCGTTCACCCAGGGCTTCCAACAGAGAAGTTTTGATCACCACAATGGATACGATCACCATGACGCCAACTCCAATGGCCACGGTCATCCCAGCGGTGTAGTTTCCTGGTCGATGAAGATTACTGATCGCGTTTCGTATCATAAATGTTCGCGGGCGCGGCAAGAGGCTCAGCAAGTGAAGCAAAAACTTAGACGCAAGTAAAAGACAAAATAATGCCACAAAAAATGCTGCAATGAAAAAGAGGCCTAATGCGACAGATTGTGCTTGCCACATCGCCAATCCAGCCAGACTGCAACTCATCACAAATCCTGTCATCAGACGGGCTCGATCTCGAACGAGTCCTTTCAGAAATTTTTGAAGCCAATGCCAATAGGATTCCGATTCTTTTTGCACATTTGCTCGATCAATCTCTCGCCGAAACACCAAGGCTGGAGGAACATGCCTGATGGACAGCAACGGCCAAAGCGTGAAGACTGCGGTCGAGAGCAATCCTAAAATCAGTCCCTTCAACACTGGAGTGAGTGAGAGTGTAAATTCGATCGAAAATGGAAGTAAGCCTCCAAGGAGAGCAGGCATGACAGCCTGAAGCCCAATGCCAAGCGCCGCTCCGAGCACACTCCCAATCCCTCCCATCAACAGGCTTTGGAACAAGTACGTCTTGATAATAAAATTCGTCTCGGCTCCAATGGTTTTCAGAATGGCGATACTCGTCATTTTTTGAGAGAGATAGCCCTGAATGGTACTGGCCACCCCAATGCCGCCTATAAACAACGTCGTCAACCCGATCAGCCCGAGGTACGTGGATAACTGATCCAGAAAGCGCCGCACTCGAGGTTGAGCGTCTTGAAAGCTCACCACACGGACTCCCTCTTTCGCCAAACGGCCTCGCAGTTCACCTAATAACGGTTCAAGTGATTGGGTCGGAGAAACACGAAGTCGATAGCGCTCGCGAATTCGACTTCCAGGCTGAAGAAGGTCAGTGGCGTCAAGAGCGTTACGAGAAATCAGAACACGAGGACCAAGGCTAAACGCACTAGCGACACGATCCGGTTCTTTTTTAATAATTCCCGTAATACTGAATTGCGCCTGGCCAATTTTAATCTGGTCACCTACGTCAGCCTGCAGACTGATCAACAGAGACTTTTGAACAATAGCGCCAAAACATGGAACTGACTTGCAGCTTGATGCTTGGCTGGCCAAGAGCGAAGCCAGTGATGCCTCCGGGCTGGTTTCGATGGATCCATAGAGTGGATAGGTTGGTTCAACAGCTTTGAGCTCAACTAATTGAGTCGCCGGTGGCGTGTCAGAGAGTTTAGCCTGTGGGTCTGCCACAGCAGCCATCGCCGCCAGTTCACTGACATGAGAAACCACAATCTCTCTTGCTTGAAGAGAATCCATGACTTGCCGGGTGTCTTCACTCATCAAACGACGTGATGAGATTTCCAGATCACCACCGAGCAGACTTCTCGCGTCATGAAAAATAGCTTCTTCAACGTTTGCAGCAAACAGTCCAACCCCGACCACTGCACCCACACCGATCGCAATACATATAAAGAAAAACACAAATCGATGCCAGCTTGCTCGAGCTTCACGCCAGGCCATGACTGCAGCAAATGGTCTATTCATCCAAGATTTCTTTCAATCCAACAACCGCGTGACACCCTGATTATGGATTCCAGCAGATATGTATGCGTGACGATTCTTACTCCGATGCGGTCCTAGGATATCATGGGCGTATCACTGGCAACCTCGCCATCCCGCAAGGCAATAATACGTTCAGTCCGGGTAGCCAAAGACTGATCATGAGTCACCAGGACCATGGTGCTCCCATGATCGTGATTCAGACGGAACAATAAGTCTATGACAAGCTCTCCTGTCGCACTATCCAAATTACCCGTGGGTTCATCGGCCAAAAGTACCGGGGGTTTTGTTGAGAAGGCCCGAGCAACCGCGACGCGTTGTTGTTCACCGCCTGACAGTTGAACGGGGTAATGGTCTTGCCGATCTTCCAGGCCAACGGCCTGCAACAATTCTTTGGCTCGGCTCATTGCTCCTGGATCACCATTGAGTTCAAGAGGAAGGGCAACATTTTCTAGGGCAGTAAGAGTCGGGATAAGATGAAACGATTGGAAGATATAGCCGATATGCTCCCGACGATGATGCACCATTTCCGTTTCAGTTAATGCCGTGATATCAGTACCATGAATCGTAATAGACCCCCGAGTCGGTTTATCTAAACCGGCAAGCAGGCCGAGAAGTGTGGATTTCCCGCTTCCTGATGGGCCGACAATGGCCACGACTTGCTTTTGAGGAATTTCAAACGTGATATCATGAAGAATGGGAACGACGTGACTCCCTGCCCTCAATTCCATCACAAGACTCTGGACAACAATCATAAATTCGATATGGTAAAAGAGAAAGGCCAATACGTGGGACAGATGAATACAGAACGTAGACTGAACACCATCGTGAGATCAGAAGTAGGGTCAATCATAAAAAACAGTTTGGACTTCCACAGGCTCTTGATTTTTATGATACCAATATTATGCGCAATCTGCATGGTCTTCTCTGGATGCGATACCGCAGACGAGCAGACGTTGCAAACCCCTAGGCCATTGTCTTCTGCAAAAAACTCTAACCAGCACATAGATTCTGCTGCGGTGACATCAACACGTTCTCTCACACAAGCGACCCACCCAATCGAAAGTGAACGACCACGAATTGTCGCATTTGGTGATAGCTTAACCGCCGGACTTGGAGTTCCACCGGAAGAGTCATACCCGTCTCGGCTGCAACGGCATTTAGATCAAGCTGGATATCCCTATCGTGTTGTGAACGCGGGTGTCAGCGGCGATACTACCGCTGGTGCGCTTCGCCGTTTGGACTGGATACTGAAAAACCAACCCAGTATTGTCGTTATCGAATTAGGCGCCAACGATGGGATTCGTGGGCAACCCATCAAAACCATCTATGAGAATCTTCAAAAGATTCTTCAACGCCTCACGGATCTCCAAATCACCGTTTTACTGACAGGAATGAAAATTCCCCCAAACTACGGGTTCAACTACACATCGCAATTTGCAGAGATCTATCCCCAATTGGCCAACGAGTTTGACGTCGCCTTTATGCCGTTTTTCTTAGAAGGGGTCGCCGCGCATCGAATGCTCAATCAGGCAGACGGCATCCATCCGACGGGTGAAGGATATAAAGTCATTGTGGAAAATCTCCTTACGTTTTTAGAGCCGTTACTGAAAACCAATGCCACCATCACCTCATAGAGTCATAGTGAGGCGGACATAAAAAAACCTTCCAGACCTGACAGCACGCAGATCTGGAAGGTTTGAGAACTTGAAAAAACTTCTTGTCGGAACGACTTTATGACTTTTTAAAGAAGATGTCGTATACGCCGTATCCGAGGATGGCAGCGATAAAGCCCACATACATGGCCGTAATACCTTCATAGCCACCACCTGGTGCATTGGCCAATGCCGGAGAGGCACTCAGTGCCATAGCCATCACCGATCCCAATAAACCTTTTGATATGCCTTTCATTGCGGGTCCCTCCCTTGTGATCTTTGTTTCTAATGACACATTAAGATTGGATCTTAATCAGGCTGAAATTTTATAAAACTTAAGAGGTCTTTCGCAATAACCAGGCCTCAATTTCTCATCTTTGGAAAATGGCCGTAATCTATCAGCCATTAAAACCATAACCTACTGATTATTTTGATTTTTTTCAAATAATTCTGGCAATCCACCACATAAAGGGGCAAGGCGCCCTGGCTTGCTACTCCTCAATCCGTGAATGGGTACCGTCGCAAAAAGGCGGCCTCTTTGTGTGTTTACAGCCACACCATGCAACCCGTTTAGCCTCATTGAGCTCAACTTCCATTGGTGTATGCTCGGTTCCGGTGTGTGATCCGTCACAAAAGGGTTGGGTTTTTGATCGACCACATTTGCACCAGTAATAAGTCCCAGGTTCCATTTCCATGATGTACGGTAGCTTTTGGGGAATAATAATCGGATCTCCCATTGTTCCTCCTTCTAAATAGTCAAACAACCACGAAGTTCGTATTCTGATGAATCAAGAAGCCAAAAATCAACAGAGGGAATCAAAGGCTCGTCGCGAGTCAGTGGAAGACGCCCTGTGACTTTGACGAAATACGAGATACGCTTCACGCGTACGCGCCAGGCCTACTTCGCCGAAGTGGCTACGAAGGCTGAAAACGCTTCAGCGCACAGGCACGAGCGACGCTTTTTTCTAACCGCAACGGGGCTGTGGACCGTTAGGACCTAATGCTCTCAACCAAATGTAATCGGCAATGCCTTCATCAATCGCTTCCTGCACGTCCTCTTCTCTCACAGGGTCTAACGCGATAAGGTAAATCGAAACATCCTTGAGCGACAAAGACGCATCTCGCCTCACTCGTTTGGGAACGGGGACCTTATACTGAATGTGGCCACCACCCGTGTAACTGACCAATGGACCCTGGTCATGAGACTTCTGGTCTAAATATCCAGTAATTACCTTGGCCATGCCTTCATCTCGAAAGATGGAGGCTTGATAAAATCTGTCATACATTTTTTTTGGCAATCCAGGATGACAGAGTTCTATGGGTTTAAAAATCACCTTTTCATATTCAGGATCTTGCAACGAAATATCTTTCTTCACTCCCCATTTTTCCATCGCGGGATCGAGCAACGCTGCCTGAAGACCCTGCTTGGAAACCATCCGCACCAACGAACGTGGAGGATTAAGAGCATAGAGCGGAAGCCGATGCTCCTTCGCAAAATGGACTAACCGTTCATAGCCCGTAAAATCAGATCCCCAATTTTCTTCCCAATGCGAGTCTTTTAGAAATTGTGCCTCAGTCAATACATGCTGCTGAGTATATTGATCAAGTGCCGATTGACCATCCCAACTAAACATTTCCATCGCCAACGCAGGCTTACGGTCAGAGGCAACTAACGTCTCTAAGACCTGAACCGCCGCATCAATATGGGAAGGCGTATAATGCTCCTCGCCAATATAGACAACATCAGCATCCGTCAAAACAGATTTCAGATCTTCAAACTCAACGAGCTCCCCAGTTTTCACTTCAATTATTTGACCAACTTGAAAGTCGCGCACTGTAGATGACAAGTCGGGTGTTGAAGCACACGATGCCTGAAACAACAGAAGACACAGACAAGACCACATTGTGACCTTCTGAAATTGCTGCGACGCAAACCGTTCCATTGAGATTCTATGCATAGAGATCATCTAACACACAGTCATTTTGACTGCAAGTATTATACAGAGAGCCGACAAATCCCTATGCAATAGCGTTATTGGCTGCTTAGATTCACCAGGCAAGAAAAAAACTGATCAGCAAAATGAATCATCACAGATGCGCGGTGGAGACACGGCTATGTACGACAAGGATACGCAACTGGCAATTTATTTCAATTCCCCCCTGTCGGCAATTTTGGCTTGTTAAAACCCTCAAAAGTGGTTTAGTTTGGATATCCGCATTAGATGGACATCGACATTGGATTTGTTTAACCGACATATACGTCGTTCACGGAAAAGCGAAGCCATTTATCAAGTTAATAGCAGAAAGGAATAGGTGATGCCTAAATTACTTGCGGTATTGGTTATACTATTAATGTTTTCAGGCTGTTCAAGTACGCCAGATATTGCCTACCAGAATATTTCCTATCCACCACTCAACGTTCCCAGCACCGCCTACCTCGGCGACCGATTATTAATGCAGGGTAAGGGCTTTAGAACCGATGTGTTGGAGGTCGATAAAATTACAGGAAAGTATGCGGAAATTGAAAATGCAACATTCTGCCGCTACGGCCCCAAATCGACAGAGTTCTTTAGTTTTGATCGCAGGGCCATCCGGTTTATAAACTTTGTTGGTGGAATCCGGGGTTTTGGGAGTGTCGTTAGCTATAAAAAATCTGACAACGAAATCTGCATTGACGATTTTTGGTCAGGCTGTTTTGATAGTTCATTTGGCAGCTATACCTATAAGCCTGATAGTACCTGTTCAAAACCCAGCGCCGTGCAGCAAATTATCGAATATAACGGTAAAGCTGGAAACATCCTGAATTTTACCTATCGCGAATTTACTCGTGACCGAATTTCAGCGCCTTTTACCACCAACTTCACCATGGATCTTACTGAGGGTAACGTTGTTAATTATAAAGGTGCCCGGTTAGAGGTCGAAAAGGCTACAAACCAGGAAATCAGCTACAAAGTATCTAAAAACTTCACCAAATATTGAGAATTTGATTGACGCCTGCTTCGCTGGAGATGATTCACAATATCGATTTAAAACAAGGGATCATGCAGTTGCGGCTTCAGGTTTTTCAGGGACGACATCTTTATACAAATGAATCTATTATTGCTGCACGGTGTATTCGCTGCCAATTGTTCAAAAAAAGGAGGGCAGCCATTAGGCCACCCCCGGATGTGAGTGACGGTACTGCTTCATCCAAGCTTTCGCGTCAGCAGCTACGTCGCTCAAAGCTTCCAATTCATGCGCTTGATAGGAATGGCCGTTTTTCCATTGCTCACCGTGTTTGTACGAGCGTGAGAATGACACGGTGAGGAACGAGTGACCCATTTCCGGGATGACCTGCCAGATATCCGCTTGGATCGCACCGATAGGGATTTCCTGTAGTGGTGGGATTTTCTTATCTGAAGTTGCCATGAGGTGTTCTCCTTTGTTTGTTGTGGAAACTTGGCTCCTCACAAAGGACGGAAGCCAATTTCTGCAACAAAGGAGAACACATCAGGCAACGGGCGTAGCGCCAGACCAGCATCCGAACATGACAGGAGCGAAGCGGATGGCGTGGGCGGTGCAAGGCGCAAGGCCAGAGAAAATCCAGCACCCACCACAGAAAGGACGAGGGCTATATTCAGGGAGTACCCGGTATCACGGGTAAAGTTTGAGCGGCCTTACGGGGCAACCTCGGACAAACATTTTGAGACAAACGGGGATTTTGACCAGAACATACGAAAAGCACGGAAACACGGTGATAGAGAAGGAAAGGGTGGTTAAGCGGTTCCGGCCTTGTCGTCCGGGTCTTGGTAGGTGTCAGGATGGCGACGGCGCATTTCATCTTTGACGGCGTTGTCTAACATTTCTTCGACCGCGTCTTTTTTCCTGGGCACGGTCCCGGCCCACACCATCGTCCGGCCCGTTTTCTTTTCCTTGTACAAATGATTGCCGTGTTCGTCCTGTCCGAGGTAGGTCGCGTACCACGTATCGCCATGTTTTTTGGTGCCGGCCATGAGAGCCAAGGTTTTACCGGGTTCGTTGAACGAGAGACAAATTGTAATAATGCGTTCGGGAAATTGCAAAATACTGCTGGAAGAAACCTCGATTTGCTGGTATGATTGCAAGAGAATACATTGCAATCGAAAGGACAAGGCCATGGCTGAGGATACCGGAAACGTCACGGTGCGCATGCCCGTGAAAACACAAAAGAAGCTGGAACGAATTGCCGCAGACTTTGAACGGTCACGCAACTGGCTGATTAATGAAGCCATTGAGAATTACCTCGATGTGCATCAATGGCAGGAACAGCGGATTCGGCAACGGCTCAAACGAGCGGACAAGGGCGGGAAATTCTATACCCGGTCCGAGGTCAGTGATCTGATTGAATCGTTCAAACCATGATGGAGTTGGTCTGGCTCAAGGAAGCAGTTGACGACCTACAAGAGATCGGACACACCATTGCCGCAGATGATCCCGCCGCCGCCTATCGGGTCCTGACTAAAATCGAAACCTCAGCCAATTCGCTTGAACACCATCCCGAATTAGGCCGAACCGGACGGGTCCCCAAAACACGAGAACTGATTATTCCCAGCCTGCCCTATATCTTGGCGTATTCCATTAAGAAAAATACCATCCGTATTTTAGCGGTGCTACACACCTCCCGAAAATGGCCGGATACGTTTACCAATTTGCAATAGGCCGCTTCGCTTAACTCCACATCCTTGAGGCAAAATCCCGCTGCTCGATGCCGACGGCATTGTGATAGATGGTCGTAGTTTTCATGTCGGCATGGCCGAGCCATTTGGAGACCAGATTCAACGGCACTTCATGCGCAAGCTCATGGATCACAAAGCCGTGCCGTAAGCCTTTGGGCGTGGCATGGGGCAGGCGCGTATCAATCCCGGCGTGCTCCATCATGCCTATGACTAATCGCCACGCATGGACGCGGGACCAATTCCAGAGTGGTTTGCGTTACTTTTGCTTCTGCGCGTCTTTAATCCCATGGACCAGTTCGAGCGTATCCAGATAGCTCTCTTGAACCGTAATCGCCCGGTGAATAATCCGGTCGCGTTTTTTTAAGGACCGGATAATCAGTGCTTGTTCGGACAGATCGACTTTTGACGGGCGTAAGGCCAAAGCTTCCGATATCCGCACTCCGGTATAATGGAGTGTGTGGCAGAAGGTGTGAACCTCGCCCGCTTGGAGCATGGCAGCATCAAAAAAGGCGTGGCGTTCCTCTTGTGTAAGATAGAGGCGCTGGCCGTCAATGTCGTATAATTCGAGTTCTGGCATAGGTGACTACTTTTGTGGAAATGTAACAGATTGCTTAGGGAAGTGTTACATTTTTGGAGCATGCAGGCAAGGAAAAGGGGGTGATTTAGACAGGTTAAGGCCGTCAGGATGTAACAGAGTACCCCATAGTGTTACATAATGGTTTTATTTTGCTTGCAATTATAAGTAATTACTTATAACATGAAATAGAGATGGATGACGATGACATAAAACCTGTGGTGTGGGTCGGCGATGCACGGGAACAAGTGCAATCGTTTCCTAAGGTTGTCAGGGCAGATATCGGTGCGGCCCTCTATGACGTGCAAAAGGGAGATAAACCGCCAAAAGCCAAGCCGTTTAAAGGGATTGCGAGTGGTGTGTTAGAGATCGTCACCCGGTTCGAGACGGATACGTTTCGAACCGTCTATGCGGTCAAGATTGGACGAAGGGTTTATGTTCTGCATGCGTTTCAAAAGAAATCGCCGAAAGGACGCCAAACCGCCAAACTCGATGTCGAGATGATTGCACGGCGCTACAAGGAAGCCGTGGAAATTGAAAAGGAGCAATAGTGATGAAGAAGAATGGGAAAATAGCCTTTGAAGAAAGCTCCGGCAATGTGTTTGCCGATGTGGGCCTTGATGATGCTGACGAACTGCTGACACGGGCCAAACTTGGCCATTCCGTGCGCACGATCCTTGAGAAAAAAAAGCTCAAACAACGGGAAATCGGAACGCTCTTGGAGATTAAGCAACCGGAAGTCTCGAACCTGATGAACGGGCGCTATACGTTGTTTTCTCCTGAACGCCTGTTTGGATTTTTGAATAAACTGGATCGGAAAGTCACCGTACAAGTCTCACGACGTCGAAAAAACGAACCGCTGCAAGAAGTGGTGATGGCCTAACCCTCATCCTTTGCCTGCGCTTGCCCCGGTTCAAATCCTACGGCATAGGCCTCATGCAGCGTCGTGATTTCTAATGTAACAAAACCGAGGAGGGTGACTCTGTCCCAGCACACCTGAAACGGCAGAAATTTTAAGCACAGGAGGACATGGCCATGAGGGAGAAGGCAGAGAAGGGCCTCTGGCGGCTGAAGAAAGCGATGGCGCGGATTGAAAGCGATCTGAACAACACCACGCCGCACCGCGTAGACCCATCCATTTCCCCCACCAATCACGAGATCATTATGAAGCTGATCCAGTTCGCGATCTGGGAGCAATTTGAACCGAAACCCCAGTTCAAACCTGAAGATGAGGAAAAAACATGGTGTTGGGCGCTGGGCAAGCAAGGTCGGATGATTAAGGAGTCGAAGGAGGTCTTTTGGACGACCAATCGGCGCTCGGACTTACTGAAACAACGCTATGAAGCGGGCCGCGATTCCATTGAAGAGTTGGAACTCATGTTTGGTGGAAGGCCAGTCACAAAACAACTCATCAAACTGGGCCTGCTACCGCCTTCAGACCCACCCAATAAGGAGCATTCTCTGTGAGAGGCATCGTATGGCGTTGAAAGCGGAACGAGAACGGACGGTTGCCCAACACGTTGATGTTGACCGGGTACTTGGCAATTATATTCCGTTGCTCCTAGAAACCATGAAACGCACGATTGGCTCTCGCTGTGACTTCACGCCGAGAGAATGGAAAGATGCGGAACGGCTATTACAGTGTTGCGCGTTGGCCGTGTGTGAACACGACTTTGACCCGGCACATGCCAAAGAAATCGTCCGGGAGTTGGGGAGCGGGTATACGTCGTGGCTCACATGGGTTGAACGGGGGCTGGTGGTGGCCGTACAAGAGGTGCCGGACCCGCAGCACCTTCACGCGCAAGTTTGGGGAGCCTTTCGGATGATGAAAGCCTTTCTCTATGACGTGGATGTGATGACCCATGACATTCCAAGAGGTCGAAAATCACGGCCACAGCGGGAAGAAGCCGAACTCGAAGAACAATTCGCTCGCCGGTAACGGGACGCGGTTACTTCGTCCATTTCGGCTTTGGCATGTTAAAACGGCGGGTATTCTTCAGACGTGGCCAAAACTTCTGGCTTTTGAACTTATAGCCGTGCCGACGGGACGGAACACGAGCCACTTTCCAAAATGACGCGGTGATATTCATAGGGAAAGTATGCCGGAAAATGAAAACCGACAGAAGCCTTAATTTTTCCTTGTCCACACCGAAAGAAAAGCCGTGCAGTTTTGAAGGTTCTTTGGTATTCTGAGCCTATGAGCGACATCGACATAACAGACGACATTTCCCATGTGAAATTCTCCTCAACCGTCTTTCCCACGGATGAGGATATGAAGCTGTGGGATAGTCTCACCCTCGAACAGAAGAAGGCGGTTGAACGCCGGGATGTTCAAGAGGGCATCGACAGCGGGTTCGCTGGACCTTGCACCCCAGCCGATATCATGGCCGAAGTCAAAACCGAGATGAATGGTGGATGACCTACAGGCTTTCCCGGCGCGCGCAATCTGATATCAAAGCGATTACTCACTACACAATTCAATATTTTGGTGAAGCAAGCCCAGGAATATCTGGACGGCCTCTTCTATAGTTTTGATTTGCTCATGGATAATCCGCAATGAGGGCGGGCCTTCGAGGGCAATATCCGGCGCTACGTCTACAAAAGCCATCTGGTGTATGACGAGATCAAGAAGGATGTCATTGATATTCTTCGCGTTCGGAGCGGAAGACAGAAACCCTAACGCATTGAAACGCTTGGCAAAAGAATGTCTGATTTGTAGTAATCTATATTATCACTCATTTCCACATTATGTCGGTTAAATGTCTCGAAACCAGACCTCCTCTATTTCTTCAATGAATACCATTCTCGACAACGCGGTGCAGTCAATTCAAATTGGGATAGAAGACTATCAAGCTTCCGATGACGATCATCGTCGGATTTTATCGGCAGTTAGAAATATAACAGCGGGTATTTTACTTATCTTTAAGGAAAAGCTTCGAGAACTTTCTCCTAGCGACTCTGACGAGGCTTTAATTTTCCAAAAGATTTTGCCTACTCTTGATACAGAAGGAAAATTTACATTCCAGCGTTCAGGGCGAAAAACAGTAGATGTCCAACAAATTATTGAACGTTTTAAAAGTCTTGGAATCATCATCAAAGTTAAAGCCCTTAAATGTATATTGGATATTAGGAATGACATAGAACATTATTGTACGCCGGAAACTCCATCACGTCTAAGAGAGCTAATGGCTGATTCTTTCATTATTTTAAGAAACTTTATCACGACTCAATTAAATGAAGATCCTATAGAAATTTTAGGTGAGGATACATGGAAAGTTTTACTGGATGTTGCAGAGGTTTACAACCGAGAACTTGAGGACTGTAAAAACGAGTTCGACAAAATCAATTGGAAAGAAGCCGAAATCTCTACTATTGCAGATTGTTTTCGTTGTTCTTCTTGTCAATCAGAATTAATAAAACCACATAACCCTGAAGTAGAAGATAGAATGGAAATGTATTTTTATTGCCGCGCGTGCGGCGAAATGTCGGAATTCGAGAATATTATAGAAGCGGCATGTTCAAAAGCTTATGAATGGGAAGACTCTGTAGCTATGACTGATGGAGAGGTACCTTCTGTAACTACTTGCTTTAACTGTAGTCTTGAAACTTTTCTTAGAGAAGAGGATTTTTGCGCCGCCTGTACTGCCACAAGAACCTATGAGGAATGTTCAATATGTAGCACCGAACTTACCCCTGAAGAACAAGATTTTGGAGGTTTGTGTGGCTATCATCAATACATAATGTCAAAGGACGATTAATTTAAATAATATGTCATCTCTAGTTCTAGAACTTCAACAGTCGGCATTGGATAAAAACCAACGTGTCACAGACTTACTACGAAAAGCTCTGGTTGTTGCAACAAAGCTTAAATTAACGGATTTTAGGAAGTGGTGCGAAGATGAAATGAACGGTAACTTTACAGAGGAAGCACCTCCTTATCGTATTGTAAAAGGGGAATTAAAAGCTTGGAATCCCCATAACGGTTGGATGCCAGTAATTATGGAAGACTCTAAGTCCCAAGAAACACTTTCAAAACGCGTCATTGGGCAATCAATTGGAGAGCTTGAAGATATTTCTTTTGATGCAAAAGATGGGGTTTTGCAGGTACCTCTACCTCATGACGTATTGATTACATTTTTCGGCCAATCAGAAAGTTTCCGATTAGGTATGGTTCCAACACTCCTTGTAGGGAAAAATCAGTTAATAGGTATGGTTGAATCTGTAAGGAATAGGATTCTTAATTGGAGTCTTGAGGTGGAGGGCCAGGGTATTTTAGGTGAAGGCCTTACGTTTTCTAGGGAGGAAGTGAAACGCGCATCAAATATTACTTTTAATATAGATAATTTCGCGGGAGTCATTGGAAATGTCTCAAATGCTGAGCTTCAAATTGGTGATTACAATAGTCTGCACAGCGACCTTAAGCGTTATGGCGTCCCTCAAAGCGAAAGAAATGAACTTGAGGAAATTTTGGACAATCTTCCCTCTGCATCTGAAACAGAGCGAAAAACTCTCTTGAAAAAAGGCACAGAGTGGGTAATGCGAAACGCGAATTCTATAGGAACTTTGTCTGAAACTTTAAGAAAGTGGTTTGAATAGTCGCTTCCACTAAATATTTCTTCTGCAATTTTCCATGCGTTATCTTATCACACAAAATCGAAATCCCCCTGCTCGTTCTAAATGTGCCGCATCCATCTTAAATCGATACCAATCTGGCTCAATAAATCCAGCGGTCATGTTGAACCGCCGAAATAATCCATCCCCTTCAATGATCGAGCACGGCTGCACGAAGACAAAAATATCGTCTTCGACTAGGTAGAGCGGAAGGCCGTTCCCGGCTTGAGCGCGTCGCGGGACATGGTGCATACAGTCCCCTGCTCTATTCGTCTTCCGCCGGGTCATCATCTTTCGGAAATAACACCACGTCACCGGATACCGCAATATTGGCTGGCAATCGCAGGGAAATACTGCCTTTGTCATTTTGAAAGGCAGTGCCAACCGTGGTCCATGCCGTTTGTTCGTTGCCGTCGCTGTCTAGGAATTTTTCCGGAACCCATGCGAAGCATGGGGCAAGTGAGAGGAGCGAACGCAGGGGAGGTGTAAATTTTTAGGTGCGACGTGGCGTAGCGTTTAGAAAACATGAAGCCTAGGAGCCTTCTTTGAGGAAAAGTGATGGATATTGATGTCGATGGGAATAAGATTAAATCAGACGGTGATTTCGTGGTTGGTCAATTCTTGTTTTAAGGATTTTGCGTAGGCTTCATCTTGGCTTGCATAGCTGAGAAAAACTGTGGGCATAAAGGATTACAGATAGTATTTTAGACTTTAATCATCAGGCCTTTTCAGTTCGATTGCGCGTTACCCTCACCCTTCCCTCTCCCTAATAGGGCGAGGGCGAGAACCGGAAGGAAGCGTTGTGTGATTGTAAGAATTAAGCGTAGTGCAGATGCATTAAAAAGGCAACGAACAAGGCAAAATGTAGAGTGATAGAGGAAATGAAATTCTCAGGGAGACATCGAGACTACGATCAGACGAGAGAAAGGTTTGGGAAATAGGTGCGGTAATATTCGCGATCTCGGGTTAATAGCTGATCGGCTCGAAGTTCCGTATGCGCGCCTATCAAAAAGTCAGCCACGATATGTTGTCGACTCCGTAGTGAGGCTTGGCATTGCATACAATGCACCTGTTGATTCCCCCCACATTTTGCACAAACCATGACGCTCTTTCGACGTTTGGCATACACTCCCCAGGCTTGCCCAGCACGAACCCACACTTCTTGGTCGCTCGTCAGGAGTTCGAGCCTGGTATCCACGAGAAATACTTCTAATACATGAGAGCTTGGGAAATATGCAGCAAGCTCGGCCAAGACCACTTCGCTAAGGATCACCTAGCCCTTTTCTCTCGCGTCGTCTAATTGATGCTGAGCTTCCTTAACATTTGAAGAACCGGGAATGAGGAGATCAAGAAGAATATTGGTATCAACCGCCGTAATCATTGTCAACGCATATCTTCAATAAGCTCGTCCGAGGTTTTTCCTTTTAGCGGTTTTAAAAACCCACAATATTTTGCAAAGCGGGCAGGTGATGCTTTCTTTTGTACTCGAATTCCATCTTTCACCTCTCTCAATTCAACCTCATCGCCAGGGTGTAGCCCTAGTCGGTTTCGCAACAGTTTCGGTATGGTGATTTGGCCTTTTTCAGTCATTCGACTCGTGCTCATGCTCCCCCTCCAACCCAGAAAGTAATACCAAACTGGTATACCATAGAAATACCACACTGCCCTCATGCATCCGTCAATTTGAAATTCCCAACATCCCTTAACCTATTCGAACGCACACTTGTACGTTCAGGCAAGGGATTACCACTCAAATCGGGCACTCGGTATTATCTGAAAAGAGGGAGAGGATATCGCGAGGAAGAAAGAGTTTGGTGCCGAAGGCGGGCACTTGAAGTCGCATGAGCGGAAGCCTGGCTATGCTCTCACTATAGCGAAACCAAATAACTTTCAGTCGATTCACTCCAACTAACACAGCGCGAGACACCACTTCATATGTCCGCAAGTTTATAGGAACGGCTATAGGGGGCCACGCCCCCTCGTGCCTCCGCTACGCTCCGGTCACCCCATGAAGAGGACATACCCCCTTCAAAACCCCCGGTTCAAGTCCTAGCTATTTTCGGTGGTAATGTTCGAATATTGAAGCTGGCGAGTAAACTGTAGATTTATGTGTATTTGGTGCCGAAGGCGGGACTTGAACCCGCACGGCTTGCGCCACACGCCCCTTAAACGTGCGTGTCTGCCATTCCACCACTTCGGCACTCGGTCCCATTATGAATCGCTTTTTTCCCCTTGTCAACGAACTGGGGCGTAAGTAAAATTTAGAAATTCTTATAGTTGGTTCATCTATTTCATCTTAAACGTTTTCGTAAATTTCTCATGCCAAATTCGTCGTCGCACCTCCCTTCGCCTGAATACCAAGAAAATTGGATTGGCGCTTTTTTCGATGTTGACAACACCTTAATCCCTGGCCTCTCAATTGAAGTGCTGTTTTTTCGGCATTTATGGAAATTGGGTGTGATCGGGTTTCAGCAGATGCGAGAGAGTATCTGGTTTTTGACGCAACGCATCCCTCCAGTCTCACTTAGTCCGCTCCGTCGTCATAAACTTTATTTAGTCGGGCAACAACCTGGGTTTATCGAGCCGCTGGCTGACGAGTTTGTCCGCAACGAAGTGTGCGCGAAACTCTCGATTCGCGGGGAGGGCATTCTCTCTCGTCATCAACAGGCAGGGCACCATGTCGCATTAATTAGCGGATCGCCGGACTTTCTTGTCAAACCGCTCGCAGAAGTCTTAGATGTCTCTATCGTCCAAGCCGCACGACTGCAAACGACGGAAGGCGGATACACCGGTCGAGTCTATGCCCCGCTCCCGTATGGCGAAGGCAAACGTCGAATCATTGAAGATCTCGCCGCCCTGTATCATTTAGACCTGACGCGAAGCTATGCATATGGAGATAGTCCAGGGGATTATCAAGCCCTAAAAGTGGTGGGAAATCCCATTGTCGTGAACCCCATTCGCGGCATGACGCGCCGAGCCAAAGAACAAGGTTGGCCGGTGACCGAGTGGGTCTAGGGCGTGAATCGTCGTTCATCTTTTGTATCTCGTATTTCGTGAGAAGAGCTTCTTGTCTTTTCTTGTCTAGATACGATTTATCAGCAACGAGATACGAATCGAGAAATCTGTGTTAACATGGTACGTGTGATGTCATAGGCATGTCGTGTATATGTCACCCTGCCATTCACTCCAACAAACCTAAACTTCTGACCCAAAGTGCTCATGGATTTGACGAACCGTCACCTTCAAGTCACAGAAATTTTCCATAGTATCCAGGGTGAATCATCCTTTGCCGGACATCCGTGCGTGTTTGTCCGGCTCACCGGCTGCCCCCTTCGATGTACATGGTGCGACACCGACTATGCGTTTCATGGCGGGGAGCGCCTGTCGTTCGAAGAAATTCTCAAACACGTACGCACGTACAACTGCCGGTTAGTCGAAGTGACAGGCGGGGAACCCCTGAGCCAAGCCGCGACCACAGAGCTCATTTCCGTGTTGTGCGATCAAGGATTTGACGTCTTGCTCGAAACCAGCGGAGCCATCGACACCGCACCGGTCGATCCGCGTACCCATGTCATTCTCGATGTAAAATGTCCCGGCAGTGGGATGGTTGATCGAATGGACTGGACCAACCTTGACCGGTTATCAAAGAAGGATGAAGCCAAATTCGTGATCAAAGACCGTCAGGATTATGAATGGGCCAAAGACGTGTTAGCGCAATATGGGTTGATTGATCGATGCCCAGTCTTATTCAGCCCCGTGTTTGGTGAACTCGACCTTCAGCCAATCGCTGAATGGATTCTTGAAGATCAACTTCCCGTTCGCTTTCAAGTTCAACTCCATAAATTCATTTGGGCCCCGGACATGCGCGGAGTCTAGTCGCATAAGCGGGGAGAATTCCACTACTCACTTTTCACTGTACGCAAGAGGACTGCATGAACACTACTGTAAAGCAAGGAACACTGACAGGGACCCCAACTGAAGTGCTGGTCATTCCAGGATATGAAGGAGAGAGTGCCCTCAATAAGGCCATTCACCCTCTGGATCGGAATCTAGGCGGCCAATTAGCTGAATTGCGGAAAAGCGGAGAGTTCCAAGGGAAACTCAACCAATGCGTCTTGGTCCATACACGCGGCGCGATACCTGCCAAACGCCTGCTCCTTGTGGGTCTCGGAAAACGTGAAGAGCTGACATTAGATCGTGTGCGACAAGCCATGGGCGCCGTGGCCAAACGTGTCTGTCAGGCCGAAGTCCGGTCATTTTCGACCACGATTCTTGGACTCGACCAACCAGGACTATCGCCTGATGACCTTTCTCAAGCCATGGTCGATGGTGTGATTTTAGGGGATTATCGTTTTTCAACGTACCGAACGGATACCTCTAACAATAATAAACCCTTGAATAGCATGACCATATTAGTCGATAAGTCATCCTTACTCGCCAACGTGAAACTCGGTATTGAACGAGGCACGGCCACAGGCGAGGCGACATCTTTTGCGCGAGATCTGTGCAACCATCCCGCTAATGTCATGACTCCCTCTCGCATCGTAGAAGAAGCGAAGAAAATTTCTAAGGAAAAGAAGGTTCGGTTAACCGTCCTCAATCCGGCCAAAATGAAGCAACTTGGGATGGGAGGCGTATTGGGAGTGGGACAAGCCAGTCAACATCCTCCACAATTCATTATCTTGGAGTATCAAGGCGGGAAAAAGGGTGAAAAACCTATCGTGTTTGTTGGGAAAACGGTCACCTTCGATTCCGGAGGTATTTCGCTGAAATCCGCGGAAAATATGGACCACATGAAAGCCGACATGACCGGGGGCGCAGAAGTCTTGGCGACGGTTCGTGCCGCTTCCCGTTTGCGTTTACCGCTGAATATTATCGGACTCCTCCCCGTTGCTGAAAATATGCCGGGAGGCAAAGCCACAAAACCCGGTGATATTCTCACGATGCTGTCAGGGAAAACTGTCGAAGTGTTAAACACTGACGCCGAAGGCCGATTAATTCTCGCCGACGGCTTGGCTTATGCCAGCCGCTTCAAACCTGCCTGCGTCATTGACATTGCCACGCTCACTGGTGCCTGCATCGTCGCACTCGGACAATTTGCCATTGGCATGTTAGGGAACGATGAGAAACTCAAAGACCGGTTTAGGCAGGCTGGGGAATGCTCGGGAGAACGCGTGTGGGAAATGCCGCTCTGGGATGAGTATTTTGAGCAGTTAAAAAGTGATGTCGCGGATATGCGAAATATTGGAGGCCGTGGAGGAGGCATGATCACGGCAGCCATGTTCCTCAAGCAATTCGTTGGGAAATTCCCATGGGTTCACATTGATATCGCCAGTACCGACTGGAGTGCAACCGACCGTCCCTGTATTAGTAAAGGACCGACAGCCATTGGGACCAGGCTCCTCATTCAATTTCTCTTGAATTCCACTAAGAAGTCTCATACATGACAAAATCCGCCATGAAGCTTCGTGAAAAAGTCGGTCAACTGTTCATGATCGGTTTTGATGGAACGGAGCTGTCTCCAGAATTGATCTCTTGGATACAAGACTATCAACCTGGAGGCATCATCTTGTTCTCGCGCAATTTAGTCGACGCCAATCAAATTGCACATTTGACCAATGCTCTGCAGGACCTTGCAGGCCCTTCCCCCCTTTTGATGGCTATTGATCAAGAAGGAGGAAAGGTGTCTCGCTTGCCCCCGGAGTTTACGATCTTCCCGCCTGCAGCAACTGTGGCAGCCTGCGGATCGACTGACTATGCCTATCAGGCGGCGGCAGTCACAGCCCAAGAGTTACGTACAGTCGGGTTCAATATGAATATGGCACCCGTCTTAGATGTGAACACCAATCTGTTGAATCCCATCATTGGGGATCGGGCATTTAGTGCAGACCCGGAGCAAGTGTGTACGTTAGGCAACGCAACGATCTCCGGCCTTCATGACCATGGGATTATTGCCTGCGGCAAACATTTTCCTGGACATGGCGAATCGACGAAAGATTCCCACAAAGAATTGCCAATCGTCACGCTCTCCAAGGAACGATTAGAACAGATTGAACTCCATCCGTTTCGCTCAGCCATCACTCATGGCCTCATGACCATGATGAGTGCGCATATTCATTTTCCCGCATTAGATGACACCGTTCCAGCGACCCTTTCCCACAAAGTCATGACAACATTGCTTCGTGACGAAATCGGGTTTTCTGGTGTGATGTTAAGTGATGACCTCGAAATGAATGCCATTGCTGAACACATGTCCATGGGTGAGGCCGCCGTGCGATCCATTCAAGCTGGCATTGATCTCATTCTCATTTGCCACCAACAGACTCGTCAGGCCGAAGCCATTGAGGCGGTAGAAGAGGCCATTCAAAAAGGCACGATTTCTGAAAGTCGGCTGGATATGAGCCTCGCTCGGATATCTGCACTGAAACAACGTTTCCTTGCTTCCTATACGCCTGTGGATTACCATTCGATAGCCCAAGTGGTTGGTTCGTCATCACATCGGAACCTTCTTGCTGAAATTCAAACGATCTCGTCTGCTCAAACCTGAGATTCACTTTCAGATTGTTATAAAATTCTGCATTGAGCACTATGACGTACGATAGGCTTCTGGACTTTACGCCCCATGATCTGATTAGGTAAACACTTCATCATTGATTCATTCATCAGAACACAGATTTCTTCTCATCCTGGGACCAATAGAAAGGAATACACATGGCACTGAAAAAAGGCGATATCATTGATGAACGCAAACGTTACCCAGATTCATGTGGACTTGTGGTCAAAGTGATGAGCGGTGGCGAAGGATTTGAAAAGCTGATCTGTTGCGGACACGAACTCACAGAAGAGGATGTCGTACCATCGCCTGAGACGAGTAAAGGCAGGAAAAAAGGTAGTCTCGTGATTGGAATGACGATTGATGAAAAAAAACTGTTTCCAGACTCCTGTGGACTTCGTGTCATGGTTATGGATGGTGGAGCAGGATTTCAAGAAATCCTCTGCTGCAGCCATTCCGTTAACGAGGCAGCTATGCAAACACTTGAATTTGGTATTGGCATGCGCGGCCCCGCAGAGGCCCCCAATACCCCTCAATCAGGCAACGCATAAGGAAAAACGCCAATGCACGGCTGGACACCAGAATCAACTAAACAATGGGTGAAATGGATGCAATGGCTCGACCGGTGGGGTTACATCTCTGCCTGCTTGAGTTTCCTGGCCCTCGGTATGTTGATTTTTGGGTACAGTTGGATAGAGTTTTTCCATCAAGCCCCTCAGGGGTTTTTAGAAGCGTCTATTGTCCTGATCAATGATTTGTTGTTAGTCATTATCCTGCTTGAACTGTTTCGAACCGTATTGGGATTTTTACAGTCCGAACGTGTCCGCCTTGAGCCATTCCTCCATGTCGGCGTGATCGCCTCAGTTCGAAAGATCCTGACCACAGGCGCAGAGCTCTCACATGTAAAGAACATTCCAAAAGACACATTTTATCATTATTTGATGGATCTTAGCCTTCATGTCGTGATCATTCTGGTGCTAATGATTGCACTCTATTTGGTTAGGAAAAGTGAAGTGGTCCCCACTACCACGATCACCCCGTAACCTTCCTCTCTTCGCCAATCACCTTCAAGTCACTCATTTGACGCATTCGTCCCCTTCTTTTTCCTGATACTTTTCTCAGCCTCATATCTTGCTGTCTTCACGTACCTTGTGGCACTATGATTTTTCTTTTTATGGGATTAGGGAGATAATGGATTCACTACCAGAGTTTGTCGGAACTGTTCATATTTTCCTTGGGCCCTACCGTGGCAATCCTATCGCATTATATATGCGGCAAGAGGAGACCATGTGCCACATTTCTCCAAGAGTCTATCCTTGGAACCGAACAGTTGGTAGCGGAGAAACGCCGAATAAGGCCGCTGCAGCTTTTGAGGCGAAGTGGAAAGAGAACGATCTTTCTGCTGAGATGTATTCAGGGCCTCACTGGGAAGGGGGAATCAAACCAGAAAAACCCAAACCCCCGCCAAAACCTGCGGCCTCCAAACCCGCAGCACCTGCCGCGGCAGGTGCACCAGCAACGGCCGCAAAATCCAATGACCCGGCTGCAAAATCTATCCCTCCGGCCGCAACAGGGACGCAATCTAGCCCTTCCTCGCCCCCGGCAGCAGCACCAGCCGTCAATAAACAACCGACTCCAACTCCTGATGCCCAACCTGGGAAAGCAGCCAATCCTCAAGAGGCTCCACCGCCAGGCAAAGCTTCTGAGCAGAAGCCCAAACCAGCGCAAACCGCCGAGTAAACACTCAACTGTGCCTGATATTCATATCTGAATATTCGGAGAAACCCGCTTAAGCTGATCGTAGAGCGCGTGAAGTGGCGAATGATTTGGCGGCTTTTACAAGGGCCTGAAACAAACTTTTTTGGATGGGGTCGTGTTTGTACAGAAACTCAGGATGCCATTGAACGCCTAAGAAGAATGGATGGTGAGGAGCTTCGATGGCTTCAACGACGCCATCTGGGGCTAGAGCACTTGTGACCAATCGACTAGGAACCTTCTTAACCGACTGATGATGCGAACTATTTACACGAATCCTCAGCTTTCGAACAATGCGGTGCAAGAGTGTTCGAGGTGTAATCGAAAGACCATGCGCCTTTTTCGTGGCAGATCCAGGCGGCAAATGGGCAATTTCCGTTGAATGTTGGACGGTAATATCTTGTATTAAGGTTCCCCCTAGCGCCACATTCAGAGATTGCATTCCACCACAAATTCCCAATGTTGGTACGTTCTCGCTATAGGCTAATTTACTCACTCCCAGCTCTAAACTACTTCGTTGATGGCTCATCTGTCGAAACGGGACACATTGGCGTTCCCCATATAACTGAGGATCTAAATCTGAACCGCTCCCTGTGATGAGAAGACCGTCAACCTGGGCTAAGAGTTGACGTTGCCTCGCTTTATCGATAACCAATGGCAACAGAATGGGCAGCCCACCGGCATCTTCAATAGCTTGAACATATCGAGCTCGAAGAAAATAGGTAGGTTCTTTCCCTCCCATATCTTCACGATCGCCGGCATTGTAATCAGGGGTAATACCAATAATAGGTTTCATACTTCTTTTATCAACACCAAACGTGCGTCAAATCCCACTAGATTTCCTTATCGGTCTTTCACCTAATCTTCTTCATAGGGTGAGACGCCATAAAATCGAACGGCTTCATCGCCTTTGAGATGTGCGGGGGTAATGACATAGGTCCCATGGAAACTTGGCTCCCATACCGTTTTAGCCGTTTCAAGATCGCCACCGGTCAAGGCGTAAGTGAATCCGCCGACCACCCCACCCAAGACGGCATACACCACTTTTACAGGAAAATACACCAGAGTTAGCAATCCACTCCCAATTCCCAAGCCAGCTTCTCCTGAGGGACTCTCGTCTTCTTGGGCAAACACGGCACCTGGATGCAACATTATCATTGCTGCAAACAATATTACCGTCAATGCAGTGGCTCCTCGTCTACCATTCATTCGCCGATTTGTCACAGAATAGGTATTCATGAAACAGGCCCTCCTTAGCTAAGCATGAGAAAATAGAATTGTAGATCATTATGGAATAGAAGAGGAGAGTTTTTTTATTCTTCTCTTCGGTTTCTATAAGATTCTCTTCTTCAACTACTCAAATCGTGTCACGTGAGACTGTTGGCAACCACTATCGTGTACGCTAGACTTTCGTATCATAACTCATTACCACGCTTGCAAGAAATTTCACCCAATGTCCCGTGATCCACCATGTAAGTCAAGAGATTTTGAACACCCGACATTGATGCGTTTAAATATCATTGCCAAGAACACCAGGCCTTTAAAACTTGGAAACGTTCATATACTTCATGAAAACTCTTGAGCCTCAATCTCTTCCACATCAAGTTCTGTGAGAACCTGACTTTTTATTTGCTCGCCTTCTTGCGTCGTAACCTTGTCTAGCTCTTCAACTAAGACCTCTCGCGTTAATTTGGCATTTTCCTGTCGGATCCCTTGCTGAATAGCTTGCTGTAATTTCATGAGACATACTTGTTGCGCAAAAAGATCTCTAGCTCGCACTTTACTCTCAGATCGAAATTCTTCTGGAAGCTGAGCCAAAATGCCTTCTAACCATTTGTCGAACTGAAGAGATGCCTCGACTCGTGCGAATTGCAATTTATCAACGTCGACGACGATTTGGACGCCACCTTTCCAGCTTCTCTTTTTGACATTAAAAACACATTGAATCGTTTTCGGGGAACCCTCAATATATTCCGGTCCATAAAAAAGAGTAATGCGATAGGGTGGAACTCGTGGTGAAGAATGCGTAGCCATCGATGATGAATTTTATCATGCTCAAGGAGAAATACAATTGCTATTCTGGTGCTTCGACTCACGGCAGGTCTAGTTCCTTACCTGGGACAATGATGACTGTTACTGCTCTCTCATGAGCTTGGAACTATGAACAGAAGAATATCCGTTCTGCATATGACGACTTCCGGGTTGACACCCCCTTACCTTGAAGGATACAGTTTCTTAGGGAAAAGCATTATTTTATCAAAAATTCCATCAGAATAGGGATTGGGAGAGATACATGTTTGGAACAATGGGCTTCTCAGAGCTGATCATCATTCTGGTCATCGTTCTGATCATATTTGGAGCCGGTCGACTCCCACAGATAGGCGAAGGTGTCGGAAAGGCCTTGAAAGGCTTTAAGAAGGAGGTGAACGACATACCTCCTCCTGTTGACCCTGACGCACCACCGGAGCCACAAGCCACGGCGCAAGCTAACACAGGAACTCAAACAGAAGCTTCAGCCCAATCAACAGCGAGCACTCCACCTCAATCTCCACCTTCCAACCAGCCCTATCAACCAGGACCTGAACTCACGCCGGGAACAACAGCAGCTATGCTGTACAAGGGAGCTGGCCCAGAAGTCGTTCAGCCTAAGACCGCGCAACAGACAGAAGCTGCAGCCAGCAACGCTCCACCGCCCATGACAATGGAAGAACGGTCTATGTCTGCTCCTTCTATGTCCGCTCCATCATATCCGGCTTTACCTGCATCTGCGCAAACGAAACCTATGGCCAAACGTCCCTCTGCTATTGTTAATAAACAGGCCGTTGCCAGAGTTCAGGCTCAGCAAGCGGCCATGAAAGCCAAAGGCAAACCTGCTGTGGCACCTGCCCCGCAGGACATGCAAACTCTGGGGGAAGGGCTAGGAAGCGCCATTCGAACATTTCGGGATGCAGCCTCCGACATTAAGAACTCCATTGATCCGGAAATGCGAACCATTCAAGCCGAAATGGATGCAGCCGAAAAAGAAATGCAACAAACGATTGAAGCGGCCAAGCAACCGGCTCCTCCTAAAGAATAACGAACATCTTTTTAGAATCTACCCCTTGATCAGTTTGCGTCTTTTTTCCTCATTCCATTTCCTGCTGTTCAGCAGTATATGTTTAGCTGCTCTCTCGGGCTGTTCCATGGAACCCCGTTCTCATGATGCCAATTCAATAGTTCCGATTCTCACTGACCTCTTGGCCCATGACCCAAGCCCTGATATGAGACGGACGGCAGCCATGTCCCTGGGAAAAGTTGCTGATTCAAACGGTATTCCCGCATTAACGTCTGCATTAAACGATGAAGACCCGTTAGTTCGAGAATATAGTGCTTGGGCACTTGGACAAATGGAAACGGAGCTTCCCAAGCATTCAGCTTTATCTTTGATTACGACTCTCGGAGACTCCTCAACTCCTGTGAAACAGGCAGCGGCTTCCGCGCTTCGCAATGTCGTGCCCGAAGAAGCACTCTCGAATTTGCTACGACAAGTTCTGGCCATTTCAGAAGTTTCGACAAGGCGTGCTGTTGTTCAAGCGCTGACAGAACTTGAAATTCCATCTTCGTATTCTATTTTTCTTGATGCGGTAAAAGATGAAGACGCTCGTGTACGCCAGACCGCCCTAGCTGGACTTGGCGAACTTGCCGACCGACGAGCCCTTATTGTGTTTAGAACATTCCTACTCAACGATCCCGATGAAGGGGTTCGTACCGAAGCCGCTTTTCGTCTTGGCATACTCGGTGGGCAGAATGACGTTCCAGTTCTCAAGAAAGCCATTGAAGCCGACCCGACACCCAATGTCCACCTTTGGGCATCTTGGGCGCTAAAAGAAGCCGCCTCCAACCCAGATTAATATGCACACGTTGCGTGTTTACCGATGGTCTGAGATAAACGCCTCTTCAATGAGAGAAACATGTGCCCAGGTCAAAGTACCTGACAATTTCCATTGAAAACGTTGCGATCTACGATGGGATAAAGGAAGAGGACTTACTTTCTTTGATAGCTTTTAATTGAGGGGCAATTTCTTTCTCGAAACAATGTGGGCAAACGCCATGGCTAAATTGAATATCGATACGATGTGATAAATACTCTTCAACTTGTTGCCAGTAATTTTCGTCATTCCTAATTTTTTTACAATAACTACATATCGGGAGCAGTCCTTGTAGTTGCTTGACCTCGGCCAGAGCCTGCTCAAGACGTTGAACACGTTCTCCAAGCTTTTCCTGTAAAGAGAGCACACGAAACCCAACTCGAACCCGAGCGTGAAGCTCTGGCAAGTCGAATGGCTTGGTCATGTAGTCGTCTGCCCCAGCCTCAAACCCTTCTATAATGTCCGTCCGACCACTCTTCGAAGTGACCAAGATCAGATAGATCAGACTCGAGCTATTGGTTCTCCTGAGAGATTGGCACACTTGAAGTCCATCTAATCCTGGCATCATCCAGTCCAGAATACCGACTATTGGCCCTTCATTACACTTCAGATGCTCTAGAGCTTCTATCCCATTATCACACCCAATCGTCTCATGACCAAACCCAGAGAGAGAGCGAACCAGAAGAGCTTGTGTCACCGAGTCGTCATCTGCCACAAGAATTTTCATTATTTACGATACTCTTTCAAAATTCGGGAATCTTATAGAAAAACCCATAACTTCATCACGAAACAATCTCGTTGACACATAGAGGACCACACTGTGGACGTTCGGAAATTTATCGGGACGGCCATTGAAATTTAACAAATGACATTCTCTTTATCGGTTTCTTTTGTTCCCACTAAACACGCATACACTGATTAGACGACAGTGATGAGACTGATTCTCATTAAGATTCTAGAATCTGCCTTCTAACTTTTTCATCAGACTGCCAACGTTTAAAGCGAATATACCTGGACACAGTTCATAAACCCGATCGTTGGGTCGAGAACTTACAGTTACATAAACCAGGTTTGGAACTCGGTCATTCCACAAAGCTGTCCAGCTATAGCCGATTCAGTTATACCGAAACGAGAAAGCGCTAACTTGTACAATTTTGAAATTCTATACGTGATATATAACATCAACCATTATCAGTTATAGCCGATTCAATGATTTTTCGTACTCTTGACACATGGGATATCGCGTTGAAAGTCCTCATGGTTGAGCTGGAACGTATTTGTATTCGCTATAACCCAAGCGACTATAACCTTCTGCATGTTTGATGTTGGTATTTTCGCTGGTTTACTTAAATACCTAAAATGGTGGCATCTATAAGGATAACGTCGTCACGATAAATTGCCCATCAGTCACGCTTGGCCTTTGCTCGACCGTATTCACCTGGGCACCTATAACTAACCCCATTTCATGCTTCACATGTATTTTAAGGAAATGGTGGGTAGACGGAAGGCATTGACCCATTGAACAATCGTGACCCAGGCACCTTACTGGAACCTATTTTGATTCACTATAGTCACCTCTGATTCATGTTCATATGGCACAATGCTGAACCTTCGAAGAGAGTTATCACTGCCTCTATTGCCCTACCAAGCCATCGCGACAGAGATTCATTTGAAAATCTATCGAATTCGGTATAGTTGAACCTGAAGCAGGACTGACGTAAAATTACTTTACCTTTAACAGTTCGGGAGAAAGTGGAGATCTAATTGGGCAACCTGCGACTTGGTATCTGTCTCATCAACGTCCTGACCATTTCTATCTTGGTGGCAAGTTGCTCGTCCGGACCAAATAAGTGGTATAAGGCCGGCGCATCCCCTCAGAACTTTGAGCAGGATCGTTTTGCATGCGAAGAGGCCATTTTAAGTACAGGCACAACTGGCCTTTCCTCTAAAACCTACTCATTTGCAGGATGCATGGAAGAGAAGGGATGGGTGATCCTTGACTCTTCTACGTCCTAACGCGATCTACGAGTTAAACTGACAGAAGGTTTGGGCCGCATACGGACCTGAGCCATCTCCAATTTTTCACATATCCCCCAAAAGGGGAATAGATATTGGTCTTTCAAACATAGATGATTCAAGTCATAACAGCCTGATCATAGGTGTGTATATTTAATTGAGAACATCACGAATGAAACGAGTCTTATTAGTTGATGATAACCACGACGCCCGGCGAGCCCTGCGATTAGTTCTGGAATCACAAGGTCTGGAATGCATTGAATCGCTCAACGGAGCATTTGCATTGGAATGGTTAGATACAGAACAGGCTGACTTGATTGTCACAGATAATAAAATGCCTGTTTTGACTGGCCTGGAATTTATTGAGCGTCTATCAAGCAAACCGAACACTCCAATTCCTCCCATTATTCTGCTCAGCGGAAACCTTGATGAATCAGATAAGGCGAGAGCACGTAATGCTGGAACCTATGCCATCCTTAACAAACCCTGCAATTTCAGCGAATTTCTCTCAATAGTGTCACTCGCACTTGAGCAATCTTCCTAATACAACGTTCAAAATTTCTATCATCAAATGTTAAATGGAGATACCTCATCAGAGGTATTTATTCCTTCGAAGATTGGTGGGTAAGATTCACTATCCTTGCTTGTTAAGCACAGGCTTTCACTCTTTAAAATAGAAAGGTCCTGTTATGCTTAAATTATTTTGTGGAATGATCATAGGTTCTCTCATCACGATGACTCTCTTAGGTGGAGCGCCGGTTGCTGATAAAGTCATCAAGAATGCTCAAACCATCTTCGAAACGCAATCTTCGCAAGGAAGTACGACTCTTACCATTTACCTCTTGGCCTTTTTGGCATTTTTATTAGTGCAGTTAGCCAGATCCATCACAAAACAAAATAAGCAAACGGACTTAGTCATTCAGAAATTACGTCGAAATCGCATGAGAACTCTTTAGGTAAGTCTTTTCATAGCAGACTTACTTCATTCACCATCCCAATCGGTTTAGAACTTTCGCATTCCTGCTAATAACCAATCAGGGAATATGTCAACCGATCCTCCACATGAAATAGCGTTCCGAATAAGTCGGTTACCTCACATTGGCAAGCTTTGTCTTATCAAGAAGCCGAATATATCGGCGATCTTGCTCAAGAAGCCCATGCTGAGCAAATTGTCCGATGAGAGTGTTCACAGTCTCTGCTGAAACTCCTATCAAATTAGCAAGACTATGATGCGATAACCGAATTGGCGATTGAGTAACGCTACGTTCGAATTCTCCCATCTTCTCACTTAACTCCAAGAGCAGTGAGGCAAGCCGGGCTGAAGCACTTTTAAAGACGAGACCGCGCACCCTGGTTTCAAACTGCTGCAAACGACCACCTATAAACTTTAAAGTTTTTCCACCTGTCTCCGGATATGCCTGTATGTATCTATCAAAAACTTCACGTTGAATTTCACAAATAGTCACTGGGTCAACCGCTTCCACCATCGATTCGTGCAAAACCGTACCCAAAGCTTCCAGTTCTCCAAAAATCTCCCCAGTCTCAAGAACGGCTACCGTGGATTCACGTCCATCCTGATTCATTTTAGAAATTTTCACCTGGCCTTCTTTCAATAAATAGACATTCTCCCCTGGATCACCAGAAAGGGAAATGATCTCACTTTTTCGATACGATGCCATGCGTGTCGTGCGATGAAACTCCTGAAGTTCCTGCCACGACAACTCAGCAAATACTTTTATATTCTTAAGATACCAAAATTTTTTGGCCTGAAATCTTTTATCGATCAATGGCATGATGACTCCTCAATCACAAACCTACAACAACAGACACTATTTTCCTATCATATATGACCAACGAAGAACATCTCTTTAACCTTCATTCCTGCTCATCATTACACATCAATCTAACAACGACCAAGAACAAAGCCAACTAAACATATTCAACATGCCATCCACCAATTTTCATTGAGTTTTCACTCTAAAGTACCGATAAACCGATAACATGTTTATGAATAAAGCGATGTATTAAATGGAAATTTCGCCCACGACATTACCGTATCATTCCACCGCTCACCTACCTGAAGCACGAGCCAATTCAAATTCTCGTAAAGATGGGTTGTCCTCTTCCGACACTGAAGGGGAACGCGAAGAGACGGCCAAACTTCGTGCGCGAGACAAACAAGTTCGGGCTCACGAGCAAGCTCATAGCGCAGCTGCGGGAGGACTCGCGAAGGGTGGGGCCAGCTTTACCTATGAACGAGGACCGGATGGACGGCAATACGCGGTCGGCGGAGAGGTGAATATCGATACATCTCCAGTTCCAGGGAACCCTGAAGCGACGATTCGAAAAGCTCAACAGATTCGATCGGCCGCATTAGCTCCAGCAGACCCATCCTCCCAAGATCGAGCCGTCGCAGCATCGACGGCCACACTGGAGGCACAAGCTCGACAAGAGTTGCAGAAAGAAAGAGAAGAAGAAAATTCAGATAGCCCTTACTCTTCAAATCAGCCCAAGATCGACATATTTGTCTAATCGATTACCCTCCGCTCTGTATCTATTTCTTAGAAAAGCATTGTGGAACTCGTCAAACATTCGGCCAATAGATTTAATTATAGGGAATCCAAATAAGTTCGATGAGTGCCTAGGCTACGAACGCTCAACGCACCACTGGCCTTGTCGTTTCAATTTTTACTGAGAATACTCCAGGGTCACTCAATAGTGTGATCATAGATGGCCTAAGACACGAACGCGTAACACGCCAGTGCTTTTTGTCAGTCCAACTCTTACTGAGACGCACTCGGCATACGAACCATAAGGGTTACAGTGTCCTAGTAGCGACGATTGTGGTGTGATTCTGCGTAACCTCAATAGGGAACTGACGTTCAACGCAGTTCTGCTTCTGAGGTGTAGACTTGAGGTGGCCTTGGCGACGATCATTGTCTACTTGACGGAGATCCGAATTGGCATGCAACGTTGAACCTGGTCTTCCCTCTGAGGTGTCGATGAAAGGTCTCCAAGCCCACGCGATTTCTTACTTCAAACATTGGAAGGTTATACCCGCTTGGATTATAGCGAATACAAATACGTTCCAGCTCAACTATGAGGACTTTCAACGCGATATCCCATGTGTCAAGAATACGAAAAATCATTGAATCGGCTATAACTGACAATGATTGATGTTTGATATCACGTATCTGATAGCAAAGTTGTCCAAGGTAGCGCTTCATCGTTTCGGTATAACTGAAACGGCTATAAGTGAACTCTTGTGACTCACAGCCTCTACAAGCTCCAAGAACCAGTTTATTGGAGTATGAACGAGTTCTTCCCCCTTAATGAATATCGAGAATTATCTTAAGCAAAAAAAGTGAATCCGGAATTCCGTTGTGTTCATCCCTCCTCAGTTCCTAATGAATTTCTCTTACAATCAATTAAACTGTAGTATATTGCTAGGCATCGCTTGCCCACTACCAGGAGTCTGTTGCCTAAAATAGAATTTCTTCGCAACGATTAACAATCTCCGTGGAAAAGCAAAACATGCGTGCCATCACTCATAATCAAGACCCGAACTATTGCAAAAACTGAAGGGAAGTCTGGCAAACCTTTTGCTAAATAATTTTTAGCTCCTGAATAGCTCATGCACATAACGACATTTACTGACAAATTTTCTGGAATTTAAAATAGTATGGATAAAAACTCTCTCAGTTCCTCTAGTGTTGCTTGAACCATCTTCTCAATACTCTACGTACATTCAAGGAATTGCCCATGAACATTGTCACAAAAATGAAACAGGATTGGGACCGTCGGGCAAAGCACCACACGCGGTATTGGATTGCGACAGAAGATTACAAAAACGAAGAGGTCTTTGCTGATTCAGGAAGACGGACCGCCGACGCCATCTTAGCTGCCTTCGGTCCATTTTACAGGGAAACATGGACAGGATTAGATATTGGATGCGGAATTGGCAGAGTGCTAAAACCTCTTGCTCTCCACTTTCGTCAACTGTTCGGTGTCGATGTATCAGCGGAAATGATTAACAAAAGCAAGACTTGGCTTCGAGAAACCCCTAATGTGACAACATTTGAGACATCGGGTGTTGACCTGAACCTTTTCCCAAATCGTCATTTTGACTTTGTGTATTCGTACGTCGCATTTCAGCATATGCCACGCCCAGTTTTTGACCGATACCTGGAAGAAATTAATCGCGTCCTTAAACATCAAGGACTCCTGGTGTTTCAAATCCCTATTGGAATTCAACCCGACGTTCCAATGGAGGACACCATCGCTGTCCGTTTCTATGAATATCACGAACTCCAAAAAAAACTCATACAACGAGGATTTCAATTATTGGAGACTGATGAAAAACGCCCAGTATCACTTCAAGCATGTGCACAGAGTCGTCACGCGTTTCACGGGTTTTTCTTGGCTCAAAAGATTGCCACCATTTGCCCGGAAATTCATGTGGGATGGCTACAAGCTGAATGCCAAGAGCATGCGTCTTTTCTTGATACCCACTTGTACTTATCCTTTGCAGAAAGTTGCCTTAAACAGGGAGATCCGGACGAAGCCATTCAAACATACGAAAAATTACTCACCCACAATCCCGACAGCCTCGAGGCTTGGCTCAACCTTACAACAATTCTTATCGACAATGGGAAAATTGATCAAGCCGTCTCAACATTAACAAACTTAACCCACGCTCACCCGGCTTATCTCGACGGCCATCGAACGCTAAAAAATCTTCGACGACGCCAACAATGGCAAAAACACATGCGTCCGACGGGCTAATCTTACCCTAAATTGCCCCATAAGCCTTTCCGAATAATTGGCTCCGGTTCAACCTCGTCCAGATCCACATTCTCTCTTTTCAATTCCCATGTTTCTGCTATACTCTGGGAGTTATGGCTCATGAGGGGCCAGGAGCAATGATAACCATAAACTTAGGAGGATGCGCATGGGTAAGAAGTTATCAATGATGTGTTTGACAGCGGTACTATCCCTGGGAATCACAGGGCTTGCATTTGGCAACCCGCCAAACAATGGCCCTGGCTGCGGATTGGGACACCTTGCCTTATCTGGTGGCGGCGCTAACCAGAACGCCATTGGGGTCCAAGTACTTATGGCCACCTTGAACGGAACAGGCATGCAAACATTCGGCATAAGTTCCGGAACCTCAGGTTGTACAAATGACGGAACCATTGTCATGAAAGAAAAGGCTAATGTCTTTGCAGCGGTCAACCTTGAAAATCTTTCTCAAGAGATGGCGCAGGGACAAGGGGAACACTTGGCCTCTATGGCTACGTTAATGGGTATTCCACAAGACCATCATGCAGAATTTTTTGCCATGACTCAAGAAAATTACACAACACTTCTCAATAATGGTGAAACGACGCCAAAGGCCGTGGTAAAAGCCTTGAATGATTCAATCGTTACTCATCCAGTATTGGCTCAGCTCTCAACGCGATAATCCTCCTCGGGCCCTGGCTCAAAGACTGGGGCCCCTTTTCCTTGCTTCGGTCATCTGTCTTGTTTATCTGTCTTTAACCCCAATCCTCTTACACGCAGCTGACGACAACACCTACCTCCGTGAGCTCCAAGCACGTGCGACTCAAGAAGGTCTTTTTGAAAAACGCTACTGGCAACTTCTTCTACATTACCGGACCAATCTTTTGGGAGGACATACGAGTGAAGTTGATGATCCAGGGTTTTTTCTGAGTAAGGAAGGCAAGCAGAACCCTCAATCGGAACTCATGGAAACACTCCGCCATTTCTTTTCGGACAAACCAGTCGGCAGATCACAACAACCCGCACAATGTGCGTTCATAGCACGCTACCATTGGCTACGAACACAACTGAATTTTGACAATAACAAGTTACCTTCAATGGCATGCCAACGTTTCGATGTTTGGCTCTCAGAGCTCAACCCCCAAAGCATCTCAATTATTTTTCCTTCAGCGTTCATGAATAATCCGGCCTCGATGTTCGGTCATACGTTTTTCCGCATCAATCAGGTCGGTCAAACCGAACAGACCAGAATTCTCGCCTATACCATTAATTACGCTGCAGAATTGCCTCCAGATGTCGGACTTGATTATGCCTGGAAAGGAATTTTCGGGGGATATAAAGGCTTCTTTTCAACATTTCCTTACTACATGAAGGTCAAAGAATATCGAGATATCGAAAATCGAGATATCTGGGAATATCAACTCTCGTTGACACGTGAACAAATCCACCGAATGCTCATGCATACATGGGAACTTGGCAACGCGTATTTTGACTATTTCTTTTTTAAAGAAAACTGTGCGTATCACATCCTGTCACTTCTAGAAGTGGCCAATCCGGCACTCTACCTAACTGATCAGTACGTCTTTTGGACCGTTCCGGCAGATACGATCAGAGCAATTACCGAATACGAAGGCTTAGTCGAAGAGATCAGCTACCGGCCGGCAAGAAACACTCAAATACAACGCAAACGCGAGAAGTTAACGAAGAATGAAAACCTGTGGCTCGAGAAACTCACCTCAGACCCTACGCAAGTCCGAAATCCTCAATTTAAAACATTACCCCAAGATCGACAGGTTTTTCTCATGGATCTGGCCTCTGACTATTTACAATACCAAGGCTTAGGAAAACAGGAACAGGGTAAACGCCCAAGAATTCTTGGCCAGCCCCTATTGCTGGAACGTAGTAAAGTGAAAGTTCCATCACCACGGTTCAACGTCCAACCATATACGACATCGCCAGAAACGGGTCATCACACCTCCAGAGCAAGCATCGGCATGGGATGGAGAGAAGACGAATTCTTTGAAGAACTATCAATACGGGCCGGGTATCATGATCTGCTTGACCCGGATACCGGATACACACGAGATGCACAGATTGAATTACTCGCCGCAACATTTCGTCACTACGAAAAACGCAATCAATTTCGATTAGATCAATTTACCTTTGCCAAAGTCGTCTCGCTATCCCCCATTGATACTCTGTTTCAAACCCCTTCCTGGAAATTTAATATCGGAATGGAAACCATTCGCGTGAACAACTGCAAACTCTGTAGCAATGGAAACTTTAATCTGGGAATCGGCGCGGCAACTGAAACTCAACGATTGAAAAGGGAGGTCTACTTTGCGTTCGCAGAAGTTGATGCAAATGTCAGTGGAGCATTTGACGAGCATCATCGCGTTGGAGCAGGAACAACAGGCGGGGTCGTGACCAATCTCACAGATGACTGGAAAGCCTTACTCTCCATTGGCTATTTTTACTACCCGCTGGGAGACCAATCTGATGACTTCAGGTTTTCGCTTGGACAACGCTATACACTTAGTCAAAATTGGGCATTACGTACAGAATTCAATCACCGAGATCAGGACAATGAAGTCATTCTCCGGCTACAAGCGTTCTTTTAGTGAAAAACTTCTTTTCTTGTCAGCATGTCATAGACCATACTGACGCAGCATGGACTAGGTTTTTTCGGTGTATTCACGTTCAATTTTGTTATTTTATAATGCACAACAGGGTAAAATGATTTCTCATCTATAAAGACTGGGTAATCTCTAAAATTGAAATCCAACCCCCCCCACAACAGATTGAGAACGATAGTCAAGGGAAAGTTGCTTCCAATGATAATTCGCCCTGACATATTTCAGTTCTCCGAATATAAATATTTGCTCCCTCAAATTGACTTGTAATCCAGCAAAATATTGATGTTCGAATGCAAGCGCACTTTCAATCTTTTTATTCTTCCTTCCTTCCACTTTCGCATGAATTAAGAGACCGCTTGACGAACCGGCGCCAATCCCGACATACGGCCGTATGTGTTCATGAGGGTACCGGACAATCAAGTTCACCATCGAATGGAAAACAACAAGATCAGCGGTTGATTTATCAATGCTGCCAATTTGCTGAAAACGGAGATCTCCTGCATTCCCGCCGTACTCTAGCTCAATACCGATAATTCTATGAGTAATATCGTGGAATAACCCTACTTTTATTCCCCCTCCCAATCCTCCACCAATCGACAGGTTTTGGACAGATCGTCCCAGAGCCTGAACATCATTATCTGAATCTGAAGGCATGCTTCCTTGTGCATATCCTCCCAAATAAATATCGATCTCATCCAGTGCCATGAGTTCATCTGTAGAACCAACAAGGATCACGGCCACCACCAGCAAGACTATTCTTTTCATAAAGATGTTGAGTGGAGAAGAAAGGTAATTTATATCACGTTCACGTAATGGTAAAAAGACACTTCCAGCTAGGCAAAAAAAGGGTCCCACCGAAACTCACATATCGGCGGGACCCTTTTTAACATTTCAGAGAAAAACTTTTGTGAGACAGACTATCTTGCGAAGCTTAATTCCCTCGAGCAACAGTACATAGCTGTGTATACACTCCCCAGACAATATGCTTCAGCTCGTAGGTTACGTAGACAAGTTTGTTCATTCCTCCGTCAGCCATTGCTGCCTCTACAGTGTTGTCGCCTTTTGCGACAATTCCTAGTATCTGGTTGCTACACGATTTTCCCGTTTTTGTTGGGGTAGCACCATTGTCTAGAACCTGGGTTCCACCTTTGACATCTGAATAGATACCAGCCAGAGCAAATGAAGCACTTGGCTGATTAAGCGAACCAATTCCACATCCTGTCAATGTGAGAGCATACAATCCAATACCAAAAAGAACGAGAATTTTTTTCATCGCATCTCCTCCACAAATTGTTAATAGAACACAAACCTTCCTTCTTAGGTCTAGTTTTTATACCTAACTCACTTCACCAATCATGTCAAGAAACATATTGGCCTGACAATGAAACACTTCTTACCAGATAAACAAATGATAGAGCAGGAAAAATTTCATGACAGACATTCGTCGATGCGGAGATGAAAAACCTGAAAAAGGACTAGACTTGAAACGTAATTTTCAATGAAACGCTTGAAGGAATAACTGAGGAGAAAACCCATACAGACAGAGTTTATGGAGTTCCTTGAAAACCCAAACCTCAACGTGCGGGAGCAAGACCACCTTTTTTACCACGTGAAATGTGTGAAATCGGAATATACTGAGCATAGGTGTTCACGAGCTCAAGATTCTCTTCCGAATGCTCTGTCACAGGACTAATGGCAAGGTCCGTATATCGCGTTTTATTGGGATCACTTTCGATACGTCGACGAAGGAGGTTCAACCTCCATCCCAAACGAATCCAACGGTAACTTTTGCTTAGTTCATCTTGAATTCGGTGGACATGGAAGAGAAATGGCGATTCTAGAGGAACTCCTGGCCGACGCATCTTTCTCGCTTTTTTACGAAACATCCCGCCTTCTAACGGATGAATGCCCTCGTAAGTAATTGAACCATAGAAGCACAAAAGAAAAAACATGACCTTCACCACACTTTGTCCTTTTGCTGCGGCACGTCGCATCACGGTTTCACAATGCTCAAAGGTATAGTACTGCTGCCATGCCCGCTGATAGACCTCTTGCCATTCTTGCCTTGACATGTGCGGATGATCCGTTGTGACATGTTCTAGATCATATTTATTCATATCATCGTCCATAGACACATGACGAAGATAGAGATTCTTATGATCCTCTGAACCTGGCAATGGGGTTAAACAAAAAAACTCAAGAAGATCGATTGGCAATTCTTTTTTAATAATGTCAATATCATGGGCAATACTTTCAGGCGTATCCTGAGGAAATCCGATGATATACCCAGCCACAATCGTGCATCCATGATTTTTCCACGCCTGCAGCATTTCTCGATATTCCCAAATTTTGTTCTGTCGTTTTTTTGCATCAGCGAGAGATTGTGGATTCAACGATTCAAGACCCATAAAAATATTAAAACAACCAGCTCGCACCGCCTTCTCGATGAATCTTGGAATCTTGTGACACACCGTATCCACCTGAATCGCCAGAGAGAGCGGGAGCCCTTCACCTTCTCGCAGTTGAATCAGGCGATCGAGGATTTCCTCCCACCCTTTATTTCTTGCAAAATCATCATCAGTAATAAAGAATCTTCTAATGCCCTGCTGGAGATTGGCACGCACTAACGCTTCAATATCGTCTGCCGACCGCCATCGTGAGGTACGACCCTGAACATTAATGATTGTGCAAAAACTACATTGAAAGGGACAGCCTCGACCGGCATCAAAACTTGCAAGACGCCGAAAAGTTTTTCGGACAATATTCAATGGCAAAATAGGAGCTGGCGCTTCTTGTAAGGAAGGATTATCTGACAAAAAATTATAGAGAGGTTTTAATGTTCCTTGATGCGTATCACGAAGAACTTCATCGAAATGATACTCAGCCTCCCCGGCAAACATGGTCATTCCACGGTCCATGGCATCCTGTATGTCCCCAGGGATCTTCGGCAACATGGCTAAACAGCCACTGACATGAAACCCTCCGATGATGACCGGAATTTGGGCATCAAGAAAAATCTTACCCAGATCAACGGCACGAGGAAATTGATTGGTTTGGACACCAACAAGGCCGACAAGGCCTCTTGCTCCACGTTTAAACTTCCTGATGATGCGCGTAATCGGGATAACCGTATTGGTCTCGTCATAGGCATCGATCGTCATGTCGACATCGACCCCTAAAACCTCACGCTCAACGCTATCCATCGCAATAGCGTGTAATGCCGCTAAACTATTCGAAGGAATCGCTGACCGTTCCCATTGGATGACGTACCCTTGGTCATCATAATGAGAAGGCTTGATGAGGACGAGGTGGAATGGTTGTGGTAGGCTCACAATCCTTTAAGCCTACCACGTGAGAAGAATATCTAGGAAGGATTTTTTCTGAAAGCAAGACAAAAGGCCATTGCGAAAAAATCATGTCGTCTCGTCAATTGACCAACGTGTTAAGACTCATGCACTGCATCAACTCTCATTACCTTGAGCAAAAACAAGAAAATCTCACCACTGGAGAAATCAATAATCTGGTTATTTTTTCTTAACCGCTGTGCCCGTTACCGTAAAGCTATAGCCATTGAGAATCCAAGCCCAAAACCACCTTTCACTAATGGTTGGATTAACCAATCGTGTGGCTCCCTTGCTGCTAAGAGCTTCGTTGTAGGCCGCTTGAAATCGATCATTTTGTTTGATGGGAATAAATTGGAACAACATTAACCCTGTGGAGTTACCGGTCGCTGGTCCAAGGACTTCTTCATCTGGCCCTGGAGGAGCGGTCGGGATGTGAAGCGGAGTCGAATGGCACGCCGTGATTGTTAACACCCCTAGAATCAGCAGGACTCTCACGATGTAATCAAACATCATTATCCTCCTTTGTTTACAATGGGATTACCTATTGTCAATACAGGAGTCTCTCATTTTTAAGCATTAATCCAAAACCTAACGCCGTTGGTGGAATGTGTCAAGAATAATTTAAGGCACGTTTGTCATAATCGGTATATGAATAACAAGGGATATAGCATATGACTGCAACGCATGCTTCTGGCAATATCTTTGAAAATTATTGAATCAGCCTCTTATATAGGTCGAGAACCTAGCAAAAACATTAGTTCTTCTAATATTAATTTTAATACGGTAATATTTAGTTCTCTGAAGTTTAAAACTTTACGAGAGGAGGCATGCAAACATGCTAAGCAAATCGTTCGTGAAAGCCCTGTGCCTCACAGCTATGCTGACAACCCAGGCGTCTGGCTGCGCATTTACCGATATAACTGCAGAATTACCACTTACTGGACCAACGATTGACTTTTCTGGAGGTAAAGGACAAGTACTTGTCCTGGCACCCTTTACAGATAAACGTCAGGTCAGCAACCGAATCGGCATGAAAAAAAATGGATATGGACAAGATACGGCCGACGTCTTTCCTAACAAGGATGTCTTACCATGGCTGCACGAGCGTCTATCATCGGAACTCAAGGTTGCAGGGTTTACAGTAGCAACAGATAATGCAGGCAGGGGAGACGTCGAGGTGAATGGCACGCTTCTCAAGCTGTTCATAGAACCAGTCATCCAATGGTCAACCGTAGATCATGAAGCCGATTTTTCTGTCCAGTTGCAAGTGAAAAGACCTGATGGCCTAAAGGCTACTCGCAAGTACTATGTCAAAGGCATCAATCAAGGCTTAATTGCTTCTCAGGGGCACTACACGGCCGCATTGAATAAAGCCACGATGACATTGATGAAAAGGGTTGTCGCTGACTTAATCAACTTACTTAACCAGTATCCAGAAACTATCAATCATTCAAACTTGAGGATTACGCCATGTGGAAAACTGGAGCAAGACTTTGTCTAGGACTCGCGATCTTATCTCTTCTGGTGTTGTCCGCCTGTACGAACGAACGAATATTTGTTATTCAACCAGAACAGGTATCCAGCCAAAACGATCCAGATTGGCAGATAGAAAGTTACCCTGGGGAAAAAGAAGAAACATCCGAAGCCTCGCGCTAATCGTCATCAGCGTGATCCAAGTTTGCTTACTTTCTGGATGTGGTGCATCTTCACAAGTTCGTGATGCTATTGAACGTCCCTCTAAAGCATCACCACTCGCACATGAAATTAGACTAGAAATAGATGAAAGTTCTCTCAAGTGGGGAGATGGTCAACTAGGCACCATTTTAAAGGAAAGATTAGTTGAAAATAAAACCTTCACCAAGGTTCATTACCCAATTTATCCACCTCACACAGACCCATTAAAGTTAAAGGTCGTGGCACATGGTAACAAGGATGAAGATTCGACTGGCTTTCTCAAAGCCTTTTTTACCGGACTCCTCCTTTTTCTCCCCGTTGGGATTATTCAATATGAAGACAACTTCACCGTATCAGTGGACATGTGGGTGAACAAGAAGGAACGTGTGTTGGGGCCAGTCAAAATTAGTTCGGTGGTTGAAGTACGACATACCCTTTTTTCCAAAGCTGAGAGGTATACGCCCGATGCGAGAGCAAAGGGGTTTGCCGATTTAGCTAATCGTATCATCACTGAATTGCGAAACCAGGAAGATTGGTTTTTTAAAAACTCTTAGTGACTTAACCATCGAATACTACCTTTTGTCTCTCACACATAACAGAAATGGGGATGACAAAAAGTGTGTAGCATGGGGAGGGTTCATATCAATCATGCATTCCACTCCACACTTCCTTATAAAAAACCCCGAACAATCAACGACTAAACCCCACCCGATGCTGAATGATTATTACGCACTAGATTCTCAGAGGCAAAGTACGATTAATCAGTTATTTGATCAAGTCGCTCCGGACTACTACTGGATTAGTCAGGCGTTATCGTTTGGATCTGGAAATTGGCATCGCACAAATACACTTCGCCAATCGGGATTTTCCCAGGGGATGAACGTTCTTGATGTCGCTTGCGGGCCGGGAACAGTTGCTCGATGCGCACAAGACCTTGTGAAACCAGAAGGCTACGTGGTTGGACATGATCCAAGCCGCGGGATGCTTCAGGAAGCGAAGAAAAATGGGTTAAGGCGCTTAAGCCAGGGACTTGCAGAGCATTTGCCCTTCCAGGATTCAATATTTGATCGTGTCACTATGGGCTATGCCCTTCGTCATGTTTCGGACCTCCAACATACGTTCACAGAGTATTTTCGAGTCCTGAAACCCGGCGGCAGGGTTCTCATTCTTGAAATATCTCGACCCCGATCTCTTGTACAGATGCGGCTGGCAAAATTCTTTTTAAAAACCATTATTCCCCGAATTGCCCGATACAAAACAAGAAATCAAGAGGCTCTCACAATTATGGAATATTTCTGGGATACCATTGAACATTGTGTCTCGCCAGAGATTATCCTAACGACACTCAAACGGTCGGGATTTTCTCAGGTGAATGTCGCTGAATTTTGCGGAGGATTAATCAAAGATTACCATGCCACAAAACTATGACCACACTGACAACAGTGGACCAACAAACAAGAGACTACAATCTCATTTTATTGATATGTTACGGGAATAGCTGTCTCAAGAAAGCAGGAACAGGTGCGTTTCTTCTCAGCGTGTCTGCAAGATCCGCAATGTACGTAAACATAGCAAAGTGTATTGACAGCGGCCCATACGGTAAGGACAATCAACATCTTGCATGAACATATACCGACAAATGGGTTGGGAAACAGGAGTTATCGATCATGTCCCCCTTTGAAGAGGAAATTGCGACACTAATCATCCAGACACTGAATCTGAAGATTACGCCCTCAGACATACAGCCACTCGATCCATTGTTTGGTGAGGGACTTGGCCTTGATTCGATCGATGCGCTTGAATTGGCCCTCGTCATTTCTCAAAAATACGGGTATAAATTACGCTCGGATGACCCTGACAATACAAGAATTTTCTCTTCGCTCCGTTCGTTGTCCGAGGCAATCGAACGTAATAGGACAAAGTGACAAGCGTATGGGAAGAGTCAAGAAATCGCAAAAGGCTAAGCATGAAGGAACGTCGCCAAAATGACCACAAATTTTGTTACTGTGTCGAATACGTGTGTAATGACATTCTCTTGCGTAGAGTTCACAGTTCGCTCATTGCATGAACTTATGGCCAATCCCAGAATATTGGGGTAGAACCAAATACAATGACGTCTATCACTTTGCGAGACACATGTATCAAGAAATAACGGAATGAATACTTTTCCGTTATTAAGACACTGTCATCCCTCTTCGATCATCGCCTGGAAAGATGGAAAAGCAATTACTCAGGCAACGTTTCTTTCTCACGTAGCGGCCTATCAGAATCTCCTCCCTCAGAAGTCCTACGTCATCAATCTCTGTACTGATCGATACCTGTTTCTTATTGGATTCGCGGCCGCACTGCTTCGCAACCAAACGACACTTCTCCCGCTTCACACAAGCCCTTCAGCCTTCGAACAGCTTTCGCAGAACTACCCAAGTAACTACTACATCACAGATAATAGTGAAACGGAAGAAGAACGAGGAAACATTGTTTTGAAATTGGACGAAACAAAAGGCCATCCTCCTTTGCCAAATCCAGAAATTCCCGAAGATCTCGTGGCTGTCATAGCCTTTACATCAGGCACCACCGGAACCCCTCAGCCTTATGAAAAGACATGGGGATCTATGGTGGCCATCGCTCAAAAGACCGGCGCACAGCTCAAAGACAACGACGAAAAACAATTATTCACTATGGTGGCGACCGTTCCGCATCAGCACATGTACGGACTTGAAACCTCGATCATGCTCCCCCTACAACACGGATGGGCTTTCGAGTCGAGTCGACCTTTTTTCCCGGAGGATATCCGTATCACTCTTTCAGCGGTCCCAACCAAACGAATTTTAGTGACAACCCCCATCCACTTACGTGCATGTGTGAGAGAAGACACGCAATTACCATCGGTAGAGACCATTCTTTCTGCGACCGCTCCACTTTCTGATCATCTTGCTCGAGAGGCAGAAAAAGTCTTTCATACAAAAATTATGGAAATCTATGGATTCGCCGAAGCGGGTACGATTGCGACACGTCGCACGGTGCAGGAAAAACATTGGACGCTCCTTACTGGCTTATGCCTTCGACCTAAAGATACGACGGTCGAACTGGAGACCCCTTATCATCAGTGTCTCATTCCCATACCTGATACCATTACCATCCAGAGTTCTCAAGAATTTTTCTTAGAAGGAAGACCTGCAAATTTAGTCAATATTGGTGGTCATCGCGCGTCGTTGGATGATTTGAGCTTGCAGTTATCCACGATCGATGGCGTGAAAGATGCCGTGTTCTACTTACCACATGAATCACACGAATCCGTCACTCGCCTCATCGCCTTTGCCGTCGCACCCGATAAAACCTTAGATCAAATTTGGGAAGTCCTGCGTACAAAAATTGCCTCGGTGTTTCTTCCGAGACCCCTGTATTTAGTTGACGCGCTCCCTAGAAATCCTACAGGAAAATTAACGGAAAAGGCACTGAAGTCTCTGGCAAATCGTGAAGCCGAAGGTCAATAGAAGATGGAAGATCGCGCGTCGAGGTCTAAAAAGTGAGTGAGAGAAAATCAACAGAAGTATTCGTGACCATCCAGCACGATCACCCTTCGTTACCTGGGCATTTTCCAGGCAATCCTGTCGTCCCTGGCGTCGTAATCCTAGGACAGGTTTTCGACGCAATTCGTGCAGATGAAAGGGCATCGATTTGTGTTCTCGAAGCACGAACCGTGAAATTTCATTCACCCTTGCAGCCCAACAAACAATTATGCATCACGCTTAACCCTCGAGACGGGGAAAATAGAGAGTTTTCTTGCCGAGAGGGGACCACACTCATTGCCAGCGGCCAACTTCGATATCGCGTCATGGATACGGCACCACAAGAATCTTTATGAGTGCAGGATGGCTTCGTCAACGAGAACGGGGAAGCCGGTTGGCATACCGGCTGATGACATGGATTGCCCTTCGACTCGGTCGCCCGATCGCCCGCTCGCTCTTGTATCCTATTTCTGTATACTTCGTGGTATTTTCTCGACAAGCGTCACAAGGATTACGAGTCTACCTACAACGTGTACTCCAGCGCTCTCCAGGAAAACGAGATCTCTTTTGGCATTATCATTGCTTTGCATCAACAATACTTGACCGAACGTATTTGCTGGCAAAGCAGTACCATCATTTCTCACTGAATTTCCACAATGCGGAAGTCCTATTAGATCGTGTCGATCAGGGACAAGGCTGCCTGCTTCTGGGGTCACACCTTGGAAGCTTTGAGGTTGTCCGGGCGAGTGGATTATCCAGCAGACATGTGAATATTCGATTGCTCATGCATGAAGAGAATGCTCCGATTCTCAATGAAATATTCAATAAATTAGATCCAACAATGGCCGAGGCCATTATCCCGGTGGGAGAACCTGATACCATGCTCCGCGTCAAAGACTGTGTCGACAAGGGAGGCCTCGTCGGCATACTTGGCGATCGATTGCTGAAAGACGACAAAGTCGTCTCATGTACATTTCTTGGTTATCCAGCGAAGTTTCCCGCAGGTCCGATGTTGTTGGCCAGCATTATGAAGGTTCCGGTGATCTTATTTTTTGGCTTGTATCGCGGAAAGAATCGGTATGATATCTTTTTTGAATTGCTCTCAGAACAGGTCACGCTTGACCGACACACTCGCCAGCAGGACATTCAAGCATGGACCCAGAAGTATGTTACTCGCCTCGAACACCACTGCCAGATCGCCCCACACAATTGGTTCAATTTTTATGACTTTTGGGACGAAGAGCACTCAGGTCATCAGCCAAAGCTTCCTTAACGAGCTGAATTCTGCATGAAAAGACATTTCGCATTCGGACAGACACTTTTCTATATAGGAAAAAGAGCAAAATAGCCAATGACTGAAAACGAACCATCACATCAAACATGGCAAGAGTAGACCACGAATCATCGGTGAGCATTTTGAACCTTCTTGCTTGCAAACCTCGATCATTTTAATCTGATCTCCTTCCTTATGACTATAAGGATACAATTTCAAATGCTCAACATCGGAAGTCAATCCACAAGAATGCTAGACCATGCGACAACGACGAAATCATAAATATCCGAGACTCTGCAAGAAGGTCGTCCTCATTTTATTTGCACTTTTCTCTCTATCTTGGTGTGGCATCTTCATGATCTCTGCCACGCCGGCTCATGAGTCTGACGATCACGTCGTTCTCGTTGAAACTCAGGGAACATGGTCCATCGATGAACTTGTACAAGCCCTGACCCTCACACAGCCCCGTCAGATCGACTTTACAGAACAGTATATTTCTACCCTTCTGACAACGCCTATTACCAAAAAGGGAGTCTTTCGATTTACCCCACCCGCCAAACTTGAAAAGCACGTCCATACACCTCAACAAGAATCATTTACCGTGAACGGAGACCGTGTTCACTATACAAATTCAGCTGAAGATCTCGACTTGACACTCTCCTTGACCGACTATCCTTCTCTGCGTGTCTTCATTGGAGGACTTCGATCAATGTTATCCGGAGATGCCGAAACCTTGCACCAACTTTATCACACAACATTACTAGGCACGAAAGATGAGTGGACTCTGACAATCATCCCACGAGACGAAGAAATGCATGAGGCCATCACGTCTATCCTATTCCAGGGACGAAGACAAAAACTCACGACCATGGTCATATACGAATCCAGCGGAAACTCTTCCACCTTACAGCTCATGCTGACACAACCGTGATCACACGCAATCAGATCGTCATTTTGCTATGGGCCTCAATCTTTAGCATCGGTTGTTGGATCGCCCTACACTCGACACAAGTTCGAACGGAACTCACCTTGTTAATGCCAACTGGCAGCGGGGTCACACAACAACTTCTCATCAATCACATGCGAGAAGGGGCCACGTCGCGCCTCATCCTTCTTGGGCTCACAGGAGCCCACCAAGACATCTTAGCTCAGGCAAGTCAGAGATTGGCCAACGAGCTGCGAAAAAGCCAAAGTTTCTCTTCTGTCCACAATGGAGATATGAAGTCTTTTCAAAAAGACTCGAATCTCCTCTTTAAATATCGCTATCTCTTAAGTCCTCAACTGACAGCCGAGCAATTTCATGAATCGCAATTACACACAGCGCTTAGAAACCGTCTCCGTGATGTCAGTTCGATTATGCCTCCATTTATGAAGACCCGCGCAACGAGTGATATCACAGGAGAGTTTCTGAAAATTCTGAAACGTTCAACCTTCTCCAACACCCCTCATCGCCACAACGGAGTCTGGGTCTCCTCTAATGGTAATGTCGCACTTCTGACAGCAGAAACGACTGCTTCCGGTTTTGACCTTGACGCACAGGAACAAATCCAGCAAGAACTCATGGACAGCGTAGCAACAATCAACGCCAACCTTGGACATAACAATCACATCGAATTGCTAAGAACAGGACCATCTGTCTTTGCGGTCAAGTCAAGAAAAACGATCAAAGAAGAAGCTCAATGGTTGTCAATCTTGGCCATGGGTCTTGTGATTACTCTTCTATTTGTGAATTACCGATCTCTTACGTTAATTTGGTTGACCGTCATTCCACTAGCGAGCGGATTACTGGTCGGTACTCTCATCGTTACCAGTGTTTTTGGGTACGTCCATGGAATTACGCTAGGATTCGGAACAACCCTCATTGGCGTGGCCATTGACTATCCTGTACATGTCCTCAGCCACCTCAGACCACAACGTTCAGCCTCCCAGATTTTACGAAGTCTTTGGCCTGTCATAGGGTTAGGAGCCTTCACCACAGCTCTGGGTTATTGTGCCATGCTGTTCTCTGGATTTCCTGGACTCTCACAACTTGGTCTTTTTGCCATTGCCGGACTCCTGACATCAGCTTTCGTGACACGTCTCGTGTTACCGTCAATGATTCCAACAGGCCTGACGGTTTCACCTATAGGACTGCCTCTCATATCTTTCATACAAAGGTTACCCAACATGACAGTCCTCATACTTATGATCATCATGTTGGCAACGGGCTATCTCCTCTGGTCTCCCAAAGCTTTTTGGGAGCAAAACATCGCAAGTTTGAGTCCACTCTCTCAAGAAACAAAAGACCGGGATACATGGATGAGAAAAGAAGTCGGTGCACCAGCAGTTCGCGACCTTATAATCTTGACCGGCCCCTCAGAGGAAGACGTGCTACGAAAAAGTGAAGAACTCATTCCACAATTAGAAGATCAGAAACATCGCGGAGTGATTACAGGCTATGAGATGGCGGCACAATATCTCCCAAGTATCAAAACTCAACACGTACGACAAGCCCTCCTCCCAGCTTCACCACTCTTAAGGAATCGTTTGGAAAAAGCACAAAACGGGTTACCATTCAAACAGGGCATCTTTGAGCCTTTCATTCATGACATACATACCGCCAAACACCAAGAGCCTGTCAACAGCCATGTCTTTACTGGAACCTCATTCGGCTTAAAGTTGAGTTCCTTATTGTTTCAACAAGATCAACAATGGATCGGGGTAATCTATCTGCAAGGTGTTACGGATCGCGGCCAACTATCGACATTGGTTAAAAAGCAAAATGCCAAAAATTGGTACTATTTGGACCTAAAACATAAGGCTGAACACATCCTCACGACCTATCGCGATGAAGTTGTGCGATTCTTGAGTTTTGGAGCAATCGCGATTATTCTGACATTGATCATTCGCCTAAGGTCATGGTCGCTCGTGCTGCGAATCGTGGGATCAGTGGCTGCAAGCGTCGTCACGAGTTTGGGCCTTCTCCACCTCTTTGATGAACGGATTTCCTTATTTCATTTGTCATCCCTGCTATTAGTCATTGGAATTGGCCTGGATTATGCGCTTTTTTTTCATCACCATCAGCAAGAACCAGAATCACGGGTCCGAACCATATGGGCAATTCTTATTTGTAGTACCACAACAATCATGGTGTTTGGTCTACTCGCATTTTCGCAGACACCTGTGTTGCATAGCATTGGCCTGACGGCTGCCCTTGGTGCCTTTTGTTGCCTGATATTTTCAACGCTCCTGTCACAACCCTTCTCAGAAGAGAGGCGTAATAATATATGAATAGGGTTTCATTTGAGGTGGCCATTATAGGCGGTGGGTTAGCCGGGAGTCTGCTCGCCCGTCAGCTTCGCATCGCCATGCCTTCTCTGACCATTGGCGTATTCGAGAAACGTGCCCAGACATCATACAAAGTTGGAGAGTCAACTGTTGAAATTGCTACGAATTATTTTCTACGACGGCTTAATCTTTCCGCGTATCTGTACGAGCATCAATTGCCCAAAAATGGACTACGGTTTTTCTTTGATGATGAAGAAAAAAGCACCGACTTATGGAACATGAGCGAAATCGGCGGAGTCGCATTTCCGTATCACCCTGCGTTTCAAATCGATCGGGCACGCATGGAAGCTGACTTGCTAAACATGAACCAGGAAAATGGCATCAACGTCTATCGAGAAGCCCGAGTGGAGAATATTCACCTTGGAACACCGAGTAAAAGCCAGACTCGACATTCCTTTGATGTGCAACAGGCACATAATCAAAACTTTCATGGTCAAGCTCGATGGATTATCGACGCAAGCGGACGAAGCTCTCTCCTTGCACGGCAATTACATTTGCGGTTGCCCGAATCCGGCCATACCCTTGGATCCATCTGGGGCCGCTTTCGCCATGTCACCAATATCGATACGGTGGGACCAGATACCTTTCGAAAACGTATTCGTTATACTAGTCGAAGACTTGCAACCTGTCATTTTTGTTATTCCGGTTATTGGATTTGGGTTATCCCTCTTGGGGAAGGCGTGACAAGTGTTGGTGTCGTGTTGGATCGTTCTGTTCATTGGGAAGATACCCTTCGCAAAGAAGAGGGATTCCTGGCGTTCCTGAGAAAACACGCTGCTGTCTGGTCGTTACTCAAGAATGCCGAACTGATTGACATTGGAAGTTTGGGAAGTCTTTCCTACGGAACTCAGCAATATCTGAGTAGTCATGGATGGGGATTAACGGGAGAAGCCGCGGCATTTACCGATCCATTCTACAGCCCTGGTTCTGACTTTATCGCACTGGTAAACGATTTTCTCACAGACCTCATTCAGCGTGACCTGCAGGAAGAATCAGAGGAACGGTTACAGCAAATCGCATCACTCTATAATGACTACATGTGTTTTCGATACGAAGCTAGCATGCGTCTCTACCGCAATCTGTATTCACTGCTAGGGAGTTATCCACTCTTAAAATTAAAATGGCAGCTAGATTTCCCGTTGTACTATCACTTGTGGCTCTCACAATATATGCAAGATCTCCACCTTCAGGAAGATTTTCTCCGCACACAACTTTCTGAACAAGATTTGATTCTCAACGCTCTTTCGAATTTTTCCTTGCTCTTCACTCGACTCGATACACATATGAGAGCGAATGGAACATATTTCCACTCTAATCAACATCAATTTACCAATGCCTTGGAAGGAGTGGATTGGATCGAACAAGTCGGGACCCCACAGGGTCTTCACCAAGAACTCAAGCGGCTCAATCAGATTTTCAACTCAAGTCGACAATCAGCACTCAACCTTCTTCCATCTCGTTCGGACATTGAGCAGATCCAACCCTCTCTCTCTCTTTCTCAATTCTTGACTCCACATCCCCTAGTAGGGGATATCGCATGAATCCATTGTTCTTAACCCACTTTACCAATGTCACGGCACTTGGGCGTGGCAATCAGGCGATGTTTTCAGCTCTCAGCGAACGACGTTCAGGCCTAAGCCCATGCGATTTTCAGGACACCAAACTCGATACCTATATCGGAAGGGTTAAAGGCATTGAAGACAGTTCATTTTCAGATGAGTTGGAACATTTCGACTGTCGAAACAATCGCCTCGCATTGCTCGCTCTCCAACAGGATGGATTCGAAGAGGCCATTGTCCGTGCTCGTGACCAATATGGCGCTCATCGTATCGGGGTCATTCTTGGAACAAGCACATCCGGCATTCTAGAAACCGAACACGCGTATCGCCAACAATGCAACTCTGAGTCCAGTACCTTGTCTGATACATTTACTTCTCGATATCAATATACTCACAACACATTCTCGGTCGCACATTTTGTCCGAACACAATTACAGCTCCAGGGACTGGCCCTTGTGATATCGACGGCCTGTTCGTCTAGCGCCAAAGTTTTCGCCAGTGCTTCCCGATATATTGAGGCTGGCCTCTGCGATGCGGTTGTGGTCGGAGGAGTTGACAGCCTCTGCTTAACCACTTTGTATGGGTTCGCTTCTCTGGAACTGGAATCTCCAGAGCCATGCCGACCATCTGACATCAATCGTAATGGGTTAAGTATAGGTGAAGCCGCAGGCTTTGTCTTACTTGAGCGTCAAAATCGCGATACAACTTCCCCTGTAGTCGCACTGATCGGCTATGGCGAAAGTTGCGACGCCCATCATATGTCTCACCCTCATCCATCAGGAGCCGGCGCCATATTGGCCATGCAGCAGGGACTCGCCAGCAGTTCGATCCAGGCGAATGATATTGATTATGTGCATTTACACGGTACCGCGACGAAAGCAAACGACAAAACGGAAGACCATGCCGTGAGTTCGGTTTTGGGCAACCAAATCCCCTGCAGTTCGACAAAGGGGTGGACGGGTCACACGCTCGGCGCTGCAGGAGCCGTTGAAGCCGTTATTGCCGCACTGTGCCTTCACCATCAGCTCATTCCAGGATCATTGAATACCCAAACCGTTGACCCTTGTTTCTCTAGTAACATTGTTCTGCAAAACCAAAAAAAACCAATCTCCACAATTCTGAGCAATTTTTTTGGATTTGGCGGCAATAATTGTAGTCTGGTTTTCAGAAAGATATGATGCGTATATACCTCAATGGCATTGGAGTATTAGGGCCGGGTTTGGTGGGATGGCCTGACGTCCAACGCGTACTGACGGGAACACTCACGTACGACCAATCTTTGGCAATTCCAGACCCAACGCCCACGTGCCTGAAACCAAATGAACTTCGAAGAAGCAGTCATATCGTTCGATGGTCATTAACTGTTGCACAAGAAGCCATTGAACAGGCGAAATTAGAACCTCAAAATCTTCCAGCGGTCTTTTCTTCATCAGGAGGAGAAACTGATATCCTCCACAACATCTGTCTATCCTTATGTGAGACTGAGCCGGTCTTGTCCCCGACCCTTTTTCATCATTCCGTCCATAACGCCGCAGCTGGATACTGGAGTATTGCCGTTCAATCTCAACAACCGTCGACCAGTCTTTCCTGTTATGACTCTTCATTTTGTGGAGGACTCATAGAAGCCGCCGTTTTGTGCACCACGCAAAACACTCCAGCGTTGCTTGTTTCATACGATCTTCCACCTCCCCACCCGCTGTTCGAAGCACGCCCCTTGGTGAATCCCTTTGCAGTTGCGCTTGTTATGAGTTCTGAATATTTACCACAAAGTCTATCGACCCTGGATATCACCCTTCTTCATCGAAAGGTCGAATCCGCCAACCGGATGACCAACGATGCGTTAGAACAACTACGACTTGGAAATCCTGCAGCCCGCGCCCTTCCCCTGCTTGCCAGTCTTGCCCAACAACAAGATCAAAAGAAGATCATCTTAGACTATTTTGATGACCAACAGTTAGCGCTTGAGAGCAATCCATGCCCGTCCTAACTCGTTCAGAAATTTGCCGACTGCTGCCACATGGTGAAGACATGTGCCTTCTTGGCGATGTGCAATGGTGGGACGAATCTGACATTGTCTGTACGACGAACTCTCATCTGAACAAAGCCCACCCTCTTCGCCATCGGGATACCCTAGAGTCAATTTGCGGTATCGAATATGCGGCTCAAGCTATGGGAATCCATATAGCCTTAACAGCCTTCAAACATGAACAAACCTCATTATTGGGATTGTTGGGAGGTCTCCGAGATGTAACGATGAACGTTTCACGGCTTGACGTGTGTACAAAGCTTTTGAATATTCAAGCGACATGCGTAATGAATACCGGGGCTAATTTCATGTATACATTTCATATCACGACAGAAGAAATCAGCGTACTCAGTGGCCGCGCCTCTATTTTTGTTCAAAGACCCAAGGACCAGGCATGACGCGCGCACTCGTCAGCGGAGGAACCAGTACGATCGGAAGGGCCATTTGCCTAGAATTAGCTAGACAAGGGTTCCATATCATCGTTCTCGGGTATCAGCATCCAGAAATTGCAGCAGAAGCCGTCAATCATATTCATCAAACGGGAGGATCAGCCGAAAGTATCTTATGTGATATCCGTGATACCGGAGAGACACGGAAGATACTGGAAACTCTACTTGAGAATGGTCCAATTCAAGTGATTGTGAACAATGCAGGGTATTCAGATGACGGTCCGATGGCTGGAATGGATGAAACGCAATGGCGCCACGTGATTGATGTCAATCTCAATGGATTTTTTAATGTAACCCAGCCGCTGTTACTGCCAATGATTCGTACCCGGTGGGGAAGAGTTATTACAATTTCCTCGCTTTCCGGTATGATAGGCCGAAAAGGACAGACCAACTATGCTGCGGCCAAGGCGGGGCTTCATGGAGCGTCAAAATCTCTCGCAATTGAAGTGGCCTCGCGAGGGATCACGGTCAATGTTGTCGCGCCAGGGCTCATTGAGTCCCCGGCCATTAGCCATGCCTTTACTCAAGAGCAAATAGAGAACCTGGTCCCGATGAAACGGGCTGGAACGCCTGAAGAGGTGGCACACATTGTGGCATTTTTAGCCTCTGACAAGGCCGCATATATCTCCGGTCAAATTATTGGGGTCAATGGAGCCATGGCGTCATGAACACATCCCAATCGTTTGATAAAACGAAAGGATACTCAGGCCGTTCAACGTGTTTCCCTGATGGAAGGGATGCCTGGCACACCGTAGAAAAATCCTACGCTCCACGTTCAAAGTACGCGGTCGTGATTCCAGCGTATAACGAAGCTGAAACCATTAGGAACGTTGTCCAAAGATCTCTCGTGTTTATCGATGACGTGATTGTGATTGATGACGGGTCGACCGACGACACGTCGAAGAACATTGAGGATTTGCCGGTTACGATCATGAAGAATCCAACCAATATGGGGAAAGCCGCCTGTTTATGGAAGGGGTTTCAACATGCGATCCCACAAAACTTCCAGGCCGTCATTACCCTTGATGGTGATGGTCAACATTCGCCAGAAGACATTCCTCGCCTCATTGAAGAAGCTGAACGGGTTCCTCAACACGTCATTATTGGAGCAAGGCAAGGGAACTGGAACCGTCAATCTTGGCATCGAAAAGTCGCAAACCAGATTGCAGACTTTTGGATTTCTTGGGCTTCGGGGTACGCGATTGTCGATAGCCAATCAGGGTTTCGTGTGTATCCATGTCACCTTCTTCGTATGTTGAAGTGCAAGCATGATGCGGAACATAGCTTTGTTTTTGAGAGCGAAGTTCTGATTGAAGGGGCGAAGTTAGGCTATCAAAGTCGTCCAGTTTCCATTCAATCAAACAATCGAAAGACCATGCGAAACAGTCATTTTCGCCCAATCCTTGATATTACAAGAATTACGAAAATGGTGGCATGGAAACTCCTCTCTCGAGGAATGTATGTGACTGGACTCTATCAATCGCTTCGAGCACGTTGGAGCCATGATCAAGCAAGACAGGAAGTCCCAACATCTCCTCCTGTCTTGCCCAACTCATGAAGATTCCAGCAAGACATTCGTATCGCTTTCACTCATCATCTCTAAATGGCATTGAGCTGTCCCTTGATAGCCGTATCAAGATTTTGAATCCAACTATTATAGTTCGCGTGGATCGTGGGACCTTCGGCATCATATTTCAGATTGGTACTTTCCTTGTACGCAATATTGTAGGACGTTGTGGTGTACGTAATATCGACTGCTGCCATATGGGAACGATTGTATAGAGTGGCAAGAATATGACCAGGCTTTATGACATTCATTGACCAGGCAGGTCTTGTCGAAGTTGCCGCTCCAAGGATGGCTTGCGTGACTTCTTGCAACGTTGCCTCCTTGCCTGATCCTGGATTGATGCCAGAATCTGTGACATTCATTAGTGGAGCCGTTCGACAGCCTTGGATAAATACAATCGCGATAAGTAATAAGCAGACACGAAGCATCGACACGTTCATGGGCATTTCCTCCTTGAATGTAAGTTTCAAAACGTATGACCTCTGCTTTTAATTTGAACCCGACTTGCACTTTAATTGACTTTTACTCCTAAAAATAGCCTCAATTTCTACGAGCAGGTCCTTCCTACACATTTCACCCTCTAAATATAAGACTGGCTGCTCCTTTCCGAAATGTTCTTCCAGAGTCTCTCGTACAATCTTCGTATCTTTGATATTCCGGACATAAACCTTGAGCAAATCTAACATGAAATCCTGGCCGAACTCTTTTTCGAGTTCTTTATTTGCATGATCTACGAGCCCCTGAATATTCAGAATGGCTTCGACTGTTTGCTCTCGTGGATCATCAATATGCTGTGTGGCATGTCCCACAATACTCGCTGTTCCTGACACAAAAAAATATAAAGTGTTTTGCATCGTGAATAACGTTCCACGAGCAAATGAAGGACTCCGGGGTCCATAGAGTTTTGGGTAGTGGTAGGCACTGATCTGCCGTGGATTTTCAACATGCGTACTAGGTATTTTTCCTGCAACAAAATACACTTGAAATAGATTACCGTAAGTGCCTATCGCACTTGCCGCCGGCAATATTGCTTGAAACTCCTCTCTATGCTCTGAGAATGCTTGATGACGACCCACACAAAAACGCTGATATCGCTCTTGCTTATTTTCTTCCGCATTAATCAACGGAAAGTAATTCCACATCCTAGCGAGATGAATATACCCCATGTTGGTGATCGAACGAAGAATGTTCTGGTAGACAGTCAAAGTCGTTTGCTCAAGAGAGACGTGAGGCTTCTGAGACACTTCGATAGAGCCAAGTAAGATGTCATCATCAAACGCGAAAGCGACATCTTTTTCACGACAAATGGAGACGGGATGAGGACTTGTCCACATTTCCACTAATTGGCCATGACCTCGTTGGGGCAGATCAATGGCCATCGTCAGTCCCTCGTCACGATCCAACTCTTTTAAGTTTTTCCCATAATCCACGAGCGCTAAAACGTGACCGGAGTGATCCGAAAGAATTCTCGATAGCTGAGCGGGATGAATGTATTGAATCAATGAACAACCTTTTGACGAACAGAGTCAGAGTACGAGAATGAACTTCGTCTTAACTATGAAAAGAACCTTCAACATGCGAACGACGTATCAAATAAGTGTTCAAATTGCCTTTTAAATCGAATAATAAGGAGACATAGTACAGCCCCTTGAACGCAAGTATAGGAAATCGAGTAGGAGTTGTACCAAAAATATCTCCTGCTAATATCGACAAAATCGCCTCTTTCATTCGAAAAATATTCCGTGGAGCCATAAAAAGATTTCGAAACGCCGGCTGTGTGAATCGGAAGATGAACCAAGAATATGTGGAAAGTCCATGTCGTACCGTCTGTTCAAATTTCTGTCTTATCCGTTCAACATCCGAACTTTTCTTCAAGACTGAATCAACAACGTCTGACCCAAGAAGGGCGCTATTCAAAGCAAGGTGCACACCGCTTGAAAACACTGGATCAACAAACGCAAAGGCATCTCCCAACAAAATAAAACGATCCCCAATCATCCGATCCGACCAATAAGAATAATTACCGGTTCCTACGGCTGGCATGACCATTTGAGCCTCCCGCATTCGTTCTGCCATGGGTGAACATTGTCGGATCGTGTGCCATAAAAATTCATCGGTCGTTCCTGAACGTGCTTTTATATAGGCAGACGTGCAGACCATCCCAACACTCGTGACTCCATTCTTAAAAGGAATAATCCAAAACCACCCATGCTCAAACCAGCAAATGGTGATGTTTCCCTCATTATGGCCTTCATGACGTTGAACGCCATTAAAATGACTAAAAATAGCCGCACTATTGTGTTTCGTATTCTTGCGTTTGAGTTGAAGCTTGGAGGACAAAAACGTCTGTCGACCTGTTGCATCAACCACAAATCGAGTTCGCCAGCTGACATCTTGGTTTTGCTGATTCGTGGCGGTAATACTCACAAATTCATTATTGTCGAAATTGACATCTGTCGCGGATACGTTTTGATGCACGTTCACACCTCGCCTAACTGCATTCTGTACGAGGATCGAATCAAACTCGGCCCGTTGAACTTGAAAGGCATACGGATACTGTTTGTCCATAGCCTCAGAAAAATACAAGGTCTGGGCATTGTCATGTAGATGAGAAATCAACTCCGCGCCGTTTTTTTTGAGTCCAATCTCTTCAACCTGCTGAAGAACTCCTAATCGTTTTAAAAACGGTAACGTATGTGGGAGAAGTGATTCGCCTATATGAAACCGTGGATGGGTCGCCTTTTCTAAAACTTCAACATGCCAGCCTTTTTCTGCAAGTAAAGCAGAAACGGCAGACCCTGCTGGACCTGCCCCTAACACAACCACATCACATTCTGTTACGACGTTTCTCATGATTCTTACTCTATTCCTATTTATTTACTGAAGTATAACTTTACCTATTGTCGCAAGAACAATCTCTAATCATAGAAGAAACATTGCCAAAGGTGAAGGTATTTTGATTTGAATAAGTAAAGCAAGCCGCTAAAACTCTTGAGTTTAAAATTCTCTCTCGATAAGAGTCCAATGCGTCAGACTGGACTTAGACATCGTCGGATAGCTCCATCTACAACGAAGGCATATAAGTGACAATCGCTAGGATAGAAATATTTTTAGACCGAGCCAAGATTTTTATGTTGAAACCCAAACAAATATTTTTGACAGTTATTTTCGAGGAGATTCTCGAAAGTTAATGCAAATAACTAAACAAGCAGTTTTAACAGAACGGAAGCAGTGGCCTGAATTGATGATGTGCATCTGCACACCGCAATTAAACTTAAATGATTTCACCATGGAACGACCCTATGTTAACCTGAGCAATCAATCTAGCAGTCATCACAGCAAGGATCTGGGTGCTCTTAAAGATTCAAATCATACAAGGTAGCATTCTTGATGCTGATGCCCAAGTTATCGTGAATGCCGCAAACAGCTATGGGCTGATGGGCGGCGGGGTTGCTGGCGTGATCCGGCAGGCGGCGGGGCCATCAGTCGAACAAGAAGCCATGCAACAGGCCCCCATCCCTGTCGGAAGAGCGGTCCTCACTTCCGGAGGAAAGACCCCATTTCCAGGAATTATTCATGCTCCAACGATGTCCGAACCAGCCATGTCCATCCCGGCTGAGAATGTCAGTCAAGCCACTCGAGCGGCCATTCAATTCGCTGATTGCCAGGGGTGGACTTCTGTGGCTCTCCCAGGCATGGGCACCGGGGTCGGTGGAGTTTCACACACCGACGCGGCTGAACACATGATGAATGAAATTCTCTCGTATCCGTCGCACACGTTAGAAAACGTCATACTCATTGATGTTGATCCAGCTATGGTTCAAGCATGGCAGGATCGAGTATCATAACTTGAGGACCGACAATCGCCTGCTCATGAGTCAACATTCCAACAACGAATGAGAACACTCAAAAGACAAGGCATCTTTGATGATCGTCCTCAAGACAGGGCATACTTTTTGAACATTCTCTTCAATTGTCATCAGAGAAGGATGCCCTGGACATCAGAGTGAACTATACAACAGTTGTGTGAAGAAAATATCCTCTTTAACCGATAATCTGACAAATTAACCATGAGTTTAGAAGACGATTTCTGCGACATCATCAAAAAATCCCGACATGGGCAAAGCCTGTCGTTAGCCACAGTGGCCCAAGAAAGTCATCTTCCTCAGAATGATCTGGAAGCACTTGAAAAAGGCTCTCGACTTCCCAGCAGCGATGAAGTCAACGTACTGTCACAGGTACTTCACCTTCGTACTCAACCATTAACCAGTATTGTTATTGATGGATGGACGCCAAAAGCCGCTCCTTCTTGGATTGCTCAAGATGGACTTGTCACGACTGTTTTGGGGGATATTGGCGGATATGAGGTGAAGGGGTACTTACTGTCTGACCTCATCACGCGAGAATCATTGATGATTGATACGGGCTATAATGCAAAACAAATGCTTGAAACGCTTCAGGTTCATCAGCTGAATCTCAAAGGCGTGTGTTTGACACATGGGCATACCGATCATGCAGGAGGCCTTGATGAAATTCTGGAACGATGGCCGGTTCCCGTCTATTTAGGAAAGGAGGACGTTGAGCTTCTACCCTGGACACCTCCTCAGCATCTCCTCACGTTTCTCCAAAATAGGCAGAAAATTTCGATTGGATCTCGAACACTTGAATGCCTCGCAACACCTGGTCACACACCAGGAGGTTTTTGCTTTCGTCTCAACAATAACGGGCAGTCTCTCTGTTTTGTTGGTGATACTCTATTTGCAGGATCGGTCGGTCGGTCAAACCCATTCACGCTCTATCCAAACCATTTACTCTCTGTTCGAAATATTGTCCTGACCCTTGAGAACGATACCGTCCTCTTGCCTGGTCATGGGCCATCGACAACGGTCCAAGAAGAACAGAATCATAATCCGTTCGCGTAACTCTCATTCCATGCTAACCAACCCATTGCGGGTTTGTCAGGAACTCGATAACTGTGGACGAGAACAAGCCTCACCCTCATGAGCCGGAAGAAAATCCTTATCAGTCCTTGTTATCTCAACCAGGCAAGAACGCTGATGATAATGAACAGGAAAACTCTGGCCTTTCGGAAACAGAACATCCCCTCAGCTCTCAATCCTCCCAGGAATGGCCTGAGACAATCTCTTCGTATCCTGAGTCCACTTCCAGTACATTCTCGACATGGTTCCTTCCGATTGTCCTTTTTGTGTTAACGATATTCACGACACTCTGGGCTGGTGCACTGCACCTCAACACCAAGCCAGCAAGCGGAGCGTGGGACTTCCTGGTTAACTATCCGGGCTCGCTCGTCCGCGGATTACCATTTGCCGGTACACTTCTGGGAATTTTAGTGACCCATGAATTAGGACATTATGTCCTTTCACGTATTCATCGAGTACCTGCCTCTCTTCCCTTGTTCATTCCTGGTCCACCTCATTTCATCGGAACCTTTGGAGCCGTCATTCGTATGAAATCTCCAATTATGCGAAAACGTGCGTTGTTTGACATTGGCGTGGCCGGTCCAATCACCGGCTTTATCGCTGCCGTGTTCGCGTTGATTATCGGTCTATCGCTTTCTGAGGTGGTCCCTCGCTATCAAACATTTGGACTCCAGTTGGGTGAGCCTTTATTCTTACAGTTCATCGCATGGATTATTTTCGGCCCCATTCCAGAAACCCACGACATTGTCCTACATCCCATCGGTTTTGCAGCATGGTTCGGTTTTTTCGTAACAGCGTTGAATCTGATTCCCATAGGACAACTTGATGGAGGTCATGTCGCTTTTGCCGTCTTTGGTCAACGACAACGCACATTGGCACTCATTGCCGTTCCAATTTTAGTGTTCCTCGGATTAATCGGCTGGCCAGGCTGGATATTATGGGCCTGCTTGGCAGGTCTTGTCGGACTTTCGCATCCTCCAGTTGTGGACCCACGAATGACATTGGGAAAGAAACGCATATGGGTGGCTTGGTTCGCCTTAGTTATTTTTGTGCTGTCTTTTTCCCCTGTTCCTTTCTATTTTTGATATTGATATTCCTATACGGTCCATCGCGACACCTCTCCTCATTCAACAACCGCCCACGAATCTGAACAATTTTTCGTTCGAAAAACATTCAGGCCATGGTATAGTACGGACTGCTTCATTCTCTGGAAGATCGAACGATGCAGAAACACGACCCACATCTTGAGTCCTATATCAAAAGTTCCCGATCGCAGTATGAAGACCTTCTCGCACAGATGGTCGAAATTCCTTCCATTAGTTCTGACCCTGCGCATACCGCCGATATTCGAAAAATGGGGACGGCGGCAACACGTATTCTAAAAAACTTTGGAGCCGAAGCCACAATGGTCGAAACGTCCGGCTATCCTGCTGTGTCCGGCGGGTGGTTTGTCGGGAACCATTACCCCACCGTCACGATTTATAATCATTTGGATGTGCAGCCGGCAGATGAACCTGAATGGCGACAAGACCCATTTTCCTTTCAGAAAGAGTCTGATCGCTATCATGGACGAGGCACAACTGATGATAAGGGACCGGCTCTCACAACGCTTTTTGCTGCGCGATATGCGATTGAAGAAAAACTTCATCTCAATATCCGTTTTTTGTGGGAATTAGAGGAAGAGATTGGAAGCCCGAACTTTGCTGAAGTGTTGCGCCAACAAGCCCTTGTCCCCCGGTCAGACTCCGTATTGGTTTCCGACACCATCTGGGTTGCCAAGCAGCGACCCGCCATTCCCTGTGGTCTCCGTGGCCTGCTTTCAGCACGCCTGACCTTACAAACCGGCAGTACCGATGTGCATTCCGGATTAACAGGGGGAGGAGCTCGTAACCCTCTCGCTGAATTATGCGAAGTGGCCAACGCCTGCGTCGATGCTAAATCAGGAGACGTGAAAATCCCAGGATTTTATGACAAGGCCGTGAAACCGACTCAGGAAGAACTGAAAGAGTTTCTCGCTTCAGGATTTCAAGTTAATCGATTTAAACAAGCCTATCAATTACACTCGCTTCGCACAGACAATCGAACAGAGCTGCTAAAGCGAATTTGGGCAGCTCCAACGTTTGAAATTCACGGGTTAACGGGCGGACATGCTGGCCCAGGCGTCAAGACCGTTGTGCCAGCTTCTGGAGAGCTTAAAGTGAGTATGCGTCTCGTTCCCAATCAACGTCCAGATAAAATTCTTACACTCCTGAGGCGTCATGTGAAAAACATTAATCCAAACGTCCGAGTGATCAGCGATGGGAAATTAGAACCTTTTCGAGGTCTCTCGACCGGACCGTATGCTGAGGCTCTCCTTCGCTCGGTACAAGCGGGATTCGGAAAGGTTCCAGTCATGGTGCGAGAAGGCGGGTCAATTGGTGCGATTGATCATCTTGACCGAACGTGGAATGTGCCAATTCTATTCATGGGATTAAGCCTACCCGAACATGGATACCACGCTCCGAATGAATATTTTGATTGGGGACAGGCCTCAGGTGGGATACGAACGTTCGTCCAGTACTTTCGGGAGCTTTCCCAGATGGGACGTCAATCGGCCATGAAGAAAAAACCTAAGCGATCTGCACGTTAATCGGTCAACTCAGCTGATAAAAACCAGTATATATAAAACGAGAAGAAGCGCAGACTCAGATACCCCCTGCCGGCACACCACAACACCATCCAGGACATTCCGTTCGTTCCCTCTTCTACATCGAAATTTCAGAAGGAGAACAACGTTCAATGTTGCTTGCCTTTCAGCACTTCCAAGTAGGCAAGTCAGCAGCAGATTAACAATATCGGGAACGAACTTATCGTACAGACTTTGACTTGCTTTTGATCTTTGGTTTTCTGGGGGACTTAATCTTGCTTTGCGGCTTAGTAGGCTTAGGCGGAAGCTTGTAACTCGGCTTGGGCTTCAATTTCTGGGTTGACGGAGCATTTTTATTGCGAACCATAACCTTGATGGGAGTACCGATAAATCCAAAGGCTTCTCGAAGAGCATTCTCAAGATATCGCTGATACGTGGTATTCACATCCCCGGAATGACGCACAAAGAGTGCAAATGTTGGCGGTCTAGTCGCGACTTGCGTGATATAGACAGACTTTACTGGATTTCCAGCCCGAAGGGGTAGGGGATTTTTCTCCAAGGTACGTTGCAAGAACTGATTGAGCTGTCCCGTTGGAATTCGCTTTACGAACTCAGACATGACCTTATTAACTTTACGAAACACCTGTGAAATGGTATCTGGGTTCAAGGCTGATGCGAACACCACTGGGACAAAACCAAAAAATGGAAATCGCCGCTGTAATTCTCGCTCATAGGTTATTTGGGCTTCTGGGTCCTGAATCCGCAAGTCCCACTTATTCACCATGAGCACACATCCACGACCCTGTCGTTGAATCAAGCCCGCAATCTTCGTGTCTTGTTCAGTGACACCCTCCACGCCATCCAACAACAGAATGGCCACATCAGAACGCCCGAGTGCACGCATCGCACGGACCACACTATATCCCTCGACGCCTCGATCTATGCGGCCACGCCGTCGGATTCCTGCCGTATCGGTCAAAATATATGAAGATCCTTGAAACGAGACCTCTGTATCAACAGGGTCTCTAGTCGTACCCGGTTGATTACTCACAACCAACCTGTCTTCACCTAGAATCAAATTCACTAACGTGGACTTGCCAACATTCGGTCGGCCCACGACCGCAACCTTCGGAGTATTTTGAGAACTCTCTTCTTCATGCCCTTTAGGTAAATACGGGAGCATGGCCTCAAGTAATTCATCTACCCCAATCCCATGTTCTGCTGAAATTGGAAAGACTTCCGTCAGGCCAAGTTTATAAAAATCTGCAAGTAGAGATTCGGATTGAGGTGTATCAATCTTATTCACAGCCCAAAATACTGGTTTTGGAATACCTCGAACCAATGAGACAATTTCTTCGTCAAGCGGGGTTAACCCACTTCGTCCGTCCATTGCCAAAATCAAGAAATCTGCTTCAGCAATGGCCATTTCAGATTGCTGTTTTATTTGCGACAACATGCCTTCTGAAGCTGAGGGATCCAATCCTCCAGTATCGATAAGCTGGAATACCCGCCCTTGATAGGCACAAGGAGCAGAATTACGGTCGCGCGTCACTCCAGGCCGATCATCGACAATGGCTTTTTTTGAACCGACAATTCGATTAAATAACGTCGACTTCCCGACATTGGGGCGTCCAATGATGGCCACTTGAGGCAATGGCATGCCAGACGATTCCACAATTCCAGGCAGTGGAAGGCTTTCACTCTTTGATGCCCTTTTCTTTTTACGCTGTGAAGACGTAGAGTAAAACTTTCTCATAACCTTCTACCCTATTAACTCAAGGACACCTCTCATTTGCAACACGATAAACCGACACTATCACGACAGGTTTGTCGGAACAATCACTTGCGCGAAAGGCAATCATCTCATAGCTGGCAATCTCCAGGTGCTTCACCTTGACTGGCATCACCATCACGATGAGTATGGAAATGCTCATCTCTCATTTTTTCCTCACCTTTCGAGAAATTTAGAGTGAAAAGGAAGGGAGCAATGCGGAAGCGAGAGGCAAATTATTGGAGAGGTATGGCAGGAGGTCACCTAACTATGCAAATGCTTCATGGCCGCGGCACACAGGATAATAAAGACGCCCATCCATAGCGTTCCACGTTGGAATGGGACAGGCTCATACACCATTTCTTCTTTTTCCTCAGACGTTTCTTCTCCTGTCGGCTCATTTTTAAAGATCACGGTATAAAGAAAAATCGTTAATACACCAAGGACTAAGCTGAGTTTGATAAAAAAGATTGTCAAATATTTGGCATTATGCGATATACCATCTCCAGTCATAAGCTCCATGGCTTTACTTACATAATGGAGATTGAGCCCGCCCGTGAACAATGCCACTACGAGAATGACGCCGACCACTCGCTTATACTGCAAATAAAATGTTTCGGTGATCGGTCGAATATATTCTTTCGGCACAGACGTTCGCAGACCTGGCGTCACGGCCATCACCAAAAACGCCAGCCCACCTATCCAAACAACGGCTGAAAGTAAATGCAGCCAATGCACAAGGATAGGAATAACTTGGTTAAGGTCTGTAAAGACCGCTTGAAGAGCTTCCATGAGAGCTATGTTCGGGATTAATAACGAATCAAAGTTTTATTAGCTGACACGCTTGCCTAACACAGATCAATACCGTGGTCGGAATTTGAGGATCTGGTACAACGCAGGATGGTTGTCAATCAATTCAGAACTTAAATACCGGGGTTTCGTTCCCAAACCGTTTTTTTCGAAGTTCTTCCATGAGTTCAACAGTGACGACTGAAAGATCTCGTTCGGCTGCTTGACGTTCAACACCCTTCTTGACCATGGCACGTAAAAAGTACGGGATTCGATTCAGTCGAGTTTCTGCAGCCTCGTCCCACACAACAGACGTTGTTTCTGGAACATTAAAGGCGACTTCAACTTTCTCTCCGCCTTTAGGTGTATAAAGGCACCATTCATCTTCATCAAGCCAATCACCATGATCAACATAGGGCCTGGCACGGCACCCACCACAAATTTCACTGTACTCACAGTCACCGCACTTGCCTTTGAGGTGAGGATAGCGGAACGAATCAAAAATATCTGAGCGTTCCCATAAGTCCACAAAGCTCTTCTCACGAACATTTCCAGCAGAAAGCGGCATATAGGGACATGGCGTCAAATCCCCATTCGGTGTAACTCTCGCATAATTCGTCCCGGCCAGACAGCCTCCCCCCATATATCCCTGAGCTTTGGTTATGGGTGAATTAGGATCTTTTTCATAGGCCAACCGCTTAAAGTGTGGCGCACATCGAGCCCGGACTAGCATATCGTTATACTTGTCTTGGCAGTCAACCAGGTAACCAAGGACTTCTTCATATTGAGATGGCGTGATATCTGAAAGTTCCTCGCCGCGTCCGGTACAGACCATAAAGAAGACATTGAGCACCTTGGCTCCGAGATCGTGAGCCCAATCAATGACCTCAGGTAATTCCTGATAATTCATAGGTTGAGCGCTAAAATGAATCTGAAATTGAAGTCCATTCCTCTTACAGGCTTCAATGCCAGCTAATGCGCCCTCCCAGGCTTTGGCTAAGCCGCGAAACGCATTGTGCTTTTCAGGATCAAGCGAATCAATACTGATCCCCACACCCATTACACCTATTTCGACCAACTCTTTAGCCATCCGGTCGTCAATTAGCATCCCATTCGTCCCAAACACCACCATAAATCCTAACTGGACTGCATGTCTGGCAATATCTAAGATGTCAGGACGGACTAACGGTTCACCACCGGTGATGACTAAAAGACAGCCGCGATTCACTTCGGCGATTTGATCGATGAGCCGATAGCATTCTTCAGTCGTCAGCTCATCGTTGCCGCCGCCCAACTTCGTTGTTGCGTCAAGATAACAATGATCACATTTTAAATTGCATCGCTTGGTGAGATTGAGCGCGACGAGATAAGGCTTGAAGTCATCAACCGTTCGACCATCATATGGGTTGTCTGGCCCACCAACAGCGACTGGGGAATCAAACCGTGTGACATTTGAAGGAAATGCCGCTTGATCCGCAATCATGCCTTGAGAATTAAGAACTGGAAGAGACTTACCCATGCTGGCCAGCTCCTGACGGAGCTTCAGATTTCTCTCCTGAACCAGTCAAGTTTGCAATGATATCTTTAACATTTCCAGTCTTCATGGCTTCTTCCATCGTATGCTTAGCCTGTTCAATGCCTTCATTGGCAACATCGATAGTGATGACTGTTGTCCCCAGCTTTTCAGCATGCTTAATAATCAGAGCTCGCGTGCAGTCTCGCATGAAACCAGCTGGAGCTCGCTCTAAACGCTCAGTTGCTGCCGGCTCCCACGTGTAGGGAGAGGAATCTGAATCTTGACCCTCGGTTCCATTTGGCTTCATAGTGGGCTCCCCATTTGAAGGTGCCTTATTGGCAAAAATTGGTGTGTAGTCTTCTTCAGCAGCCTCTTGGATTGTCGGTGATGCATATTCTAAGGTAATTGTCGTCATACCCAATTTTCTTGCTGACTTTTCAATTCTCGCTTTGGCTCGCCTCCGTTGAAATCCAGCCGGGACGGCACGTATCGCTTCCTTAGCGTCTTTGGTCCACTGCATCGGGACATCATCATACGCAAGGTGGGTTTCAAGTTCACCTTCTGCTTTTGCCGCTGCATCAAAGATGGCTTTATCAACCTCTTTAAATTGAGCCCCGTCTGCTGCACAAACCGGACACTTCACCGGAGGAGGATCACCTTTGCCAATATAACCGCAACCATTACACACATAATAGGCACGCGACATTCTATCGAGGTATGACTGATTAGCCTCACTCACACCAGGGTTGATCGGTTGAGGCTTTTCCTCCACGATTTGATTCATCATACCACTGAGCGAAGAACCCATTAAATCATTAGCCACTGAATCATCAGCCTGCATCTTATCCCGGTCAATTCCTGCTGCATCAAGGTTGCCTCCCAGCGCCCTCATAGCATCCATGGCACCCTTAGGAAGGATATCTCCAATGGCGGCATCAATAACGGAATCACTAATAATTGTATGCCCTTTTTCAATGGCATAACGATGAATAGCGGTCTTGGCAACACCTCGAGCAAAGACGGGAATTTTCTCCATCCGCTTTAAGGCTTCTTCGGTCCAGGCAATAGTGTACTCAGCTTGCGTATCAATCGGTGGCACAAATTTTTGGTTAGAGATTAGCACGTTACATGGGGCGGCTCGGAGAAGATTCTCAGCATTGCTCCCAATGTCCATATCATCATCACTATGCACGCCGATGCGCCCGACGATGAGTAACCACGGTTGTTCTTTTCGAACATATTGAATGACCTTTTCAAAGGCCTTGCCATCTAGAAGCGTCGTTTTGATATCTGCGCCTTCATCTTGCGCAACATCACGAGACACATCAAGATGGGACTGGTAAATTTTGGCCAATCCACTATCAATGACTTCTTCGTGTAACTTTTCCTGCTCCTTGAACCGAAAGACCTTTCCGGCTTCTTCATTCAAAACACCGGAAATACTGTGGAAGGCGGCATAGTGAAAGTATGGATCAAAGGCGGAAATTGCTTCGACTGGCTTATTTAACGCTTTGCCAAGAGCTAAAGCCGTTTTCAGACCGCCAAAGGAATAATGGCTTCCGTCGACCGCAACTACAATCTTGCCATCTTCTGCGTCTTTGAGATCTTTGATGATCAACATATCGGAGTTTCGAACACGACGTACAACCCGTTCGGTATTGCTTCCTACAACCGAATCTTTGACAGCTCCAACTCCCAGTGCACCCATGATGGTCAAATCATAACCGTTCGTGCCGATGTCTTCGGCTAACACTTTCCAATTTCGGCCTTCGAGTGATCGACGCTCTAATGGAATATTGGCTTCTGTGCACTGTTGATCAACATAATCCAGATATGAGTCCGTGATAATTTGCAGACCGCGAGTAATGAGTGAGTCGTGGATTTGGCGCTGACGGTCAAGTTCTTTTTCATCATGATATTCTTCTGGAAGTCCTGCTTCCATTTGCTTAAAACGTTTATCATGCATTTTGGCAGCATAGACATGGCTTCCAACAATCTTGGAGCCAAATGTCTTCGCTAACTTCACACCCAAATCCACCGCTTTATTCGAATGGTCTGAATTATCAACCGGAATGTATATTGTTTTGTACATCTAAACAGCCTCCTTAAAACTTCTCTCACCACCAGCTAGTGCGCACAGAATAACAAACCCCTGAAGCCTAGAAATGAGAGAGATCTAGGCCCTGTTGCCACAGGGGTTTATAGAGATGACGCGTGATCTTAACACTCGATATTTAGCTAATGCAACTCAATGATAAAGCTGAAAAAGCTCTTTTATGACCTTGGGTTTTCTACCAATCTCATTTCTAAAACAGGTAATCCGTCCATACATAGTAAACCCTAGTTGCGTACGAAGCTGACAATTTTAAACATGTCAAAAAGTTTACGACAGCTTTGACTTATCGACATGGCTTTTCATTCAATGGACTATAGTGCCTTCGATTCTTACATAATGTTAACGCGAACTTCTTCTTCAATTCACAGCTATTGTTCATGGCATGTCCACTGGATAATCATGTACGATATGCCAAAAAATACTTTTACTTCCCTGTGTTTATAACATATATAATAAATTTGTCATTGACATATAGGGGTGTACTTTTATTAAAGTGCAAGTCTTGCCCGCCGTTTATCCATCATAACAGGGACCTTAGTAATGTGAACCTTTAGACAGGTCCATATTGTCCCTCAACAGAATAGAGGATACTATTTAATGAGACGATCCAACTATCTCTTTACGTCAGAGTCCGTGACCGAAGGACACCCAGACAAAATTGCCGATCAGATATCTGATGGGATCTTAGATGCCATTATTAAAAAAGACAAAAATTGTCGAGTGGCCTGCGAAACTATTCTGACGACTGGACTGGCCTTTGTCGCCGGAGAAATCTCAACAAAAGCCTATGTTGAAATACCTGACATCATAAGGGAAACCATTAGAGGGGTCGGCTACTCAGATGCCACATGGGGATTTGACCATCGAACCTGTTCAGTCTTAACAGCCATTGATGCCCAATCTGGAGACATCGCCATGGGAGTTGACACTGGAGGCGCTGGAGACCAGGGCCTGATGTTTGGCTACGCTTCTAACGAAACGGCCGAACTCATGCCCATGCCCATTGTCCTTGCCCATAGACTGACTCGACGTCTGGCAGAAGTTCGCAAGAAAAATATTTTACCCTGGGTCAGACCTGACGGCAAAGCCCAAGTAACCGTCGAGTATAAAAATGGAAAACCTGTGAGGATTGATACGATTGTTGTCTCGACCCAGCATAGTGATTCTGTGACTTCGAAAAAAATTGAAAAAGATCTCATGGACAAGGTCATCAACCCCGTGATGCCCAAGAAACTCTATAATCCCAAGACTGTGACCTTTCATATCAATCCAACCGGGCGATTCGTCACCGGTGGCCCCATGGGCGATACAGGACTGACAGGAAGAAAAATCATTGTGGATACCTACGGAGGTGTGGGCAGCCACGGCGGGGGAGCGTTTTCCGGTAAAGACCCCAGTAAAGTTGACCGATCAGCCTCGTATATGGCTCGATATATTGCCAAAAATATTATCGCGGCCAAGCTCGCGGACAAATGTGAAGTGCAGCTGGCATATGCCATTGGCGTCCCAAACCCCGTTTCGGTACTCGTTGATACAAAAGGGACCGAAAAAGCTGCAGTGGAACGAATTGAAAAACTCGTCCGCAAACATTTCCCCTTAAATCCTCGAGGCATTATCGAGCACCTCAAATTACGTCGTCCTATCTACAAACAAACAGCGGCGTATGGTCATTTTGGCCGTAATGAACCAGGATTCACATGGGAAAAAACGGATAAAGCCGCACTACTTCGGCGTGAAGCAGGAATTTAACTATAAGAACTTTAAGAAGATCAGCGAGACAGACAAATAGACATTGTGCATTAACCGTATTTTGTCGATGATCAGAGAACGTTGGTCGTATAAGAAAGGACCCATACCATATGAGTACTGCAGCCACAGTTGACCCTAAAACGAAAGACTATAAAGTCGCAGACATCACCCTCGCCGATTGGGGAAGGAGAGAACTCGAAATTGCCGAAACTGAAATGCCGGCATTGATGGCATTACGGGAAAAATATCGAGCGCCCCAACCGCTAAAAGGCGCTAAAATCCTCGGCTGCATTCATATGACGATTCAAACCGGTGTGCTCATTGAGACGCTGATTGAACTCGGAGCGGAAGTCCGCTGGTCTTCCTGCAATATTTTTTCGACCCAAGATCACGCCGCTGCCGCCATTGCGGCACGCGGAATCCCAGTCTATGCCTGGAAAGGTGAAACCGCAGAAGAATATGACTGGTGCCTTGAGCAAACGATTTTGAAAGATGGGGAGCCGTGGGACGCTAATATGGTGCTGGATGATGGCGGTGACTTAACGCTCATGCTTCACGAAAAATTTCCAGCCATGCTTGACCGAATTCATGGCGTGACTGAAGAAACCACAACTGGCGTGCATCGTTTACTAGAAATGCTGAAAAAAGGAACGCTGAAAGTTCCGGCCATTAACGTCAATGACGCCGTGACCAAATCCAAGAATGATAACAAATACGGCTGTCGTCACAGTTTAAACGACGCAATTAAACGGGGGACGGACCACTTGCTCGCAGGCAAAAAAGCCCTGGTGATTGGGTATGGCGACGTCGGAAAAGGATCGGCACAGTCACTTCGTCAAGAAGGTATGATTGTGAAAATCTCGGAAATTGATCCGATTTGCGCCATGCAGGCCTGCATGGATGGATTTGAAGTCGTTTCACCCTACAATGATGGAATTAATACAGGAAAAGTCGAAAACATCAACAAGACGTTGCTGAGCAACACTGACCTTGTCGTCACCACGACTGGTAATTTTAATGTCTGCGACTCAGCCATGTTGCAATCGCTCAAAGCTGGCGCGGTTGTCTGTAATATTGGGCATTTTGACAATGAGATTGACACGGCCTACATGCGCAAGCACTGGGAATGGGAGGAAGTCAAACCTCAAGTGCACAAGGTCTATCGTGACAAGGCTCACAATGATCACTTACTACTCTTGTCTGAAGGGCGCCTTGTCAATTTAGGTAACGCAACTGGTCACCCATCTCGAATTATGGATGGGTCGTTTGCGAACCAAGTCCTTGCACAGATTTACTTGTACGAACGGAAATTTGCCGATCAGCAAATCCAGAATGTAACCGTGCAGGTTTTACCGAAGAGCCTCGACGAAGAAGTGGCGGCTCATATGGTTCGTGGATTTGGAGGAGTTATTACCAAGCTCACAAAAACTCAAGCCGACTACATCAATGTCTCCGTAGACGGACCATATAAAGAAGATAGCTACAAATACTAAGAGGTATACTGACGTCACGAAAGATCGCCATGGTGAGCTTGAACCAGTTCAGGTCACCATGGCCTACCACTCCCCACTTGGCATTCTCCACTATTACAGATTCCTCAAAAATTAGCCCGCATACTGTAAGGCTCTGTCACTGAGCTGTAATCACAGATAGCGATAATTTAAGCGGATTCTCATTCAGTATGGTCTTGGGTAAGAGCAAAGCCTGGCTTTACAAGATTTCCTCCAACGTGTATCCTATAGTCACCTGTCACAATCGGAGTTTCCTTCCGGAAATTCCCTATTTACTCTTCAAACAGCGTTACAAACTTGCATTCACTGAAGCCCGAGGTTCTATAGATGGACGCCACCACTAGACAATTTGATTATCTCACCACGTTCCTGTTTGGAACGATCGTCGTGGGGGCCATGATCGGCCTTCCGATATTCACCTATTACTACGACTTTTCATGGGTGGATTGGACGATGTTCGTGATCTTGTACATCTTCACTGGACTCGGAATCACGGTTGGATACCACCGCTTATTTGCACATCGAAGTTTCAAATGCGCGAAGTGGGTAGAGATGGTCCTACTCATTGCCGGCGGCATGGCTCTACAAAATTCTGCACTGAAATGGGCCTCTGACCACATTCGCCATCATGCCCGATGCGACGAAGACGAAGACCCCTATAACGCCAAGCTCGGCTTCTGGTGGAGCCATTGCGGATGGCTATTCTGGAAAGACACAGACCCGTCCTTATATGACAAATATAAAACGAAGCTGAAACAAAACCCTCTGGTCATGTGGCAACATCAAAATTATATCGCGGTTGTGATTGCCGGGTTAGCTTTCCCCTTTATCATTGGGTTTCTTTACAATGGGTGGATTGGCGGAGTCAGTTGCTTTCTCTTAGCTGGCGTGGCGCGAACGTTTTTCGTACTCAACTCAACGTTCTTCATTAACTCAATCTGCCATTTATGGGGAAATCAACCTCACGGGACCTCTGACTCGAGTCGAGACAGTTGGTTTGTGTCCCTTCTAACCTTTGGAGAGGGATACCATAATTATCATCATATGTATCAAACGGATTATCGCAATGGAGCACAGTGGTATAATTTCGATCCATCCAAGTGGTTGATATGGACATTGAGTAAATTCGGATTTGCTTACGACCTCAGACGACAGTCTGTGCCATAATAATGCAATTGTCATTTAGGTCTGGTGTGATAATGACCTTACTCCCCCAACTTCACCAGCCTCGGGCAACTCAGGTTCTTCACCATTCCGACCTACACCCTCCTCACATAATCTCGCGTCAATTCATATTGCGAACCTCAGAACCTGTGTGCTAGATTCGCCTGTATTCACGCGGGTTTTCTCGCATCACACAACAATGGTTTTTCTAGGATTGCAGCGTGATTTCTCGTAACGCTGGAAAAATGAGGCGTGTGATTCACATATCGGGACTCATTAAGACATGCTGACAGAAGAAATCCAACAACTCACTGATCGATATGTCATGAATACCTATGACCGGCTTCCAATGTCCATTGTTCGCGGACAAGGATGCCAGGTCTATGACGCAGAAGGACGAGCCTATCTTGATTGTGTGGGAGGCATTGCGGTCAATGCGCTGGGGTACGGCCATCCAGATCTGATTGCCAGCATCAAACGACAAATTCGTCAGCTCATTCACACCTCAAACCTCTTTTATACAGAACCTCAAGCCAAACTCGCGCGTGAATTGGCTGAACAATCATTCGCTGACAAAGTATTTTTTGCCAATAGTGGAGCAGAGGCCAATGAAGCGGCCATAAAGTTAGCCAGGAAATATAGCCACGAACATTTTGGACCAGATCGATCTGAAATTCTTACGATGGTGAATTCTTTTCATGGTCGAACGTTGGCAACACTGACCGCAACCGGTCAAACAAAAGTGCAGCTTGGTTTTGAGCCTCTGGTTCCTGGGTTCAAGTACGTCCCCTTCAACGACCTTCAGGCACTTGAAGCAAATATTTCTGAGCACACAGCGGCGATTATGCTGGAACCTATTTTAGGAGAGGGTGGAGTCGTTGTTGCAGATACGGACTACCTCAAGGCGGTACGCAATCTCTGTACGGCGCGAAATATCCTCCTGATTTTTGACGAAATTCAAACGGGCATGGGGCGCACAGGCACTTTGTTTGCCTATCAACAATTTGGCATTCAACCGGACATCATGACATTGGGCAAAGGTTTAGGCGGAGGCATGCCAATCGGAGCGTGTCTTGCTACCGATGAAGTTGCGAAAGTCTTTACATACGGAACACATGGTTCGACCTTTGGGGGAAACCCGCTCGCCTGTACTGCTGCCCTGCAAGTGATTCGAATTCTACTTGAAGGGGAAGAACTTAAACGATCTCAAGAACGGGGAGCCTATCTGCAAAAAATGCTTTTCACTCTAAAGGAGAATTTTCCCATCATCAAAGAAGTTCGAGGCCGAGGGTTGTTACAAGGCCTGGAGCTCTCGGTCGACGGAAAACCGATCGTGATGGACTGTCTGGCTCGTCGGGTCATCATTAACTGCACGATGGGAAACGTGCTTCGATTTATTCCGCCACTTATTATTACTCAAACAGAGATTGACTCACTGATCACTATCCTGTCGAATGTTTTGACCAAACAAGCACTAACGACGACACACCCTTGACGATTCAGGAAATCCATCTATGGCTTCATCAACAACACGGTCTTCTCGAAAAACCCCCAAAGATCTCTTAACGATTGCCAGTCTTTCCGTTCGACACATCACGGCCTTGATCAAACATGCCCAATCGCTAAAGACCAAACGCCGAGCACGCCGAATGCCCAGACCGTTAGTGGGAAAAACACTGGGGTTAATTTTCGAAAAACCTTCCACGCGAACCCGCGTCTCGTTTGAAGCAGGGATGAACCAATTAGGCGGGCAATCGTTATTTTTGGATTCTGAGAAAATTCAATTGAGTCGAGGGGAAAGCCTCGCGGATACCGCCCAAGTGCTCTCGCGTTATTTAGATGGCCTTGTCGTCAGAACATTTGATCAGACGACCCTTGAGGACTGGGCCACCTATGCGACGATTCCGGTCATTAATGGACTCACCGATCAATGTCACCCCTGTCAGATTCTCGCTGATCTCTTCACCATTTCGATTAAAAAAAAGCGGCTCAAAGGGTTAAAGCTCGCCTATATCGGCGATGGAAATAATGTGACACATTCCCTCCTTGAGGCCGGTGCGCTCATGGGTATGCACGTGTCGGTGGGCTGTCCATCCGGGTATGAGCCAGACCAGAAAATTGTGGACTGGGCACAAGAGGAAGCCTTGAAGACCAAAACAAAGATACAGGTAACCGCTGATCCGGTTGAGGCCGTTCGAAACGCCGACGTGCTGTATACCGACGTCTGGATCAGCATGGGACAAGAGCGGGAGCAAAAACGGCGGCTCAAAGCTTTGACTCCCTACCAGGTCAATGAGGGACTGTTACGAAAGGCCAAAGCTGATGCCATGGTCATGCATTGCCTCCCGGCACATCGTGGGGAAGAAATTTCAACTGGCGTCCTCGATGGTCCACAAGCCGTGGTCTTAGAGCAAGCGGAAAATCGACTGGATATGCAGAACGCCATCTTAATTGATTGGCTGGGATCGTGAACCGAAAAACCTTAGTAACTCGTGTTCTTTTCCAGCGTGAATAGCTAACTAGGTGCACCTCTCGAAATGTTGACCAAACGAAACAAGGATGCCTGTCGAACATGACACGAGGTGGACTGTTTTACTGTCCACCCCCTTGGAACAACACGGAACATTATCTAGCGGATCAAGCGAATATTTGCGACACGACACTAGGACGAACTCCAACATGAAGAAACCAATAAAACACTCCAAAGCAGTACTCGCGGGCTTCGCCAAGTCAATCTAAAAGATTCATGGAACGGCCAAAGGGTTCAGCACTCAACACTGAAACGTTTTTTTCGACACTCCACACCCTATAGTAGGACGAATGTTGTTATGAAAAAAGTAGCCAAAAAAAAGGCAGCCATGTCATCTCCATCTCTCTCACCCCAACAGTCCAAGAGCAAGGTTGTATTAGCCTATTCTGGTGGGTTGGACACCTCTGCCATCTTGCGCTGGCTGAAAGACACCTATCAATGCGAGGTCATTGCATTCTGCGCCGATCTAGGCCAAGGCGAAGACTTGGAAGCGATTAAACGAAAGGCCGTGGCCGTGGGAGCCTCGAAAGTCTACGTTGAAGATCTTCGAGAAGAGTTTGCCAAACACTATGTGTTTCCCATGTTACGAGCGAATGCCGTGTACGAAGGGAGTTATTTGTTGGGCACGTCAATCGCCCGCCCGTTGATCGGGAAACGTCAAATTGAAATTGCAAAAAAAGAAGGCGCAACATTTGTTAGTCATGGATCTACTGGAAAGGGAAACGATCAAGTTCGGTTTGAACTTGCCTATGCAGCACTGGCACCTGACATTCGGGTGATCGTCCCATGGCGAGAGTGGTCATTTACCTCGCGTGACGACCTCATTACCTATGCCAAAAAACATCGCATCCCGATTACGGTCACCAAGGCCAAACCCTATAGTATGGACCTCAACCTTCTTCACATAAGTTATGAAGGGGGCATCTTAGAAGATCCATGGGTGGCCCCACCGGAAAATATGTTTAAAATGACCGTGTCCCCTGAACGCGCACCGAATAAAGCTGAATCCATAGAGGTTCAATTCAATAATGGAGACCCCATTGGCATTGACGGCAAACGCCTGAAGCCGTCAGCGTTGCTCGATCATCTGAACCGACTTGGGGGCAAACATGGCATCGGTCGCGTGGATCTCGTGGAAAATCGGTATGTCGGCATGAAAGCCCGCGGAGTGTATGAGACTCCAGGAGGCACAATTTTACATGTCGCTCATCGGGGTCTAGAGTCCATCACCATGGATCGAGAGGTCCTTCACCTTCGTGACAGTCTCATCTCACGCTATGCCGAACTGATTTATAATGGCTATTGGTTTTCGCCAGAGCGCGTGATGCTTCAAACAGCATTCGACCAAGCGCAGCAAGACGTAACGGGAACCGTTCGACTTAAGCTCTATAAGGGAAACTGCATCGTCACTGGCCGACGTTCAACACGGTCTTTATACAAAAAACATCTTGCCACGTTTGAAGAAGGACAAGGATTTGACCAACGTGATGCGACGGGATTCATTCGGATTAATGCTTTGCGATTAGCCATGCAAACCGAACGGAACAAAAAGAATGACAGCAAGTAAAGGATAGTCGATGGCACAACATCCCCGAAAAAAATCAGAATCGCGATCACGGAGCAATACGAACACTCGCACTGCCACAACAACGACAACAAAGAAATCTTCGCGTTCCCAGCAAAAAAAACTATGGGGAGGTCGATTCAAGAAACACACCCATCATCTTGTTGAACGGTTTACGTCTTCACTCCCTTTTGATCAACGGCTCTATCACTACGACATTCAGGGGAGTATTGCACACTGCAAGACGCTCCATCACGCCAAAGTGATCAAACGACACGAATGTCAAACGATTATTCGCGGATTAGAAAAAGTTCTCGTCGAAATTCAACGAGGCCGCTTCGAGTTTCGAAACGAAGATGAAGACATCCACATGAGTATTGAACGCCGACTGACCCAACTCATTGGTCCGCTCGGCGGCAAACTCCATACAGGAAGAAGCCGTAATGACCAAGTCGCCCTGGACCTTCGTCTGTACGTCAGAGATTCGATCAAGGCTTTAATCGCTGGATTGATACAACTCCAGAAAGCCATGACGGTTCAAGCTCGTCGATACCAACAGGTCATTATGCCTGGCTATACGCATCTTCAACGAGCACAACCGGTTCTCTTTGCTCATCACTTTTTGGCATATGTGGATATGTTCGAACGAGATAAAGGAAGACTAACAGATGCCTTAAACCGGCTCAATGTCTTACCGCTTGGCGCAGGGGCATTAGCAGGAACGAACTATCCAATTGATCGAAGCTACACGGCTAAATTGCTCGACTTTCCTGCCGTGACGACTAACAGCCTGGATACCGTGTCAGACCGAGACTTTGTCGTGGAAGTTCTCAATGCCTGCTCTCTTCTCATGATGCACTTATCGCGAATGAGTGAAGAGTTCATTCTTTGGTCCTCTCAGGAATTCCAGTTTATTGAAATGTCGGATTCCTTCTGCACGGGAAGCAGCATGATGCCGCAGAAAAAAAATCCAGACGTCGCCGAATTAGTCAGAGGCAAAACCGGACGAGTCTATGGTCACTTGATGTCTGTCTTAACGACACTCAAAGGCCTCCCCCTCAGCTACAATCGAGATTTGCAAGAGGATAAAGAGCCGCTCTTCGATGCCTTAGACACCGTCACTGACAGTGTCTCGATTTATGCCGAGCTCATCAAACGGCTCAAGGTACGACAAGACGTTATGGCTGAGGCCGTTCAATCCGGATTACTCTTTGCGACAGAATTAGCCGACTACCTTGTGCGAAAAGGAATACCCTTTCGCGAGGCCCATGCCATCATTGGAAGTCTCGTAGGACAATGTGCCGAGCAAAAGAAAGACCTCGCGCACATCACATTACCGGAACTTCGATCTCACTCCTCACATTTCGCAAAAGATGCGTTGAACTTATTGACGCCTGAAGGGGCTATTCAGAGAAAAGATCAGATTGGAGGAACCGCGAGAAGACAAGTTCAAAGCAGGTTGCGTATATTAGAGAAACGCCTGTTATAATAGCCGGACTTTTTAATTGACATGCTCAAGAAACCTGATCGTCATGTTTCAGCCGATAAGAAAAATCGTTTCCTCTCAAGCAATCAGAGTCTGTAGCGTCAGCCTACTCTTTTGTTTTTGCGCTGGGTGCGGAGCGGCCGGCCCTCCGATTGCCCCGGAAGAGGTAGGTTTAGAGGCCAAAATTCGAGAACAACGGCAGCCTCCGCCTCAGCTGGGCGAAGACGGAGAACTCTTGATTCCAATTGAAGAGGAATCTGTTCATCTCCCTGCTCTGCGTCCCGTAGGTTCACGTTGAGAGTTCTGAGAATGAATGTTTCTGAATTTTTTGCGAAAATACCAATGAGACAACTCGTTCTTTGAAGAAAATCGTTCCGACATCAAACTGTTCTAAAACGAAAATGCCACGAACGAATTACGGACATGACAGGAATAAAACAATGCTCACTATTCCGTACGGCAAGTTAGTATAAAACCGCAATTCGCCATTAAAAAGAGATCTTATATTATGCATGACTTTCACTATCAAGATGACCAGCTCTACTGTGAAAACGTGTCGCTGGAAGAAATTGCACACAAAGTCGGTACCCCTTGTTATATCTACAGCCACAAGACGCTTGTCCGACATTTTCGAGCCTTTGATCAAGCGTTCGATGCGATCCCGCATACCATTGCTTATGCCATGAAAGCGAATTCGAATATTGCCATCCTTCGTCTCATGGCACAGGAGGGAAGCGGGGCCGATATTGTATCCGGAGGCGAGCTCTTTCGTGCACTGAAAGCTGGAGTGCCATCGCAGAAAATAGTGTTTGCCGGTGTAGGAAAATCAGGAGATGAAATCGAACAAGCTCTAAAGTCCGACATTTTAATGTTTAACGTGGAATCAGCAGGTGAACTTCAGTTGATACACGAAGTCGCGGGGAAAATGGGAGTTCGTGCCAGAGTTGCGCTTCGAATCAACCCGGACATTGATCCTAAAACGCATCCCTACATTTCCACGGGACTCAAGAAAAGCAAGTTTGGCATCGGTGCAGAACGTGCACTGGAAGAATTTAAGACTGCGACCACATTGGCGCATATCGATGTTGTGGGTGTGCATTGTCATATCGGTTCGCAATTGACTGAGCTGACACCCTTTACTGACGCACTCAAAAAAATCCTAGCGTTGATTGAAACCCTTAAGGTTCAGGGTATCAATATTCGCTACATCAATATTGGCGGGGGCCTCGGCATTACTTATTCCGATGAAATTCCCCCACACCCCAAGGAACTCGCCGCTGCCATTTCGCCACTCCTCCATGACCTGAAATGTCAGTTGATTATGGAGCCGGGGCGGTCTATTGTTGGCAATGCCGGCGTGATGATGACTCGCGTTCTGTACAACAAAGATACTGAGGCCAAAAAGTTTGTGGTGGTCGATGCGGCCATGAACGACTTGCTACGACCAAGCTTGTATGATGCCTATCATGAAATTCAACATGTTCGAAAACCATTTAGGAATCAGGTGAAAACCGTTGACATCGTTGGCCCCATTTGTGAGTCAGGAGATTTCCTTGCGAAAGATCGCGAGATACCGGAGACCGCTTCAGGAGATCTTTTGGCCGTTATGAGCGCAGGCGCATATGGCTTCACCATGGCCTCGAACTATAACTCGAGACCCCGTGTTCCAGAGGTACTGATTAAAGACCATGACATTCACGTCATCCGTGCACGAGAAAGCTATGACGACCTGATCCGAGGGGAAACCATTCCCTCGTTTTTGAAAGATGGGGAAATATCATAGTCATGAGTTTTCCTGTGAGTCGACACAAAAGATCGTGATCTAATTTTTTATTTAAGGCTCTCTCTATTTATTGAGGTTCTATGATATTTTCAGGTTCTTTAGTGGCCATTGTGACGCCGTTTAAAAATGGGACGTTTGATGAGGTCGCCTACGCCGAGTTGATTGAATTTCAAATTGCCAACGGGACGCATGGCATTGTCCCTTGCGGGACAACAGGAGAGTCGGCCACCTTGACACCTCAAGAACACGAACGAGTGGTCGCCTTAACGGTCGAAATCGTTCAGCGGCGGGTCAAAGTTATCGCCGGTACTGGATCAAATTCCACAGATGAAGCCGTGACGTTCACGAAGCATGCGAAAGAAGTCGGAGCCGATGGCGCACTACTCATCACCCCGTATTACAACAAGCCCATGCAAGAGGGACTGTTTCAGCATTATTCCGCTGTGGCAAAGGCATCCGATATCCCTTTAGTGCTTTACAATATTCCAAGTCGAACAGGCGTGAATATGACGCCAGAGACTATCGCAAGGCTCTCAGACATTTCCTCAATCGTCGCGGTCAAAGAGGGGAGTGGATCATTATCGCAAGTTTCAGCCATCATTGAACAATGTGGCGAGAAGATGACGGTGCTCGCTGGCGATGATCCCTTAACGCTTCCGATGATGGCCATTGGCGCCAAAGGCGTGATTACTGTCACAGCCAATGTGGCTCCGGCCGACATGGCCAATATGGTCAACTTGGCATTAAAAGGAAACTATGAAGAAGCCAGAACACTTCATTATAAATTGACCCCGTTGTTTTCGGCATTGTTTTATGAAACCAATCCCATTCCTGTCAAAGCCGCGTTGTCAAAGATGGGAAAACTTCAGAATGAACTGCGGCTTCCATTGACCCCCATCTCACCTCAAAATCAAGAGAAATTATTTCAAGTCATGAAGACCTGCGGTTTGGGCTAAGGAATTCCTTCGCTATGATCAACACGATTATCATGGGCGCAGCAGGGCGTATGGGCAAACGACTGGTTGCCTTAGTCCAAGAATCAGCAACCATGCAGCTGGCTGGCGCTATAGAAAACCCGGGGCATCCTGCATTAAACCGTGACGCAGGAGAAGAAGCGGGGAGTGGACGGGCAGGGGTCATCATACAAAATACGCTTGGGGAGGTTCTTCAAGACGCACAAGTCATCATTGATTTCACCGCACCTCAAGCCACCCTGTTAAATCTGCAACTCGCCGTGAGTCAAAAAAAGGCCATGGTGATAGGCACCACCGGATTTGATCAAGAAGAACTTCAACAACTAAAAGATTTAGCCAAACAGATTCCGTGTGTTTTTGCCCCCAACATGAGTGTCGGAGTGAATGTCCTGCTGAGCGTCGTTGGAAAAGTTGCGAAAGCCTTAGGCGAAACCTACAACATTGAGGTCATTGAAGCCCATCACAATCAGAAGAAAGATGCGCCAAGTGGCACGGCCCTGAAAATTGCTGAAGTGCTAGCCGGAGGAATGGACTGGAACTTAGAAGACGTCGGAGTCTATGAGCGGCATGGGATCATCGGCCAACGAAAGACCAAGGAAATCGGCATACAAACCGTTCGTGCTGGAGATATCATCGGCGATCACACCGTCTTGTTTGGCGGTCCTGGAGAACGAATTGAAATCACCCACCGAGCCCACACTCGTGATACCTTTGCCATGGGGGCTTTACGCGCCGCTGAATGGGTTGTCACGCAACCCCCTGGACTCTACACCATGGCCGACGTTTTAGACCTTGCCTAAGTTGTGTCGGAGTCAGATCCGACCGTACAGACAAAGTCAGATATTGCCTTCATCTCCAAAACAGACATTCAAGCAGTATGATGGAACAGGTCGCTATCGACCCAGACTGTGTAAAAACTTTCCTACCCCATCATAGTCGGTACGTCAGCTGATCTTTTTTTCGTTGTTGCTCTTCGTTTTGCCTGCCCCTTCTCGTTTGGGTCACCACGAACATTCCTGTTGCATTACCGGTGGCGCTGATGCGCCGAATTTTTGTGTAGGAAGGCAGCCCTCAGGCCTGGATCGCGTTGAGGAGCGGTTTGACGCCGAGAATCGCCAGCACTCGTTTGACGTTATACGCCAACACATGCAAACTCATTTCGGTGCCCACATGCTTGAGCGTTTTCATTTGGAAGTGGGTGTACCCCATCCAGGCTTTTAAGGTCCCGAACGGATGTTCGACCGTTTGTCGTCGCGTGCGCATCCGCTCCGGTTCTCGATCGAGGCGGGCTTCGGCGGCCTCCAGCACCGCTTCATGTTCCCACCGCGTCACGCGTCGATGGGGCCCGGTCGTGCACTGCGACTTCATGGAGCAGTTCGGACAGTGGGAGGACCAGTATTTGTGGTTTTTCAATCCTTTCTCGTGTGTTTCAAACCGCCAGATCAAGCGTTCCTCGGCTGGACATTCATATTCATCATCGTCCGCGTGGTAGATGAAATCACGTTTGCTAAACAACCCTTTCTTCGGACTCCCTGATGTCTGTGGCTTGGGGAGATAGGTCGTGATCTTCGACTGCTCGCAGGCGAGGAGTTCTTCACTCGTGAAGTAGCCTCGGTCAGCGACGACATCGAGCGTCTCCGATCCGATCGCCTCTTTCGCTTGTTGTGCCATATGGTGCAACTGGTGTCGATCATGTCCGACATTGGTGACCTCGTGCATCACGATCAAGTGATGTTTCGTATCCACGGCCGTCTGCACGTTGTACCCCACCATCCCCGTGCCCCGCCCACTGGTGGCCATTGACCGTGCATCCGGATCCGTCAAGGAAATCTGGTGGTCTGGCGCTTGATGCATCTGGATTTCAAGTTTCTTGAGGCGTTTCATTTCCGTCTTCAGAGCCGTGATCTTCTTCGCCAGCCGTTGAGCTTTGGCCTTGGCCATCGCCGCTTCTTGGCGATCGGCACTGGCGATCTGGCTCAGATAGCGGTCAATGCTCTCATCAATCTGTTCCAACCGGCGCTGCAGCTTGGCCTTGGTAAAGTTCCGGTCTCGGTTATTCACGGCCTTGAACTTACTGCCGTCGATGGCCACGAAGGCCTCGGCAAACAGATCGAGCTTCTTGCACAGCATGATGAACTCACGACAGACTAAGCGAATCGCGTGGCCATTGTTCTTGCGAAAGTCGGCGATGGTTTTAAAGTCTGGTGTTAAGCGGCCGGTGAGCCACATGAGCTCCACGTTGCGGTGCGCTTCTCGTTCCAGGCGCCGACTGGACTGCACCCGGTTGAGATACCCGTAGACATAGAGCTTCAGTAGTATGGTTGGGTGGTAGGCCGGACGCCCCGTTTTCTCCGAATGGGTTTTGAAGCCCAGCCCGGAGAGGTCCAGGTCGTCAAGAAAGACATCGATGACCCGAACCGAGCTGGCCTCGGCAATGTAATCATCCAATCGTTCGGGGAACAAGGTCGCTTGGTGGCGATCGTCACCTTGAATAAATCCGCTCATCACACACCTCCGTGAGAAAGGTGGAGTATACCTGCTTGCTGAGTTTTCACACAGTCTGGCCCCAAAGCAGACATCGTGGTGATGTGAGTTTATGAAGCAAAGAAGTAAGGAGAAAAGGGGAAGGATTTATTTAATTCTTTTGTGAGTCTATTCAGTTGGCGTGATTTCAAATTTAAGGAGTGACAAATGGATACTAAAAGATTTCGGGCTTCTGTTCAGTATAACGACTGGAAAGGGACTTCTGCAGCTGATAGCGCGGACGGAAACGGTCCAGGGAAGTGGCTGACAGACAACGGGCATAAGGAGGGAGATGAGTTCTTGTTGGGAGTTTCTATTTCTGTCGGTGAGAACCGTAGGGGACACGAAGGCCTCATATCTGTAGATTTTCTACTTTCTCCTGGAAATCACGACCACGTAAAGGCGATGATTGATTCAAGTCAGGGACCCGTCGAAGTTAGGAAAGTATCAGTCGAGATGAAGCTAACTGAATTCTTTGGCCTTTTTAAGAGATTTAGCATCGCACTATCACCGCACGGCATGCTAAGTGAACGCGATTACACGGATACAGAATGATGAATGCGCTAACAAGTTGGTGCAGGGGATGGCTGCCGTTAGATAGCAAGAGGGATTTACCAAGATTCAATGTCCGCTTCTGGCCGACCTGAGCCATTCGCGACGTAAACCTAAAGATCTATTGAACGTCCGCTTTTGATGACAGCTTGATATAATCTGACACCGCCTGTCAGATCGGATTTCGACAATTAATCTAAGCATACCGTTATTTCTTCTCTCTCATACACAAAGACCTATCCGTTTCTCCCAACAGAAGAAATCCATCTCCTGCATTTAATAAATTGATTGACAAAATCAAAAGGCGCGTGCTTTGATGCCCCCGTGCATCATAAAGCCCGTTTGTAAGACCGTAAGACATTATTGCATTAGTAGTAGGAGGAAGTTGTTATGGATATGTTTGGGAAGATTCCGTTAATTGAAGTTCCACTCCATATCACCCCAGATCAAAAACAGTGGTTGGATAAGATGGTGGAAGAAGGCCGAATTGCTGTTCCGCCGGGAGGAAGTTTAGAAAAAGGGTCTGTCATCTCCATGTTTCTTCGCATGCTCATCCACAATGCTATGGAAGAGCAAATGCGCCAAGCCGCACTTGAAGAGGATGATGACGATGATGATGACGACGACGATTGACGACTATAGCGAAACCAAATAACTTCTAGTTGTGACCTTGTCTCCGATTATTGCGACACCCTTTCCGTGTTGAATGGAATGGACAGCCAATGTTGGAGCCACTGTCCCGTCTGAAGCGTTAATTCAAGGTAGCCAAGACAGCGCAATACCACACTCCAGAGGCTTGGAAGTTTATAGGGACGGCTATAGAAGCTCGAATTAACGCAGTAATTTCATCACTTTTCCTGCAGCCGTTATTGTTTTACGTATGTTTTCTGGTGAGTGGGCGGTCGATAAAAATGCTGCTTCGTACTGTGAAGGGGCTAGGTAGACCCCTTGCCTAAGCATTCCATGGAAAAATTTTCCATATCGCGCGGTATCTGACTGTTTCGCACTTGAGTAATCGGTAATAGGACCTTTAGCAAAAAACCCGCCGAGCATCGAACCCACTCGGGTTTGATAGTAAGGAGTCTTCGCTTGCCTTGCGGCCTCTCCTAGTCCATCCGCCAGTTTCTTCGATTTCTTTTCTAGTTCTTCGTAGACACCAGGCTCGTTGAGCAAACTCAGAGTTTCTATTCCAGCTGCAACAGCTACTGGATTCCCCGAAAGTGTCCCTGCTTGATAGACTGGCCCTGCAGGGGCAATCATTTCCATAATGTCTTTTCTTCCACCGTAAGCTCCAATCGGCAACCCGCCGCCGATAATCTTCCCTAAACAGGTAAGGTCTGGCTTCACCTTTAATAGCGCTTGCGCCCCTCCAGGATGCACACGAAACCCTGTCATCACCTCATCAAAAATGAGAAGGATTCCATGTTTTTTGGTCAAATCGCGCAAGGCAGGCAGAAACTCCGAATGTGGAGGAACGACTCCCATATTTCCTGCAATTGGCTCAACAATAATACACGCAATCTTTTTCCCATGCTGTTTCAGCAATCGTTCGACGCTGCCAATATCGTTATATCTCGCAGTCAATGTATGTCCGGCAAAATCCTTTGGCACTCCAGGACTGTCTGGAATACCGAGTGTCGCCACTCCTGACCCCGCCTTAACCAACAAGTGATCGGCATGACCATGGTAGCAACCTTCAAATTTAATGATCGTATCCCGCTTTGTATACGCACGTGCCAGGCGAATGGCACTCATCGTCGCCTCAGTTCCAGAATTGACGAGACGCACGCGTTGGACTGACGGCATCATCTTTGTGACAAGTTCCGAAAGTTCAATTTCTTGTTGTGACGGGGTCCCAAAACTTGTTCCGTTTTTTGCCGTTTCAATAATCGCCTCTAAGACTTGTGGATGCGCATGCCCCACAATCATCGGTCCCCAGGAAAGCACATAATCAAGATATCGATTACCATCGACGTCAAATAAATATGCGCCCTTTGCTTTCTTCATCACGAGAGGAGTTCCGCCAACCGATCGAAATGCTCGAACAGGGCTATTCACGCCGCCGGGTATAAATCGTTGCGCTTTTTTAAACAGCCGTACAGACTGACTCGTTTTCACGTTGTGTCCTCCTCGAACAATCATTGAATAAAGAAAAAGACAAGTATAAAAATTTACACTATCTTAAAAAAAAACCAGAAAATTTTTCTGTGTGAGTGCCTAAGTCACGATCGCTCAACGGGCCAATGGTTCAAAAAAACTATCCACTATTTGAAACACTGTGCATCATGAACATGGGATTATAGGTGACTAGGTGGATGCGGTAGTTCCAAATCAAACAGCCCCTCGTAAGACGACCACCATTGATATTTTAGCTTCGCATTGACATTGTAATTATAGACATCCTTGAACACGGTTCCTCCTAATCTGCCGGCAATCGCTGAGTAAACTGTATTATCGCTTCACTCTTAACTGATGCATTGATTACAGGTGCTCTTGTGCACGGTGGTTCCCCGATCTATCAAGCAAACCAAGGGCAATCTATATTAGTGCTCTGCTCCAACTGATATATCTATTACAGGTGCACAAGTTAAGGTTTTAACACGACTCACCGATTTAATGTGTATAGTGGTGATATTAGAGCGAAGCCAAATATGTTTCAGTTTTTGCGCTCTGATAATCTAGCGTTGTTATAGGCATCAATTTCAGAAATGAAATTGGAACTGCTATAACACCAGTTCCTGAAAGGAGACGTCATGCACATTGACCAACGACATCAACCTGAAGCTGTCATTTTAGACTGTTGTGGAAGATTTGATGAAACCGACCATAATCATTTTATGGAAGCCATTGAAAAAATACAGACAGATGGGAAGAATCATGTTGTCGTCAATCTTACCTCATTGTACTTTTTAGACCCAAAGGTCATTAGTATCTTACATTTTGCCTACGAATATTTTCAGGCCAATTCTGGATCGCTTTCCCTTGTTAGTCCGCTGAGTGCTGTAAGAAATGAACTCAATATTGCGAATGTTCCTGAGAGTATTCCGACATATCCATCATTGTATGATGCACTTCATCGACCACATGTCGTACCGCCAAAAGAAATACCTGCCGCTGCGGCCTCTGCCTAATCACTATTAAAATATACTTCCTTAATAAAAACTTTCGCTTACTCTCTTGTATCTAAATATAATATAAAAAAGAAAGCCTACCATCCAGAACTTGGATGGTAGGCTTTCAAAATAATCTCGGCAACGACCTACTTTCCCACAGCCTCGCAGCTGCAGTATCATGGGCCCAGGAGGGCTTAACTTCCGTGTTCGGGATGGGAACGGGTGGAACCCCTCCGGTATGGTCACCGAGAAATTTTCTGTAAGACCGTAAAGTCTAATCGTAGACATTAAAGCACTAAGCTATGGCTATACGATTATTGTACTCTACGTCTTACTTTGATTTATGACCATGTCTATCAAGAGCAAAATGATGTTAAGTCTCACGGCCGATTAGTACTGGTTAGCTTCGAGCCTTTCAGCTCTTCCACACCCAGCCTATCAAACTCATAGTCTTTGAGTGGCCTTTAGGGAGGTAAACCTCCAGGGTAATCTTATCTTGAGGCTAGCTTCCCGCTTAGATGCTTTCAGCGGTTATCTAAACCGGACATAGCTACCCGGCACTGCCGCTGGCGCGACAACCGGCACACTAGCGGTCCGTCCATCTCAGTCCTCTCGTACTAGAGACAGACCCTCTCAAATTACCTCCGCCCACAACAGATAGGGACCGAACTGTCTCACGACGTTCTGAACCCAACTCTCGTACCGCTTTAACGGGCGAACAGCCCGACCCTTGGGACCAGCTTCAGCCCCAGGATGCGATGAGTCGACATCGAGGTGCCAAACTTCCCCGTCGATGTGAACTCTTGGGGGAAATCAGCCTGTTATCCCCGGCGTACCTTTTATCCGTTGAGCGATGGCCCTTCCACACAGAACCACCGGATCACTAAGCCCGACTTTCGTCCCTGTTTGACGTGTCCGTCTCACAGTCAAGCTCCCTTTTGCCTTTACACTCGACGGCTGATTGCCGACCAGCCTGAGGGAACCTTTGGGCGCCTCCGTTACCTTTTAGGAGGCGACCGCCCCAGTCAAACTACCCACCAGACAATGTCCCTGCTCTGGATGACAGAGCCAGGTTAGAATGTCAGAAAACTAAGGGTGGTATTTCAAGGTTGGCTCCACGAAAGCTAGCGCTCCCGCTTCAAAGCCTCCCACCTATCCTACACATACTCGCCCAACACACAATGTCAAGTTGTAGTAAAGGTGC